>CAYJPX010000062.1:0-9978 GCA_964372195.1 uncultured Phycisphaeraceae bacterium
GCCTTCTCCCACCCCCGCCATCAGCGCCGCCCCGAACGCCGGGCCTTCCTCGGTGTTGGGCAGCTCGACGGCCGTGGCGTACACATCGGCCTGGAGCTGCCGCCAGAACGCGGTCCTCGCCCCGCCGCCGCCAAGGCGGACGCGGGTCGCCTCGACGCCGACCGCGCCGAAGATGTCGAGGATCTGCCGCATGGTGAGCGTGACGCCCTCGACCACGGCCCGCACCAGGTGCCCGCGGGTGTGCCTACTGGTCAGCCCGACGAACCCGCCCCGCGCCGCCGGGTCGGGGTGCGGGCAGCGCTCGCCGGTGAGGTGCGGCAGGAACACCAGCCCGCCCGCCCCGATCGGGACCGCCTCGGCCTCGGCGAGCAGCCGCTCGTAGGCGACCTCCGGGAACAGCGCCTCGCGCAGCCACTGCAGCGAGCCGGCGGCGCTCAGCATGCACCCGGTCAGCGACCAGTGGCCCGGGGCCCCCGGCGTGCCGTCGGCGGCGCACATGGTGTGGACGCGCCCCGCGGGCGTGGCGTCGTCGCCCAGGTCCTTGCGTGGCTGGCGGCAGTGGGCGTACACCACCCCGCTGGTGCCGAGCGTCGCGAGCACCAGCCCCGGCTCGACGACCCCCGCGCCCACCGCGCCGCACTGGTTGTCCCCCGACCCGGCGACCACGGGCGTTCCCTCGCGCAGGCCCGTCTCCCCCGCCGCCCACGCCGTGATCCGCCCCGCGACCGCGCACGACTCCAGCACCGGCGGCGAGCACGCCTGGTCGAGCCCGTGCGCCGCGTGGGCTGCGTCGCTCCAGCGCCGGCGATCGACATCAAAGAGCAGCGTGCCCGCGGCGTCGCCGACATCGGTCGCCAGCTCGCCGGTCAGGCGCAGGCGGATGAAGTCCTTGGGCAGGCACCACGCCGCCACGCGGGCCCAGACCTCGGGCTCGTGCTCGCGCACCCACAGCAGCTTGGGCAGCGTGAAGCCGGTGAGGGCCGCGTTGCCGACCATCTCGACGAGCGCCCGGCGTCCGCCGACCGCCGCCTCGATCGCCGTGCACTGCTCGGCGGTGCGTTGGTCGTTCCACAGCAGGGCCGGTCGCAGGGCCCGCGCATCGCGCCCATCGCCGCCGAGCGCCCGCGCCCCCAGCAGCACCGAGCCGTGCATCTGACCCGAGAGCCCGACGCACGCGACCGAATGGCCGGGCAGCCCCGCCTCCCCGAGCACGCCGCCGATGGCGCTCAGCGTCGCGGTCCACCACCCGTCCGGCTCCTGCTCGGACCAGCCCGGTCGCGGCGCGAGCGAGCGGTGCGGCGAGGACGCCGTCGCGAGGATGCGGCCCCGCGCATCGCACAGGACCGCCTTGGACGAGGAGGTGCCGATATCCAGGCCGAGGAGGTTGCTCACGCCGGGAGTCTACTTCGCCCGCTGCACCCCGGCGCGGAGGTCGACCGCGACCTGCGCCTCCAGGCTGCCCGCCCGGTCGTCGTACCACACCGCCCACGAGCACCGGCGGATCTGCGGCAGGACGATGGCGCTGGTGAGCAGGATCGGCGGCGTCTGGTCGCCCGCCGCGCCCGCCCCGCTGCCCTCGAACCTCGCCGCGGCCCGGGCGGCCCAACGCTGCGGCATCGCCCGGCCGACATGCAGGTACGCCCGCGGCGGCAGCGCCAGCCCCGAGAGCAGCGACCCCGGCTCGCAGGCCGCCCCGTCGGTCACGGCCGGGGTGTCGCCGGGCTGAGCGTCCGACTTGTCGCCCGACGCAGCGCCCGCCGAGCCCGTCGGATCGAAGTGCACGACCCACCACCCGCGCTGCGCAGCACCGGGCGCACCCTGCGCACCCGCCGTGCCCGACCCGACGCAGTCCTCCGGCACGAACGCCCAGTGCAGCCGCGAGGACGACGAGCCGGGCACCGCGACCGACCGCACCGCCGCGGGCGAGAGCGGCTCGCTCGCCAGCGTCTGCTGACGCCGGGCGCTCGTCCCGTGCTCGGTCGTGGTCCGCCCGGTGAGGTACCCATCGGCCCGGTCCATCAGCCGACCGAGGTCTGGCGACTCGGACGCGAACAGCACCTCCGGCTCGGCATCCACCCCCGCGTCGGGGTCCAGCCACACCGCAAAGATCGACCGATCGCCCAGCAGCGGGCTCAGCTCCGCGCTCTCCGGGTCGGGCATCATCGACGCCCCATAGGGCAGCGCCAACTCCCGGGCCTCCCCCACCGCCGCCCGCGTCCCCACCACCACCAGCGCCGGGTCCGGCGGCAGGCTCTCGAGCAGCTTCGGCGACCACGCCTCCATCGCCCCCACCGGCAGCGAGGGCATCCACGCCCGCGCCGGGGCCATGCTCGCGTCGATCTCCCAGGTCCCCTCCCGTATCCCGATATTCGCCGCGATGTACCGCCCCGCCTCGCCCCCCGCCGCCGCCTCGCGGTAGAGGAACACCGCGTCCCGCGCCACCATCGCCTCCACCGCCCGCCCGCCGTCCAACTGCCCCAGCGTCCGCTCGGGCGTGCGGCACTGCAAGAGCGGCAGCAACTGCTCGAAGAGCGCCCGGTCCTCGGCCGGCGCGAGCAGCAGCAGCGTCGACGCGGGCGTGTTGTCGAACACCCCGCCCGGCACGCACCGCAGACGCCCGCTCGAGGTCGCCAGCAGGAACGCCCCGTGCTCAAACTCCATCACCGGCTGGCCCTGGACGATCCGCCGTGGCACCGCGCCCAGGTCGGCGCGCAGCCGCCGCTCGGTCTCCGGGTCGATCTCGCTGAGGAGCGCCCACCGCGGCCCGGACTCGTCATCCGGCCGCAGCCCCGCGCCCAGGATCACCACCCGCCGACCGAGCAACAGGTCGAACGCCTCCGCGTCGGTCATGCCCATCTCGGCCGCCAGCCCCGACCAGGCGTTCATGATCCGCGACGGCCCGGGCAGCACGCTCAGCGTGAGCATCAGCGGCATCTCGCCCAGCTCGCCGCGCAGCCGCGCCCCATCGTCCATCGCCAGCACCATGTCCACGCCCATCGGCAGCCGCGCGACCACCTCGCCCAGGTCCGGCTCGGCCGCCCACGACGGGCCGCCCAGCGCGACCACGCCCATCGCGACCGACAGCCCACGCCCCCACCGCCCACGGCGGCACCGCCCGACCCGCGCGACGAGTTGATTCAAACACCGGAACATGCAGGGACTTCTCGCACAAGAACGCCGTCACCGGTCATCGGACGATGCACCCGACGACTCTTCCAACAACGCACCCTCATCGACCGACGGCGGCTCGCGCAGCACCACCAGCAGCGACCCGAACCGGCTGATGAACGGGCTCCCCGTTTCCGCGTCCGGGGGCTCGACCGGCATCGGGGCGCCCACCACAATCCGCGTGCCCATCGCCCGGGGCGCCGGGGCATACCCGGCCGCCATCGACCCGTCCATCCGCCCGCCCACTCTCTGAATAGAGAGGTCAAAGTGCAGCCCGGCCTCGGGCCGGAACCGCGGCGAGAGCCCCAACGCGTGACCCGGCGAGGCCAGCGACGCCTGGATCGTCTCCACCGCCTGGCCCGCGAGCCTCGACCCGGGGACCGACTGCTCCGTGGCCTCGACGATTCGGCCCACCGGCGAGGGGGCATCGGCCAGCCGCACCTCGGGCACATACCGCTGCACGAACGATGCCAGACCCACCGCCCCCACCACGCCCGCGGCCACCGCGAGACGGCCACCGGTCACCAGCCGGCGCGAACGCCCCGGCAAGAACCGCCGCCGTGCGTGCACCGCCCCGAGGATCTGCCCGCTCAGGTCCGGCGCATCCACCGGCTCGCGGAGCAGCTCGATCCCGATCCGCGCCCTCGCCAGGTCCTCGCACGCCTTCGCGTCGTGGCGGATCGCGCGGAGCAGCTCCTGCGAACGCTCCGCCGAGACCCCGCCGTCGAGCAGCTCGTCGATCAGCCGGTCCGATGGCGCCCGGTTGTTCCCACGATCCGAGGTCATCCCCACACCTCCTCGATCCGCTCGGTGGCCCGCTCGCTGGCCTCGAGCGCCACGCGGAGCCGCTTGCGCCCCCGGTGCAGGTGGCTCTTGACCGTCCCCTCGGGCATCGACATGTGGCCGGCGATCCTCGCGATCGGCCAGTCGAACTGGTGGAACAGCACCACGACCTCGCGCTGGTCGGCGGGCAACTGCAGCAGCGCCCGCTGCAGCTCATCGCGCGCGTTGCTCGTGACCTCCGCGCCGATGGTGCCCGCGTCGGGCTCCACGCCATCCCCACGCCACGAGCCCACGATGTCGGATTCGTAGACCGGCTTGAGCTTCTGCATCGCGTTGACATACAGCCGGCGGGCGATCGTGAAGAGCCAGGTGCTGAACCGGTACCGGTCGTCGAACCGGTCCAGGTTGGTCAAGACCCGGACGAACGCCTCCTGCACGATGTCCTCGGCGATGTCCGGCCGCCCGCTCAGCCGCAGGATGTACGCGTAGAGCTGCCCCTGGTACGCCCGGATGCCCTCGCCGGCGGCGGCCTTGTCGCCGGCGGCGGCCCTGCGGATGAGTTTGCGTTCGGTGGCGCGGTCCATGGTGCTCCTGCGGACCACTATACCGGAGGCTGCCGGGTGGGGTTGCGAGAGAAATCCTGGCGGTCGGGGGATGCTTGGGGTATCCCCTCCTCGCCCCAGCGGGGCGCCGGGATGTAGCCACGGGTGGAGCGCAGCGCAACCCGTGGAACCGGGTCCCTTTCCCCCCCCAACTGCCCCGGCGGGGCAGGGGAATTTCCCAACCGCCCGCCGGTCCGGTCGACCCCGCCGGGCTCGTCAAACCCCGCGGCCGGGCCGGGCGACCGTCCGAGAACGCAAGTCCGCCCGCAGAGCAGAAACCCACAAATGTCCCAGCCTGGAGCACGCTCCCCCCTTGTGTTCGCCGTGCCAGTCGGTAGTCTGGATTCGTGCGGTGCCTGACTGGGATCGGGCACGGCCGCCATGGTTCGCGGCAAGGAGAAGCGGGATGATGCTGCACAAGGCGTGGCGGGGCGTGTGGGCGGGACTGGGGGGTGCGCTCCGGGCGTGTACGACAGGGGCCGGCGTGCGTGTACGGCCGGGGCGGCTGGGTCTGATGGCGCTCGGTTTCGCCGCGGCCGGAGTCGGCGCGCAACCCGAGTGGGCGCTCCGCGCCACCACCGGCCCCTCGCCGAGGACCGCCCCCGCGATGGCCTACGACGCGGCGCGGGGCGAGGTCGTCCTCTTCGGGGGGAGAGACGACGGCGTCTACGACGGCGAAACCTGGGTCTGGGACGGCGCCGTCTGGACCCTCCGCGCCACCACCGGCCCCTCGCGCAGGTACGACCACGCGATGGCCTACGACGCGGCAGGGGGCGAGCTCGTCCTCTTTGGAGGGTGGGGCGGCTCCACTTTGGGCGACACCTGGGTGTGGGACGGCTCCGTCTGGGCCCTCCGCGCCACCACCGGCCCCTCGCCCAGGACCGCGCACGCGATGGCCTACGACGCGGCACGGGGCGAGGTCGTCCTCTTCGGAGGGTGGGACGGCATCAGAGACGGCGAGACCTGGGTGTGGGGCGGTTCCGAGTGGACGCTCCAGTCTACCACCGGCCCCTCGCCGAGGAACACCCACGCGATGGCCTACGACACGGCGCGGGGCGAGATCGTCCTCTTCGGAGGGTACGACACCGACTACGACGGCGAGACCTGGGTATGGAACGGCTCCGCCTGGACGCTCCGCGCTACGACCGGCCCCTCGCCCAGGTACGCGCACGCGATGGCCTACGACGCGGCACGGGGAGAGATCGTCCTCTTCGGGGGAAGCGACAACTCTTCCAGCGAACTCGGCGACACCTGGGTGTGGGACGGCTCCGCGTGGACGCTCCGCGACATTACCGGCCCGTCACCCAGGCTCGACCACGCAATGACCTACGACGCGGCGCGGGGCGAGGTCGTCCTCTTCGGTGGGTGGGACGGCATCAGAGACGGCGAGACCTGGGTGTGGGCAGAACCCTGCACCGCCGATTTCAACAACGACGGCGTCGTCAACACCCAGGACTTCATCGCCTTCCTCAACGCCTGGGCCACGGGCGACCCGCTGGCCGACTGGAACGACGACGGCACCATCGACACCCGCGACTTCATCGCCTACCTCGGCGCATGGTCGGCCGGCTGCTGACCAGCCCCGCCCTCTCTGACCGTGCGACGGCTGCGCACACACCTGCGAGGGGCACCAGGTGCCTCCCATCGTGCCACCCCGCCGACACCAAGAAAAGAGCCACCCCCGCATCGGGGGGTGGACTCGGGACACCGTCGTATGGCAGTCTCGAAACCGACTCAGGTGGGCTCGCGCCGTCAGGCCGTGCTCGCGCCCTCAGCCCGTTTCCCGCCCTCAGGCCGCCTTCCGCCGCGGCTTGCGCGACCGAACCGACTCCACCTGGTTCACCTCCGCACGGTGCTCGGGGTTCTCGGTGAGGATGTCGTAGAGCTCCTGCGGCGAGGCAGCCCAGAGGTCCGCGCCGATCTCCTCGGCCAGCCCGTCGGCCCGATTGAACACCCCGCCCCCCACCGCGATCTGCAGGTGCGGGCACGCGCCGATCTCGCGGATCGAGTCGATCAGGTGGCGGATCTGCGGCAGGTCGCCCGGCGCCGAGCAGAACATCAGCAGCACCTGCGGCTTGGTGTCTTGCACCTGCGCGAGGATCTCATCGCCCGCGACCCCGCCGCCGGAGAAGGTCATCTGGAACCCGTTGGCCTCCAGCAGGTCGACCGCGATCTGTGCGCCGAGCTCCTCGCCCTCGGTCGGCCCGCACGAGGCGAAGATCGCCCGCCCGTTGCGAGGGGAGTACTCGAGCGAGGTGGAGGTCTGGTCCACCATCACCCGCAGCAGCCGCGTCGCCATGCGGTAGCTCAGAGCCGTGAGCTGGTCGTTGCGGTGCAGCCGGTCGATCAGCTGCGAGGTCGGCCAGAAGACGCTGGTATAGATGTCGTTGGCGGACATCCCGCTCGTGCGCATCTCGGCGATGAGCGATCGGGCGGCGGGGCGGTCGCCGTTGATCAGGATCTCAAACAACCGTTCCATCGTGAGTTCGTTGTTCATGGCGCGGGTATCTCGCTTCCGTGTGCGTGCCAGCCCGGCGGCGTTTCCCCGCGTCGCCGGGCCCTGAGACTGCTCCACGGGCTCCGCCCGCGCGCCCGGCACCCGCCGGGCAAGGGTCTGGATCGGCCCCGCACCCGCCGAGCCATGAACCACCAGCCCGTGTCCGATTTGTGCGCATCCGCGCCCCCACGCCCTGTCCGATAAGGCCCGGCAGTTTCGGCCTGGGGCTTTCAGACCCGGGCCGGCTTGTGCCCCAGCGTGCGCACACATACGCCCAAAGTCAGCGCCCGGCGCTCCACACGCGCAAACCCGGCCCGCTCCAGCAGCCGCCCCAGCTCCCGGCTGTCCATGAACGACCCCACGCTCCGCGGCAGATACCTGTACGCCCCGCTGCGGTCACGGCTTATGAGCGTCGCGGTCCGCGGCATGACCCACCCGCAGTAGAAGTCGTTGGCCCACCGCACCGGGGCCAGCCCGGGCCGGTCAAACTCCAGAATCACCAAGCGACCCCCAGGGCGGAGCACCCGGAAAAACTCCCCCACCGCCAGCTCTGGGCTCTGCACATTGCGGATGCCAAAGGCGATCGAGACCACATCGAACGACCCATCCTCGAAGGGCAGGTTTTGCGCATCACCCTGGATGTACCGGACCGTGGCAGGCAGCCCGGGGCGTCGTTCGGTCGCGCGGTCGGTTTTGACCCGGGCGAGATCGAGCATTTCGGGGGTGAAATCAAGCCCGATAACCGCCTTCGCGGGGGTGCGGGCGAAGGCCAGCGTCAGGTCCCCCGTGCCGCAGGCGCAGTCGAGGACCTCCTCCCCCGGCTTCACGGCGGCCGCCCGCACCGCCTCTCGGCGCCAGGCCTGGTCGCGCCAGAGTGAGTGCAGCCGGTTGTTGAGGTCGTAGCTGCGGGCGATGGCGGCGAACATGGCCTGGACCCGGCGGGCCTTGTCCTCCCGGGCGTGGGGGTCGGCCAGCTCGGCATCGGTCCAGGCGGTCTCGGCGCCCGGTACGGGGGTGGGTGGGCAACGCGGCGGGGTTGTCGTGGGGGTCTGGTCCATGGTCAACTCCCGCATCCCCGGCCGTGGGGGCACTTTCGCCCCCTTTCAGGGTCATACGCTCCAGACTCTAGGAGGACGCGACCATGACCATGCCCCCCCGCGTGATTCTGACCACCCTCGTGCTGCTCGCCGCGACCGTGCTCGTCGGCTGCTCGACCAACCCGGCGACGGGCAAGCGCACCTTCATGCTCCAGACCTGGGAGTGGGAGCGGGCCCTGGCGGCCGAGGCCGGGCCCCAGTTCACCGACGAGTTCGGCGGCGAGACGCCCGACGCGACGGCCCAGGGGTATGTCGATGAGGTCGGGGGCAAGCTCACCCGCGCCGCGCTCGAGCAGGCCTTCGCCGAGGTGCCCGAGCTCGAATGGGACTACACGCTGCTCGACTCGGCGGTGCTCAACGCCTTCGCGCTGCCCGGGGGCAAGGTGTACATCTCCCGCGGCCTGGCCGAGAAGCTCGAGAACGAGGCCCAGCTCGCCGGCGTGCTGGGGCACGAGGTCGGGCATGTCATGGCCCGCCACGGCAACCAGCGCATCAGCAAGCAGATCGGGATGAATGTCGCCCTCGGCGCGGCCGCGGTCGCGGTCGGGGTCGCCGACGAGGACTCGGGGTTCCGGCAGTACGGGCAGTACGCCGTCCCGGCGCTCGCCGTCGGGGGCAATGTCGTCATGCTCAGCTACGGCCGCGACGAGGAACTCGAAGCCGACGGCCTGGGCATCCAGTACATGGTCGCCAACGGCTACGACCCAGCGGGACAACGCCAGGTGATGGAGATCCTCGGGCGCGAGGGCGGCGGCGCCCGCCCGCCCGAGTGGCTCAGCACCCACCCGGCCAGCGAGACCCGCGTGCGGCGGATCAACGACATGCTCAAGGACCAGTACGCCTACACCCAGAACAACAGCGAGTACGGCCTGTTCCCCCAGCCCTTCCAGCAGCGGATGCTGGCGCGGCTCAAGGCCCTGCCCGCGCCCAAGCAGGGCGCCGAGGCGGCGGCGTTCGACCTGGCCCAGCCGGTGACATGGTGTGCGCACTGCGCAGCCGGGGAGTTGGTGGCTTCCAACTAATCGGTGTGGCATGCCCTCGGCTCGGCGAGGGCATGGGGAGACAGCCAACGACCTTCAAGGCACATGCCCACCCAAAGGCTGTGGGCATGCCACACTGAGTGCAGCGCAACTCGACAGCCTACACCGCCTCCCACACCGCCCGCCTCGCCGCACACAGCGCGATCGCGATCGCGTCGGCGATGTCGGGCGGGTTGGGCGGCTCGGCGAGGTTGAACTGGGCCTGGACGGCGCTCTGCATCTGCGCCTTGCTCGCGTGCCCGTGCCCGGTGAGTGACTTCTTGATCTCGTTGGGCTTGAGCTCAACGAGCCGACACCCCGCCTGGCGGATCGCCAGCAGCAGCACGCCCCGGGCGTGGCCCATCACGATGGCGGTCGCCGGGTGCTTGTAGTGGGCAAAGAGCGATTCGACCGCGACGACCTCGGGGCGCAGACGCCCGAGCGCCTCGCGGAAGTCGTGGTCGAGCTCGACCAGCCTCGCCGAGACCGACGCCGCCGACTTGGCCAAGGAGCCGTCCTCGGCGAGGGCGTGCTGGGTGAGCCTGAACACCCCGGCCTCGATGAGCGCGGGCGTCTCGACCGCGGCGTCGGCCTGCTCGAGGCACGCGTAGCCGGTGAGCCGGAGGCCGGGATCGATGCCGAGGACACGCACGCCGGGAGTGTATCGGCACGCGATACCCCGCACGCCCACCCGGCATCGCCACGGCACGATCCGCCGGCGACGCCCGCCAAGGCCCCGCGAGGCCCCGAGCGTGCTCCAGGATCCTGTGCGGTGTGTTCCACCGCCCGGTGGGCCGGGGGGGGGGGCCCGG
>CAYJPX010000062.1:9988-19754 GCA_964372195.1 uncultured Phycisphaeraceae bacterium
GTGTGCCACGGCCGTGGCGGCCGGGTGTGGGCGAATTGACCACCCGTCCTCACCTCCGCACGGCCGGCACGGCCGTGGCACACGGAACGCATCGATGCGGTTGGCTCAGTCGCCCTGCGCGGCCTCGGTGGCGTACGAGGCGTCCCGGTAGTCCACCACGCCGTCGCGGTTGAGGTCCATCTGCGGGTCGCCATCGCCGACCGCGAGCACCGCGCGGGCGAGCTCGGTGGGGTCGATGTTGCCCGAGCCGTCGAGGTCGAGGGTCGCGACGGTGCGCAGGCGTTCGTACTCGGCGCGGAACGCCGGCCCGGCGGCCTGGCGTTCCTGGTCGTTCAGCTCGCCGTCGCCGTCGAGGTCGTACTGGGGGACGATGCGTTGGGCGATCTCGTCCCGGATCTGGCCCATTTCCTCGCGGGCGGCCTGGCGTTCGGCGTCGTTGAGCTCGCCGTCGCCGTCCTTGTCGTAGCGGCGGACCAGGATCTGCCTGCCCTGCGAGGCGCGGGCCTCCCACTGCGCCCGGGCGGCCTGGCGTTCGGCGTCGCTCAACTCGCCGTCGCCGTCGGTGTCGAACTGCTTCATCATGGCCTCGCGGGCCTCGGCGCCGCGGTCGCCTCGGTCGCCCCTACCCCCGCGCTCGCGGGGCTCTTCCGCGGCGGCCCGCTCGGCCTCGGGGTCGCCGATGAAGGTCGGGGTGGTGGGCGCCACCCAGGAGTCGCGCCCCGGCGGGGGGAGCTCGGGGGCGACAGGCTCGGCCGGCTTGGGCGCCTGTGCGAGAGCGGTGCGCTCCACCGGCAGCACTTCCGGCTCGCTGCTCCAGAGCACCCACACCCCCGCCCCGGTCGCCGCCGCGACGCCGCAGACCACGATGAACGCTGCCCGCTGTGCCCGCATGACGAGTCTCCTGCCTCGGTAGAGAGCGCCGTGACCGCGCCGCCCCGGGTTCAACGCTTATCCCTGGAGCGGCATTGCATCGACCAACGAAGACGGTTGACCCGAAAGCCCAATCCGGACGATACCATCGCCATGAATTCCACGCCCTCCAGAATCGGCATCCTGACCGGCGGCGGCGACTGCCCCGGCCTCAACGCGGTCATCCGCGCGGTCGTCAAAGAAGCAATCTACCACGACATCGCGGTCGTCGGCTTCGAGGACGGCTTCCTCGGACTGATCGAAGACCGCACCCGCCTCCTCGGCGTGGGGAGCGTCTCCAATATCCTGACCCAGGGGGGCACAATCCTCGGCTCCTCGAACAAGGCCAACCCCGCCCGCTTCCCCGTCGGGCGGAACCCCGACGGGTCGTGGGTCTACGAGGACCGCACCGAGCACTGCATGGGCGTGCTCCACCGGCATGGGATCGAGGCGCTGATCGTCATCGGGGGCGACGGGACGATGACCTGCGCGGAGCCCTTCACCCGGCGGGGGATCAACTGCATCGGGGTGCCCAAGACCATCGACAACGACCTGTGGGGGTCGGATGTCACCTTCGGCTTCGCCACCGCCGTCCAGACCGCCACCGAGGCGATCGACCGCGTCCACAGCACCGCGGCGAGCCACCACCGGGTGATGGTCGTCGAGGTCATGGGGCGGAACGCCGGCTGGATCGCCGTGCACGCCGGGATGGCCAGCGGCGCGGACATCATCCTGCTCCCCGAGATCCCCTTCTCGCTCGACCAGATCTGCCATGTGGTCAACCTGCGCTCCAAGCGGGGCAAACGGTTCAGCATCATCGCGGCCTCGGAGGGCGCCAAGCCCCTTGGAGGCGAGCAGATCGTCGATCGGGTCATCGAGAACAGCCCCGACCCGATCCGCCTCGGCGGGGTGGCCAAGTGGGTGGCCGGGCAGGTCGAGTCCCGAACCGGGATCGAGTCGCGGTATGTGATCCTGGGCCATGTGCAGCGGGGCGGGACACCCGTGGCGGCCGACCGGGTGCTGGCCACGCAGTTTGGCGACCACGCCATGGGGCTGCTGCGGGCGGGCAAGCAGAACCGGCTCGTGGTGATGCAGCGGGGCGAGCTGACCGACATCCCGCTGGCCGAGGCCGCCGGGAAGCAGCGGCTGGTCCCCCCCGACCACCCGCTGGTCGCCGCCGCCCGGAGCGTCTACACCAGCTTCGGCGACGATTCTGGCGACTAGCAGGGTCGGGAACCCGTGCACAAGTTGTGGACGCATCGGCCGAAGGGCGTCGCCCAGTGGTATCCTGTTTGATCGGATATGCTGGGGGGAGCACGCGGCGGAGCCGCGGGAGAGAGGAGCAGGGCCGATGCAGGGAAGCAGGACGCTGATGGCCGACACACTCGCCGAGAGATACCACGAGACCTGCCGGCGGGGCGCCGACGCGGCGACCCGGAGCGGGAGGCGCCCCGAGGATGTCATCCTCGTGGCGGTCACCAAGCATGCCGAGCCCGAGGATATCCGGAGCCTGCTCGAACTCGGGCACCGCGACTTCGGCGAGAACCGCGTCCAGCAGCTCATCCAGCGGGCGGCGATGGTGGAGGAGTTCCTGCACCGGGTCCGCGTGCATCCCAAGGGCAGCGAGGACCGCGAGACCCGCGAGGCCGCCGCCAAGGTCGTGCTCAACGGCCAGACGCCCGGCAGCGTGCCCGACACCGTCCGCTGGCACATGATCGGGCACCTGCAACGCAACAAGGCCCGAAAGGTCGCCGAGTACTGCCGTCTGATCCACTCGGTGGACTCGCTGCGGCTCGCGGAGGAGGTCCAGCAGATCGCCCTGCGGACCGACCGCCCGGTCGAGGTGCTGGTGCAGGTCAACTGCTCGCTGGAGGGCCAGAAGTTCGGGTGCCCCATCGCGGCCGCCAGGCCGCTGGCCGAGCAGATCGACACCATGATCAATGTCCGGGTCCGCGGGCTGATGACCATGGCCGCCGCCGGCGACGCCCCCGAGCAGGCACGCCCCGTTTTCATCCGCTGCCGTGAGCTCTTCGAGGAGATCCGCGCCAAGGGCGTCGGCGAGGGGCGGTTCAATGTGCTCTCGATGGGCATGAGCAACGACTTCGAGGTCGCGATCGAGGAGGGCGCGAACATCGTCCGCGTGGGCAGCGCGATCTTCGGCGATCTCGAGCCGGAAGAGCACACGCCGGAGTAGCGGCACGCTCGGGCCCGCGGCGTCTCCAACCCGTGTGCCACGGCTCTGTGAGCCGTGTTCCCCCGTTTCCCCCCGCGAGATTCGGCCTCCAAACACCGACCCCTGCACCCCCGCACGGCCGGCACGGCCGTGGCACACACGGCTTGCGAACCGCGCACCATCAACACACAACCTGTATCAAGCCCGCGCCAACACCCCGCCCCGCGACCGGGCCGACTCCATCACCCGCTGCAGGCTCGTGCCCGGGCAGGCGGTCGGCTTGATCTCTTGGTGCGTGTAGACGCGGCCGACAGGCACGCCGTAGCGGCGCATCATCGCGGCGACAAAGTCGTCAAGCGCCTTGGCCGCGGCGTTGGTCGGCGATTGCTGGTCGTAGTTGCCCAGCATCATCACGCCCAGGTTGTGCGGGTTGTTGTCGGCCACATGCGCGCCCTGGCGGTCGATCGGCCGACCCTCCCACACGCGGCCGGCGGGGTCGACGATGTAGTGGTAGCCGATATCCGCCCAGCCGCGCGAGTTCACATGCGAGTTGCGGATCGACTCGAGCCGCTGGGCCGCGGCCGCCTGGGAGGTGCTGGTGAAGCTCGACATCCCGTCGTGGTGGACGGTGATGCGGCTGATGCCGTTCATGGGGTCGGTGTCCCAGAGCTTGGGCTTGGCGCTGGTCCAGGTCGCGCGGGGGATCACGCCGACCGTGGTCGTCGGCGACCCGGTGCTCCCCCCGTCGAGCCACTTGGGCTTGTGGGATTGAAACTCCCAGTCAGACGCGCTCGGCTGCTGCGGGGAGACCCGCACCCCGGGCCGGCGGGGCGAGGACGCGCAGCCCTCGAGCACCAGGAATGCCCCGGCAGCGAGGCCGGTGCGGAGCAACTGACGGCGGGTGTCTTGGTCCATATCGTGCATGTCATCGGCCGGGCGATCAGCGGGGGATCAGCATTCCCCGACGGCCCCGCAGTCTATCAGGCCCAAGAGTAGCCCCGCGGGGCAGAAACCCGACACGCCTGTGGGTACCCTCCGGCCACGATGAAGCACCACGCCACACTAGTCCGTGTTTTGTTTGGAACCACCTGTTCCGCGCTCCTCGCCGGCGCGGCGGTCGCGGGCGACGACCTCTCGACCGAGGGCGCCCGCGTCGAGCTCAGCCAACCCGAGGCAGAGGGTGGGGACGCGCTCCCCCCGGACTCGGGCGGCTGGCTCAGCGGGTGGTCAGGCTCGGTGGAACTCGGCCTGACCGGGGCGTCGGGCAACAACGAGAACTTCAGCTTCCGGACGGCCGCCAACGCGGGACGCGAGGACGACAAGTCCGCCGACAAGATCGGGATCGCCTACACCTACGCCAGCGACGATGGCAACCAGACCCAGAACCGGTTCACGGCCGACGCCCGGCACGACTGGAAACTCCCCGAGAGCGACTGGCGCGTCTACTTCGGCGGCAACTACGAGTTCGACGAGTTCCAGGACTGGGACCACCGACTCAGCCTCGGGCCGGGTGTCGGCTACCAGGCCATCGAGAGCGAGAAGACCAACCTGCTGCTCCGGGCGGCCGCACTCGGCACCCGCGAGTTCGGCGGCTCGGACGACCGCTGGCATCCCGAGGCCGACCTGGGCTTCGACCTCCTCCACCAGCTCACCGAGCGCCAGAGCGTCGAGGTCAACTTCGACCTCTACCCCTCGCTCGACCCCGTCGGGCCGTACCGCTTCGTCGGCGACGCGGCGTGGCGGATCGAGCTGGACCCCGAGGCCAGCCTCTTCCTCCGGCTCGGCGTCGAGGACCGCTACGACAGCTCACCCGGGCTGGGCAAGAAGCGCAATGATGTCAACTACTACGCGACCATCGGCTGGGCGTTCTGAGGCCACGCGGCCATCGCCGGGGCCTCCTACCCCAACCCGGGCAGCGGCCCGGTCGAATCGCCGAAGCTCGCCACATCGCACCCCAGCCGCGCGAGCATCGCCACATACAGATCGCACAGCGGCGTGTCCGTCGGGTAGTTCACGAGCCGGCCCTGCTCGAGCGTCCCCCCGCCGCCCCCGGCGAGGACCAGCGGCAGGTCGTGGTGGTTGTGGATGTTCCCGTCGCTGATCCCGCTGCCGTGGAGGATCATGCATTTGTCGAGCAGCGAGCCCGGCCCCTCGGGCGTGTCGGCCATGCGCCGCAGGAACGCCGCGAACCGCTCGACATAGAAGCGGTCGATGCGGCGGATCTTCTCGATCATGGCCGCGTTCTCTTGGTGGTGGCTCAGCTCGTGGTGGCCCTCGGCGATGCCGATCTCGGGGATGGAGCGGTTGCTGCCGCCGGTGCCCACCATGAACGACGCGACGCGGGTCGAGTCGGTCTGGAACGCCAGGAGCATCATGTCGTACATCAGGTCGATGTGCTCGCCCAGACGCCGGGGGATGCCCGCGGGCGCCTCGCGGTCGGGCAGGGGCTCGCCCGCGGTCTCGTCCATCGCCATCTGCACCCGCCGCTCGATCTCGCGGACGCCGGTCTGGAACTCGTCGAGCTTGCGCCGATCGGCGGCGCCCAGGCGCTTGCCCAGCGTGTCGGCATCGTCGCGGACATAGTCGAGGATGCTCGCCCGGCGCCGGACGCGGTCGCGCTGGGCCGCGGTGCCCGCCGCGTCGCCGAAGAGCCGCTCGAAGACCACCGCCGGGTCGACCATCTTCGGCACGGGCGTGTCCTCGTCGGCCCAGGCGATGTTCGAGGTGTAGGCGCACGAGTAGCCCGAGTCGCAGTTGCCCGCCGGGCGGGCGTGCTCGCACCCGATCTCCAGCGAGGGCAGACGCGTCTGCTGCCCGATCTGCCGGGCGGCGAACTGGTCGACGCTGATCCCCAGGTGGATGTCGTTGCCCGAGGTCTTGCGGGCCTGGCACCCGGTCAGGAAGGTCGCCGACGAGCGGGCATGGTCGCCCGGCCCGTCGCCGTTGGCCCGCGCCTTGTCGAGCGTGAGCCCGGTGAGGATGCTCACATGCTCCCGCACCGCCGCGAGCGGTTCGAGTGTGGGCGAGAGCGCGTAGCCCCGCCCCGAGCCGGTGGGCAGCCAGTGCGGGTAGTTCACACCGTTGGGCGTGAAGATGAACGCCGCCCGCAGCGGCGCGCCGGTCCCCGCCCCGCCGATCACCCCGCCCGCGGCCCGCGCGAGCGAGCCGCCCACGCCCGTCATCGCCTCGAGGTAGGGCAACGCCATCGACACGCCCAGCCCGCGCAGGAGCGCCCTGCGCGAGATCCCCCCCGCACGCCCGGTCACGAAGTGCTCCCGGGTTGTTGCCACGCGTTCATTCACCAGCAGCCTCCCTGCCCCGGCACGACCGAAACGCCTCGCTCGCGACCACCGCCCCGACCAGCGACCCGAACCGGTCGCCGCCGTCCCGGACCTCCCGGGTGATCCGCCGCACCGTCGGCCGGTCGAACGGCTCGAGCCCGCGCCCGAGCGCGTAGGTCAGCACCTGCCGGGACAGATTCTCGACGAAATCGTCCTCCCGTGCCAGGAGAATCTTCTTGAGCCCCGCGGGCCCGGTGAACGCCTCGCCCCCCGGGAGCACGCCCGAGGCGTCGATCGGCCTGCCGCCGGCCTCGTCGCGCCACCGTCCGACCGCGTCGAAATTTTCCAGCGACAGGCCGATCGGGTCCATCCGGCGGTGGCAGGTGATGCAGGTGGGGTCGAGGAGGTGGGCCGCGAGCTGGTCGCGCAGCGGCGCATCCTTGGGCAGCGCCGCCCGCGAGGCCGACTGCTCGAGCCGCGGGATATTCGGCGGCGGGGGCGGCGGCGCGGCGCCCAGCAGCTGGTCGAGCACGAACAGCCCCCGCTTCACCGGGCTCGTCCGCGTCGGGTTGCTCGTCACCGTCAGCACCGCGCCCATCGTGAGCACCCCGCCCCGCGGCGAGTGCTCGGGCAGCGCCACCCGGCGGAACGCCTCGCCCTCCACGGCGTCGAGCCCGTAGTACCGCGCGAGCCGCTCGTTGGCGAAGGTCTCCCGGCTGTCGAGGAGGTCGAGCACGCTGCGGTCGCTGCGCACGATGTCGGCGAAGAACAGCCTCGCCTCGGTGACCATGTCGTCGCGCAGCTGCGTCGAGTACTCCGGGTAGAGCGCCGGGTCGATCACCAGCCGGTCGAGGTTCCGCAGCAGCAGCCACTGGCCCGCGAAGTTCTCGATAAAGGCGTCGGCCCGCGGGTCGGCCAGCATCCGCGTCGCCTGGGCGCGGAGCGTCGCCTCGTCGGCCAGCCCGCCAGCCGACGCCAACGCCAGCAGTTCCGCGTCCGGCATCGTGCTCCACAGAAAGTAGCTCAGACGGCTGGCCAGCTCGTACCCGTCCAGCGCGTAGACCCGCCCCGGGTCGTCGCTGCGCCGGTTCGCCACCGAGCGGTACAAGAAGTGCGGCGAGACCAGCGTCGCGGCGAGCGCCGTCCGCACCGCCTCCTCGTAGGTGTCGCCCGCGCCGCGCGATCCCTCGTACACCACCATCAGCCGCCGGAACTCGTCGTCCCGCAGCGGACGCCGGAACGCCCGCGCCGCGAACCGGCCGATCACCTTCCTCGCCACGCCCCGCTGGGCGCCCTCTCCCGCGCCCTCGCCCGGCCGCGTGAAGAACACCTCGCGGTACGCCCCCGGCCGATCGACCCCAGCCTCGTCGAGCGGGCCGGCCAGCGCGACCGACTCGACCGCCAGGTTGCGGTCCGCCTCGTCGGGGATGTAGAAATCGTTGGTGAACGCCCCCGCGATCTTGTGGCGGCCCGGTTCAAGCCGCACCCGCGCCCGCACCTCCTGCACCGCCCCGCGCTCCGCCTCGAGGAACGCCTCCGCGACCTCCCGATCGTCGACCCGCACGCTCAGCCTCGGCAGCTCGTCGCCCCCGCGCGTGCCCCAGGCCTCGATCACCACCTCGTACTCACCCCCCGCCGCCACATCCGCCCAGCCGAAGACCTCGCCATTGGAGTAGAGCGCGAAGCCCATCCCCAGCGGGTTGCTGTTGCGCGACGCCTCGAGCGTGCCCACCGGGCGCGGCTCGGCGCTGACCTCCACCACCGGCCCGAGCCCCAGCGCCACCGCCCGCTCCGCGGCGTCCAGGTACAGCTCGACCTGCATCGGCGACATGCTCAGCACATCGGCGATGTTGTCGAACCCGTACCCCGTGTCGTCCGGCGGCAGGTCGGCCGCCAGGTCCACCGCCGCCGGGTCGATCCCCAGCAGGTCCCGCAGCGTGTTGCGGTACTCGGCCTTGTTGAGCCGGTGGATCGTGAACCACCCCGGGTCGATCGCCCCGTCGGCCGGCGTGTACTCCAAAGCATCGTCCATCCACTGCACCAGGATCAGCCGTTGCAGGTCGCTCGGCGAGGGCTCGTCCTCGGGCGGCATCTCCCCGGTCTGGACCATCTCGCGGGCGAGCTCCCACGATTCGGCGCTCGCCATGATCTCCGCGATCGTCGCCAGCCCCTCGAACTTGATATCCCCCTTGCTCTTCTGCTCGCCGTGGCACCCGTAGCAGAACTCCCGCATGATCGGGACCACATTCTCCGAGAGCCGCTGCTCGAGCTGGGTAGCCAGGGGGTCGGACTGGGCCCAAAGCGCCGGGCCGAACGCCAACCACGCCAGCACCCCGCCGACGGTCCCCCGTCCTCTCGATCTGGCTCCCGGGTCTTGCTTCACCGCCCGAAGCTACCGGAACCAGGCCGGTGGATCAACCCCCCGAGCCCCGGCGTGCTCCCCGCCGCACCCCGGGGCGATACCCTTGGCCCATGACCACCCCCACCCGATTGCTCGCGCTCGCCCTCACCCTCGCGCTGGCCCTGACCGCCCACGCCCAGCCCAAGTACTACCACAACGCCAATATCTACACCCTCGACCCCGACAACCCCCGAGCCGAGGTCCTCCTCGTCGTCGATGGCCTCATCGCGGCGGTCGGCTCTGAGGCAGAGGTCAAGCTCGCCATGCGCGACCAGGGCGTCCGCGTCATCGACCGCGTCGATATGCATGGCCGGACCATCATCCCCGGCCTCATCGACGCCCACGGCCACATGACCGGCCTCGGCGCCCTCGGCCTGGGCATGCTCGACCTCCGGGCGGCCCGCTCGTACGACGATGTGGTCAACATCGTGCGGGATCGCGCCTCGCATGTGCCCGCCGGGACCTGGATCATCGGCCGCGGCTGGGACAACGAGGCCTGGGCCGACAAACGACTCCCCCACCACGCCAAGCTCTCGACCGCCGTCCCCGACCACCCCGTCTGGCTCTCGCGGGTCGACGGCCACGCGGGGCTCGCCAACGCCAAGGCCATGGAGCTTGCCGGCGTCGACCTGACCACCGCGAGCCCCCCGGGCGGCGAGGTCCTCCGCGACCAGCAGCGCAACGCCACCGGCCTCTTCGTCGACAACGCCGAGGCGATCATCGGGCGCCACATCCCCGACGGGCTCACCGGCTCGGCCGCGGAGTGCATCCTCAAGGCCCAGGAGATGTGCCTGGCGGTCGGCCTCACCGGCGTGCACGACGCCGGCGTCAGCCCCGAGGAGGTCGAGATCTACCAGCAGCTCGAAGCCGAGGGCAAGCTCAAGATCCGCGTCAACGCGATGGTGCACGGCGCCGATGCGCCCCGGTTCTTCACCACCTACGGCCCGATCGACTCGTTCAAGCTCAGCGTCTATTCGGCCAAGGCCTACGCCGACGGGGCGA
>CAYJPX010000063.1:0-19417 GCA_964372195.1 uncultured Phycisphaeraceae bacterium
GGCAGGGCGTCACCCCGGGGCCCCATGGAGGCGGCGGGCGGGGTCGTGCTATCGTCGGGCCATGGAACACCGGGAAGGCTGCGGGCCGGATCTGTCGTTGGCGGGGGCGGTGACGATCGCGGATGTGCGTGGGGCGGCGGGGCGGCTGGAGGGCATCGCCAGGCGGACTCCGGTGATGACCTCCCGGAGCCTCGACGGGGCCATGGGGGCGAGGGTGTTCGCCAAGTGCGAGAACCTGCAGCGGGTGGGGGCGTTCAAGTTCCGGGGGGCGTACAACGCGCTGTCGCGGCTGGACGCGGAGGGTCGGCGCCGGGGGGTGCTGACCTATTCGAGCGGGAACCACGCGCAGGCGATCGCCCTTTCCGCCTCGCTGCTGGGGGTGCCGGCGGTGATCGTGATGCCGGAGAATGCGCCGCGGGTGAAGCTCGCCGCGACGCGGGGGTATCTGGAGGGGGCGCCGGCGCGGAGCGGGGTGGTGCTCTACAACCCCGCGACGACGGTGCGCGAGGAGCTCGGTGGGTCGATCGCCCGCGAGCAGGGGCTGGCGGTCGTCCCGCCGTACGACCACCCGGATGTGATCGCCGGGCAGGGGACGGCGGCGCTGGAGCTCTTCGAGGAGGTGGGGGATCTGGATTGGCTGTTCGTGTGCTGCGGCGGGGGCGGGTTGCTCTCGGGGTGCGCGGTGGTGAGCAAGGCGTTGTGCCCGGGCTGCCGGGTGGTGGGGGTGGAGCCGGAGCTTGCGGACGACGCGACGCGGAGCTTTCGGGAGGGTGTGCTGCGGACGGTGCGCAACCCGGCGACGATCGCGGACGGGGCGAGGACTCCCTCCCTGGGGCGGTACACCTTCGCGCTCGTGCGCACGCTGGTGGACGACATGATGACGGTGACCGAGCGCGAGATCGGCTCGGCGATGGGCTTGCTGATGGAGCGGCTGCGGGTGGTGGTGGAGCCGACGGGGGCGTTGGCGACGGCGGGGGCGATCCGGGCGGCGGGCGAGGGTCGGGCCGGGCTGGCGGGCTCGCGGGTGGGCGTGGTGATCAGCGGGGGGAATGTTGATCTTGCGGAGGTGTCGGGCTTGGTGGGCGGGTAACGCGGGAGGTATCCCCGGGGCGCGTGGGCGATGCGTACCTGCCGCCGGCACCGGTCGTCTCGCGAACGAAGAAACAGCCCGTCCTTTCGGGCGGGCTGCTCGGGTGGCTTGGGTTGTCGGGGGTCGATTAGCGACGCCGACGGGTGGCGACCATGCCGCCGAGGCCGAGGAGGGCCAGGGCGCCGGGCGCGGGGATCTGATAGATGCCGGGGGTGCCGCCCTCGATGGTGCCATCGGCGAGCATTGTGGTGTCGAAGAAGAGGATGGCGTGGGCGCCGGAGGTGTTGGTGCGTGCGAAGCCGGCGGGCAGGAAGGTGCCGTCGGGGCCGACGACCATGTTGGGGGTGATGGCTCCGCCGGCGCGGTTGGCGGTGTCGCCGGCGCCGCCGTCGGTGACGAAGACGGAATCCATGACACTCGCGCCGCCGTCAACGAGGATCGCGGTGTAAGAGCTGTTCTCCACGGCGTTGGCCTGCAGCCCGGTGTTGAAGGCGAAGGGGGGCTGGGGATACCCGGCCTGGGCGAGGTCGTTGCCGAGGACATAGACGGCCCCGGGGTTGAGGGTGAAACTGCCGGCGACGAAGTAGGGCGCGCCGCCGTCCATGCCGCCGTAGCCGGTGCCGGCATCGCTGTCCCACAGCTCGATGGACCAGCCGGTGATGTTGACGGGGGCCGCGCCGGTGTTGGCCAGCTCGATGTACTCCCAGTCGCTGCCGGAGGTGCTGCCGAGGATCTCGCTGATGACGATGTCAGCGTTCGCCGCCGCGGCAATGCCGGCGACGGCCACGAGGCCAGTCAGAATGCGCATGGTGTCTCTCCTGTCTCTCTCTACCTGGGTGTCTCTCGAACGCTCCTACGCGACGGCTGGGCCGCCGAGCAGCATTGTGGCAGAGTCGGACCGATCCGTCCAGTCGGGGGCGGGAGGAAAGCGCAAAGACCGCGCCAAAGTCGCTCCTAAGCCCCGGGAGGCCCGTGGTCGGCAAGGTATGGGCTTTGTCAGCGGATGAAGATCGCCCAGACTACCACGAGCACCGGGAGCAGGATGGTGACCGAGCGGAGGATGTACCCGAAGAAGGACGGCATCTTGAGGCCCGAGGCCTCGGCGATGGCCCGGACCATGAAGTTTGGCCCGTTGCCGATGTAGGTCATGGCGCCGAAGAAGACCGCCCCGAGCGAGATGGCGCTGAGCGAATGGAAGCCGATGTCGGTGGACAGGTACGCCTGGACGGTCTCTGGGTTGATGGGCTGCTCGCCGAAGGAGACCTGGAGGAAGTTGAGGTAGGTGGGGGCGTTGTCGAGGACGGCCGAGAGCGCCCCGGTGCCGAAGTAGAACGCGGTGGGAGAGTCGAGGCCGAGCGAGCTGCCGTGCGCGGAGAGGAAGCCCAGCGCGGGGGCCATGGTCGCGAAGATGCCGATGAACAGCAGCCCGACCTCCTTGACCGGTCCGAAGTTGAATGCGTTGGCCTTGTGGATGTCTTTGTTGGCGACGAAGTAGGCGGTGATGGCGACGGCGATCTGGAAGCTCGGGCCGATGGGGTAGCCCTGGATGCCGGCGAACTTCTTGAGCATGGGGTCGATGAAGACGCCGGCAATGATGAGGGCGAGGGCGATCATGCCGGTGAGGCCGCGGATGCGGACGCTGGTGGGCTCGACCTCGGCGCCCTCCTCCATCTGGAATGGGTGCTTCTTGGCGATGATGGTGTCGATGACGAAGAAGATGGCCAGGAGCATGCCGATGCAGGCGGCCCACATGGGCCAGAGGTGCAGGAGCGTCCACTCGAAGGGGATGCCCTTAAGGTAGCCGAGGTAGAGGGGGGGTCTCCGATCGGGGTGAGCGAGCCGCCGCAGTTGGAGATGATGAAAATGAACATGACGACATGGATGGGGCTGAGCCTGCCCTTGTTGATGCGGAGGAAGGGCTGGATGAGGAGGACCGAGGCGCCGGTGGTGCCCATGACATTGGCGAAGATGGCGCCGACGCCGAGGAGTGCGGTGTTGACGACCGGGCCGCCGCGGCCGCGGACATCGACGAGCACGCCGCCGGAGGCGACGAACAGCCCGCCGATGAGGGCGATGAAGGAGTAGTACTCGAGCCCGGTGTGCATCATGTTGTAGTGGCCGTAGGAGAGCCCGTGGGTGTATCCGGGCTGCCCGAAGGCGAGGAAGTAGTAGGCGATGATGATGCCGCCGAGGATGAAGGCGAAGTCGGGGTAGTGGGCGTGCCAGAACCGCTCGTTGACGAAGGGCATGACCGCGATGGAGAGGAGCAGGAGCGCGAAGGGGATGACCAGCCAGAGGGGGATCGAGGGGGCCGGGCCGTGGGAGGCGTGGTCGGCCTGGGCGTGCTCGGTGTCGGGGTGCTCGGCATCGGGGACGATTACGGCGTCCTGGCCGGCATCGGCGAGGGTGATGGGCTCGGGGAGGTGCTCGTTGGCGTAGCTGGTGTCGAGCGGCGCATCGTCCTGCTCGGCGTCGTCGTTGGGGGCGTCGTGGGGGGCCTCGTTGGCCTGGGGAGTGTGAGTTTCGGGGGTGTAGTTGGCGGGGGCGAGGAAGCTGAGGATCGCGCCCAGGATGAGGCCGACGATCGCGGTCAGTACCCAGCACTTGGGGCCTTGGAATCCGGAGTGATGGGCGTGCTCGCCGCTCATGGTCGATCTCCGCGAGAGTGATAGGACCTGCAACCCAGCGTGTATCGGCTGGAGGGGCTGGGGTGGTCAGGCCGGGATGGTGTTCGGCCGGACCAAACGGCAAAAACTCGGCTGCGCCGCGTTCAATTATCGGTCGTCAAGCGCTGTCGATCGGTCCCGGTCCAGAGCACGAGGCCGATCGACGCCAGGAGAATACCCACGCCGTTGGCGAGAAGATCGAGCGGGTCGACCGTGCGGTGGAGGGCGGGGATGGCCTGGGTGAGTTCATCGGCCAGGGCGTAGCCGAGCGCGAGCGGGATGGAGCGGGCGAGGTTGCGGCGGCTGTTGGCCGGTCCGAAGAAGCCGCAGGCGGTGCAGAACCCGGTCCACGCCGCGAACGCCGTGGCGTGGATGACCAGGTCGAGTCGGATGAAGTGCTGCGATTGATGCGTCGCCAGCCCGGGCCAGTGGGTGGCGGTGAGCAACGCCAGCGCGTAGAGCGCGAACACGCCGCGGCGGATGGGCTGGGGGATGAAGGGGGTGTTCATGCCCGGGGTGTGCCTGTGGTGCGCCGCGGGCGCTAGCCGGCGGCCTCGGTGGGCTCTGGCTGCGGCTGGAGTACCCGGACTTCCGGCGGGGCGGGTTCGGTGGGGGGCTCGGGCTGGTCGGCGAAAACGGCCGCGGCGAGTTCGCGGTAGTCCTGCGCGCCGGGGGCCTCGGGGGCGTAGTCGAAGATGCTCTGCCCGAAGCTCGGGCTCTCGGCGAGCTTGATGTTGCGGCGGATGTGCGGGCGGAAGACGGTCGCGTCGGCCCAGGGCAGGTCGGTCCCTCGCTGGAGTTCGAAGAACGCGTCGAGGTCGGCGACGACTTCCTGGCTGTGGTGCGTCTGGGCGTCGTGCATGCACAGGACGACGCCGCGGACGGTCAGCGAGGGGTTGACCGACGCGGTGATCAGGCGCACGGTCTCGAGCAGCTTGCTCACGCCCTGGAGGGCCAGGAAGTGGGCCTGCATGGGGATGAGCACCTCGTGGGCTGCGGCGAGGGCGTTGACCGTGAGCAGGCCCAGCGAGGGCGGGCAATCGATCAGCACCAGGTCGAAGTCCGAGCCGACCTGATGGAGGATGCGGGAGAGCCGGTGGTGGCGGCGGGGCTCGGCGGCCAGTTCGGACTCGGCCGCGGCGAGGTCGGTCTCGGCGGGGAGCAGGGTGAGGCGGTCCCCGACCTTGACCAGGGCCTGGTGCGCGGAGGCCTCGGGGTCGTGGAGCAGGGTGTAGACCGAGTGTTCGAGCCCGTCGGGGTCGACGCCCAGGTGGAGCGTGGCGTGGGCCTGCGGGTCCATGTCGACGAGGAGGACGCGCTTGCCCAGCTCGGCGGCGGCGGCGGCGAGGTTGACCGCGGTGGTGGTCTTACCCACGCCCCCCTTCTGGTTCATCAGGGCCATGACGGTCGGCGGATGGTGCGCGGGTGCCTCCATGCGGGGGCAGTATACGGGGTGGGAGGGGGAAGGGTGCGGGGGGCTCGGCCGGGGGTCGGGCGTTGCCGGGTTCACCCCGCGTCGCGGTCGGAGCGGGGGAGGCGGGAGGCGGGGGGCGCGGGCTTGCCCACGCGGGCGGCGACGGCGTCCTCGAGCTGCTTGCGCCGGGCGATCTTGATCGAGACGACGGCGATGTAGGCGATGAAGATCCCGGCGATGGCGAAGGTGACGCGGGCCTTCCAGAGGCTCATCACCACGCCCAGGGTGCCGAAGGCCAGGCCGATGGCGTAGAGCGTGAGCACGGCGCCCTTGACGCCGAGGGCCCGCTTGAGCATGTGGTGGAGGTGGTCCGAGTCGGGGTCGCTGAGGCGTTTGCCGGCCATCTTGCGGCGGACGATCGCCAGGCAGGTGTCCATGATGGGGATGGCGTAGATGATGAGGCCGGCGAGCACGAGGTGCGTGCGTCCGGTGTCGCCCAGGGTGAGGACGATGACGATCGTGGCAAAGCCGAGGAGCAGCGAGCCACAGTCTCCGAGGAAGATGGTGGCGGGGTTGAAGTTGTGGGGCAGGAAGCCGAGGCAGGCGCCGAGGAGCGTCATGCACAGGATGACGCGTGAGGCGTCGCGGGGGCCGTCGTCGAGGACCGCGAGTGTGAGGGCGACGATGAGGAGGGCGGCGGCGCAGATGGCGGTGGTGCCGCTGAGCAGGCCGTCGAGCCCGTCGATGAGGTTGGAGGCGTTGCAGGCGCCGAGGACGAAGACGGCGATGATGGCGGTGCCGGTCCAGTAGATGACATCGATGGGGATGCCGGGGTCGCCGGTGGGGAGCGTCTGGGTGAGGAGGGGGATGGCGATCCCGGTGGGGAGGAAGAAGCTGAGGTCGGGGTTGTCGAGCCACTTGCCGAGGGTGGGGCTGAGGATGCCCTTGGCCACCTGGACGCCGACATTGTCGTAGGCGAGGGCGGCGGCGGCGAAGAGCTGGCCGCCGATCTTGAGCCGGGGCTCGATCCCGACGACATCGTCGATGAGACCGACGAGCATGATGACGGTGAGGCCGAGCAGGACCGAGAAGGGGACGGGGAAGGGGAACTGGTTTGTGGGGTCGTCGCCGATGAGGTGCGAGGTTTTGTGCCAGCCGATGATGCCCAGGTCGGGGAAGGCGATGGCGATGTAGCTGAAGAGGATGCCGGCCATGAGGCCGAGGAACACCGCGACGCCGCCCAGGTAGGCGATGGGCGCCTTGTGGAGCTTGCGGGTCTCGTCGGGGTGGTCGATGATGTTGTAGGCGATGGCGAGGCGTCGCATGATCGGGGTGGCGAGGAGCGTGACGAGGAACGCGGCGACGAACACCCCGATGTAGCCGTGGAAGACCTCGAGTCGGGTGGCCGCGGCGGCGGTATCGATGCCGGCGGCCTGGGCGAGCTCCTGCTGCTGCTGGGCGAGCTGGCCGATGCTGTCGCCGAGCGCTTCGATGCGCTCGTTGATCACCCGCTGGGGGAGGGCGTCTTGCACGGCGGGTTCGAGGGCGGGCTCGAAGGCCGGCTGGAGGGCCTGTTGGAGGGCGGGGAGGATCATGCTCGCACCCGCCTCGCCGGTGCGGCCTTGGCGGCCCGCTGGTGGTCGGCGATGTCGCGGATGGTCTGCTCGAGCGTGTAGGTCGGTGTGTAGCCGATCGCTTCTCGGATGCGGGCGAGGCTTGGGCGGCGGCGGGGGAGGTCCTCGAAGCCCTCGGGGAAGGCCTCGGCGTAGGGGATGCACTCGATCGGCGAGGGCGAGTTGAGCGTGGCGATGACGGTCTCGGCAAGCCGGCGGATGGTGAGCTCGGCGTCGGAGCCGAGATTGAACACCCGGCCGTGGCAGGCTGGGGTTGCGAGGAGCGTGGGGAGTGCGGCGGCGACATCGCGGACATCCCCGAAGCAGCGTGTCTGCTCGCCGTCGCCGTGGACGATGAGGGGTTCGCCGGCGAGGGCGGCGGCGACGAACCGCGGCAGGACCATGCCGTAGCGGCCGATCTGTCGCGGGCCGACGGTGTTGAAGAACCTGGCCACGACGACCGGGAGGCCGGAGTTGCGGTGGTGGGCGAGGGCCAGGTGCTCGTCGATGGCCTTGCTCATGCCGTAGGACCAGCGGGCGATGGTGGTCGGGCCGTAGACGACATCGTCGTCCTCGGCGAAGGGGCTCCGCGAGCCCTTGCCGTAGACCTCGGAGCTGGAGGCGATCAGCACGGCGGGGGATGTGTGGGCGACGACGGCGAACTCGAGGAGGGCGATGGTCTCGAGGATGTTGGTTTTGATGGATTCGCCGGGGGCGTCCATGACGAGTTGGACGCCCACCGCGGCGGCGAGGTGGTAGATCTCGTCGAAACGCCGGCCTTGGCGCCCAAAGGCCGCGGCGGCCTCGCTGAGGTTGGCCTCGATCACCTCGAGCCGGGCGTGCGTAGCGAGGTTGTCGCGGTTGCCGGTGGAGAGGTTGTCGACGACGGTGACGGCGTCGCCGCGTGCGAGCAGCCGGTCGACGAGGTGCGAGCCGATGAACCCCGCCCCGCCGGTGACCAACGCACAACGCCGGCCCTGGTGGGGGCCGGGCGTTGGGTGGTGGTGCTTGGGCTCGGTCTCGGACACAAGGGGGCTCCCGCCACTGCGGTGGGGTGACTAGGCCGCGTCCCCCGCGTAGCTCTGGCTGGCCCGGATATTGCCGCGGAGGTAGCCGCCGGCCGAGGCCTTGACGCCGTTGACGATGACTCCGAGGAACTCGGCGTGAGCTTCGCCGAGCTCGTTGCGGATGCGGGAGACGAGGCCCCGCTTCTCGGCGTATGCCTTGACGACGAGGACGGAGGCGTCGCAGCGGTTGGCGATGCTGACCCCGTCGCCGGCGACGATGGCAGGGGGGACATCGATGAAGACCGCGTCGTAGGCGGCGGCGGCCTCGGCGAGCAGCTCGCCGAATCGTTCGCTGGCGAGGCGTTCGACAAGGCGGTAGGTCGCGGTGCCCGCGGGGAGGAGGGACAGGCCGGAGACATCGGTCGGCGCGGCGGCCTGGGTGAGCGAGGTGTTGCCCGCGAGGATGTCGGAGAGGCCGGGAGCTTCGGCGATGCCGAAGGCCTTGTGCTGCGTGGGACGCCGGAAGTTCGCGTCGATGACGAGGGTCTTCTTGCCGGCGGCGGCGGCGGCGTCGGCGAGGTTGGTCACCACGCTCGAGGTGCCCGAGCCCGGCATGCCGGCGAGCACGACGACGGTCTTGTGCCCGGCGAGGTCCATCTGCTTGAGCAGGGGCGAGCGGATGTTGCGGTAGCTCTCGGCCAGGACGCCCCTGGGCGCTCGGAGGAAGGCGCGGTGCACCTGGTCGCCGGTGGTGCCGGGGTCCTCGCCGGCGTCGGGGACATAGCCGAGCACGCGGGTCCGGGGGATCAGCGAGATGTCGGCCGGGCCCTTGACGCGTTGGTCGAGGAGCTCTCGGAGGAACACGAAGCCCGCGGTGAGGCCGAGGCCGATCACGATGCCGGCGGGGAGCATGTAGACGATGTCGGGGAAGACCGGCTTATCGGGGATGCGCTCGGACTGGGACACGATGATGCGTCGGGCGGTCGCGAGCTGGGCGATGCCCTGGAGCTTCTGGAGCTGTGCCTGGGCGTCGGCCTTCGAGAGGAGGATGTTCTCGATCTCCATGTCGAGGTCCTCGACCTTGACCATGGTCTTGCTCAGGTCGATGAGCCGGAGGACGAGGCGCTGCTGCTCGTTGGCCAGGTCGGTGGCCTGGGCGTTGAGGGTGGCGATGGCGTTGTTCAGGCCGTCGACGACTGCGGCGAACTTCTTGCGCAGCTGGGCATCGCGCTGCTCGCTGAGCTTGGCCTTCCAGGAGCTGATGAGCGCCTCGGTCGTGATCATGGCCCGATGGTCGGGGCCGAGCCCCTGGCGCTGCATGGCCGACCGCTGCGCCTCGAGGCTGGCGATGGTCTGGAGCGTGTTCTGGATGATCGGCTCGTACTCCACCGCCTGGATGAGCTCGTCCGAGTAGGTCGGCCCGGCCGGTGAGTTCAGCTCGTTCTGGTAGATGCTCAGCTGGGTTTTGGCGGCCTGGAGCGAGTTGCGCATCTCGTGGAGGGAGGCCAGGACGGTGTTGAGTTCGAAGCTCTCGGCGGCGAAGCGTTGTTCGAGCGAGTCGACGCCGTCGGTCTTGAGGATGCGGTCCCGCTGGACCTGCTTGTCGGTGTAGGCGGTCTCGTACTGGCGGACCTGCTCGGCGAGGGCCTCGCGCTGGGGCGAGTTCTGGGCGTAGGTTTGCTCGTCCAGCCGGATCAGGTAGGTCTCTTTGATGAAGCCGACCACGGCGGTGATATCCGGGGCCTTCCTCCAGCCGAGGCTCATCTCGATGATGTCGGTGTTGGGGATGAGCCGCACCTGGAGGTGGTCCTGGAGCCACTCGGCGGCGTTGTCGTGCTGGAATGTGCCCGCCCAGATGAACGACTGGTACCACTCGCCGCCGTTCTCCCGCAGCCGGGGGTCCTGGACGACGCGTTGGATGACATCGTCGGACTTCATCTGGGCCACCTGGGTCATGGCGAACCGGTTCTGCTCGTCCTCGTCGGTGCCGACGATCGTGTCGCCGGGATCCAGCGTGGGGGGCAGGACCTGGAAGATCACCTGCGGCCTGAAGATCGGGTAGACCTGTCGGAAGATGAGGTGCGAGGCGACGCCGAGCCCCGCGCCCACGACCGCCGCGGCGACCAGCACCCAGGCGTACTTCTTGAGGATCTTCACCACATCGATGTTCGCCATCGGGGCGGACGCTTGCGGCGCCATCGGCCTGCCCTGGAGCGGCTGGGGGGTTCGGTTGGTGGGTGCGGTGGTCATGGGTATGGTCCCTGGTGGGCGGCGGGGTGACGGTGGGGGGTGTGTCGTACGGGTCGGCTGCGGTTTCGTTCGGCACGAAGCCGGGGGTTAGGGTTTGTCGAGGGCCTCTCGGACCTCCGAGAAGATCGCTGCATACTGATCGTCGAGTTTCCGGCCCCTGTCCAGCAAGGCTTGAATCTGGGTGGCAAGGTCCTGGGCTCCCTGGCGGTCCCCGGCGGCAAGTCGGGCCTGGGCCAGGCGGGTCATGTACTTGGCATCGGCCGGCGTGCCGCGGGTTGCCCGAACGGCCGCTTCGAGCGGCGCGAGTGCTTCTTCGGGCGTTCCGAGCGCGAGGTAGATCGCCCCGAGGGTGTCGTGGACCTCCGGATTATTCGGGGCGTGTTTGGTGGCGGACTCGGCGAAGGGGAGGGCCTCCTCCGGGCGGTGGAGGTCGGTGCCCAGGGCGTAGGCGATGTTGTTCTCGATCTGCCAGTCGCCGGGGCGGAGGGTGAGCGCCCGCTGCCAGTGCTTGAGGGCCTCCTCGAATCTCCCGTTGGAGTAGAGGTGGCCGGAGAGGGCGCGGAGGCCCGAGTAGAGCACCTCGGGATCCCGCGTGCGGGCGAGCAGTTCCTGGAGGGCGATGATGCCGGCCTCGGCGGTTGCGGGCTCGGAGATCATCACCCGGGCGGAGAAGAGCGGCGCCCAGTCCTGGCCGCCCGGCTCCGCGGCGAGGGATCGGAGGAAGGTGAGGGTCTGCTGGGGGTCGTCGAAGACGCCCCGCAGGGTGCTGAACCAGAAGGCCATGAAGTCGGCCTTGCGGCTGGCGACCTTGAACGAGGAGTTGCAGTCGTTGAGGGCGGCCTGCATGCGGTTGGTGAGCACGAAGATCCTCGCGCGGCCGAGCAGGAGTGCCGCGTCGTTGGAGACCACGGTCTTGGCTTCGGCCATGGCCCGCTCGGCCTCGATGGCCCGGGGGGGCTCGGCGCCGAGGAGCAGGTCGACGAGCCGCAGCAGGACCTGCGGCTGCTGGTCGATCTGGAACGCGTCCTGGTAGACCTGGACCGCGGCGTCGTACATCCCGCCGGAGAGGAATCGCTCGCCCACGCGCGTCCTGAGGCCCACATCGTGCGGGCGGACCGCGAACCACTCCTCGGCCATCACGATCGCATCGGTCTCGAGGCCGCGTTGGATCATGGTGGAGAGCAGCGCCGCGCGGAGGTCTTCGAGCGTCGGGTTGAATCGGACGGCCTCGCGCCAGGCGGCGATCGCCTCGTCCTCGCGCCCGAGCTCGGCGAGCAGCTCGGCCTTCCGGCGGTGGGCCTCGGCGAGGTCGGGACGCAGGGTGATCGCCTGCTGGAGGTCGGCCAGCGCGTCGTTGTACAGGTCGGGCGTCATCGACTCGGCCTCGGCGCGGAGCACCCAGACGCGGTGGTCGTTGGGCCAGCGGGTCACCGCGTCGTCGAGCATGGCCCGCGCGCCGGGGCCGTCGCCACGCTTGATCTGGATGCGGCCGCGCAGCAGCACCACGGTGTTGTCGGCCTCGGGGTTGGGCAGGGCCGCGAGGAGCCTCTCGGCGTCGGTGAGGCGGTCGATCCCGATCAGGGCCTCGGCGGCCTGGAGGGTGATCTGCCTGCCCTGCTCTCCTGACGCCCCGGCGAGCAGCGTGTTGAGGACCGTGAAGGCCTCCTCGTTGCGACCGAAGCGCATGAGGGTGCTGGCGAGCATCACCTCGATGTCGTGGACGCCCTGGGGCTGGTACTTGACCGCCTGCTGGAGCGCGGCGATGGCGTTCTGGCTGCGGGATTGGGAGAGCATGAACTGGGCGAGAGCCACCAGCTTGCCCGCCCGCTCGGCCGGGGGGGTCTCGGCGATGTCCCGGGCGAAGACCCGTCGGGCCGATTCGAGGTCGTTGCCCTCGGCGTGCCAGCGGGCCTCGAGCTGCACCAGCGTGGGCGAGGGTCCGAACTGGTCGCGTGTCTGCTGGATCAGTTGCGTGGCCTCGGCGCGGCGCCCGAGGGTGATGTAGAGCTCGATCAGCGCGTTGCGGTTCGCCAGGTTGGTCGGCGTGGCCTCGAGGATCTTCTCACGCCGGGCGCGGGCGGCCTCCTTGTCGCCCACCTGGGCTTCGAGCCCGAGGAGCAGCTCCATGAAGCGGGGGTCGCTGCGCCCGGCGACCTCGGTCCGGCGGGCGACCTCGAGCGCGTCGGTGTAGCGGTTGAGGCTGATCAGCCCCACGCAGTAGTCCATTGCCGCGGGGATGTCGTTGGGACGCAGCGTGAGGGCCCGCTGGAACGAGGTGAGGGCGTCGGGGTTCTGCCCGAGCCGGAGCTGGAGGTTGCCGAGCAGCTGCCAGAGGTTGACGCTGTTGGGCTCGATCTGCACCGCCTGGGAGAGCGCGGCGAGGGCCTCCTCGTTCCTGCCTTCGAGCATGAGGAGCCGCGACCGGAAGCTCAGGCCGTTGAGCCTGTCGGCGTTGGCGTTGGTGGCCTGCTCGGTGATGCGGCGGGCCTCCTCGAGGTCGTTGGCGGCGCTGGCTCGATTGAAGCGGACCTCGAGCAGCCGCGGGTACACCGGGTTGATGGCCTGGGCCCGGGCGAGCGCTTCGTCGGCCTCGGCGGTGCGGCCCTCGCCGGCGTAGGCGGCATAGGTATTGATGGCCTTCTCGATCTCCGTGTCGTCCGAGGCTTGGATGAGTTCCACCCGGGCGTCGACGGAGTTGCTGGCGGTGATCGCCCCCTGGTACCGTGTGAGGTCCTCGTCGGCGGGGTAGAGCGCGAGCCCGGCCTGGATGGTCTCGGTGGCCCCGTCCAGGTCGTTGGAGAGGAGCTGGAACCTGGTGATCTCTCGGTACAGCTCGAGACGGTCCCCGTGCTCCTGGAGCGCGAGGTTGAGCCTGGCGATGCCGGCGGCGGGGTCGGCGATCTCGGTCTCCGAGCCGGCCGCGATCCGGCGGGCCTCGTACACCGCCCGGGTGATGGGGTCGTCGGCGGTCGAGGGGTCGAGGCGGAGCTCCAGCTCACGGATTTGTGCCTGGAGGTCGGCGTCGTCGGGGTGGGCCTTCTGGGCCTGGCGGAGGTGCTCGAGCGAGGTCTCGGGGTGGTTGAGCTGGAGCTCGACATTGGCCAGCGCCGTGTGGGCCGACGCCAGCCCGGGGCTGAGCACGAGCAGTTGCTGGAGCGCGTCCCTGGCCTTGCCCAGGTTGCGGAGACTCTGCGCGACCTGCGCGGTGAGCCAGAGGGCCTCGCTGTCGGCGTTGTTCGTCTTGCTGTTGTACTCGTCGAGGAGCTTCTGCGCGGCGGCGAGGTCGTTCTCGGCCAGGGCGAGCTTGGCGTCGAGCATCTGGATGGCCGGCGCGGTGCCGGCGACCAGCTGCGAGAGCTGGGCGCGGGCGGCCTTCGCGCGCTCGATCCACTGCCGCTTCGAGGTCTCGTCCTCGGTGGCGGCCTGGGCGATGAGGCTGTAGTTCGCGATGGTCGCGGTCGCCATCAGGCGCGCGTTGATCCGCTGCCACGCCGCGAGGCCGATGGGCAGCCTCTCGGCCGGGAGGAGCGGCTCCAGCGTGGCGACCGCCTGGTCGAACTCCCGGCGGGCGCTGTGGATCTCGGCGAGGAGGAACTTCATCGACAGGTCGCCGGGGTGCTGCGCGATCGCGTCCTGCAGCGGGCCGAGGGTGGCGCGGAAGTCGCGGGCACGGTTGGTCTGGCTCTCAAGCGCGTAGAGCCGGCGCATCAGGCGGGCGTCGCGTTGCGCCGGCTCGAGGGCGGCGACCGCCTGGGCGATCTGCTCGGTGACGAGCTGGAACTCCGCGGCGAGTTTCTCGAGCTCCGGGTTCGCCCGGTCACCGAACTTCGCGATGGTCGCCCGCTGGGCGGCGACAAACTCGCCTTGGGTGGCCAGCATCCGGGCGAGCACGCCGGCGCGGCTGTGCTGGCCGTTTGCCTCGACAAACGCGCGGATGGCGGCGTCGGCCTCTTGGGCGAGGCGTTCGGACTCGGTGATCCGCCCGGCCAGGTCGGCGCTGGCGGCCTGCTGCTGCCTGAGCACGACGAGGGACTCGAGGGCCTCGTAGTCGTCGGGGAAAGCGGTCAGAGCGGCGTCCAGGTCGCTCTGTAGCATGGCCGTCTGCGGGGCGGTGAGATCGAGCCCCTGGCGCACGATGGCGGCGAGGTGCTGCCCGCGCAACCGCTTGAGCTGGGCGATCGCCGCGGGTTCTGACCCCGCGGATTCGTGGTGGTCGATGTACCGCGTCGCGTCGTTGACGATCGCCTCGCGGGCGGGCCTGCTGAATCCCTGGTCCGCGAACCACTGGCTCATGAGATCGAGGTACTCGGCCTGGAAGTCGCTGCTCGACATGCCGTCCGACAGGGCCAGCTGGCTGAGCAACTGGCGGTAGGTGATGGTGAACTCGTTCTGCAGCTCCTGGTCGGTCTCGGGCACCAGCCGCTCGAGCGCCCCCCGCCACTTGAGCAGGTAGATCGAGTTGTAGGGGTCCTTGTTGACCGCCTTGGAGTAGAGCAGCTCGGCGGCCCGGATCTCGCCCTCGGCGAGCTTGGCGTCACCCTTGCTTGCCAGTTGGGCGGGGGACTTGTAGACCACCCTGTAGGCCAGAACCGCCGTTCCCGCCGTGCCCAGCACGAGGACGGTGGCGAGCAGCACCACGAATTTGACATTGACACGAGAAGCCATGGGTCGGGGTCCTTTGGCGGGTGGTCGGGCCCGCGGGGCAAGCAGTCTAGGGCGTGCGTGGGCTTGCCTGGCGGCGTGGGTTGTCGGGCGGATAGCTCCCGGTCTGGACATTCACCCAGTCGGGCAGGCACAGCATCACATCGCCGAACAGTTCGCCGAGCAGGCTCGATGCGTGCTGGGCGAGTTCGTCGGCGGACCTGACATTGGAGGAGGTGAACTGGACCTTGAGGTAGTAGGCGTAGTCGTCTTCGAGCTTGAAGGCCAGCAGCCGCACGCCGTTGGCGCTGTCGGTGTGCCCCCCGTTGGCGATGAAGAAGTACCCGGCGTAGAGGCTCAGGTCGTCGGTGATGTTGTACTGGCTGGTGTGGAGCCGGATGTCCTGGGGGTCTTTGGGGAGTCGCACGCGGTTGCCGCCGGGTGTGCGGTAGCGGAAGATGGGCCCGAGGTCCTCGGGCACATCGGGGTCGGGGCTCCAGCGTTCTCGGTCGAGGTTGAGGGGGATGTTCCGGGGGCTCGCGCCCATCTGCAGCCCGCCGCCGACGAAGCACCGCTCGGGCACATGGGGCACGGTGTCGATCATGCCGGTGTAGTAGGCGACATGGAGCTCGATGATGCGGGGGTTGGCGGGGTCGGCGGGGTTGCGTTCGCGGTAGCCGCGGGTGAGGTAGTTGGTGGTGCCGAGCTGTTCCTCGATCTCGGCCGGTTCGATGCGGTCCGGGTAGGCCTTCTCCCATGAGTCGGTCTTCTCGGGCAGCGAGCTCAGGGTGAACCCGCTGGCCGGGTAGATGGGCATCTTCTGGAGGTGCAGGCCCATCATCGGGACCACGGTGTGGACGGCGCCGGCCGCGGAGCCGACCGCGAGGAGGGTCCCGGCGAGCGCGCCGACCGCCGAGGGCGCCACGCGGGGCCAGCGCAGCGGGGCGCCGGAGGGGGCAAAGTCACCTCCGGGCTGGCCCTCGGGGATGGCGCGTTTGAGGGCCCAGACCACTCCCATGAAGAGGGCGAGGGAGGGGAAGAGCAGGACGGTTCCGATGATCATGTGGGCGTCGCCGTGGGCCAGCTCGGGGTCCTTGAGGCTGAGCAGGGCCAGGGTGGCGACGCGGACGATGTTCATGAACAGGGCGACCGGGGCGGCGAAGATGATGAGGGCGACGCGTTGCCACCACTGGCGGCAGCCGAGGACGGCGACGATCGCGGCGAGGGCGAAGAAGGCGACGACCATGCGCATGCCGCTGCACGCCTCGGCGACATTGAGCTGGGGCAGCACGGTGCCGTCGCCCTTGATCATGGTGAGCAGGTTGCCGTCGATATCGACGGTGTAGTCAAAGACCGGGCCGAGGACGCCGAGCAGCACCCAGGCGCCCTTGCTTGCGAGCAGCTTGAGCGGGAAGGTCAGCTCGATCATGATCCGCTCGCTGATGGTGATGGTGAAGGCCATGAAGAGGATGGGGAGCGTGGCGATGCGGAGCACCGCGGGCCCGAACGCGGTGAGCACCACGCCGAAGAGCGTGGTGATCATCGCGGCGCCCTGGAGCATGTGGTTGGGCACCGAGAGCATGAAGAAGACATAGCACGCCACCCCGAGCAGGACGAGGGACATCCCCGGCCAGTAGGCCCGGGCGGTCGCCGCGGCGAGGAGGTGGCGCTGACGCCAGAGCATGTAGAGCGAGATCAGCGGGATGACGAACGCGTGCCCCCAGTCCTCGATGGCCCGGGCGCTCATGAGCGCCTGCCGCGCGAACCACCCCCAGTAGAGCGCGACGAACGCGACCAGTGCAGCACCCGCCAGCACCCCCGCGAGGGCGTTCCCTCGAGTGGCTGGCGGCGTGGTGGTCGGCTCGGGACGCTGCGGGGTCATGCGTGGCGGTTTCCTCCCTCTTCAGAAACCCCAGTACGCTCCGGTCCCCGGGGGTGTTCAGGCGGGCCCGGGCTGTGCGGCGCCGGCGAACCGTGCGCGGGGTGGTCTCGCGACCATCAACAAGCCTCCGTGCCGGCGCTGGGTGTGGCGGCCCCCCCTACCTGTCGGTGAAATTGGTGGGCGGGGCGCCGAAGACATCGTTGCCGAAGTTGCGGTCGAGCAGGAAGCCGAAGCCGTAGGTCGCGCGGAACCCGTTGCGGAAGACCGCCAGCGGGTAGGCCCAGAAGGTGGTGCCGATCTCGATGATGTCGTTGGGCTTGAGGACGACATCGGGCTGGGTGCCCTCGACGATCGCCCGGTAGTTGAGCATGATGGTCGCCTGGCGGTTGTCGCCGACCATGCGGGTCAGGTCGCACCGCTCGGGGATGGCGGTGGGGGCCAACTCGCCCGAGGCGATGATCGCCCGGCGGAGGGTGTAGGGCCCGGTGGCCGGGAGGTTGAATGCGCCGGGTCGCGCCACCTCGCCGCCCATGTACACAAAGCCCTGCTCGTTCGGCGGGACGCGGATGATGTCCGACGGCCTGATGACGATGTTGTACCGGGCGTCGCCGGCGAGGAGCGGGCGGGTGGGGATCTTGATGACCCGCTGGGTGACCAGGGCATCGGGCTGGAGACCCGAGCCCGCGTCGCCCGAGGCCCGGGCGGCCCGGACCCACTGGCCGTTGACGAAGATCCACGCGGAGTCACCCTGCGAATCGGCGGCGTCCTGTGCGGCGGGGGCGTCGCCCTCGACCAGGTCGACCGCCGGCTGGGCCGAGCGGGGGGCGCCGCCGGCGACCATGCCGGGGGAGCCGCCGTCGCCAGTCAGGTCGTCGAGCAGGTCGATGAACTGCTCGCCCTGGGGCTGGTCGGCGCCCTGGGGGGCGTCGGCGGCGCCCGGGTTGGTCGGCTGGGCGTCGAGGGGGACCTGGCGGATGACATAGAGGTGGGGGACGGTCTCGGCGATGCCGCCGGCGGAGGTGAGCGCGTCCATCAGGCGGTGGTCGGCGGCGGGGATGAAGTACGACCCCGGCGCGCCGACGGCTCCCAGGATGCTGAAGGTCTGGGTCCGGCTCTGGGCGACGGTGACCTGCACCAGCGGGTTGAGGACGAGCGCGGAGGCCGCGTTGGCGATCGACTCGCGGGTCTGTTCGGTGGTCAGGCCCGCGACATGGATGTCGCCGAGCTGCGGGATGGTGATCTTGCCGCGGGTATCGATCAGCAGGGGGTAGATCTCGACCATGCCCGGCGAGATGAGGTCCCAGACTCGGACCTCGAGGGAATCGCCGGCGCCGAGGCGGTACTCGGCGGCTTCAGGCCGCAGGTCCTCGGCGCGGATGGAGTCGTGCTCGACATACCGATCTGCCGGGCCCTCGATGGCGGCGATGCGGTCGAGGATCGGCACGATCGTCGGCGTCGCCTCCGCGCGGATCGGGCTGCTGGGGTCAAGGTAGGTATCCAGGTCGGCCGAGCAACCGCCCAGCAGCGCGGCCATCCCGGCGCACGCAGCAACAGCGAGGGCGGGACGGGAGATCCGGCGGGCGGAACGGTCGGTGGGGTTGGCGGTCGGTCCCAAGGCTGGACTCCTTCAACCGGCGGTCTGTCCGGGGCGGAGTGCCCCGGGTGGTGGTGAGCGGTTCTGCATGAACGAACCCGAGAAAGGAGAGGTTCGGTCGTGAACGCTAGCAGAACCCGTGTGGGTGTCAATCTGGGCGGGACAGGTCGGACAGTCAGACCCGGCACGCCCGACCAAGGATCGACCGAGAAACCCGGGTCGGTTGAACCCGGGACGGGAGTTTGAACCACGAGATCGCCCGGGAGAGCCGATCTCGGGGAGGATCGGGGCCTGGGTGGACCATCCTAGACTCTCCCGATGCCCACCGAAACTCCCAGCCAGCCCGAACAAAGGCCTTTGGCCCAACCGCCTCGCCACCCCAAGGCCCCTGGCGGCGATCCGATGCGGCGCGTGGACAAGCCCCTGGTCAGTCTGACGGGAATGGTCCTGAATAACGGGGCCGACCAGCCGCACTCGCTGAGCCTGAAGCGCAAGCCGCCGTGGCTCAGGGCCAGGGTGCCCGGCGGCGAGGGATACACCAGGACCAAGGCGATCATGAACCAGCACCGCCTTTTCACGGTCTGCGAGGAGGCCGCGTGCCCGAACATGGGCGAGTGCTGGGCCCGGGGCGTGGCCACCATCATGATCCTCGGCGACACCTGCACCCGGGCGTGCGGGTTCTGCAATGTCAAGACGGGGCGTCCGCCCGTGCTGGATAAGGACGAGCCGCGCCGGGTCGCCGAGAGCCTCCGCCTCATGCACGCCGAGGCGGGGATCAAGCATGTGGTCATCACGAGCGTCAACCGCGACGAGCTCCCCGACGGCGGGGCGGGGCTCTGGGCCGAGACGATCGTCCGGGCCCGGGACGCCTGCCCGGGGCTGTCGCTCGAGGTGCTGATCCCCGACTTCGAGGGCAACTGGGGGGCGCTCCAGATGGTGATCGACGCCGACCCGCACATCATCAACCACAACATCGAGTGCGTGCGGCGGATGTACCCGGCGGTGCGCCCCAGCGCCAAGTACGACCGGTCGATCGAGCTGCTCCGGCGGGTGAAGGAGGCCGGTCGGGTGGCAAAGACGGGCATTATGGTGGGGATCGGGGAGCGGGATGACGAGGTGCTGGAGCTGATTGATGAGGTGCAGGAGAGGACGGGGGTCGGGCGGGGGCGGGCGGCCCCCCGCCCCCCCCCCCCCCGCGCCGGCGCCGCCGCCGGCGGCGGGCGCGCGCGTCCCGAAGCTGTCGTCGCAGGTCCCGGGGTT
>CAYJPX010000064.1:0-19119 GCA_964372195.1 uncultured Phycisphaeraceae bacterium
CGAGAGCTGGTCGTAGCCGTAGGCCCACGACCGCGTGTTCACCTCGCCCACCTGCTCCACACGAGAGCTGAGACTGTCCCCAGCGGCGTTTCAGGTGCACTGGTGCCGGCCAGGGGGCGAAGGAACTCGATGCCAGCCGCCCGGGGACACGCGACCTGCTTGCATCACGGAGCATCCGCGGCCTGCATGGCCTCACGCGTAGTATCGCGTTCCCGGGAAGTACCGACTCGGTGGCTCGAGCGAGCCATTCGCCCAGTCCACTATCAATCGGCTGACAATCCCTGCTTCGGCACACCAAGATGTCGCCGAGAGGACATCCTGACGCACCTTCTCCGGCTCAAAGTGGAGTTCCATCCAATCAAGTAGCCATCGCAGGGGTGCCTCCACCTGACCCGGTTCGGTCACCTCGCCGCGCCCGTCCTCCCAATCACGAAAGAGGCCGAAGTATGGCCCCTCCCACGCGGTGGGGCGAATCTCAAGCCCCCAGTACCCGGTGCCGGGTGGGGTCCGCTGAGTCACAAACGCCCGCGGAGTCACGCCACAATTCACATACACACCCCGGTTCCAGCGGCTTCCCTGCAGGTGGAGTAACTGGGTAAGCGTGCCACGGGCTTTCCAGAATAGACCCGAACGGTGTTCGTACCCGAAGGACTTGGCGACTGGCAGGAGCAGCGGTGTTAGCGAGTTCGCTTTCATGTCGGATCCTATTGCACATCATAGAAATCCAAGTATCCGGTCCATGTCCCAGGAGGATCCCCGTAGTGGCGCTCAAGCTCCCCCAGGTACCGGGTAATCTGTCGCAGTCCCCTTGCCCGGCCTGACGGCGTGTTTGGTTTTAGTTCGCGTATGATCTTCGCCTTCGGATCGATGGCATCCAACCGCCCCACCCCCGGAATGGTATGTTCGAATTTCCACTGGGGTCGTCGTATGCCGACTTTTTCGAGGGCGTCCGGGTAGTCCGAGTGTGCGTCGCGGCCCTTTTGAGTGTGAACGGTTTCGCCTCGTTTGGCTCGCCGCGTGCCTCCACCTCCACCGCCGCCAGCCTTCTTTCGCTTGCCGACCAGATCCAGGGGGTTGAACTCGAAATCCAGCAGCGGGATACTGATGTTAAAAGCATCATAGATTCCACGACCCAATGCAAGATCAATCCAGAGGTTATCGCCTCGGCTGTGATCATCATCCGAAGCGCCCCACTCGCCCGCCCAGTCAACATCCCAATTGAGGTTTTCAGAGTAGTCTGTGACGAGCGCTTCGAGAGCACCCGTCAGAAAGTCGCTTGGCCCAGGAAGTCCGATATCCGTGCTGAACAAGTCCTCCCAGAACTCGTCGTATTCGTCTGCCTCAAGGCCTAGGGGATCATCCGCAATCAGTGGCCTGCAAGTCAAGTAGGCGTATGAACTCATCCCATCTCGATATGCGAGCAATGCATCATAGGCACCACCTTCTGACTCGCACGGCATTCCCCACTGAGCTTCGCGCAACGCCCGAACCCCCGTCCCATTCGGATCACTCGTCGTGAACCTCCCCGTCCTCGGGTCGTAGGTCCGATTCCGGTTGTGGTACAGCCCCCGCGCCCCGACGCCCAGCTCCACCGCCGGCGCATCGGCATCCAGCCGGTCAAAGAACAGCCCGTGGTGACCCAGACGGCTGTGCGCCGGCGTGCCGAACACATCCTCGAACTGCACCTGGCCGTAGGGGTCGTACGAGTACTGCCGCGCCACCGCGCCCGCCTCGTCGAGCAGCGCCACCACATCCTTGCTCGCGTCCTGCAGCACATGCAGCACGCCGCCGGGCTTGGTCACCTGCCACAGGCACTCATCGACATAGTCCGGCCCCCACACATACTCGCGCTCGGTGTAGGTCGTGTACCCACCGCCGGGCGCCGCCCCCAGCGGGACCGCCGCCCCCACGATCGGGTCCTTGTACACCTCGCAGATCCGCCGCACGCCGTCGTAGTAGAACCACGCCTGCCGGTGGTCCGTCCCCCCCTCCCACGGCTTCTGCTCCCGAATCAGCCGCCCCAGCCCGTCGTACGCCAGATACAGCCGCCACGCCCCCGGCGTCCCGCCCGAGATTGTGCCGCTGCTCCGCAGCTCGCTTCAACCGGTTCCGCCCATTCCCAATCGAGTTCAGTCGCCGGGACGAAGGCAAGGGAATGGAGGGATCTTGCCAAAGCCCTCGGGCGGGCGAAGCGTGCCATCCCAACCAGTGTCATTCGGCAGCGTCCAGCCGTCGGCGGGCTCCTTGATCACGGGGATCATGTACAGTCGCAGATCCTCGAACCGTTCTCTCAACTTCAGCTCGGTCTCGAGTTCGCCACGGATGTAGATGCTACCCCCGATGTCCACTACCAGAGGTCGCCCCTGGACATCACGATCGCTGAACGCCTCAGAAATGTCGCCGAACCCCTGGATGCGCCCACAGTCCGGGCAGGCGTAGTGCCCCGCCGCCGTCGACTCGATCGCCTCTGGAAATCTCGCTGGCCCACGGTACGGATACACCTGCTCCGACCGAGATACCTGGAGTGTGAAGAACGGAAGCGGGACCCGACCCTCTCCATGGCCGAGATAGCACCGGCCCCAAACGGCATTCGGAAGAAATGGTTTCAACACCGCGCGAAGATCCTCTCGCCAGAGATCGGCTGGACACAGGTGCGCCCCTGTGGAGCATCCTGGAAACGACCCCGTCAGTTCCGGTTCGATCGGCACCGGGTTCTCCTGCCACTCTCGCCGCGGATACAGGCAGCAGGGGCACCGGAGATTACGCCTGTACCAGTCGTACCACGCAGGATGGGCTCCGAACGCCTCCTGGTGTTGAAAGCGACTGAACTTCGAGTAAATCTGCCCGTACCGCACATTGCTGCGAGCGGGCGGCCTGAGCTCTCGTTGATAGTCCTTTGATACCATCGCGGTTGTCTCAGTACTCGGCCGGGAGAGTCATCGAGCGGCGGTGTTTCTCAGCTTGAGAGTGCGGCGGCACCCGCCGCGCGGCAGGCAGAGCATGCTACGGGAGCGCGGCTTCAAGTGCCTCCAAGAGTCCCTTGACTTTATTGTCGATCTCAAACTCCCGGGTGGCCTTCTTCACCCCACCAATGATTTCGTCCATGACCCCGGGGTTTCTCCCGAGCCATGTCTGCCAGTGCTTCGCGCCCCGGGGATCCCAGATCGAAGGACAGCCCTTCCCAACGATCTGCCGGACGCGTCGATCGACATATGTATGGTATCGCCGATGCATCCCGTGGGGGAGCTTCACGATCACTTCCTTGACGCTCTCCTTGTAGCGAGTGTAGATTCGGAAAAAGGCGTGGTGCTCGGCGCCTCGCAGCACGCGCCTCCCATCCCACAGAACCCTCCGCAGCACCCGGCTACCCTTGACATAGTCCCCCGCTCCGCCCATGGCCAGCGGGTTGAGGAAACCGTCCACGGCCCCCTGGATGTCCACCATCGCGTAGACACCCCGAATCCACGACGCATCTCCTCGCGTGTGGAAGTCGTCAGGCATATCCCAGTCTGAGGCCCAGTAGGCGTCGCTCTCCATGTTGGCCGCAGCTTCGGAGGTCAGCAGGTAGGCCAACTCCGCCGCCGAGGATCCAATGGTGAAATAGACATCTACAGCATCGGAGACGAACAGCCCCATCGGGTCGCTGTGTCTGCCCGGAGACGAAGCCGCGTAGCCATACAGGCTCATGCCATCTCCGTAGGTGGCAAACGCATCCATCACGCTCAACTCGTTCAGCCAGCCGCCTTCCGCTCCATGCAGGGTGTCCATCAGCAGCGCCACCCCCGTCCCATTCGGGTCACTCGTCGTGAACCTCCCCGTCCTCGGGTCGTAGGTCCGATTCCGGTTGTGGTACAGCCCCCGCGCCCCGACGCCCAGCTCCACCGCCGGCGCATCGGCATCCAGCCGGTCAAAGAACAGCCCGTGGTGACCCAGACGGCTGTGCGCCGGCGTGCCGAACACATCCTCGAACTGCACCTGGCCGTAGGGGTCGTACGAGTACTGCCGCGCCACCGCGCCCGCCTCGTCGAGCAGCGCCACCACATCCTTGCTCGCGTCCTGCAGCACATGCAGCACGCCGCCGGGCTTGGTCACCTGCCACAGGCACTCATCGACATAGTCCGGCCCCCACACATACTCGCGCTCGGTGTAGGTCGTGTACCCACCGCCGGGCGCCGCCCCCAGCGGGACCGCCGCCCCCACGATCGGGTCCTTGTACACCTCGCAGATCCGCCGCACGCCGTCGTAGTAGAACCACGCCTGCCGGTGGTCCGTCCCCCCCTCCCACGGCTTCTGCTCGCGGATCAGACGCCCGAGACCGTCGTAGGCCAGGTACAGCCGCCACGCCCCCGGCGTCCCGCCCGAGATCGTGCCGCTGCTGAGGAAGGTCAGATCACCCCGCCCGTGCACCGACGCCAGACGGCCGAACGCATCGTACTGGTACCAGTACTCCGCATCGGCCACCAGCTGCCCGGCGTGGTCGTAGACATGCGTGTCGGTCGTCGTGGGCGTGTTGCCCTCGGTGATCTCGATCTGCTCGAGCCGGTTGCGCTGGTCGGTGGTGTGGGCCTGCGCCTCGAGCAGCAGGCTGTACTCCCCCGTCCCCGACTCAAACGCCTCGGCCACCCGGCCCGCGTACAGCCCATTCAGCCCCGACGGCTCGGTCCAGTTGCCCAGCGTGTCGAGACCCCAACTCGTCCGCTCGGCGACGGTCGCCGTGTAGTGGTCGATGCCCGAATGGTCGGCGAGGAGCGTGCCCCGCTCGGCGGTCACCAGCCGCGAGAGCTGGTCGTAGCCGTAGGCCCACGACCGCGTGTTCACCTCGCCCACCTGCCGCACAAGCGAGCTGAGCCGATCGCCCGCGGCGTTGTACGAGTACTCGTATCGGTGGATGTCGTCCCCCGCCCCGTCGACAAAGTGCAGGTCGGTGGGCCGGCCGTGGCGATCGAGGCCGGGATAGCCCACGACCCCGGCGGCCGCGAACGACTGCCCCCAGACCGTCGCCGGGGCGGTCGAGGCGTCGCGGGTGGTCTCGACCCCGACCCGCCGACCGACGCCGGCAAAGGCAAACTCGGCGCGGACATCGGCGAGCAGGTCGTGGATCGCGGAGATACGGCTGAGAGAATCAGACCCGGGGTCCTCCGTGTCGCCGTATTCGAACTTGACCTCGCGGGTCGTCCCGGTCTGGATCCGCTGGGGATACTCCATCGTTTCCAGCCGGAGGTGATTGCCGGCGGCGTAGTTCGCGTAGTCCCAGGTGTACTGCACCACCTCCTTGGGGTCGCCGGCCCGCGGGTCGGGGCTGGCGGCGTTGCCGTAGGACTGCTGCTCGGCGAGCAGGTTGCCGCGGGCGTCGTAGGCGTAGGTGTTGTCGGCGATGATGACATCGGCGCCGTTGTCAACCCGGATGGCCGTCGCGCGGATGAGCCGGTCTCGGTCGTCGTAGTCGTACTCCAACCGATCGGCCAGATCGAGCGGTCGATAGACGGCGTAGGGGTCGTTCGCCGGCCAGTTGTAGTCGATGGTGGTGAGCGTGCGCTTCCCGAACTGGTCGTAGGTGTGCGTGAAGGTCCGCCCGAGGGCGTCGGTGCGTGTGCGCACCAGCCCGTCGATCGTGTAGGTGAAGGTGAGCGAGGGCGTCGGGCTCGGCTGCCCGGTCTCGGGATGGGGAAGGTAGACCGCCTTGACCCAGCCGTTGTGCTGGCTGGTGGGCTGGCCTTCGCCGGTATAAACCTCGGCGCCGTACTCGATCCTGGTGACCTGGAGTGTGCCGTCGGCGGCGTCCCAGGTGGGCTCGATATACACCGCGGAATCGGTCTCGGGGTTCTGGCCCTCAAACCCTATGTACTCGAGCATCTCGTGGCCGGGCAGCACCGCGGCGATGTGGGTGAGCTGGCCGGTCAGGGAGTCATACTTGTACGCTGTCTTGCGGACCTGTCCCGCAGCCCCCGCGGCGTTCTCCTTCGAGAAACGGAGATTGCCCATGCCGTCGTAGTACGAGCGGTCGAACCGGTAAGTGGGGTTGGCGCCCCCGGTGAGCTGCGTGGCGACGGCGGACTGCTTGCCGGCGGCGTCGTAGCGGTAGCAGGTGAGGATGGCGTGCTCGGGAAGCGCCCCGCGACCCACGGCCCCCGCCACGCTGAGCGACGGTGAGTCCACCGGCCGTTCCGGGGCCGCCGTGGGATTCACGAGCTGGTCGCTCGACCCATCGCCGGCGCCGACCGAAGCGGTGGCCTTGAGCCTGCCGTTGTAGTCGTACCAGCTCCACTGCCAGGTCACGACGGCGTTCACACCGAGCTGCAGCCGTGTCCCCGTCCCGTCGTGCGTCCGCTCGTAGTTGGCGACCTCGATCTGCCGCCCTTGATCGTCGTACACATACTCGGTGCGCGAGATCTCGTAGGGGTCCGCATCGAACGGATCCAGCACCGTGCAGCGGGACATGACCCGCCCCTCGGCGTCGTTCTCGGTGATCGTCGCCGCGGTGGAGGGTTGGATCTTGAAGGTCTCGTTGTTCTTCCGGTCGTAGTAGGTCCTGGCGGCGAGGAACTCGGTGTCCAGCAGCGCCTCGGGGTCGTACTCGATCACGCTTTCGACCTGGCCTGCGCCGTTGTAGACGGTCTCGGTGAGGGTCAGTGGCGAGGTGCCGAGGATGTCCTGCGCCTCGGGCATTCCGAGCTTGCCGTCGTAGACCACCCCGCCGAAGGTGATCGCGTTGTCGCTTGCCCCGTCGGGCTGCGGCGCGGTCGGGCCGTACCCGGCGACGAATCGCACCCGATCGAGGTTGTCGTAGATGGTGATCGTGTGGCGCAGCGGGACCGAATCGCTCCCTTGCTCATACATGGCCTGCCAGATCGGACGCAGCCTCCAGTCGTACCTTGTCTCCTGGAGCCGGCCCTCGTTGGCGAAATCCAGGGGGTAAACCTCCTGGTACTGGTCGTGAACAATCGGCCGCTCGCTGAACAGGCGGGTGTGGGTCTGCATGCCGGCGTCGGTAACCCCAGCGCCGTAGGCCCGGTGCTCGGTGAGCACCATGTTGTCCGGGCCCGAGTCGATCCCGTTGGTCCAGAATATGTCACCGTCCTCGGTCCCGACGAAGAGCCGCTCGGGGCGCCCGCGGGCGTCGCCCTGGGTCCGGCTGATCGTGAGGTCGGGCTCGAGCTGTCGCGAAACGGCACCGAACCGATCGAGCCGGGCCTCGACCTTGCGCTCGTTGCCCCGCCAATCCGTCTGTGTCGCGGAGGTCGGACGGCCGGACGCGTCCGTCTCCGTGCTGGTCTCGGCGATGACCGTGTAGTCGTGGTACTTCAGCTTGTCGCCGGCCTCCCACGCGTCCCAGACCACATGCTTGATGCTGCTGGGCGCGCCGAACCCGGTGCGGGCGACCTGGCCCGGCCCGTGCGGCTCGCCGGACAGAGCGGTGAAGCCGCGCGCGGTCCTGACCTCCGTGCTCCCGTCGCCGGAGCGCCGGTGGCTCATCTGCGTCTGCGTGCCGTCGGCGTGCTCGATGACCAGCGGGCCGCGGGAGGAGAACAAAGTCTTGGTGACCTTGTGCTTGGCGTCGCCGATGAACCCCGGTGCGACACGGGCTTCTCCTCCCGGGTACTCCAGGTCGATATCGACAATGTCGTACTCCTCGTACCGGCCGTTGTGGTCCACCAGGGTGCCGAGGTCGTTGAAGGCGTCCGGATCTACCGCGGCGTCGACGACCTGCCGCACGACCCTGCCCTGGCGGTCGTAGTGGTAGTAGTCGAAGAAGCGGGTGGCGAGCGGTCCGGTCGTTACCGGCTCCATGCCGTAGACGCGCCAGCGCAGCCGGCCGCGTTTGAGCCCGTTATCATCGTCGTCAGCCTCGTCGTACAACTGTGTCTCGCGGGCGCGATACTCGTCGGCCGAGTCGTCCAGGTGCACGACAGGGCCCAGGGTCGTCCGCTCGATGATGACCCAGTCCTTCGGGGAGTCATCCTGACCGTCCCCGTTCGCGTCCTTCACGAAGTCGTAGCTGAGGGAGGTCGTTGTCGGCGTGGATGTGAAGGACTCGATGTCCCTCGTGGGTGGGTCGAAGCGGTGGAGTGCCGTCACCAGATCGAACCGTACGATCTCGCCGCTCTCCTCGTACCGCTCGGTGACCTCGCTGTAGTAGACGGTCGCGGTCTCCGCCTCGCCGGCCTGTACCCCCTTGGCGCGGACATCGTGCGGGATGTCGAGGGGGCCCTTGATCCCGAGGGCGCCGTCCCGCTCCGCAGCCGGCCAGTACTCAATGCGGCTCACCAGCCCCCTCGCATCGTTCTCCGCATCATCGAGCGTGTTGAACCCGCCGCTATAGATGTGCGTGAGCCGGCCGTGCTCGTCGTACCCGTAGGTCTCGGTGTAGCCCTCGGAGTTCATGACGACGCCGTCGTCGGTGAACTCCCACATCCGGTCCATCAGCACAGATCCCGCGGCGTTCAGGTAGACCGCTCTGCGCACGCGCGGCTCGTCCGCCTGGCTCCACCCGCCCGTGACCGAAGCCGCGGCCAGCGACTCATACTCGTCGATCACGATCACCCAAGCCTGGTCACTCAGCAGCCGCGGCGCGGGCGCCTGCCCTGTGTTCCATGACATCGAGCTGTCATAGTCCGGCATCCTGTAGGGTTCATGCAGCACCGAGCGTAGCGGTGATCGCGAGGCGCTCCATCGCGTGAACTTGTCATTCACTGGCTGGTTGACATCGTAGGGTTGGTGCGCCACATAGAACCTGTACAGCCTGTAGTATCGCTGCTGACCGCCCGCGCCTCGCTCGGCCAGGAGCGCGACCCCCGGCTGCATGAAGAGGCAACGGACGCGCTCGAGCGCCGCAAACTGCGAGCCGGCCAGGGTCTTGGCGAAGTCCGAAACCTCGAAGCCCTGCCAGTCGCCGGTGAGGCCGTTGTCCCGCGATGCCGACCCGTTCGGCCCATCCTCGTAGATGTACCCATCCCACGCGTACAGCGACAGCGGTGCAAGCTGAGTCCAGGTCGCGTCCGTGTCCGTGGTGTCACCGTCGATGTCGGAGACCGGGAATGTGTCAACATCGGCAAGAGGTTCGCCCCACGGTCCCACGCCGCTGATCAGGTGGTTGACCGTCCACGGATTCTGTGGCGTCCCCTCGTTGAGGTGCTCCAGAGCCGCCATGATCGTCCCGTGGTCGTAGACATGCTGCAGGGTGGTCATCTGCTGGTCGTTGAAGACATAGATCTCGGCCGTCCCGACGGTGTCGTACCGATAGAGCCTGTAGGTCGTCGCGTCCTCGAAGGCCCCGTCGCCCTCGTCGCGGACCCTCTCCGTGACCGTGGTCTTCAGCAGCCTGGCGGCCCCCGCCGCGAACCGGCACGAGTACCCATACGCCGCGTCGTACCAACGCGTGCCCGCAGCCTCGTAGAAGGGCTGGGTGTCCGGGTCCATGTCACCCCGGTGCGGCTCGGCGTACATATAGTGCACGGCGAAATCCCAATCCTCGCCGAGTTCCGGGTAGAAGGACTGCTCGAGTGAGTCGATGGGATCGAGGTCGGCGATCTCGCTGTTGTAGTCCTTCCACCAGCCGCCGCCCTCGCCGAGTCCCTCGCCGTCCCCAGCGGGGTTGTAGAACTCGGCGAAGTCGATCGTGCGGCAGGTGGGCGGGAGGCCGGGCTCCTTGTCGCCCTGGTACACATGGATGCTGTGGATGGCGTTCTCGCGCGCGTAGGTGAGCGGGTAGCGGATGTCTTGATTCGGGTCCGGCTCCGGCTTTCCGTAAGGCGATGACTCCCAGAAGGACCGGTATGTAAAGAGGAGCGTCCACTCGACCTCGTCCTCCAGGCCTTGATCGGCCCAATCGAACAGAGGCGCGTACGATTGACTCCCTTGATCCCATTCCGAGTCCGCGGCCCAGTCGCTCGCCGCGTTGAACGAGACACCGGAGACCAGCCGGATCCGAGCGACCTGCCCTTTCTCGTTGTAGTTCACCGTGCACGCCTGGCACTCGGGGTCGTTCCCCCAGTCGGACGCGAGGAACTGGCAGTACTCGATATCGATGCAGTTCCCGTACCGATCGTCGATGCGCTCGCAGAGACCCCAATAGGGCAGGCTGTTGTAGCAAGCACCAAGGGACGCGACCGGGTCGTTGTCGCTGTACATTCCCGAATCCCGGTCGTCCTCGGTCGGCAGGAAGCCGGGGAACACATCCTCGTACAGCGCTCGGACTGTGTAGCAGACCGTCCCGTCATAGAGCCAGATGCGGAAGACCGTCGGGCGGATCACCCACCGACCGTCGTTGGCATCGGACGGGTCGTACTCCCAGGCCCCGTTGTGCGAGAGTTGCGCGCCAAAGTGCGCGGGTGCGACGAACTCGCCCGAGGTGGCATCCTGCACGAACGAGATCGCGTGGTGCGCATCGGGCATGAAGATGCAGCGACGGGGCCCGACCGGATCGCCCGCCAACACCTTGTACCCGACATCGATGAGCAGAATCGGCGAGGTGGTCACCGTCCAGCCGTGCCCCGCCGACTCCCAGAAGTCACCGCCCGGCAGGTAACGCCGCACAATGTGGTCGTACTGATCGGCCGACGCGAGCAGCTCATGCCGCAGCTCGTGGTACTGGCCGTATGTCCTCAGGTGCCGGAAGGTCGCCGATCCGAATGGCAGCTCGAAGTCCACCTCCCGGAGCAGGGGCGTCCCAGTGATCCCGTCCACCGTGGACCCGACCATCGTGCGAGGCCATCGGACCTGCCCGGAGCCATTCCGCGACGCGGGCACCAGCGGCGAGGTGCCCTCCGCCGGGTCGTAGGAGATCGGCGGCAGGCCCGCTGGACCCACACCGATGTTGAGGTCGACATTCAGCGGGAACCCGCCGTCGGTGCCGAGGCCTCCCCCCCCATTGAGCCACTCCCATCCCTCGTCCCATCTCTCCGGATCGGGGGGCGGTGGGGGCGGCTGGATTGAGCAAAGACCCATCGCGGCGAGGCGAGGCCACCAACACCCCGACGGCACCCAATGGCTCCCCACCGGATTACCGCCCGGAAGGGGCGTATTGAAGATCTCGCAGCCCGAGGCGTGGGTCGTGCCGAGGGTGGGGAACCCGTCCATCTCCGCGGTGAAGCACATATGGCTCGGCGGCGGCACAACCTGCGCCCTGCCGGGAGCGGCGAGGGCCGCCAGCAACGGCACCGAAAGCCGGAGGAATGTCGCGGGCACGCCACGACCGATCTCGCTGACACCTTTGTTTATGCGCTTCGTCATTGCCTTGTGTCTCCCGTGTCCGCCCCTGCCGAAGCGGAGATAACGGATGCCCCATCCGCCGGACGATGTATACCGCCGCGAGGAGGACTCCGCAACAGGGAACCCGGCAAAGCATAGAAAAAGATCTCTCCGCAGATTCCTCCGATCTCGGGAGTCCGACCACCGGAATCTGCAAAGTATTGACTAGCAACAACCTGCAAGCACTCCGAGTGGTCAACGGCAAGAGACGCTCATCAGCAGATTCTCGCGTCGATCAGGGTGCCCACACAAGCAGACCGGCGGCATCTCTGGTAAGGTGCATCCCATGGGATCCAAGACATCACAATTCTGGCCTCCTGCACTGCTCGGGCTGTTCCTCGGGAGCGCCACCGCCGCCGCCTACCAACCCATTTCCTCCGGATTACATCTCAATGAGACGGTCGAGCTGTCCAGGCTGGTGGACCTCTCCGCCCAGAGACTGAGCCTCAACATCGAATATGACTCAAAGTTGGGTGGATCTGCCACATTTCGACTCAACGGTGAGCTTTCGAACACGGCTCTATGGAGCCTGACCAACCGTCTGCTCGCCTCCCGGGGCTACACCACCGTCCAGATGGCCGAGGATTCCACCCTCAGCGTGGTCATGCTCAACGCCGCGGCGGGGCTCGCCCGGATCGAGAGCCGCGAGGCCGTGCTGCACGGCCAGGACCCCGCGCCCCCGGGCTTCCGGGCGGTGCTCGTGCCGGTCGCCGGTCGCCGTATAGAGGATGTCGTCACGGCCCTCAAGCCGCTGCTGTCGACTCCTGGGGGCGCGGTCACCGCCCTGCCCGAGTCCCGCGCCGTCCTGGTCGCCGACCTCACGCCCAGGCTGCGCCTCGCCCTGCAGACTCTGGAGACCATGGAATCCGCCGCCGCCGGGTCCACCCCGGTCGAGATCCCCATCGCCAACCTCCCCGCCGCCCGGCTGATCACCCTGCTCAAGCAGATTTCGGCGATGCGCGACGCCGCGGGCGGGGCCGCGCCGCGGGGCGAGCTGCTCGCGAGCCCCGACGACCGCTCGATCGTGGTGATCGCCCCGGCCACCGACCTCGACCGCTGGCGAGCCCTGATCGCCCAGTTCGACCGGCAGGAAGCGGTCGAGACTATCTCTTACGCGCCCGAGGCGTTCGGCGTCGAGGAGATCGCCGCCTCGCTCGAACGCCTCCTCGCCGGCGGCGACGCCGACACCGGCAACGCCGTCCGCATCGTCGCCGACGCCCTGACCGGGACGCTGCAAGTCACCGCCACCCCCGCCCACCACGCCCAGGTCGCCGAGCTGCTCGCGCGGCTCGCCGTCGCGCCCGAGGCCGCACGCCGCCCGACCCGCACCTTCAAGCTCAAGAACCGCGATGCCGAGGAGGTGCTGGGGGTGGTCCAATCGCTGGTGAGCGCCGGCGTGGTGGGGTCGAACGCGGGCGGGCCCGAGATAGGCCTGGATCCTCAAGGGTTGACCAACGCCGCCCACGCCGATGCCGCCCCCGGCAGCGAGGCACTCCAGCTCACCGCCGACCCCGCGACCAACGCCATCATCGCCATCGGCGAGGTCCAGGAGCTCGACCGCCTCGCCACGCTCATCGACGACCTCGATATCCGCCGCCCGCAGGTCCTGCTCGAGGTCCTCATCGTCAGCCTCTCCGAGAGCGACTCGCTCGACCTCGGCGTCGAGATGGAGAAGCTCATCCTCGGCCCCGGCGACACCATCGCCAAGCTCAGCTCCCTCTTCGGCCTCAGCTCCACCGGCGCCGCCTCCGGCAGCATCGCCGACCGCTCCAGCGGCGGCTCGGCGATCGTCCTCAGCCCGGGCGACTTCAGCATCGTCCTCAAGGCCCTCCAGACCATCAACCAGGGCCGCTCGCTCTCCATGCCCAAGGTCCTCGTCGCCTCCAACGAGCAGGCGAGCATCAACTCCGTGCTCGAGACCCCCTACACCACCATCAACGCCTCAGACACCGTCGCCACCACCGCCTACGGCGGCTCGTCCAACGCGGGCACCGAGGTCAGCGTCACGCCCCAGATCGCCGAGGGCGACCACCTCCGCCTCGAGTACCAGGTCTCGCTCAGCGCCTTCGTCGGCGAGGCGGCCGACGCCTCGGTCCCGCCACCCCGACAGCAGAACTCGATCAACAGCGTGGCGACGATCCCCGACGGCTTCACCATCGCCGTCGGCGGCATCGAGCTCATCACCGAGGGCAAGGCCGAGACCGGCATCCCGCTGCTCAGCGATGTGCCGATCCTGGGCGAGGCGTTCAAGAACCGCAGCCGCAGCTCGAGCCGGTCGCGGTTCTTTGTCTTCATCCGGCCGACGATCCTCCGCGACCGCTCCTTCGAAGACCTCAAGTACCTGAGCGAGGTCGACGCCGCCGAGACCGGGATCGACGACGGCTGGCCGGTCCAGGCGCCGAGGCTCATCAAGTGACCGCGACGGCAACCCATCCCGATCTCCCCCACGGGACCCCCCACGGGTCCTCTCACGAGGTCGCACCGCCCAGCGAGGCGTTCCTCCGCCTCATCCCCCGCGACTTCGCGCGGCAACACTTGCTCCTCAGCGCGGGGGTGCGCAAGGGCGCCGAGCGGCTCCTCATCAGCGAGCGGACCAACCCCGCCGCGGTCTTCAATGTCGGCGTGCGCCTCGGCGTCCCCGTCGAGACCGAGCTGCTCGCCGACGAGGACCTCGCGGCCCGCATCGACACCGCCTACACCGCGACCGGCCGCACCCCCGAAGAGCCGCCCGGCGCCACGCCCGCCGAACTCAACAACGCCCTCGACGCCGATGTCGAGCGCCTGCTCCACCTCGCCGACCGCGACCTGCTCTCCACCGAGGGCAAGGGGCCTGTGGTCAAGCTCGTCGACGCCCTCCTCTTCGAGGCGCTCACCCGAAGCGCCAGCGATGTCCACATCCAGCCCCTCGCCGACCGCACGCTCGTCCGCTACCGCCTCGACGGCGTGCTCCAGACCGTCCGCGAGCTGCCCGTCAGGCTCACCGCCCCCGTCGTCAGCCGCATCAAGGTCATGGGCCGCATGGATATCGCCGAGCGCCGCATCCCCCAGGACGGCCGCGCGACGGTGTCCATCGGCTCGGGCCGCTCGGTCGACCTCCGCATCAGCACCCTCCCCACCAGCTACGGCGAGCGGGCCGTGCTCCGACTGCTCGATGTGGGCACTGGCCCGGGCCTGGGCGACTTCCACACGCTGGGCATGCCCGACGCGGTCGAGCGCGAGTTCCTCGCCGCCGCCGGGCGCACCAGCGGCATCGTGCTGGTCACCGGCCCCACCGGCTCGGGCAAGACGACCACGCTCTACACCACCCTCCGCTGGCTGGCGACCCGCGAGGGGCTCAACGGCCGCCGCGCCCTCGACGGCGGCGACCTCAACATCCTCACCATCGAGGACCCCATCGAGTACGAGCTCTCGACCGTGGGCCGGGGCCTCAGCCCCGCCCAGGGGGACACCCAAAAGGGGGGGTCCTTAGCCCGCGGGGGGCGCCCCAACCAACCCCCCGCCCCCGATGTCATCATGGTCGGCGAGATCCGCGACGCCGAGACCGCACGCATCGCCATCCAGGCCAGCCTCACCGGCCACCTGGTCTTCTCGACCCTGCACACCAACGACGCCGCCACCGCCGTCACCCGCTTGCTCGACCTCGGCGTCGAGCCCTACCTAGTCGCCTCGTCGGTCTCCGCGGTCCTCGCCCAGCGGCTGTTGCGTCTCACACACCCGGCGTGCGGCGGCCACGGCTGCGACGCCTGCCTGCACAGCGGCTACCGCGGCCGCACCGCGATCTTCGAACTGATCGCCGTGGACGACGCGATCCGCGAGCTTGTGTCCGGCGGCGCCCCGGCGACCACGATCCGCCGGCATGTTCGTGCCCTCGGCGTCCGCGGGCTCGAGCAGGAAGGGCAAGCGTTGGTCGACGACGGCCGCACCACCAAAGCCGAGCTCGAACGCGTCGTCGGGGGGCTCGGGTGACCGTCTACCGCTACAAGGCGATCCCACTCGAACGAGGCGGAGCGTCCACCGCAGGCGAACTCGCCGCCGAGTCCCCCGCCGCCCTCCGCGCCTCCCTCCGCCGCATCGGCCTCCAAGTCATCGACGCCCGCCCCGCGCGCCGCTCCCCCCCTGTCTCACTGTCTCGCTGTCTCGCTGCTGCCCCCCACCGCTGCCCCCCTGTCTCACTGTCTCGCTGTCTCGCTCCCCTCACTTCTGCCACCCACCACCACCTCCGCGCGCGGCGCGTCCAGCCCAAGGCCGAGCTCTGCGACAGCCTGGCCACCATGCTCGAGGCGGGGCTCCCGGTCGTCGAGGCGGTGGCGACCATCGCCTCCAGCCGATCGGGGTCTGCGCAGCGGACCATGCTGGTCGAACTTCGCGAGCAGCTCCGCGAGGGGGCGGCCCTCGACGAGTGCATGGCCACCTACCCGTCCTGGTTCGACGCCGCCGAGGTGGCCATGGTCCGTGCCGCCCGCGAGAGCGGCGAGCTGCCGCGCGTGCTCCGCTCGCTCGCCGAACGCCACGAGCGCTCCGGGGCGCTCTCGGCCAAGCTGGTGGCCGCCCTGACCTACCCGGCGGTGGTCTGCTGCGTTGGTGTTGGTGTGGTCATCTTCCTGAGCGTCAAGACCCTGCCCGACCTCGTCGGCATCCTGGATGATGCGGGCCTCGATCCGCCGCGCCTCACCACCGCGATCATGGCCTTCGGCCAGACCCTCGCCCGCTACGGCGTGCTGATCGCCTTGGCCGGGCTCGCGCTGGTCGCCATCCCGGCGGCGCTCGCCGCGCGCCTCCGCCGCGCGGGCTGGGCCCCGCCGGCCCGCATCCGGCGGCTCACACCCCGCGCCCTACGGCAAACGCTCACCGCCCGCGCATGGTCGGGCCTCGCCGATCTGGTCTTGACGGGTGTCCCACTGGTCGAGGCCCTCAAGATCACCGCCCCGACCGTCGGCGGCCTGGTCGGCGGCTCGCTGGCCGCCTCCCTGCACCACGCCGCGGGCAAGATCGAGCGCGGCTCTGCCTTCTCCGACGCCCTCTCCGACCCCATCTGGTTCGACGACGAGTGCCGCCGTCTCATTGCCATCGGCGAGAGCGCCGGCGAGCTGCCCGACATCCTCTTCCGCCTCGCCGACCGCACCCACCGCGCCGCGTCCCGCTCGATCGACCGCTTCGCCGCGCTCCTCGAACCAGCCGTCATCCTGCTGCTTGCCACCGCCATCGGGTTCGTGGTCATCGGCGCCGTCCTCCCCATCCTCAAACTCCAGGAGGTCATCGGATGAAGAGAGGAACCAAACGAACGCGAAGAGCGCTAAGTACTCGAAGGAAGACAGTATGAACATCCAAGTTCAAAGCCCGGACCATGTCAAGGGCCTTCCCTGCGCCTTCCCCTCTTCGCGCTCTTCGCGACCTTCGCGTTCCTCTTCATCTTCATCGCGTTTCTCTTCTTCGTCCTCGCGTTCCCGCCGCGCCATGACCCTCGTCGAGGTCCTCGCCGTCGTCGTCATCCTCGGCCTCCTCGCCGCCACCTTCGCCGTCGGCTTCAGCGGCGCCTTCGGCAGAGGCAAGCACGAGCTGGCCAAGACCGGCATCGGACAGATCGTCCAGCGGCTCGAGGTCTACCACATGGACCAGAGCGCCTGGCCCGACCTCGACACCGGCCTCCGCGCCCTCGCCGAGGCCCCGCCCACCAGCGCCTACTACCTCCCCCCCGACAACCTCACCGACCCCTGGGACCGACCTTACATCTACATCACCCCCGGCCCCGGCGGCCACCCCTACGAGGTCGTCAGCTACGGGGCCGACGCCCAGCCCGGCGGCGAGGGCGAGAACGCCGACCTCTCCTCGGTCAGCCTGCGGGGGAAGCGATGAAGGCAGAAAAGCCGAACGCGAAGATCACGAAGGAAGCAAACGCAGCGACCCCTGTTGATGCAAGCGGCTTCACGCTCATCGAGTCGCTCGCCGTGGTGGCGTTGCTGGCGCTGGCGGTGAGCACGCTCGCGGTGCGCGTCGCCCCCTCCGTCGAGGCGGCGCGGCTGCGCGACGCCCGCTCGGCGGTGCTCGACGCCGACGCCCGGGCACGGGTGCTCGCGCAGCGGGGGCGGGTGGTCCTGCTGACGGCCGACGGGGACGCGGTGTGGGCCCGCGACGCGGCAGACCCGCGGGAGATGCCGCTGGTGCGCCGCCCGCTGCCCGAAGGGGTGACCCTGTCGCTCCGCGGGACGCCCGCGGGCGAGTCGCTAAGCACCCTCCGCATCGACGCCGACGGCCGCAGCGACGACTACCTGCTCACGGTCGTCGCGGGCGACCGAGCCAGTCAGACCGTGGTCGCCGGCCTGACCGGCTTCGCCTTCGAGCCCCGGCCCGTCGAGATCGGGGGCCGCCCGTGAGACGCGGCCTGACACTCATCGAGGTCGTCGCGGCCACGGCCCTGCTCACGCTGATCGTGTCGGCGTCGGTCCCGATCCTCGGGTCGGCGCGCCGGGACCTCGCCGCGTCGCGGGCCGTGCGAGACGGCGCCACCATCGAGTTGTTCGAGGACGCCGTCGACGACCTGCTCGTCCAGCAGCGGGGCCTCGCCGCCGAACTGCTCGAGCAACCGGGGGGGCTTGAGTTGCGCTGGCGGAGCGATGAGCAGGAGTTCGCTGCCACCGCCACCATGCTGACCGCCACCCGCGCGGCCGACGATGACCACCGCTCCTCGCACTGCTGGGTCCGGTTGCAAGCGGGCGAGGCCGAGGCAGTGCGCTGGCTGCGCCTGCCGGACCTCCCCGAGGGCGACACCCCATGAGCCGCCCCGGCATGACCATCCTCGAGCTGCTCCTCGCCCTGGCCCTGCTCAGCGGGCTCGCCATCGCCTGCATCTCGTGGACCACCGCCGCCACTCGCGCGCTGACCGATCAGGGGGGTAACGCGGCCTGGACGCAGGGTGCGCAGGCGACCCTTGCATACATCGACGACGCGATCGCCACCGAGGACCGATCCACCGGCCGAACCCGCGAGACCTGGCGCGTGGCGGCAGGGCCCCAGCGCCTCACGCTCCGGTCGCGGCAGGTCGTCGCGACAGACTCGGGCGCACCGGTGCTGGCCGAGACCGTCGAGCTCTCCGCCGTCGGCGGCTCGCTGGTCGCCACCTACCGCGACGCCGAGGGCCGGAAGCTCGCCCAACGGCCGCTCCTCGGGCAGGTCCCCAGCCTGCATGTCACCGTCACCGAGACCGACAGCACCCGTTCGCAAGTGCTCGTCACCCTCCACGGCCAGCAGGGCGGGCATGCCGAGCGGGCCTGGACCTTAGAACGGGGAGAGCTGAGGTGACCCCCCGCCAGCCATCCCCGCGTCGCGGCATCGCCATGCTGGTCGTGCTGGCGACCCTGGTTCTCGCCACCACCGCCGTCGTCGCCCTGGCCCGGGTCGCCGTCGGCTCGCGCCTCGCCGCAACCACCCGCCACCGCGCCGAACTGGCCGACCAGCTCCGCGACGCCGCCGAGGCACCGATCCTCGGCTGGCTCCACCGCCACGCCGGACGCCTGGTCCTCCCGCCAGACGCAACCTCCCCCAGGTTCCTGGTGCTCGACGACGCGTTCGAGCTCGGCGGCGAGCCGGCGCGGATCACCATCACCGCCTTCGATCAGTGCGGCATGCCCCCGACGACCGCCCGCTCGCCCGCGACCGATGCACTGCTGCCGCGCGAGCTGGCTGCCGCGCTCGACCACCTGGGCGACGACTACGCCGAGCGCCCCGGCCTCGACCTGCTCGCCGCCGTCTGCGAGCCCCGCGTGTTCCCCGCCGCAGGGACCGCGGCCCTGGGCGCCCACGCCGCCCCGCACCCCCCGCCCCGGGCGCCCGCGGGGGGGGCGCCGGGGGGGGGGGGGGGCGGCGGGGGGGGGGGGG
>CAYJPX010000065.1:0-7798 GCA_964372195.1 uncultured Phycisphaeraceae bacterium
CGCCCCGCCCGCCCCCGCCCCACGCCGAACCCCGCGCCGGGCAACCCCCCCACCGCCGCGCCGGCCGCGAGCAAGCCCAGAAACTCCCGGCGTTCAATCTCCATGGCTCGCACCCTCCACCCACCAGTCGTACCGCTCGGCCACGCGACCCTCCGCGGCGTCGCCCCGGTGGACCAGGATCGCGGCGCGGCCCTCGAGCGATTCCCCCTGCTTGAGGGTGAACCCCGTGCCGCTAAGTGAATCGATGCGTCGCGGGCCGAAGGTGCCGTACTCGCGCGTCAGCCACTTGCGGGGCTCGGCGCTGGGCAGGAGCATGACCGCGATCCCGGCCTGCTCGCCCTCGACCTCGCCGGAATAGTCGATCCACTCGGCGTACTGCCCGTCGGTCGCTTCCTGACCGCGGCGGCCCTGGTCGTCCTCGATCACCCCGCCCGACTCGCCGCTCCACGCGGGGTCCATCCGGAGATAGGGCCAGGCATAGTGGACCCAATCGCTGTGGAACTTCACATCCCCGTCGGCCGCGGTGAGTGTCCACGAGAGGTCGATAATGTACTCGCCGGCGCCCAGGGCGACAAACTCGAACGAGCGAGCCTCGCGCAGCGCCACGGTTTCCTCCTCGATCACCCACTCGAGCGACGCGGTCACGACCGCGCGCCGGCCCGACGCCTCGAGTCGGTCGAAGCCCGCGTGGCGGATGAAGCTCTTGAACCCCTGCTCGGGGTGCTCCGCGTCGCGGTAGTTCTGCCAGCAGTGGTAGAAATCCACCACCGGGCCGTCGCCGACCTGCACCTTGTCGGCGATCCACAGCGAGCGGTGGTGCGGGTAGGGGTCGGGGTGCTGGACCAGCATGGAGCGGCCGCCCGGGCTCCGGAGCGGCCAGATGTGCGGCAGGGCAAGCCCTTCCCCATACTGATAGGTGATCGCCTCGGTCCCGTCGATCTCGACGCGGAGCACGCCCGCCTCGCTGTCCTCCACGAGGCCGACCCGCGGCTCGGGCACACCATTCGCCCCCGGCTCGGGCTGCGCGAGCGCCGCGCCCGCGAGGAGCCCGACCCCCAGCAGCCACCGCGTCACGAGAGCACCCACGGCTCGCGGTGCGGGTAGTCCAGCATCCCGTTCGCCTCGTCATCGTCAAGGAATCGCTCGGTCGCCGGGTCCCACCGCAACTTCCTCGCCAGCTTCATCGCGATGTGCGTGAGGATGCACACGCTGTGCGAGCGGTGCCCGACCTCGACCGGGCAGATCGGCTCCTTGCCCTCGCGGGCGCACTCGAAGAAGTTGGCGATGTGGTTGGTGCTGCGGTAGAGCCGGACCGCCCCGGCCTCCGTGGCTTCTTCGAGCACCTCCGGCGAGCTCGACTGCAGCCCGCCGCGATGCACCCAGATCCACCCGTCGTCACCCTCGAACCGCACGCCCGCCGGGTCGCCGGTCTGCTGGATGAGCATCACGCCGTCGGCGTAGCTCGCCTCGGACCGGTACTCGGTGTGGACATCGAACAGCCCGCGGTCGGGGAACGACCCGCGGGCCTCGATCTCCACCGGGCCCGAATCGGTGTCCCCGCCGTGGCCCCACTGGGCGATGTCGTTCATGTGCGAGCCCCACCCGGTGATCATGCCGCGGCAGTACCGCTCGATCTGCAGCCAGCCCGGGCGGCCGAAGTCTGCCTGCGGGTGGACGCGGTGCTCGGTATAGGGCCGCGGGCTGGTCGGGCCCGCCCACGCGTCGTAGTCGAGGTTCGCCGGGGGTTCGCCGGGACTGTCGATCCCGATCCCACTGTCCTCGGGAAGCTGCACGCGGATGGTCCGCAGCGTGCCGATCCTGCCGTTGCGGACCGCCTCGCAGGCGCGCAGAAAGTTGGGATCCGACCGCTGCTGCGAGCCGACCTGCAGCACCGTGCCCGCCTCGCGCACCGCCCGGATGAGCTGGCGGCCCTCCTCCAGCGAGTAGGTCATCGGCTTCTCGATGTACACCGCCTTGCCCGCCCGGGCCGCGGCGATCCCCATGGCGGCGTGCCAGTGTTCTGGTGTGGTGATCAGCACCGCGTCGAGGTCATCGCGGGCGAGCAGCTCGCGGAAGTCGTGGTGCGTGCCGATGTTGTCTAGCGGCTCGGAGTTTTTCTCCCGGTGCCAGTCGCCGATCCCCTGGACCGCCGCAGCGAGCCGCGTGCTATCCACATCGCACACCGCGGCCATCCTCGCCGGGGTGGCGTCGGAGAGCCCGTTGTGGACGAAGCCACGCATGACCTCCCGCCCGCGACGCCCCGTGCCGATGCAGCCGATCCGGAGTGTGTTGCTGGGCGATTGCGCGCCGAGCACCCGGCTGGAGACGACCCACGGGGCCGCCACCGCCGCCGCGGCCACCTTTACCGCGCTGCGCCTGGTCATGTCACTCATCGCTCGCCTCCTCCCGATCGGTCGGTTCTTCGCCCGTAGCCTCCGGGCCTGCGCTCGTGTACTCCCTGAACGCCGCGGCGAGCTGCTCGCGGCTCCATCGCCCGGGGTGCACCACCACACGATACCGCAAGTCGAACCCCTCGCCCTTGGACAGCTTGTGCGGGGCGTAGCAGAGCACCGCCGGCGTGAAGCAGCTCATCACGCCTGAGCGGATCGCGTACCAGGGCGACGGGGAGTTCAGGTTGCCGGGGTCGCAGAGGATCGCCACGCCGACCTCCTGATCGCCCACACGCCCGCTGTACTCGAACGCCCCGGACCGACCCCGGAAACGATCCTGATCGTTGAACTCGACATCGCCCGCGAGTGTGATCGCCCGGCGATCGGTGAGCTGCACCAGCCTAGCCGAGAGCCCGGCGTACCCACCCCACCCGACGCCGCCCGGCTCGTCGGGGAGCGGAGTGCGGTCGAGCACCACCGTGTCGGCGAGGGCCTCGAAGTGGCTCGACCAGTCGATGGCGTAGGAGCCGTCGGCCGCGGGGGCCGCGACCTCGATCACCCGCCGCTCGCCCAGCAGCACACCGGCCTCGGCCGTGGCGTAGGCCAAGGTCATCGCGAACCGGGCCGAGCCGTCATCGCCGAGGCTGACCTCGGGCGCGGCCCACTCGGTCTTCCCGGCCGGTCGATCCTCGCCCGGCGCGTGCTCCCAGAAGTTCACACCGTTGATGAACTTCCAACTGAACCACAGGCCGTGGTGGTGGACATGGTCTACAGGACTGTCGAGGGTGAGGGTTTCGACGCCGGGGAGGGCGAGGGGGTGGAAGAAGTTGTTCGTGAGTCCAGCCTCGAAGTTGAAACGCCAGCGCGTCTCGCCTCGGACACGGAGCTCCGCGAACGACCCGGTTTCGGCGAGCCACTCGATCCGGGCGGGCGGGCCCGGCGGCTCCCGACCGCTCGGCGAGTCCCCCTGGGCGTTCGCCAGCGTGGCCGCCACGCCCAACGCCACCGCCGCGATCCGGGGCCGCAGGCCATGCGCCGGTTTGCCCCGCCAACGAGCCGGGAAGTGGGAAGTCGTCACGGAGGTCTCCTCGACGGGTGACCAGGCCGCGAGCACCCGGCCGCGTGGGCCATGGTACATCAGACCGCACGCCCCACCGGCCGCCGACGCGCGCGAAAACGCCCCGGATTGCTCCGGGGCGTTCTCGAAAGCGGAGAGAGCGGGATTCGAACCCGCGAGACAGGTAATACCCGTCTAACGGTTTAGCAAACCGTCGCCTTCAGCCACTCGGCCATCTCTCCGGCCTATTCCCCTGCGGGCGTTGGGGCTCCAAGGATACCCGCCGCGGGGCCGGAGAGCAAAGCCGGGGCCGAATCAGCCGGCCTGGGCGTCGTCGGCCCGGTCACCGTGGGCCTCGATCAGCCGCCGGAGGTACTGGTTCTCCCGCCGGGTCGCCTCCAGATCAAAGACCAGGTACTTGACGCTCAGCCGCAGGTGGTCCAGCGAGTCCTGCAGCTCGGCGAGCGTGGCCCGCATCTTCTCGTGGCGGCTGCGGGTCTCGTGGGCGAAACGCTCGATGCGGGCGCGGTCCTCGGGGGCGAGCCCATCGACCTTGTTGAGCACCTGAGCGAGCTGGGCGTCGAACTTCTGGTCTTCCATGACATTCCCTCCGGGTCTCTGTGGCGGCGATCGCCGCGGATGTGTGGAGGGGAAGACCACAACCCCCGCGCCGTCGGTTGGCGCGGGTCCTTGAGACCGACGGCGTCCGAGAAAAGCCGTCAGTGGCGGTGCCCAACGCACTCGCGCGGTTCGGCGGCATCCCAGCTTGCCCAGCCGGTTCCCCGGCTGTGCGGGCTGTGGTGTGGGCTCAACGCCGGGTGACCAGCCGGGTCAACAGCGCGTGAGCCTCGGGAGTCGCTTTGGCGCCCAGACCGGCCAGGGCCGCGGGCTCCTCCCGGCGGGCCTGCGCCACCAGCTTGGCCAGGTGGGCCTCGAGCGCCTGACGGAACCGGGCGAAACCCTCCTCCAGGTCGTGGCGGCTGAACGCGCTGAGCGGGTCGGCGAGGCCGGTCTGGGCCGCGGCCCAGTCGAGCAGCGAGCGGCCGTGGCCCTCGAATCGGTACAGGCCCACCGTCGCCTCCAGCCTGCGGGTGAGCGGGCGGAAGGGGTCCGCCGCCTCGTCGGGCAGCGCCGCGAGCCGGGCGGCCAGCTCCGCGCGGTTGAGCCTCTCCTCGGGGCCCTCCTCCTCATCCCTGGCGGCGGCGGCGAAAACCTCCACCGGGACCGAATCGGCCTGGGCCAGCCGGGCGACGGCGGTGGACAGCGTCTTGGTGCCCGCCCGGTCGAAACGGACGGTGAGCCGCTGGGCGTCCCGGCCGTCCTCGCGGATCTGGGTCGCGCTGAGCACCCGGCCCAGCCCCCACTCGGGTCTGGCGGTATGGACGACACGGTCGCCTGACTGCCACATGGTCTCGGACATAGACGGGTCTCCGGGCGGCCCATCGCCCGGGCCTCCGCTGCACACCACGAACTGGATGCACGGTCCGCGGACCGACCAGAGTTCCGAGCCCTCCCACGGAAGGCCGCCCGGATGGTGATCCACGGGCCTAGTATAGGGGCTGATGTCTCGCCAGGGATAGGGAATCCCGGGGGACTTCGTTCGGTTCAAGTTAGGAAGACTCCATGCTTGAAGCGCTCAAGAGCGATGATCTCCTCACCAAGGCCGGCGGCCGGTTCAAGCTGTGTACGCTGATCCAGCGTCGGCTGGGCCAACTGATGGACGGCGCCAGGCCACTGATCGAACGCGAGGGACGGTCCGACCTCGAGCTGGTCATGGAGGAGATCCTCCAGGACAAGATCGCCCTGGGCTGGACGGCGGAAGATGCCTCGTCAGGGCGTCCGACCGAGGTCGCCGCCCCGAACAGCGAACCCCTGCTGTAAACGCCGTGGATACCGCCTTGAATCCTGGGCTGGCGAGCGCACGAGTGCTCGTCGCGGTCACCGGCGGTATCGCCGCGTACAAGACCGCGACGCTCGTCAGTCGGCTCGTGCAATCCGGCGCCGGCGTCACGGTCATCATGACGCCCGCGGCGACCAGGTTCGTCACGCCGCTGACTTTCCAGGCGCTCTCGGGTCGCCCCGTGTACACCACGCCCTGGGAGCACATCGAATCGCAGGATCCGCAGCATGTCTCGCTCGCCGAGGCGGTCGACACGGCGGTGGTCGCGCCCTGCACGATGGACTGCCTGGCCCGGCTGGCGACCGGCAGGGCCGACGATGTCGTGAGCCTCGTCCTCAGCGCGATCGACCGTTCGCGAACCCCGGTGCTGCTGGCCCCGGCGATGAACGCCTCGATGTGGGGCCAGCCGGCAACCCAGCGGAACGCCGCGACACTCGCCGCCGATGGCTACCACTTCATCGGCCCGGCCGAGGGCTGGCAGGCTTGCCGGCGGGTCGGCCCGGGGCGTATGAGCGAGCCCGAGGAGATCTTCGCGGCGGTCTGCGGCCTGTTGGCCGGGCGTCCGCGGGGCTGACGGGGCGAGCTGCCCGACCCGGCCCCGGCGGAGGTAGGGACGCCGGCTCGCCCGTGGCCCCCCAAGCGGTTACACTTTGGCCCGCCCGGAGAGGTGCCGGAGTGGTCGAACGGGCCGGTTTCGAAAACCGGTGTGGCGCTTTGCGTCACCGGGGGTTCGAATCCCCCCCTCTCCGCTTTCGTTGCGTGGCCGTCGAGGACGGCGCCGGGTGCATGGCCCCGGGAACCGTTGCGTCGGTCTCACAACCCCGAGGACCAAGCCCCGGCTCAAGGCGGCCGGGGCTTTGTCCTTGGGGGGGACGGAGCTGAGGCAACCAGAGCCGGGGCAGGACGAAGCGAATCGAGCTCGATCCCGGCGGCCCCGCGGGGACCGGCTCCGGCCACACCACGGCGCCGTAGAACTGCGTGCCGCCACCGACATCCCACCCTCGCGGCGTGCCCGAGTGTTTCTCTCATGCATCGAGGAACGGTGCGGGCGCCGGGCTCGCGCGCTCGGAAGCGGGCGCGACGCGGCGAGAGAGAGAACCAATGGGTGCAACAGGACTCGAACAACGCAGGAAAGCCCCGAGGAAATCGAGGGTTGCGGAGCTTCCGGCACCTCTTTCGGCACTGTTGACGGCCGGGAGGACCCGGAGGTCGCTCTGATCCGCACTGCTTGGCGTCGGCTCCCCGAACCCGTCAGGCTGGCCATGGTGGCCATGGTGAAGGCAACGGATCCCAACCAGTGGTCGGAGACCGGATGCTGACGGCCCACCCGCGGCCGAGCTCCTCCCCCACTGCCACTCGCATTGCGCTCTCGATCGTCCAGAACATCGGCCAACGCCGCCAGGGGCGCCCCGTGCCGGGGCTCCGGCGTACACCAGCATCCGCCATTGTCACGGCAGCTCTGGCGCGTTGGGGAGCGGTTCCAGGCAAGGCTGTGCGACGACAACCCCGCAACGACGCAGCGCGGTTGCCACGGTGCGTGAGGGAAAAAGCCGCTCTGGCGAGGCGCCATGCGACATCCGGCGAACGCGTCTGGAACCGGCAAGCTCCAGCTTGCGACGCTGTGGAACTGACGCGCAACCACCTGCATTTGCGGGCACTTACGACGGCAGTCCCCAGCGTGCCGGCGATTCTCGCCGCAGTGCCACTCCGGGTACCGACTCGACACGCACCGACGACCCAGACCTCGCACTGATCGGCACCGGGTGGCACCGACTTCCTGAACCGGCAAGGCAGGCGATCGTGGCCATCGTGACAGCGACCGATCCTGCTGGGGCGTCGGAGGGCGCAAGGTGAACGCCCGACACGAGCCGCCCTCGGCTGTCCGGGCGGCAGTCGCTCCGACCGAGGGGCTCGCCCGGAACTCGGCGACACGGAACTCGATCCCGCGGTGAGGACTTGGGCATGCCTTCCGCCGGTGATTCGGTTCGGGATCGTGGCCATCGTGACGGCGTGGGCGGATGAAGGCACGATCAACCTCACGCTCGCTTCCTTCCGGATCCGAGCGAGCACGACGCTTTCACCCGGGCTCGCGGTCGGGCACAGCCATCACCGGGCCGAGGAGGGTTCGCAGGGCCTGTCGGGCACGGTGTGCCCGCGCCTTCACGGCGGCCTGGGAGATCCCGAGGATCGAGGCCGTCTGGAGTGTGCTCAGGCCTTCGAGATCCCGGAGCAACAGCACCTCCCGATGGGGCGCGTCGAGGCAGTCGATCCCGTCGCGCACGAGCTGTCGAAGCTCCGTGGGCGTCGACGCGCCCGGCCCGGACGGGCGGTCGAGGGGAGCGTCGAGCTCGCGGTGACCATCGGCGAGAAACCGGGGCAGGAGCTCCCCGATCGGGACCTCGCGGCCGCGCCCGCGGGGCCGGAGGGGAATACGGGGGGGGGTGGCGGGGG
>CAYJPX010000065.1:7808-18292 GCA_964372195.1 uncultured Phycisphaeraceae bacterium
GAGCAGGACGACGCGCTGCGCGAGCAGGCCATCGGCGAGACCTGGCCACTGCCTGGCGCCCTGCGCGAGGCCACGGCCCAGCGCTACGCCAACCACGGGGGGGCCCCCGGGCCCGCCCCCCCCCCCCCGCCCCCGCGCGCCGCCGCCGGCGCGACCTGAGCTTCATCAGGGAGGCATTCACGGTGATCCGGTGCAGCCATGTCGCGAGGCTGGACCCCCGCTCGAAACGCCCCACCGACCGGTACGCGCTGAGGAACGCCTCCTGCACGGCGTCCTGCGCGTCGGGCTCGCTCCCGAGCAGCCGCGAGGCGACCGCCAGCATCCGCGGGGCGTGCTCCCGCACCAGCCGCTCGAACGCCGACGCGTCGCCTTCCCGCAGCCGCGCCACCAGCCCCGCCTCGTCCCCGGCCCCAGGCAGGTCGACGCGCCCGCCCGCCGGCGCACCGCGCAGCACGCTCGCCTCGGCGCCGCTCACAGCCCTGCCTCCCGGATCAGCCACCGGATGTACATGGTGCCCCCGACCGGCCGGCAGCCGGCCCGCACGAGGTCCGTGAGCCGCTCGATCCCCACGCTGTCGACCTCGGTCAGCCCGGAGAGATCGAGGACGACCTCGCCCTCGACCGCAAGGCCCGACAGAGCGTCCACCGTGCATGCATCCAGTCGGCCATCGAGCTTGACGAGCATGGCGCCACCTCCGCGGGGGATCTGCGTCACCTTGAAGACGGAACGGTCATTCACGACGCCCGCCCGGATTGCAATGTGGATGCCAGACCCGCACCGGCCCTCACGGGCATGCAGACGCGGTTTCCTCGGCACGCATGGTGTCCCCCGGCGCGGCCGGTCGCGCCGGGCGCGACCGACCGTCGCGTCGCCCTACAGCCCGAGCTTGGCCATCCGGCTGCGGAGCGTGCTCGGCGGGATGCCCAGGATCTTGGCCGCCCCCTTGGGTCCTGCCACGGCCCCGCCCGTCTGCTCCAAGACCCGCAGGATGTGGACCCGTTCCATCTCGGCGAGGGTCGTGGCGCCCGCGGCCTCGCCGAGCCCCTCCGCGCCGAGATCAGACTTCTCGATCCGCAATTCGGGCCCGTCCGCCAGGATCACCGCCCGCTCCAGCAGGTTGCGCAGCTCGCGGATGTTCCCCGGCCAGCTGTACCGCACGAGGCGGTCGAGCGTCTCAGGCTCGATGCGGTCGATCCGCTTGCCCAGCCCCGACGCCAACTGCGAGACAAAGTACATCGCCAGCACGGGGATGTCCGTCGCCCGTTCCCGCAGCGGGGGCACGGTGATCGGGAACACGCTCAGGCGGTAGAACAGGTCGGCGCGGAACTGCTGCGCCCGCACATCGGCCGCGAGGTCGCGGTTCGTGGCCGCGATCACCCGCACCTGGACGCGGATGGTCTCGGTCCCGCCGACCCGCTCGAACTCGCTCTCCTGGAGCACGCGCAGCAGCTTGACCTGGACCTCCGGGGTGACCTCCCCGACCTCGTCGAGGAAGATCGTGCCGCCGTCGGCGAGCTCGAAGCGTCCCTTCCGGGCGTTGACCGCGCCGGTGAACGCGCCCCGCTCGTGCCCGAAGAACTCGCTCTCCACCAGCCCCGCGGGCAGCGCGGCGCAGTTGACCTTCACGAACGGGGCCCCGCTCCGGGCGCTGCGCTCGTGGATCGCGCGGGCGATCAGCTCCTTGCCGGTCCCGGTCTCGCCCTGGATGAGCACGGTCGAGTCGGTCGGGGCGACCCGCTCGGCGCTCTCCAGCGCACGCTGGAGCGGCGGGCTGCGCCCGATGATCTCCCCGAAGTTGTTCGCCGTGCGGAGTTCCTCGTGCAGATACCGGTTCTGCGCCTGCAGGCGGGTCCGTTCCTGCTCCATCAGCACGCGGTCGGTGATGTCGAGGAACATCGTGCGCGTGTAGGCGCCGCCGGGGTCGGGCTTGGACCACCACTCGATCCAGATCGGCTTGCCGTTGTCCTTCCGGCGTAGCTCCAGCACCACGCCGCTGGTGTCGGTCCCCCGCCCGACCGACTCGAACGCCTCGCGCACGCGGCGCTGCGCCTCCGGCGTGTCCGGGATGAACGACATGCCCACCGTCCCCGGCACATCCTCCGGCTTGATGCCGAGGATCCGCACCGCGGCCCGATTGGCCCGGATGAAGCGTGATTCAAGGTCCTCGTGCACATACGCGATCGGCGCCTCGTCGAACAGGTCCCGCAGCCGCGCCTCGCTCTCGCTCAGCGACCGCTCGAGCCGGGCCCGCGCCAACTCCTTGGCCGCCAGCGTCGCGAAGATCCGGAAGATGGCAAAGTCCCGCGGCACGGCCGGCATTGGCCGGGTGTCCATCACGAACAGGTGCCCCAGCACCTCGCCCCCGGGCGTGCGCAGCGGGACCCCCAGGTAGCTCTCCGCCCCGAGGTCGGCCAGCGGCAGGTCCGTGGGGAAGCTCTGCTGGAGCGCCGCGGGGTAGTGGCTGAACCGCCCCGCCACCACGCCCTCGCACGGCGTGCCCGCAAGCGACCACTCGATGTTCTCGGAGAAGCCCTGCCCGTCCCACAACGCCAACGACCGCGCCGACGCCCGCTCCGGCAGGAACTCCGCCACGATCGCGTACCGCACGGAGAGCGCTGCCGCGAGACTCCGCGCCATGACGCGGAAGAACTCCTCCCCCGCGCTGCTCGACACGCCGACCAGCAGCGCCTGGAGCGCCGTGTCGCCCGCCAGCAGCTCGGGCGTTGCCGCCGGGTCCAGGTGCGCCGGGACCGGCCCGTCGCTCCTGGCGCGCTGTTCGTTGGTCGCGGTCTCGTTGGTCATCATCGGAACGCCACCGGCCGGGTCTCACCGCCGCGACACCGGTCGCGGGACGGCAGGATTGTACATGAAATCCCCTGGGGCAACGCACGCGGTCGGCCCGAGAAACCCCGCGGGGCGGCGCGAGCGTCCGGTTCCCCGCCCCGCCACCCTTCCCCAGGGCCGTTCTCCTCGGGTGCAGTAACCGACCCGCGTCCGGGGGCATCCACCCCGACCAGGGACACCCTGTCTCCGTTCGACACGCGGGCGCCATCTCGCCCGGGGAGGAATCATGCCGCACCCACGCCCCGTCCATCCCGACACCCCCGCTCCCTCCGGGTCGGCCGAGCTGGCGCGGATCCGGGAACGCGACCAGGCGGAGCGGGCGTGGGACCTGTGGGGCCCCTACCTCGCCGAGCGCCAGTGGGGAACGGTCCGCGAGGACTACAGCCCGCACGGAAACGCCTGGGACTCGTTCCCCCACGACCACGCCCGCAGCCGCGCCTACCGCTGGGGCGAGGACGGCCTGGCCGGGTTCTGCGACTCCCAGCAGCGCCTGTGCCTGGGGCTTGCGCTGTGGAATGAGCGCGACCCCATCCTCAAGGAGCGCCTCTTCGGCCTCACCAACAGCGAGGGCAACCACGGCGAGGATGTCAAGGAGCTCTACTACTACCTCGACGCCCTCCCCAGCCACGCCTACATGCGGATGCTCTACAAGTACCCCCAGCGCGAGTTCCCCTACGCGCAGCTCGTCGCCGAGAACCGCGCCCGGGGCTCGGCGGACCCCGAGCTCGAGGTCTACGAGACCGAGGCCTTCCGCGACGACCGGTACTTCGATGTGCATATCGAGTACGCCAAGGCCGACGCCGAGGACCTGCTGATGCTCGTCACGGTCCACAACCGCGGGCCGGAGCCCGCGCGGATCCATGTCCTCCCGACGCTCTGGTTCCGCAACACCTGGTCGTGGGGGCCCCGCGCCCCGCGCCCGGCTCTCGAACGGGAGCGGGACGGCGCCCTGCGCCTCACGCACACGCAGCTCGGCCGGTACACCGCCCGGTGCGAAGACGCCGACGACATCCTCCTCTGCGAGAACGAGACCAACACCCGCCGCCTCTGGGGCGCCCGCGACCCCGGTCCGTTCAAGGACGGCATCAACGACGCGGTCGTCCACGGCGCCGCCGATGCCGTCAGGCGCGACGGCGCGGGGACCAAGGCGGCGTTCCACTGCGTGCGAGAGGTGGCGGCCGGGGCCTCCGTGCAGGTCCGCCTCCGCCTGCGCAAGGGCGACGGCGCGCCGCCCCTCGAGGGCTTCGACGGCGTGCTCGAGGCCCGCCGGCGAGAGGCCGACGACTTCTTCGCCCCCCTCCAGGAAGGCATGAGCGCCGAGGAACGCACCGTCCACCGCCAGGCGATCGCCGGCATGCTCTGGAGCAAGCAGTTCTTCCACTACGATGTCCCCCGCTGGCTGGGGGGCGACCCCGGCCAGCCCCACCCCCCCGAGGCCCGACGCTGGGGGCGCAACCGCGAGTGGGCCCACCTCAACAACGCCGACATCATCTCCATGCCCGACAAGTGGGAGTACCCCTGGTACGCCGCCTGGGACCTCGCGTTCCACTGCGTCCCGCTCGCCCAGGTGGACCCCGAGTTCGCCAAGGGCCAACTCGTCCTGCTCACCCGCGAGTGGTACATGCACCCCAACGGGCAGCTCCCCGCCTACGAGTGGGCGTTCGGCGATGTCAACCCCCCCGTGCACGCCTGGGCGACCTGGCGCGTCTTCGAGATCGACCGCGCCCGGCGCGGCGACGACGGCGACCTGGCCTTCCTCGAGCGCGTCTTCCACAAGCTCATGCTCAACTTCACCTGGTGGGTCAACCGCAAGGACGCCGAGGGTCGCAACATCTTCCAGGGCGGGTTCCTGGGCCTGGACAATATCGGCGTCTTCGACCGCAGCGCCCCCCTCCCCACCGGCGGCCACATCGACCAGGCCGACGGCACGAGCTGGATGGCGATGTACTCGCTCAACCTCATGCGCATCGCGCTCGAACTCGCGCGGCACAACCATGTCTACGAGGACATCGCCACCAAGTTCTTCGAACACTTTCTGCATATCGCCGAGGCGATCAACTCCATGGGCGGCTCCGGCGTCGGCCTCTGGGACGAGCAGGACCAGTTCTTCTACGATGTGCTCCACCTCCCCGACGGGCGCGTCGAGCCGATGCGCCTCCGCACGATGGTCGGCCTCATCCCGCTCTACGCGGTCGAGGTCATCGACGCCTCGCTGCTCGACGAGCTCCCCGGCTTCGCCCGGCGCCTGGAGTGGTACCTCAGCTACCGCCCCGAGCTGGCCGCCCTCGTCTCCCGCTGGCAGGACCCCGGCGAGGGCGACCGACGCCTGCTCTCCCTGCTCCGCGCCCACCGCATGAAGCGCGTCGTGCAGCGGCTCCTCGACGAGACCGAGTTCCTCTCCGGCCACGGCGTCCGGGCGCTCTCCAGGGCCCACGCCGACCGGCCCTTCCAATTCCGGATCGACGGCGCCGAGTACAAGGTGCGGTACTCCCCCGGCGAGTCCGAGAGCGGGCTCTTCGGCGGCAACAGCAACTGGCGGGGGCCGGTCTGGTTCCCCGTCAACTACCTCATCATCGAGTCGCTCCGCAAGTTCCACCGCTTCTACGGCGACGCGTTCACCGTCGAGTGCCCCACCGGCTCGGGCAACATGGTCTCGCTCGGCGAGGCGGCGCAGGAACTCTCCGACCGGCTCGTCCGCATCTTCCTCCCCGACGCGGACGGACGCAGGCCGGTCTACGCCCACGCGCCACGGCTCCGCGACGACCCGGCCTTCGCCGACAACCTGCTGTTCTACGAGTACTTCCACGGCGACACCGGGCGGGGCGTGGGCGCGTCACACCAGACCGGGTGGACCGGCCTGGTCGCCTCCCTGCTCACGGAGCGCGCCCCGACGCCCGGGCCCGAGACCCGCCCCGCGCGTAACCGACCCGAGCCGGCCGCCGTCTGACCCCACGCACGACGACAAGGACACCCCCGATGACCACCGCCCCGATGATGAACTCCACCCTGATCCGCGACCTGATGCCGGACCAGCTCCCCGACATCGTGATGCCCGCCTGCGAGGCGCGCCCCATCCTCAAGGGGCAGAAGGCGGTCGTGACCGGCGCGAGCTCCGGCATCGGACGCGCGATCGCCGTCGCCCTCTGCGCCGCGGGAGCCGATGTCGTCGTCAACTATGTCGGCGACCCCGGCGCCGCCGAGGAGGCGTGCCACGAGGCCACCCACTGCGGCTGCAGCCACCGAGGGCGCGCGATCCCCATCCACGCCGATGTCTCCGACGAGCGCGAGGTCGGGGAGATGTTCCGGCAAGCCGTCGGCGAGCTCGGGACCGTCGACATCCTCGTCAACAACGCCGGGCTCCAGCAGGACGCCCCGGTCGAGTCCATGACCCTCGCCCAGTGGCGGAAGGTCATCGAGGTCAACCTCACCGGCCAGTTCCTCTGCGCCCGCGAGGCGATCCGCGAGTTCAAACGCCGCGGCGTGCGCCCCCAAATCTCCTGCGCCGCCGGCAAGATCATCTGCGTCTCCAGCGTCCACGAGGTGATCCCCTGGGCGGGGCATGTCAACTACGCCGCCAGCAAGGGCGGGGTCATGCTCATGATGAAGAGCCTCGCGCAGGAGGTCGCGCCCTGGCGCATCCGGGTCAACAGCATCTGCCCGGGCGCGATCCGCACCCCCATCAACCGCCAGGCGTGGGAGACGCCCGAGGCCTACAACGAGCTGCTCCGCCTCATCCCCTACAAGCGCATCGGCGAGCCCGAGGACATCGCCCGCTTCGCCGTGTGGCTCGCCTCCGACGAGGCCGACTACATCACCGGCGCCAGCCTCTTCGTCGACGGGGGCATGACCCTCTACCCCGGCTTCGAGGCCGGCGGCTGAACGCGCCCGACCCCGAGACCCGACATGACACCCCCACCACTCGACGCGCAGGTCCGCGCCGCCGCCACCGATATCGCCACACTCCGCGCCGGCGCACCCAACCACCGCGCCCTCCTGGTCGGCGTCTCCGGGATCGACGGCAGCGGGAAGGGGTTCGTGACCGCCCGGCTGGCCGCGGCGCTCGGGCGCCTCGGCCTCAGCGCCCCGGTCCTGGGGATCGACCCCTGGCTGCGCCCGCCCGCCGAGCGGTTCGACCCGCGCCGCCCCGCGGAGCACTTCTACGAGCGTGGCGTCCGGCTCGACGAGTTCTTCGAGCGCGTCGTGATGCCCCTGCGCCTGGCCCGCTCGCTCTCGATCGGGTTCGACGCCGCCGGCCCGACCAACGACGACGCCTGCCGCCCGGCCCGCATCGAGATCGCCGACGCCGATGTCGTCCTCGTCGAGGGCATCTTCCTTTTCCGCGGGCCCCACACGCAAGCGTTCGACATGCGGATCTGGATCGATGCTCCGTTCGACACCGCGCTGCAGCGGGCGGTGGCGCGCGCCCAGGAGGGGCTCACGCCCGAGGAGACGACCCGGGACTTCCAGCACATCTACTTCCCCGCTCAGCGCATCCACCTCGAGCGCGACGACCCGCGCGCCCTCGCCCACCTCTTGATCGACAACGGGACCCAGAGCCCCCGCCGGCCCCTCGTCGGGAGCGCCGGATGACTCCCCCGCCGCCCCGCGCCCACCCCACCCTTTGGCTGATGGACGGCGCCCTGCTCGGCGTCTTCATGCTCGCCGTCGCCGTCTGTGTCGGCCTGATCGAGTCCCACCACTCCCCGCTCCGGCCCTTCCTGCCCTCCTCGCTCGCGCGAAACGCCCTGACCGGCGTCGCCATGGGCCTCACCCTCATCGGCCTGGTCTACTCGCCCTGGGGCGCCCGGAGCGGGGCCCACCTGAACCCGGCGTTCACGCTCGCCTTCCTCCGCCTCGGCAAGATCGGGCCCGCCGACGCCCTCGGGTATATCGGCGCGCAGTTCGTACTCGGGCTCGCCGGCTGCGTGCTCGGCGCCGCGGTCATGGGCGCGCTGTTCACCGAGCCGCCCGTGGCCTACGCGCCCACCGTCCCCGGCCCGTGGGGCGTCTGGCCGGCGCTGGGCGCGGAGTTCGCCATGACCTTCGTGCTGATGGGCGCCGCGCTGTTCGCTTCCAACTCCCCCCGCCTAGCAAGAGTCACGGGGCTGATCGCCGCGGCGCTCCTCGCCGCATACATCACCTTCGAGTCCCCCGTCTCCGGGACCAGCCTCAACCCCGCGCGCACGCTCGCCTCCGCGATCCCCGCGGGGCGCTTCGACGGCCTGTGGCTGTACCTCACCGCCCCGGTCCTCGGCATGCTCGCCGCCGCCGAGCTCTTCCGTAACCTCCGCGCCCTGCCCGCCGTCCATTGCTGCAAGCTCAACCACTCCCGCACGGAGCCCTGCGTGTTCTGCGGCTGCGACGGCCCGATCGACTTCGACGCCCACAAGGACGACCCACGATGAGCGACGCCTACGACATCATCATCATCGGCACCGGCGCGGGCGGCGGCACGATCCTCCGCAAGCTCGCGCCGAGCGGCCTGCGCATCCTCGTCCTCGAGCGGGGCGGGGTCCTCCCCCAGGAGCCCGAGAACCGCGACGAGGCCGCCGTGGCCGCCGGCCGATACCAGACCGACGAACGCTGGCTCGACAAGGACGGCGCCGAGTTCCGCCCCTACACCCACTACTGGGTCGGGGGCAACACCAAGGTCTACGGCGCCGCGCTCCTGCGACTCCGCGAGCGTGACTTCGGCCGGTCCCAGCACCTCGGCGGCGTGTCTGCCGCCTGGCCCATCGGCTACAACGACCTCGAACCCTACTACACCCAGGCCGAACAGCTCTACACCGTCCACGGGCTGGCCGGCGCCGACCCCACCGAACCCCCGCGCTCGGCCCCCTACCCCTACCCCCCGCTCGACATGGAGCCGCGCATGCGCGAGCTGGCCGACGGGTTCCGGGCGATCGGGCTCCGCCCCTTCGGGTGCGCGCTGGGCGTCACGCCCGACCCGCACGAGGGCGCCTGCGCCCTCTGCCGCGTTCCCTCGAGGTTCGACGGCTACCCCGACCCGTCGGGCGCCAAGGCCGACAGCGAACTCGTCGGCGTCCGCCCGTCGCTCTCGGCCGACAGCGTCACGCTCCTCACCGGCGCGAAGGCCCGGCGCATCGAGACCGACCCCACCGGCCGCCTCGCCCGCGCCGTCGTCGTCACCCGCAACGGACGCGAGGAACGGTACGAGGGCCGCACCATCATCGTCGCCTGCGGCGCGATCAACTCCGCCGCCCTGCTGCTCCGCTCCGCGTGCGACGCCCACCCCCGCGGCCTGGCCAACTCCTCCGGCCTCGTCGGCCGCAACTACATGCGCCACAACAACGGCGTCCTCATCGCCGCGCTCGCCGGCGGCAACCCCTCGACCTTCCAGAAGGCCTTCGCCATCACCGACTACTACCACGACGCGCCCGACTCCCCCCTCCCGCTCGGCACGATCCAGCTCATGGGCAAGCCCGACGCCGCCACCCTCCGGGACGCCGTCGGCGCCGCGCTCCCCGGCGTCGCGCCCCAGGACCTGTGGCGCCACACCGTGGACTTCTTCCTCACCGCCGAGGACCTCGCCCTCCCGGAGAACCGCGTGACGGTCGACCCCGACGGACGCGTCCGCCTCACCCACCGAGAGACCAATGTCGAGGCCTACGACCGACTCCGCCTCAAGCTGCTCGACGCGCTCGACCGCGTCGGACGCCGCAACCCCTCCCTCCGCCCCACCGCCACCGGCGGGTTCAAGCTCGGGATCGGCGGCGTCTCGCACCAGTGCGGCACGCTCCGCTTCGGCGCCGACCCGCGCGCCAGCGTGCTCGACACCTCCTGCCGCGCCCACGACCTCGACAACCTCTATGTCGTCGACTCGAGCTTCTTCCCCTCCAGCGGCGCCGTCAACCCGTCGCTCACCATCATGGCCAACGCTCTCCGCGTCGGAGAGATCATCCTCCAGGGGGTGGGCGCGTCGCTCGCGCGTCGCGAGCCGACGCGCCTCACCCCCGCACTCCGCTGACCCCACGCACACCCACAGGAGCTGCCCCATGCACCGATCCGCCACCGCGGCCGCGGTCTCCGCCTGCACACTTCTCGCCGCCGCCCTCACCTGGACCGCGACCGCCGGCCCACCGGCGCCAAGCCCCGCGCGCACCGACGCGCTCGCCGAACTGCCCACCAGGCCCACGCTCACCCTGGCCGCCGCCGAGCGTGTCATCGACGCCGGGCTGGCGGCCGCCCGCAGCCTTGACGCCGGGGGCGCCATCGCCGTTGTCGACGACGGGGGACACTTGGTCTGCCTCGCGCGGATCGACGGCACCTTCGCCGCTGCCGCCGAGGTCGCCGAGGCCAAGGCCCGGACCGCCGCCGTCTTCAAGCGCCCCACCCAGGACTTCGAGAACGCCGTCAGGGGCGGGCGCACCACCCTCCTGGCCGTGGGCGCCATGACCCCGCTGGAGGGCGGCGTCCCGATCCTCGTGGATGGCCAGCTCGTCGGCGCCGTCGGCGTGAGCGGCGCGCACTCGAGCGCCGAGGATGTCCAGGTCGCCACCGCCGCCGCGCAGGCGCTCGCCGCCGGTCAGTAACCACGCGCCCCGCCCCGACCCCCAAGCACCACGCGGGCCGCGCCCGCCAAAGGAGCACCTATGCACAGCCACCGCCGCCGCACCCCC
>CAYJPX010000065.1:18302-19086 GCA_964372195.1 uncultured Phycisphaeraceae bacterium
GGGCCTCGCCGCCCTCGCCGCGCTCGGCGGCTGCGGGACTCAGACCGCGTTCGTCGGGTGCGGCGCCGCCGGCGCCACCGACCGCGTCCTCGTCAATCGCGACCGCCAGGGCATCGCGATCGAGGGCTACGACCCCGTCGCCTACTTCACCGACGGCGCCCCCGTCGAGGGCCGACCCAATCTCACCGCGAGCTACATGGGCGCCACCTACCACTTCGCCTCCGACGCCCACCGCGACCTGTTCCAGGCCGACCCGGCCGCCTACGCCCCCGCGTTCGGCGGGTACTGCGGCTACGCGGCCTCGATCAACCGGCTCAGCCCCACCGACCCCCACTACTGGCAGATCATCGACGGGCGCCTCATCCTCCAGCACAACCAGAAAGCCCTCGACGCCTGGAACAAGGACATCGCCGGCAATGTCGTCAAGGCCGACGACAACTGGCCCGGCCTCCTCGCCCGGAACGGCGCACCGGTCAAGCTCCTCGTCAACACCGACAGGGACGGCCTGGCCATCGACGGCCACGACCCCGTCGCCTACTTCGCCGAGGGCAAACCGGTCAAGGGCTCGCCCGAGTTCGCGGCCGTCTACAACGGCGCGACATACCACTTCAAGTCCATGGCCAACCGCGTCACCTTTGAGAACGACCCGGCCAGGTACGCCCCGGCGTTCGGCGGCTACTGCGGCTACGCGGCCTCCATCAACAAGGTCTCGCCCATCGACCCCACCCTCTTCCAGATCATCGACGACCGGCTCGTCCTCCAGCACACGCCCGAGGCCTACCGC
>CAYJPX010000066.1:0-19069 GCA_964372195.1 uncultured Phycisphaeraceae bacterium
GGACACAATACGAACAGCCGTGCGGAACAACCTCGGCGGCCACGCCAATCACTCGCTCTTCTGGCAGGTGCTCGCCCCAGCCGGCAAGGGCGGGGGTGGAGCGCCGACCGGCGCCCTGGCGGCCGAGATTCAGGCGACCTTTGGCTCGTTCGACGCGTTCAAGGAGCAGTTCGCCAAGGCCGCCGCCACCAGGTTTGGTAGCGGCTGGGCGTGGCTTGGTTTCGAAGCGGACGGCAAACTGCATGTCGGGAGCACGCCCAACCAGGATTCCCCGGCGAGCTTTGGGCACACGCCGATTCTCGGACTCGATGTCTGGGAGCACGCGTACTACCTGAACTACCAGAACCGGCGTCCGGACTACATCGCGGCGTTCTGGAATGTGGTCAACTGGGCCAAGGTCGCCGAGCTGTACGCCGAGTACAAGGCGGGCTCGGGTCGCGCGTGCTGCCGGTGAGGGCGGGCCTGGCGGCCGCGGGCATTTGAGCGACCGGACCGCTCCGGTCGATGGCTAAAGGAAGCGATCGGGCCGACCGGGAGGAACCCGCCCGCAGGCCCGGCCGTCCGAGCGGGGGGACGCCTTTCTGGAGGCCACGCATGCCGATCGCACTCTCCCGGTCCGTCCTGATTCTCCGCCGCACGGTCGCCCTGGCGGCGTTGCTCGCGGGGATTCAGGCGTTTGCCCAGCCCATTGCTCAGCCCGAGCTCTCCGACCAGGTGCTCACCCGCCCCGGCGCGGGGCTGACGGCGACCCTGCCGGTGGGCGCGACGCGGACGGGGCTGTCGGGGCCCGGGGCGTCGGCCGACAGTGTCATCCTGCCGGGGATGGCGGCGATCGTGAACATCTCCGACCGGCCTCTGACCAAGGCCCAGACGCTGGGTGAGGTCAGCGACTCGATCATCCGCGACCACCTTGCATCGGTGTCGTCGACCAATGTCGACCCCGACGCACCGGGCGAGAACAAGCCCGACCTGCGTTCGGCCAAGGGCAGTCTGCTGGGGCGTGAGACCCGGGAGATCAACGGCTTCCAGGCGCAGGTGTTCTACCTGCAGGTCAACAGTTTCGGGGGCGAGGACGCGGCATTCGGGTACGCGGTCTTCATGCCCACCCCCAACCTCGTGGCGATGTTCGAGCTGCAGACCACCGCGGCCGACCTGCCCCGCGCGAAGCCCTATTTCGAGCTGATGGTCAACTCCACGACGATCCAGGACCCCACCCTCGCCAGCGAGCGGCGGGCGATGGGTGTCGAGGCGGGGGCGGCGTTCCTGCAGCAGCTCACCCCCGGGGACTACGAGGCGGTCATCAAGGCGATGGGGGACGAGTGGCGGTACGACCGGTTCTATCGGCCCGCGGCGAGCGGCGCCGATGGCGAGGCGACCGAGCTGGGCTACCGGCGTACGAAGTTCGCCGTGGGCACGCGGGGCGACCTGAAGACCGACGCCGAGCGGGGCAACTCGCGGCCCGAGGATCGCCAGCGGGGGTACCTGGTGTTCCAGGAGGCGAGGATCCTCGACGCCGACAAGATCTACGATGTGACCGCGGCGTACTTTGTCACGCCCGACCGCAGCCAGGAGATGTGGACGATCCGGCAGGCGGTCAAGTCGCTCAAGGCCCCCGAGGCGCCCGCGAGCACGCTGGTGGTGGAGACCGGGGTGCGGGACCGCGCCGACCTGACAATCTCCCGCGTGTCGAACAACGGCCCGGCGCAGACGATCCAACCGGGGATCGAGGGTGTGGGGTATATCAGCCGCGCCGAGGTGTTCCTGCTGCCGTACCTCTTGATGCGAGCGGAAGCGCCGGGCGACTACCGGTTCTACGCGTTCAACCAGGCGACCGAGCGGGCAACGCTGCGGGTCGATTCGCTCGCGGCCCCGACGCCCGAGCGGAAGACCTGGGAGTACACCTCCCGCCCCAGCGAGACCAGCCCGCCCCAGGTCGCGACCTACGACTCGAAGATGGAGCTGGTCATCGCCGAGCGCGGCGGGGGCGTGGAGTACTGGGAGCCGATCACGCTGCGCAGGCTGTTTGACCTGTGGCAGGAGAAGGGGCTGCCCCTGAAGTAGCGGATGCGCCGGTCGAGGGCGTCGCCGCCCGCCCGCTCCGGGGGGTGGTCACAACAACCCGACTTTCTGCAGGGCCTCGGCGAACTGGGCCCAGCGCTGCTCGAGCGTGCCCGAGTATCCGATGCTGAAGCGCACGAGCCCCGGCTGGATGCCCGCGGCCCGGAGCTCCTCGTCGGTCAGCTCGCTCGAGGTCGAGCTGGCCGAGCACGACATGAGGGTGTGGAAGTAGCCGAGGCTGACGGCCAGATACCCGAAGTTGTGCTCGTTCTGGAGGATGTCCATCAGCTCGAAGGCCTTGTCCTTCGAGCCGGTGTCGAGGGAGAAGAGCCCGCCGAAGCCGTAGCCTTCGTTGGCCATCGAGCGGAGCAGCTCGTGCCCCGGGTGGTCGGGCAGGCCCGGGTAGGTGACGGGGAGCCCCCGCTCGGCCATCCGCTCGGCGAAGGCCTGGGCGCGGCGTGAGTGCTCGGTCATCCGCAGGCCCAGGTGCGGCAGGCGCAGGGCCAGCTCGGCCGCGATCTTGGGGTCCATGGTCGGGCCCAGCAGCATGAGCGAGCCGGTGTGCAGGTCCATCATGCTGACGATGAACTCCTGGCTCGCGCACACCGCCCCGGCGATGATGTCCGACGCGCCGCCGAGGAACTTGGTCATGCTGTGGACGACGACATCGGCGCCGAGCTGCGCGGGGGAGAGGATCATGGGGCTGAAGGTGTTGTCGACGACGAGCTTCGCGCCGCGGGCGTGGGCGATCTCGGCGAGGCGGGGGAGATCGGCGACCACCAGCGTCGGGTTGGCGAGGGTCTCGCAGTAGACGACCCGGGTGCGGTCGGTCATGGCGGCCGCGACGGCGTCGGGGTTGCCGATATCGACGAAAGAGACCTTTACCCCGGTCTTGGCGGGGAGGAACTCCTTGAGCAGCGCGTGCGTGCCGCCGTAGATGGTGTCGGCCGAGACGATGTGGTCGCCCGGGGAGCAGAGCTGGATCAGCGTGCTCGCGATGGCGCTCATGCCGCTTGCGGTGCAGTAGGCGGCCTCGGTGCCCTCGATGGCGGCGAGGTAGCGGCCGAGGACATAGACCGTGGGGTTGAAGTGGCGCCCGTAGAGGTAGCACCCGCCCTCGGGGCCCTTGTGCCCCTGGAAGAGCTCGGGCATGCTGGCGGCGTCGAGGACCGTGAAGGTGGTCGACGCCTCGATGGACATATTGACCCCGCCGTGCTCGCCGAACTCGTGGCGGACCTGGGCGAGGGAGCGCTGCGGGTCAAAGGTCATGGGCTCCTCCGGTATAGGGCAGAGGATCCTACGCGGTCGCCGGGGCGATCAGGGGTGTTGGAGCGTGACCGAGCCGGCGTCGGCGGCAACCTCGTGCGTGGAGACCGCTCCGCTTGGCCAGCGGACCTCGATGGTCGCGGGGTCGGGATCCGCGCCGAGACCGAAATAGAGCGTCGGGGACGACTGGGAGAGGTAGCCCGAACCGGCGTAGACCTCGTAAGTCTGGGTCTGGCCATCGGATCGGCGGAGGGTGACGAGGGCGCCGATGCCCGAGGCGTTGCCCGGCGATCCGGTGAGGCGCACCGCGACGCCGCGGGCGCTGCCGCTCGCGCGGGCGAGGAACGCCAGCTGGCGGTCGTCGTTCTGGGTGGCGAGGAAGTCGGGCCGCCCGTCGGCGTTGAGGTCGCAGAGGGTGAGGGCCTTGGCATCGCCGGGCACGATGAGGCCGGACTCGGCGGGCCAGACCGGCGTGAGGTTGCCCGAGCCATCGCCCTGGAGCAGGAGGCTCAGGCCGCCATCCCACCGGCCGGTCTCGGGCTCGCGTGTGAAGCAGTTCTGGACGAGGTAGAGGTCGGTTGCGCCGTCGGCGTCGGTGTCGGTGGCGACGATGCCGTAGCCGGCCGATGCCTGGGCCAGCCTGGGCAAGGGGACGAACTCGAACCGCACCGAGCCGGTCTGGTCGGTGCGGTTGAAGAAGACGCCGCTCTCGAGCGTGGTGGCGTGGAGTTGGACGGCCTGGTCGAGGCGGTCGGGCTCGTAGATCTCGGTGAGCGAGGCGCTGGCGAAGTCGTGGTAGGTGGGGAGTTTGTCCCGGATGAAGGGCATCGCGGCCGAGCTGCAGCTCAGGCCGCGGACGGGGAGGAGGGCATCGGCGGAGCCCTTGGCCTCGACGAGCTGGGGTGGCGACCCGTCGGCGAACGAGCCGTAGTAGAGGTACGCGGGCTTCTCGGCCGAGGCCTTGTACTTGGTGTTGAGCCCGGCGTTGGTGACGGCGTAGTCGATATCGCCGTCGCCATCGAGGTCGGCGCCGGTGAGGGCGTTCCACCACCCGGTGCGGTCGGCCAGGCCCGCGGCCTCGGTGATGTTCTCGAGCCCGGCGCCGGTGTTCCGCCAGAGGCTGACCGGTCCCCACTCGCAGGCGACGAGGAGGTCGATCTGGCCGTCGCGGTCGGCATCGCTCCAGAGGGCGCTGGTGACCAGGCCGACGCTCATGAGCCCGGGCGCCGCGCGGTCGGTGATGTCGATGAACATGCCGCCGCGGTTTTCGAGCAGGTGGCTGCGGGGGGTCAGCGGGTAGGAACCGGGGATGGAGCGCGAGCCGACGAAGAGGTCGAGGTCGCCATCCTGGTCGAAGTCGGCCGCGGCGACGGTGCTGGAACTCTCGCGGAGGCTGGGCAGGGCGGTGGGCGGGGCGTTGGTGAACTGCCCGTCGCCGCGGTTGACATAGAGGCGGTCGCGGAGGACCGGGTCGCCGGGTTCGCACTCGACGCCGCCGCTGGCGACATAGAGGTCCAGGTCGCCATCGCTGTCGGCATCGAGCCAGAGGGGCGCCATGTCTTCGGCGGCACGGTCGGCCTCCCAGGGGCCGGGGGCGGTGGTGAAGGTGGCGGGTGCGCCCGGCCCTGTGGCGTTGTTGAGGAGCAGCCGCCCGGCGACGCCCGCGGGTCCGCCCAGGAAAAGGTCCTCGTCCCCGTCGTGGTCGGCATCGCCCCAGGCCAGGCCCGGGCCGAACTGCGAGAGCCTCGCGGGCAGCAGCGGCTCGCGGGCGTAGTCGTCGAACAGCGTCTCGCGGCCGGCTGGCTCGGCGAGGCCGAGGTCGGCAGCGACCTCGTCATAGCGGGTTGTTGGGGGCGGTGGGGGGGTGGCGCTGTCCGACGGGGTCGTGGCCTGGGTGGCGGCCTGGGTGATCGTGTAGAACCGGTCGGCCGGGAGGTGCTCGAAAGCCTGCTCCCCGCCGCCGGGCCAGGCGATGGTCAGGCGGTCGATGATGTCCGCCTCGCCCAGCCCGAAGTGGATGAGCGGCTCGTTGGCGGACATGTAGCCGCGGGCGAGCGAGAGGAACCGTGTCTGCGTGCTGTCGGCGGTCTCGGCGGTGACGGTCGCGCCCAGGCCGAAGCGGTTGGCGGTGGCGCCGACGAGGCGGATCACGACGGCGTGCCCCTGGTCGCTGTCGTTTCGGAGGATGCTCGCGGGGTCGTCGATATTGCTGACGACGATGTCGAGGTCGCCATCGCGGTCGAGGTCGGCCAGGGCGGCGCCGAAGCTGATCGACTCGGCATCAAGTCCCCACGCCTGGCCCTCGGAATGGAAATCCAGGTCTCCCTGGTTCCGCAGGGCGATGTTGCGTTCCCGGCGGGGGGGCACCTCGCGGTACAGGGCCCACTGCTCGGCCAGCAGGGCGGCCCGGTCGATCTGCCCACCCGCGGCGAAGTAGCGGTCCTCGACCGCCTGGAGTCGGCGGGTGAGGTCGGGATCGAACGAGTGGTTGGCGGTGCCGTTGGTCACGAAGAGGTCTTCGAGCCCGTCGTTGTCGAGGTCGCCGAACTTGACCGACCAGGTCCAGTCGGTGCTGGCGGCGTGGGCAAGGAAGCCGACCTCCATGAAGCGTTCGGTGCCGGTGTTGAGGTAGAGGGCGTTGCGCATGTACTGGCGGGGCTCGGCCGATTCGAGGAACCAGCGGGAATCGCCCATGTCGCCCATCATGAGCTTGCTCATGAAGTGGGTGGTGGGGGCCATGTCGGCGGCGAGGAGGTCGAGCAGCCCGTCGTTGTTGATGTCGGCGAAGTCGGCGCCCATCGAGAACCAGGGCGTGTGGGGGAGTCGGTCGGCGAGGACATCGGTGAACGAGCCGTCGCCGTTGTTCTGGTAGAGACGGTCGGGGTCCCAGAAGTCGTTGCAGATGTAGATGTCGGGCAGGCCGTCGGCGTTGGCATCCCACCAAGTGGCCGACAGCCCGGGGTGGTTGCCCGAGATACCCGCCCGGGAGGAGGCGTCGGTAAACGAGCCATCGCCGTTGTTGCGGTAGAGGTGGTCGGGCTGGCCGGCCTTGATGACAAACTTCTGGGTCTCGCCGTTGATGTGGCGTTCCTGCATGGCGAAGAGCTCCTCCATGCCGGGTCGGAGGCCGGTCTGGCCGCCGACCCGTGTGAGCTGGGGGGAGTCGTCGATGGGGCCGGGGTAGAGGCGGTTGGTGAGGAGGTAGAGGTCGGTGTTGCCGTCGAGGTCGTAGTCGGCGAAGGCGGCCATGACGCTGGCGCCGGCGAAGCCGACGCCTCGGGCGGCGGCCTCTTCGGTGAATGTGGCGTCGCCCTGGTTGATGAAGAGCCAGTTGGGGGCGTCGAGGTTGCAGACATAGAGGTCGAGGTCGCCATCGTTGTCGATGTCGGCGAAGGAGGCGCCGGTGCCCCAGGCCTGGCGCTCACCGAGGCCCGCGGCGTCGGTGGCGTCCTCGAAGGCCAGGTCCCCGGTCTGGCGGTAGAGACGGTCGCGCCCGGTCTGGCTGACCAGGTAGAGGTCGGCCAGCCCGTCATTGTCGAAGTCGCCCACGCAGACCCCGCCCCCGGCGTAGCCGTGCTGGTAGAGGTGGCGGCGGGGGTGGTCCCACTCGAAGCGGCTCTCGAAGGCGACGCCGGTGGCGGCGGGGGGGAGGCTGGTGAACCGCGTTGGCCCGCCGGCCTGGGAGCGAGGCCGCAGGGGGGCGGCCTGGAGCGATTGGCCGGCGGGGTCGGCGGGCTGGGCGACGGCGGGGACTGATCCGAGCAGGAGCAAGGCGGCGAGCGCGAGACGGTTCACGGGCGTTCCTCCACCGGCCGGGCGGAGGAGTCTCGGCCCGGCGGGCAGCGCACGATAGCGGATGGTGGTGGCGGAGAGAGGCCGTCTGGTTGGTGATACCCAAACATATAGCTATCATTCGGCGAGTTCGAGGGGAGACCGGCGCCGTACGGGGAGGTCGCGAGTCGGCGGCCGGCTCGCGGAGGACATCGGGCGTGGGCAAATAGAGGGTCTGCGGCGTTTGACTACGCGGGCGGGGGTCGTAGGCTTCTGGGCTCAACCCGGTCCGGGTGGGGTACATGGGCGGAGCCCGTGTCGGTGGAGTTGTCGCTTCCGTGCCCCGCGGCATGGATCCGGCCAACCCGAATCATCGGGTCAGGATGTGTTGTCGCGGCGCGTGTGTGGCGGGCCGTGCGGGGTTGTTCCCGCGAGAGACGGAGTCGAGTTGGGCCGGGGAGGCCCGCACCGAGGTGACGGATGACAGGCGGTCGGATCAGAATCAGGATGGAGGCCTACGACCACCTGGCGCTCGACGCGTCGGCGCGGGAGATCGTCGACCACGCCAAGCGCACCAACGCCCGGGTGTGCGGCCCCGTGCCGCTGCCCACGCGGATCGAACGCTACACCGTGCTCCGGGGCCCCTTCATCGACAAGAAGAGCCGCGAGCAGTTCGAGATCCGCACCCACAAGCGGATCATCGATATCGTCGAGCCCAACGCCCGCACCGTCGAGGCGCTGAACCGGCTTGTGGTCCCCGCGGGCGTGTTCGTGAGGATCAAGGCCTGAGAGTTTCCAAGGGTCGTTCGCTCGAGGCGTGCGGCCCTTTGTGTTTGAGTGAATCCGTAAGCCTTCCTCTGCCCGGCACGGGGCATGAAGCAGAAGCGAGTTGAACGATGGCAGTCACGCTGCTCGGCAAAAAAATCGGGATGACGCGGGTCTTCAGCGAGGACGGGAAGCAGAGCATCCCCGTGACCGTGCTGGAGATGACGCCCAATGTCGTCACGCAGGTGCGGACGGCCGAGACCGACGGCTATTCGGCGGTGCAGGTGGGGTGGGGCGAGATCAAGGCCCGCAACTCGACGATCCCGATGATCGGGCACGACGCCAAGGCCGGCACCAGCCCCAAGCGGGTGCACACCGAGACCCGCCTGGACGACAAGGTCGCCGCCGGCTTCGAGCTGGGGCAGACCGTCGGGCTCGAGTCGCTCGAGGGCGTCAAGTTTGTCGATGTCATCGGCACCAGCAAGGGCAAGGGCTTCCAGGGCACGATGAAGCGGCACGGGTTCAAGGGCCAGCAGGCGTCGCACGGCGTGGAGCGCAAGCACCGTTCGCCGGGCTCGATCGGCGGCCACGCGACCAACCGCGGCCACTCGGGCAAGCTCAAGAAGGGCAAGCGGATGTCGGGCTGCATGGGCAACGAGCGGGTCACCACCCGCAACCTCGACATCATCAAGATCGACACGCAGAACAACCTGCTGCTGGTCAAGGGCCCCGTGCCCGGCGCCAACGGCGGGACCGTGATGGTGAGGCCGGCGATCCGGCTGAACCGCAGCAAGGGCAAGGCCGTCGCGTAGCGCGGCCGAGCAAGCGGAGATTTGACCCGCGGGTGCGAGACGGCACGCCGCGGGGTCCGGAGGGTCGGACGGGCGACCGCCCGAAACCACCGGACGACAACAGACATGCTCGGCCTCGGCACGGTGCCGGGGTCGAAACGAGGCAGCCGAGTCGATTCCGCGTTCTCCCACGCGAGAGCGGGCCCCAGGGGGCGACAGGGAGCGGGCGGATAGGCGAAGCGATCCGAGGGCGGGCCAGGCGGCCGGCCCACGGACAGGAAAGGCGTCGGACGGAGAAAGACAAATGGATGTCCCCGTCTACAACATCAATGGTGACCAGGTCACCACGCTCACCATCGACGAGGGCTCCCTCGGCGGTTCGGTGAACGCTGCCCTCATCAAGCAGGCGTATGTCATGTACCACGCCAACTTGAGGCAGGGCTCCGCGCGGACGAAGAACCGCCACGATGTTCACGGCTCGACCCGCAAGATGTACAAGCAGAAGGGCACCGGCAACGCCCGCCACGGCGACAGGAAGCCGCCGCACTTCCGCGGCGGCGGCCACTCGTTCGCCAAGAAGCGTCACCGCGAGGACTACCACCTCACGATGCCCAAGAAGATGCGCCGCAAGGCCAACCGCAATGCGCTGCTGGCCAAGCTGGTGGACAACGAGGTCAAGATCATCGACGACCTGACCTTCGCCACACCCAAGACCAAGGTCTTCAGCGACTTTGTCAAGGCGGTGGGGATCGACCACCGGGCGTTGCTGGCGCTCTCCAAGGACCGTGCCAAGAGCAAGAATGTCTGGCTGAGCGCCCGCAATGTGGCGGACATCGATGTCTGCTGTGCGGACCAGCTGACCGCCTTCGAGCTGCTCAACCACCGGTACCTGGTGATCGGCAAGGCCGAGCTCGAGGCCTGGCTGGCGGGCCCGAGCTCGCAGACCGGCAAGGACGCGAAGGTCAGCCCCATGGGCCGCAAGACGACTGAGGAGGTGGCGTGACATGGACGCGACCTATGTGATCAAGAAGCCGATGCTGACCGAGAAGACCACCACGGCGATGAACGAGCAGAGCCGCTACACCTTCCTGGTCGATCGCCGCGCCACCAAGGACGAGATCAAGGGCGCCGTCGAGTCGCTCTACGGCGTGAAGGTCGTGGGGGTGACCACGCAGCGTCGCAAGGGCAAGGAGCGTCGCCTGCGGTACGGCTGGGTGACCGAGAAAGTGACCAAGAAGGCGACCGTCCGCCTGGCCGAGGGCCAGACGATCGAGCTGTTCTAGATGCGCATGAGGGCCGAGTAATGCCGATTCGGGTATATAAACCAACAAGCGCAGGCCGGCGGAACGCCTCGGTCAACCTCCACGCCGAGGTGACCAAGTCCCGGCCGGAGAAGTCGCTGGTCCGTCCGCTCCCCAAGCAGGGCGGCCGGAACAACCAGGGCAAGATCACCGTGCGCGGCCGGGGCGGGGGCGCCAAGCGCCTCTACCGCGTGATCGACTTCAAGCGTCGCGACCGCGACGGCATCGAGGGCCGTGTCATCGCGATCGAGTACGACCCCAACCGCTCGAGCCACATCGCGCTCATCGAGTATACCGACGGCGTGAGGCGGTACATCCCCTCGCCGGCGGGCCTGAAGGTTGGGGCGACGATCGAGTGCTCGCGGGAGAAGGCCGTCGAGCCCGAGCCCGGCAACATGATGCCGCTGCGGTTCATCCCCACGGGCCTGGACCTGCACTGCATCGAGCTGAGCCCCGGGAAGGGCGCCCAGATGTGCCGTTCGGCCGGAGTGTCGGCGAAGCTCTCGAACCGCGAGGGCAAGTACGCGACGCTGGTGCTGCCCAGCGGCGAGATCCGGCGCGTCCCGGTGGATTGCATGGCGACCATCGGCGTGGTCGGCAACTCCGACCACCAGAACCGGCGCCTGGGCAAGGCGGGCACCTCCCGGCACCTGGGGCGTCGGCCGCTCAGCCGCGGCGTCGCCAAGAGCCACCACGCCCACCCGATGGGCGGCGGCGAGGGCCGGAGCAAGGGCGGGCGGGCGCCGTGCAGCGTCTCGGGCACCCTGGCCAAGGGCGGCCCCACGCGTGACCGGAAGAAGTCGAGCACCAAGCTGATCATCCGTCGTCGGTTCAGCAAGCGTTACGGGCAGTTGAAGTAAGCGAGAGGCACAGAGGCGAAACCATGAGCCGGAGTCTGAAAAAAGGTCCGTATGTCGACGAGAAGCTCTTCCACAAGGTGGAGAAGCAGATCGCCGTGGGCAAGCGTGAGCCGATCAAGACCTGGGCCCGCCGCTGCACGGTGGTGCCCGAGTTCGTGGGCCAGACCTTCAAGGTCCACAACGGTCGAGTGTTTATGGAAGTGTACATCACCGAGGACATGGTGGGTCACAAGCTGGGCGAGTTCTCCCCGACCCGGACCTTCCGGGGCCACACCAACAAGAAGGAAGGGATTAAGTCCGGCGGCTGACGCCCGACTGGTCCCCTCTCCCGAGGGCTGAGCTGTGAGGATCCGTGGCGAAAAACTGAAGCGTCTGAGCGAGCAGACGGGGATCGGCGTCGAGGAGCTGGCCTCCTCGATCGACCGCACCGGCCTGGCGGGTGCACGGGCCGTCTCCGCTGTCCAGAACTGGACGGCCGGGCGCGACCACCCCCGCTGCAAGGCGGCCGACATCGCGTCCCTGGCTCAGACCCTGGGTTGCGAGGTGCGGGAGCTGGCCACCTTTACCAGCGAGATCAAGTTCCACCGCGGGAGCGACCGCAAGGCGCGCCTGGTGGTGGACATGATCCGCGGCAAGCCGGCCGAGGAGGCGCTGAGCGTGCTCTCGTTCTCGCCGCACCGGGCGGCGGTCAATGTGAAGAAGGCCCTGGCGGCCGCGGTCGCCGACGCCGAGCTCGCCGACGCCGATGTCGGTGCGCTGTATGTCGCGAAGGCCACGGTCGACACCGCGACGCCGATCAAGCGGTTCCGTCCCAAGGACCGCGGCCGGGCGCACTCGATCCTCAAGCGGCAGTCGCACATCACCATCAGCGTGCAGGAGCATGACTAAATGGGACAGAAATCACACCCATTCGGCCTGAGGCTTGGCATCACCGAGGCGCACCGGTCGCGGTGGTACGCGCCCAAGGCCCTGTACGGCGAGCTGCTGGTGGAGGACGAGCGGATCCGGACCTACCTGGACCGGCGCCTCAACAAGACGCCCCCCAGCGCGGCGGTCTCCGATATCCACATCGAGCGGACCCGCGAGGAGCTCAAGATCATCGTCCGGACCGCGCGCCCGGGGCTGGTCATCGGGCCCAAGGGCGCCGAGGTGGAGCGGATCACCCAGGAGCTGACCTACATGACCGGCCGCAAGGTCGCGATCTCGATCGTCGAGATCAAGCAGCCGGACCTGGACGCCCAGCTCGTGGCGGTGAGCATCGCCGAGCAGCTTAACAAGCGTGCGGCGTTCCGGCGCGTGGTGAAGATGCGTGCCGAGGGCGTGATGCAGGCCGGCGCCAAGGGCGTGAAGATCCAGATCTCCGGGCGCCTCGGCGGGGCGGAGATGAGCCGGACGCTCGATGTGCGCCTGGGCTCGCTGCCGCTCTCCACGCTGCAGGCCAACATCAACTACGGGTTCGCCGAGGCGGTGACGACCTACGGCGTGATCGGCGTGAAGACCTGGATCTTCAAGGGCCTCTACGGCGAGGAGATCCAGCGTGAGGAAGAGCCGCAGAGCCGCGCGGCGGGCGCACGGCCGCGTGCACGGGGTCGTCACTAGAGGGCGGAAGAACCAGCAAGCAGCGCCCGGCTCGGGCGATGGGTTGAAGGAAGGTCAGGACCATGCCTCCATATAAAATCCCCAAGCGAGTGAAGTACCGCAAAGAGTTCCGGCGCGCCCGCGATCGCAAGGCGACCAAGGGCAACTATGTCGCGTTCGGCGACTACGGCCTCCAGGCGATGGAGGGCTGCTGGCTCAAGAGCAATGTGATCGAGGCGGGGCGTATCGCCTGCCAGCACTTCCTCAAGCGGGAGGGCAAGCTCTTTATCCGGGTGTTCCCGGACAAGCCGGTCTCCAAGAAGCCGCTGGAGACCCGCATGGGCAAGGGCAAGGCCGATGTGGACTACTGGGCGGCGCGGGTCCGGGCCGGCACCATGCTCTACGAGGTGGCGGGCGTGCCCGAGGATGTGGCCAAGCAGGCGTTGGCCCGCGTGGCGATGAAGATGCCGGTGCGTTGCCGGTTTGTTGGTCGGCGGATCTCGGTGTAAGGACAAGGCGGGGCCGGCGGCCCCGAGCGAGGGTTTGGGTGATGGCGACCAACGAGGACATCCGGAAGATGCGTGAAGAAGAGATCACCCTCGAGCTCAAGCGCGTGCGCGACAAGCTGTTCACGCTCCGGAGCCAGACGGTGACCGACAAGGTGGAGGACACCTCGCAGCTGCGCAAGCTGCGCCGCGAGGTGGCCAGGCTCCTGACCGAGCGTCACGCCCGGCGGTTGGCCAAGGCGTAGGCGAGAGACACGGGCCGCGAGCACAGGAAAGCAAGCATGACCGAGGCAAGAACAGGCAACCGTCCCCGCCGCGTCGGCGTGGTGGCATCGGACGCGAGAGACAAGTCCCGCAAGGTGGTGGTGGCGTTCAAGGCCAAGCACCCCAAGTACGGCAAGTTTGTCCGGCGTCGCTCGACCCTCCAGGTCCACGACGAGGCCAACGAGTCGAAGCTCGGCGACACGGTCGAGGTCGAGGAGTGCCCCCCGGTCAGCAAGACCAAGACCTGGCGGCTTGTGCGGGTGATCACCCGAGGCTTGAGCGAGTAGGCAACCGACGGAATCACCCCGGCAGACCATAAAGGGCTGGTGCAGCGATGCTTCAACAAGAATCCAGATGCGAGGTCGCGGACAACTCGGGCGCCAAGATCGCCTATGTCATCCGCGTGTACGGCGGGTCGACCCGGCGTGGGGGCTTCCAGCGCAAGAGCGCCACCATCGGCGACCAGGTGCTCGTGGCCATCAAGAAGGCGTTGCCCGGGGCGGATGTCAAGCCCGGCGACAAGTCCAAGGCCGTCGTGGTCCGGACCGCCAAGCAGTACCGCCGCAAGGATGGGTCGTATGTCAAGTTCGACCACAGCGCGGTGGTGCTCATCGGCGACGACCGCAACCCCAAGGGCACGCGGATCTTCGGGCCGGTGGCCCGCGAGCTCCGCGAGAAGAACTACATGAAGATCGTCTCGCTCGCCTCGGAGGTGGTGTGATATGCCAAAGCATGTACGAACCGGCGACCAGGTCATCGTGACCCAGGGCAAGGACAAGGGCAAGACCGGCGAGATCCTCCGCGTCTTCCCCAAGGACGAGCGCGTCCTGGTCCGCGGCATCGCGATGCGCACCAAGCATCTCAAGCCCACGCAGCAGAACCCCCGCGGGGGCGTCTACACCAAGGAGACGCCCATCCACATCTCCAATGTCAGCCCCGTGGTCGACGGCAAGCCCACCAGGGTCCGCTTCGAGAGCAAGAGCGACGGCAGCAAGGTCCGCGTGGCGGCACGCGGCGGCAAGGAACTCGGCGTGGTCCACGGGCCCCGCAAGTAGCACGCAGCAAGAAGCACGCAGAGAGCCCCGCTGGCGCCCGGATGGAAACCGGACGCGAGACAACAGCCTGAAAGGTCGGGAAAGCACCAATGGCCAAGGACAAGAAAAAGGGCGGCAAGAAGGGCGAGGTCGCCGACGGTCCGCTCGCCGGGCCCTCGCGGTTGCGCGAGAAGTTCGAGACCGAGGTCCGCCCCGCGATCGCCGAGAAGTTCGGCATCACCAACCGGATGGCCCAGCCCACCCTGGAGAAGATCACGGTCAATGTGAACATGGGCCGGCACCTCGATGGCACGAAGATCCCGCCGAACATCAAGGCCACGATCCTCGAGACCCTGACCACCATCACCGGCCAGAAGCCCATCGTGCTCCTGGCCAAGAAGTCGGTCTCGAACTTCAAGGTGCGCGAGGGGTACGAGACCGCCGCCATGGTGACCATCCGCCGCGACCAGATGTGGCACTTCCTCGACCGGCTCGTCCACCTGGCGACCCCCCGTATCAAGGACTTCCGGGGCCTGTCGCGCAAGGCGTTCGACAGGCAGGGCAACTACTCGATGGGGCTCAACGAGCAGGGCGTGTTCCCCGAGATCAACATGGCGGAGGTGACCTTCACCCACGGCATGAACATCAACATGTCGTTCGCCAACTCCAACCCCGAGCTGAGCACCTTCGTGCTCGAGCGGCTCGGGATGCCCTTCACCAAGCCGGACGAGAAGAACTAGGACCCGACCCCGCGCCGACGCGGGCAGGCAGAGACCAAGAGGTAACGCATGGCAACCAAGGCCCAGATCGCCAAGAGCAACCGGACACCGAAGTTCTCGAGCAGGAAGGTCCGTCGGTGCGAGCTGACGGGGCGCCCCCGGGCGGTGTACCGCAAGTTCCGCATCAGCCGCATCATGCTCCGCAAGCTGGCGCTTGAGGGCAAGATCCCCGGGATGCGGAAGGCGAGCTGGTAGGCGACGCCCCGATGGGCGTCCGCCGGGATGGAAACGGACCGAAGTGTGCAACGAGCATCCGACACACAGGCAAGCAGGCGGTGACGAACGATGGCGCTGAGTGATCCAATCGCAGACATGCTGACCCGGGTTCGAAACGCGGTGCGCAACCGCTCGAAGACGGTCATGGTCATGAACAGCAAGGTCAACCGGGGCATCCTCGGCGTGCTGCAGCACGAGGGGTACATCCTCGGCTTTGACACAGTCGACGACGGCCGGCAGGGGCAGGTCCGCGTGCAGCTGAAGTACAGCAACACCGGCCAGCCCCTCATCAACCGCGTCACGAGGGCCAGCAAGCCCGGCTGCCGCCGGTACATGGGCGTCGAGGACATCCCGCGACCGGTCCAGGGGCTGGGCATCGCGGTGGTCTCGACCAGCAAGGGCGTGCTCAGCGACCGCAAGTGCCGCGAGGAACGGGTCGGCGGCGAGCTGATCTGCACGGTGGAGTAGAGAGTTCGGACTGGAATCCCCCCCGGGCCCAACACCCGGCAGGACGACGAGGACAGACCATGTCAAGGATCGGAAAGAAACCCGTGAGCGTCCCCAAGGGCGTGAAGATCGTCCTCGGCGACCGCACGGTCAAGGTCGAGGGGCCCAAGGGCACGCTCTCCATGGGCGTCCGCCCCGAGGTCTCCGTCGAGTTCGACGAGGCGGCCCGGGAGGTGCGGTGCACCATCCCCGAGGCGTCGATGACCGAGCGGCAGCACCGGGCCTACTGGGGCCTGACCCGGTCGCTCATCCAGAACATGGTCGACGGCGTGACCAAGGGCTACGACAAGACGATGGAAGTCGTCGGCGTGGGCTGGGGTGCGCAGGTGCAGGGCAACCAGCTCCGCCTGCAGCTCGGCTACGCCAGCCCGGTGATGATGACCATCCCCGCGGGGCTGCAGATCACCGTCGAGAAGCAGATCGTCAAGATCCACGGGGCCGACAAGCAGGCCGTCGGGCATTTCGCCGCGGCGATGCGGGCCAAACGCAAGCCCGAGCCCTACAACGGCAAGGGTGTGAAGTACGCCGACGAGATCATCAAGCGCAAGCAGGGCAAGCAGTTCGGCTCGTAAGCCGGGCGAGGAAGACGCGATGGATATCCAGAAACAAAAGCAGATTCGCCGCTCCCGTCGCCGCACGGGCATCCGCAAGCGCATCATCGGGACCCCCGATCGCCCGCGGCTGAGCATCTACCGATCGCTCAACCATGTGTATGTCCAGGTGATCGACGACCTCGCGGGCAAGACGCTTGCGTCGGCCTCGACCCGGGACAAGGGCTTCAGCGCCGGGGGGACCGGCAATGTCGCCGCCGCCCAGGCGGTCGGGGCCGCGATCGCCGAGAAGGCCAGGTCGGCCGGCGTCAAGGCGGTCGCCTTCGACCGCGGCGGGTTCAGGTATCACGGGCGGGTCAAGGCGCTCGCCGACGCGGCACGCAAGGGCGGGCTCGAGTTCTAACGCAGGCACACACCACGCCCGGGAGACCGGCCCGGGCATCAAGGCGGTTGAGCACATGGCCAAGATGATGGAAGAAACAGGTTCCCAGTTCGAGACCGAGACGCTCGGCATCTTCCGGACCGCCGCGACGGTCAAGGGCGGTCGGCGCTTCAGCTTCGGCGCGCTGGTCGTCGCCGGCGACCACAACGGCAAGGTCGGCTTCGGGCACGGCAAGTCCAAGGAAGTCCCCACAGCCATCGAGAAGGCCGAGAAGGCCGCCAAGCGCGCGATGGTCAAGGTCCCCCGCATCGGCTCGACCATCCCCCACGAGGTCGAGGGCCGGTTCGGCGCCAGCTCGGTGCGGCTCATCCCCGCCTCGCCCGGCACCGGCGTCATCGCCGGCGGCACCGTGCGCTCCGTGCTCGAGGCCGCCGGCATCTCCGACTGCCTCACCAAGTGCTACGGCTCGACCAACAAGGTCAACATGATCCGCGCCGTGTTCGACGGCCTCCAGCGCCTCCGCACCAGGGAGGACTTTGAGAGCATCCGCAACCAGGAGCTCGGCACCACCGAGATCGAGTCGAAGATCGCCCGGGGCCAGCGCTTCATGCCCGCGGCCTCCACAGGTGAGAAAATGCGCGGCCCGGTCAACACCGTCGGCCAGGACCAGCGCCGTGGCGGCGGGCGCGGCGGTCGTAGCGGCGGCGGGCGGGGCGGGCCCCGCGGCGGCGGTGGGCGTGGGGGTTATGGTGGTGGGCAGCAGGCCCCGGACGCACCCGCGGGCGATGCGCCCCAAGGTGCGGCGAACTGATCGAACGAGCGGGTACGACCGCGCGAGGACGACCGAGCGGGGACAGGATTTGGACGCAGCGACCGCTGCCGGAGTGACGAGCGATGATGATTCATGACATCACAACCCTTGCCGGGAAGTACAAGAACCGCAAGCGCGTCGGGCGCGGGCAGGGCTCGGGCACCGGCAAGCAGTCGGGGCGTGGGCACAAGGGCTCGGGCAGCCGCCGCGGCTACACCATCCCCGGCGCCTACGAGGGCGGCCAGATGCCCTACTTCCGGCGCATGCCCAAGTTCGGCTTCACCAATGTGCAGTTCAAGACCAGGTTCTTCGTGGTCAACCTCGGCAGCATCGCGGCCCACTCCGCGTTCGCCAAGGGCGGCACGGTCAACGCCGAGACGCTCATGGCCGCCGGCCTGCTCCGCGACACCAGCCGCGACCTCAAGATCCTGGGCGACCTGGACGGGGCCGAGAAGCTGACCGTCAAGCTGCAGGTCTCCGCCAACCGGGTGACCGACTCGGCCCGCAGGCACATCGAGGCCGCCGGGGGCTCGGTGACGGAGACCGGCACCCGCCGCGACATGGTCCGGGGCATCGACCGCAACAGCGACGACCGCGCCCCCAAGAACCTGACCAAGAAGCTCCGTCGCGGCGGCGTCAAGAAGAAGTAAAGCAACCCGGCCCGGGCCCTCGCGCGGGACACCCGCCGCGGCCCGGGCGCACCCCAGAGCGCCGGCCCCCGGCGCCAGGGAATGAGGCGAGATGTTCAGAACACTCCTCCATGTGTTCCAGGTCAAGGAGCTGCGCAACAAGCTCCTCTTCACCCTCGGCATGCTCGCGGTCTACCGCATCGGCTTCTGGATCCCCCTGCCGGGCGTCGACCAGGCGCAGATGGTCCAGTTCTTCCAGACCGCGGTCCAGACCGACTCGGCCGCGGGCCGCGCCGCCCAGTATGTCGCTATCTTCTCCGGCGGCTCGTTCAGCCAGTCGACGATCTTCGGCCTGGGCATCATGCCCTACATCACCGCGTCGATCATCTTCCAGCTCGTCTCCTCGGTCTCTCCCGCGCTCAAGAAGCTCCAGGAGGAGGGCCCCACGGGGCGTGCCAAGGTCCAGGAGTGGACCCGCTACGCCACCGTCGGCCTCTGCCTGGTCCAGGGCATCGGCTGGCTCTCCTATATCAGGGCGTCCGGGCTCGTCCTGTTCGAGTACCAGAACAACCCCGTCTGGTGGCTCACCGCTGTCGCGGCTCTGACCGCCGGCACCGTCTTCCTGATGTGGCTCGGCGAGCAGATCGACCGCTTCGGCATCGGCAACGGCGTGTCGCTCATCATCACCGCGGGCATCCTCACCGGCATGCCCAACGCCGTCATGAATGTCATCTCCACCTACGACCCTTCAGGGAACGATGGGCTCAACGCCCTGGGCGTCCTCATGCTCGCGGGGGGCTTTGTCCTCGTCGTCGGCGGCGCGGTGCTCCTGACCGTCGCCCAGCGGCGCATCCCCATCCAGCAGGCCAAGCACACCCGGGGTCGGCGGGTCTACGGCGGGCAGCGGCAGTACCTCCCGCTCCGCGTCAACCACTCGGGCGTCATGCCCATCATCTTCGCCAGTTCGCTGATGATCTTCCCCTCGGTCATCCTCGAGGGC
>CAYJPX010000067.1:0-18473 GCA_964372195.1 uncultured Phycisphaeraceae bacterium
GGTGGGGGGGGGGGGGGGGGGGGGGGGGGGGGGGGGGGGGGGGGGGGGGGGGGGTGAGCCGGGTGCTGACGGGGGCCCACTTTGCGAGCGATGTGTACGGGGGGGTGGTGGTCGGGCTTATGCTGTCGGTGCTGCTGGGGCGTGGGTTGGGCGTGGGGTGTGGGCCGCGGGGCTCGTGTGGAGTCGGATCGGCGTGAAGACACTGGACCGGTACATCGCCAAGCTCTACCTGACCAATGTGATCGCGTTGCTGGTGATCTTGTTCTGCTTTGTGGTGACGATCGACTTTGCGCTGAATGTGGATCGGTTCGTGGGTCGGGCCCAGGAGATGGCGCACGAGCAGGGGCAGGCGCCCTCGACGCTGCGGACGGGGGTGGTGACGGTGCTGCTGGTGGCGGACCTGTGGTGGCCGCGGCTGCTGCAACTGTTCAACTTCGTGCTGGGGCTGGTGCTGACGGGGGCGATGGGGTTCACGGTGAGCCAGTTGGTGCGGCACCGCGAGCTGGTGGCGATGCTGGCGAGCGGGCAGAGCCTGCATCGGGCGGCGGCGCCGATCGTGGTGGTGGCGGTGTTGCTGACGGGCGTGCAGGCGTTGAACCAGGAGCTGGTGTTGCCTCGGCTTGCGCCGCTGCTCACGCGGGACCAGGGGGATGCGGGTGTGCACGAGCTGGGCGCGGCGCATGTGCCGCTGACGCGGGACGGGCTGGGGCGGGTGTGGTATGCGCAGTCGTTCGATGCGGACGCGGGGACGCTCGCCGGGGTGAGCGTGTGGGAGCGTGATGCGCTGGGCAGGCCGACGGTGCGGTACACCGCCGAGTCGGCGAGCTGGGCGGGCGACGGCTGGGCGTTGGTGGGCGGGCTTGCCGAGCCGGTCGCCGAGTCGCGGCAGGTGGCGAGTCCGATATCGCACTTGGCGACCAACCTGGACCCGACGCAGCTCCGCGTGCGGCGGTTCCAGGGGTACAGCCAGAGCCTGTCGTGGGGGCAGATCGGGGAGATGCTGCGGGCGGTGGAGGGGCTGGACCCCGGGAGCCGTCGGTCGGGGGCGGACCGGGACCGGCTGGAGCGGGTCCGGTGGGGTCGGGTGTCGGTGATGGTGGCGAGCTTGCTGTCGCTGGTGGTGGCGCTGCCGTTCTTCTTGCAGAAGTTGCCGGGGAGCGCGGTGATGCGTGCGTTGCGGTGCGCGCCGGTGGCGATCGTGACGCTGATGGGCGGTGTGCTGGGCTCGTCGATGCCGATCCCGGGTGTGCCAGCGGCGGTGGGGGTGTTCTTGCCGGTGCTGGTGCTGGTGCCGATCGCGATGGCGTCGGTGAAATCGGTGCAGAGCTAGGGAAGTCGGGTTCACCGCTGAGGGCGCAGAGTTTCGCAGAGGCGGGGCGGGGGAGTGGGCAAGACACGGGACCCGGAGTGTCCCGCCCTGGAGACCCTGACCTTCGCAGAGCCTCAGGTCAGGCGTCGAGGGTGGGAGGGGGAGGCGGGAGAGGGGGCAGGAGCGGGGGGCGGAAAATCTCTGGGAAGAGTCTTGACCGGGGACTGGGTTCGGCTATTCTGCTCGCAGCATCAAGAGACCCGGGCCTGCCTAACGCCCGGGCGGCAACCGAGCAAACTGTCCAGTTTGCCGCGGTGCCGAGGCTAGCCCCTGTGCGGGGAGCGATGCGGCCGGGATGGTCTGGGGCCACGAGCCCAAGCCACACCCAGCAAAAACGGTGACGATGTTCGTCGCCGACCCGCGCATAGCTAGCCTGCGATTGATGCCGTGAGGAGGTTTCACGGCATGTGTGATAGCCATTGCACCACCGCGGGCACGAGCACGACCGCGATCCACGGCGGTCTGAGCCCGGACGCCCAGACCGGGGCGTTGGTCAACCCGCTCGTCCAGTCCACGACCTTTGTCAACGAGGCGGTCGGGAAGGACCGGGGGTACGCGTACTCCCGGGTCTCGAACCCCACGGTCTCGGCGCTCGAGTCGCAACTGGGGGCGCTGGAGGACGCGCTGCCGGCGGTGTGCTTTGTCACGGGGCTGGCGGCGGAGACGGCGCTGTTCCTGGCGCTGCTCAAGGCCGGGGACCATGTCGTGCTGGGCGATGCGATCTATGGCGGGACGGTGCGGCTGGTCGGCCAGGTGCTCAGCGGGCTGGGCATCAGCGCGACCTTTGTCGACTCGTCGGACGCCGAGAATGTGCGGAGCGCCCTGCGCGAGAACACCAAGCTGATCTTCATCGAGAGCCCGGCGAACCCGACGCTCAAGCTGACGGATATCCGTGCGGTCGCGGCGATCGGGCGCGAGGCGGGCGTGCTGACGGCGGTGGATAACACCTTCCTGACGCCGGTGATCCAGCGGCCGTTGGACCTGGGTGTGGATGTCTGTGTCTACTCGACCACCAAGCACATCGAGGGGCACTCCTCGGCGGTGGGGGGGTCGGTGGTGTCGCGGGATGCGTCGATCCTCGACCGGGTGCGGTTCATCCGCAAGTGCACGGGCGGGATCCAGGCGGCGTTCCAGGCGTGGCTCACGACGCGCGGGGTCAAGACGCTCCCGCTGCGGCTCAGGCAGCACTCGGCCAACGCCCTCGCGCTGGCCAAGGTCCTGCGGGCGAACCGGTATGTCGCGGCGGTCAACTACCCCGGGCTCGAAGACCACCCCCAGCACGAGCTGGCGAAGCGGCAGCACCTCGGCGGGATCCACGGCGGGATCCTGTCTTTCGAGGTTGTCGGGGGCACCGAGGCGGCGGTCAGGGTGCTCAACTCGGCCAAGCTCTGCTCGCTGGTCGAGCACCTGGGGGGCATCGAGACGCTGCTCACGCACCCGGTGACGATGACCCACGCCGATGTGCCGCGGGCGCACCGGCTGGCGGTGGGCATCACCGACGGGCTGATCCGCGTGAGCGTGGGTATCGAGGATATCGCCGACATCGTCGCGGACCTGGAGCAGGCGATCGAGGTTGCGCACACGACGGGCGGCGAGCGGACGCCGTGCGTGGCGGCGGCTCCCGCGAGCAACCGGGTTGCCGAGGGGGTGCTGGCGTGAGCATCATCATTCTGAAGTTCGGCGGTTCGGTGCTGCTCGACGAGCTGCATGTCCGTGCGGCGGCCGAGGAGGTCGCGAGGTTCGTCCGCGAGGGCCACCGTGTCGTCGCGGTGGTTTCGGCGCTCGAGGGCACGACCGACGCGCTGCTCCGGCAGGCCCGGGGGTATGGGCCTAAGCCGCACGAGTTCGCGACGGCGCTGCTGCTGGCGACGGGCGAGCTGACCAGCGCGGCGCTGCTGGGGCTGGCGTTGGACACCCTCGGGGTGCGCGTCGAGACGCTCGACGCCGCGGCGATCGGGCTGCGGACCGAGGGCGACCCGCTGGACGCGTCGCCCCTCTCGCTGGATGTCGCGGCGGTCAACGGGGCGCTGGCGCGGGCCCGCGCCATCGTCGTGCCCGGGTTTGTCGGCAAGGACGAGCACAAGCGGACGACGCTGCTGGGGCGCGGGGGGTCGGACCTCACCGCCCTCTTTATCGCGCAGCAGTTGGGGGCCGCGTGCCGTCTGGTCAAGGATGTCGACGGGCTCTACGAGTGGGACCCGGCTCGCCCCGGACCCGAGCCGCGGCGGTACGCCACGCTCTCGTGGGAGGGGGCGCTGGGGCTCGACGGCACGATCGTGCAGCACAAGGCGGTGCGGTGGGCGCGGGACCACGGGCTGGTGTTCGAGGTCGGCTCGCTGGGGGCGCGGCATGTCTCCCGGGTCGGCGACTTCGGGGCCGAGTTTGCGGTGGATGTGGAGCCGGTCCATGCCGCCTAAGGGGCCGCCTAAGGGGCTGCCTAAGGGGCCGCCTGAGGAGCTGCCGGAAGGGTGTATCGCTGTCGTCGGCGCGACCGGGGCGGTCGGTCGAGAGGTGCTGAACCTCCTCCGTGCGCGTGAAGTCGCTCCTCACCGCGTGCGGGCTCTCGCCTCCGCCCGGTCCGCCGACACGGAGTTGCCCTATGGCGATGCGGGGTTGCGGGTCGCGGGGCTGACGCCCGGGTCGTTCGCGGGCTGCACGGCGGCGATCTTCGCGGCCGATGCGCAGACGGCCCGCGAGTTTGCGCCATCGGCGGTGGGCGCCGGGGCGTTCGTGGTGGACAACTCGTCGGCGTTCCGCATGGACCCGGGGGTGGCGCTGGTGGTGCCGGAGGTCAATGGGGAGCTGATTGGGTGGCACCGTCAGGGCGCTCCGGGGCCAGGGCGTCTGATCGCCAACCCCAACTGCACGACGATCATCCTGCTCACGGCGATCGAGCCGTTGCGGCGGGCGTTCGGGGTTGCGGCGATCGATGTCGCGACTTATCAGGCGGTGTCCGGGGCGGGGCTGGCGGCGATCGATGAGCTGCGCGAGCTGACGCGGCAGGCGCTCGACCCCGGCGGCGGGCGGCTGGGGTTCCCGCATCGGCGTGGGGCCCCGCGCGTGTTCGCCGAGCCGTGCGCGTTCAATGTCTTCAGCCACGACTCGGCGGTCGACCCCGAGACGGGGGTGAACGGCGAGGAGCGCAAGGTCATCGACGAGGTGCGCAAGATCTGGGGCAAGCCGGGCCTGCGGGTCACGCCCACCTGCGTGCGGGTGCCGGTGGTGCGGGCGCACACCGAGGCGATCACCGTCACGCTCGATGTGGCGGCGACCGAGAGCGAGGTGCGCGAGGCGCTCGGGGCGGGGGAGGGGATCGAGCTGGTCGATGACCGTGCCGGCAATAGGTTTCCCACGCCGTGCAAGGCCAGCGGGGGGGATGCGGTGCTGGTGGGGCGGGTCCGGCCCGATCCGGGAGAGGCGCTGGACGGGCGCGGCGGGTCGCGTCGCTGGTGTCTGCTGGCGTGCGGGGATCAGCTTCGGAAGGGCGCGGCGCTGAATGCGGTCCAGATTGTCGAGCTCGCGGGCCTGCTCCCCGCGCCGCCGGCCGCGGCGCCGGTCTTCGCGTGAGGCTGCCGTCCCGATCCGGTGGTCTGAGAAGCCGGGGGCGCGGGGCTCACCCGTGTCGCTGGCCCGCCCTGTACACTCTGCCCATGGAACGCGACTTCTGGGACGATCGTTACAGCGCCGACGGGCTGGTGTACGGCGAGGCCCCCAACGACTTCCTCGCCGCGGTCGCCGACCGGCTGCCGACGAGCGGGTGCGCCATCGACCTGGGCGCCGGCGAGGGGCGCAATGCCCTTTTCCTCGCCGCCCGGGGTCTGGATGTGCTCGCCGTGGATCAGAGCGGGGTGGGCCTTGCCAAGGCCCGGCTCCGGGCGGAGGCCCTCGGGCTGCCGCTCCGCACGGAAGCGGCCGACCTCCAGGTGTTCGACGCCGAGCCGGGGTCGGTGGATGTCGTCACCTCGTTCTTCGTGCATCTGCCGCCGGAGCTGCGCGGGGCGGTGCACCGGCGCGTGGCGGCCTGGCTCAGGGCCGGCGGGTTGTTCGTGCTCGAGGCCTACGCCCCCGAGCAGATCGGTCGCGGGACCGGCGGCCCGAGCGACCCGGCTCGTCTCGCGTCGCTGGAGGTTCTCCGGCGCGAGCTGGGCGGGCTGGTGGTCGAGCACGGCGCGGCGCTCGAGCGTGATGTTTCGGAGGGGTCATCGCACACCGGCGAGGCGTCGGTGGTGCAGATCCTGGCGCGCAAGCCCTGACGGGGCGGTCAGCAGTAGGCTTGGACGGCGTACTCGCGCATCATGCGTTCGGTGGTGAAGTAGGAGCCGTTGATGGCGATGGAGCTGCGCATGACTTCTGCCCAGCGGTCGCGGTCGGTGTGGAATATGGGCAGGACCTCGTGCTCGAGCTTGTGGTAGAGGCTCTCGGCGTGGCGTCGGTCGAGGGCGGGGACATCCTCGTGGCGGCAGTCGTCGGAGAGCGTGCCGATGGCCCAGCCGGTGACGCCCTCGACGCAGCCCTCGGCCCACCAGCCGTCGACGGTGGAGAGGTTGGGCACGCCGTTGAGCGAGGCCTTCATGCCGCTGGTGCCGGAGGCCTCGAGCGGCGGGCGGGGGTTGTTCAGCCAGACATCGGCCCCGGCGACGAGCTTCTTGGCGAGCGAGATGTCGTAGCCGGGGATGAAGACGACGGGGATATCGGCGGCGAGCTCGGCGGCGGCGGCGTGGATCTGCTGGATGATCTCCTTGCCGCGGTGGTCGTGGGGGTGGGCCTTGCCGGCGAAGATGAGCTGCATGGGTCCGGCCTTGCGGACGATCTTGCGCAGGCGTTCGGGGTCGCCGAGGATCATGCCGGGGCGTTTGTAGTCGGTCATGCGGCGGGCGAAGACGATGGAGCAGGCCTGGGGGTCGAGGGTGCGGCCGGTGCGCTCGCGGACTTCATCGAGCATGTCGGTCTTGGCGCGGGCGTGGGCGGCCATGATCGCCTCGGGGTCGATGCGTTGGGCGAGGCGGAGGTCGGCGTTGGTGCGGCGCCAGGCGGGCAGGTGCTCGTCGAACAGGGCGGCCTGGTGGGGGCCGGCCCAGCTCGCGGCGTGGATGCCGTTGGTGACGGCGTGGATGACATAGCCGGGGAACATGTCGCGAGAGACCTCGCCGTGGCGTTGGGCGACGGCGTTGGTGAATCCGCTGAGGTTCATGGCCAGTCGGCTGGTGTTGAGGGTGTGCCCGCCGTCGTCGGAGTAGAGGTCTGGGCGGTGCAGCGCGGGGTGGTCGCCGAAGATCGCCCGGACGCGGTCGACGGGGAAGCGGTCGTGGCCGGCGGGGACGGGGGTGTGGGTGGTGAAGACGAACCTGCGGCGGACGGCCTCGATGACATCGCGCTCGAGGGCCCGCTGGTGCCCCGCGGCGTGCTCGGCCATGCGGGCCATCTGGCCGGAGAGGGCTTCGAGTGTTGCGAGGCAGGCGTGTCCCTCGTTCATGTGGGTGAGGCGGACCTCGTGGCCGATGGCCCGCAGCATGCGCGGCCCGCCGACGCCGAGGACGGTCTCCTGGCGGATGCGGTGGTCGGGGTCGCCGGCGTAGAGGCGGCGGGTGAGGGCGCGGGCGGCCTCGTCGTTCTCGCGGAAGTCGGCGTCGAGGAAGTAGACCGGGACGACATGGCCTCCGACGCCGACGACATCGTACCGGTAGGCCCGGAGCATGACGGTCCGGCCATCGACGGGGACGGCGATGCGGGGGGTCATGAGGCGGAGCAGGGTCTCGGGTCTCCACTCGACGCCGGGTTCCTCCTGCAGGCGGTCGGCGCCGAGGCGTTGCTCGAAGTAGCCGTCGCGGTAGAGCAGCGTGACGCCGACCATGGGCAGTCCGAGGTCGGCGCCGGCGCGGAGGGTGTCGCCGGCGAGGATGCCTAGGCCGCCGGCGTAGGTCGGCAGTCGTTCGTCGATCCCGATTTCGAGGGCCAGGTAGGCGATGTCTTGGTCTATGCGCACGGCGAGTCCTCCGTGAAAGCCCGGTTGCATCGGCTCGGCCGGCGGGGGCGATGATGGTAGAGCGGGCTTTCGGGAGGTTCTGCTATGGCATACGCCGGGGTGCGCATATTCTGGGGCGTGCGGGGGCGGCCGTCGGGGGTGCGGGGGGAGGCGGGAAAGGCAGTTTCACCGCTGAGGCCGCAGAGTTTCGCAGAGGCAGGGCGGGGGAGTGTGCGTGGGACGACGACGGCGCCCGGTCAGGCGCGCTTGGCTTGGATGCGCTCGGGGGAGGGGACGCGGACATTCCAGACCAGGCCGAGCTTGGAGAGTGTCCAGATGACCATGAAGCTGGAGTCCAGCTCCCACCAGCGCAGGCCGTGGCGGGCGCTGGTGGGGAAGGCGTGGTGGTTGTTGTGCCAACCCTCGCCGAAGGCGAGGACGCCGACGATGGGGTTGTTTCGGCTCTCGTCGTGGCTTCGGAAGGGTCTGGTGCCCCAGAGGTGGCAAACGGAGTTGACGCTCCAGGTGATGTGGTGGACGAGGAGGAGGCGGACCAGGCCGCCCCAGAGGAAGCCGAGCAGGACGCCGCGCCAGGACATGGTGATGACGCCGCCGAGCCCGGCGGGGAGGAGCATGCTGAGGAGGACCCAGACCGGGAAGAGTGCGCTGAGGACGCGGACGAGCTTGCTCTTGCGGAGGTCGCCGGCGTAGCGGGCGATGCCCGCGTCGGAGGAGCGGAGCATCCATCCGATGTGGGCATCGAAGAAGCCCTTGAGGGTGGCGAGGACACCCTCGCCGTGGTGGTGCGGCGAGTGCGGGTCGCCGGGCAGGTCGCTGCGCTGGTGGTGGCGTCGGTGGAACGCGACCCAGCGGAGGATGGGCCCCTCGATGGCCATCGAGCCCAGGATGCCGAAGACGGCGGTGAGGACGGGTCCGGTCTCGAAGGAGCGGTGGGTGAACAGCCGGTGGTAGCCGACCGTGACGCCCAGGCCGGTGGCGAGGTACATGCCGAGGAGCAGGCCGAGCTCGACCCAGCCGAAGCCCCACCCCCAGGCCAGGGCCATGGCGATGATGAGGCCGGCGAGGGGCACGAGCATGACGATGAGCGTCACGACCCGCTGCCATTGTGAGAGCGGGCCGGGCTGCTCGAAGACCTCGAGGTCTCTCGCGGCGGGGCACGGCAGGGCCTGCGTGCCCGCGGTTGTTGTTTCGGTCATGGCGGTCGGGTTCCATCCCTGGAGAGTGTGCCGCTCGGACCTCAGGGCCGGGCCGTGCGGCGGGCGCCTGTGTCGGCCAGGAGTTCGGCCGACGCGGGTGTACCACAACACAGTACGGGCACCGGGCAACCCCCGGGGCATCCGGCGGCGGTGTTTCCCGAGGAATCGCGCGTGAGTGAGCGCAGCGCGGGACGGATTGTCGTGTACGGGAACGGTGCGGGTGGGATTCGAACCCACGAGACCCTTTCGGGTCTGCACGATTTCAAGTCGTGTGCCTTCAACCGCTCGGCCACCGCACCCGGCGGGCGGATGATAGCGGTTGGTCGTCGGGGTGAGTTCCCGGTGAGCCGGCCCGTGTCGGGCCGGAGTGGTCCGCGTGCCGGGCGGTAGAGGCTCTTGCGCGGTTGGGGTTGAGGGGGATTCTCGGCCCGATACGGGCCGGCTCGCTGGGGAGTGGGGGACTTCGGCCCGACACGGGCTGGCTCGCTTGGGGGACCTTTGGCCCGGCACGGGCCGGCTCGCGGGGGGCGGGGCTTGACAAATTGCGGTTCGGATGGAATACTTGCATGATGGCACAAGTATCCAAGCGTATGTCCCGGCCCCCGACCAGCCCCAAAGCGCCCGCCACTCCGCGCCAGGCCGCCCGGCGCACGGCGGCGGTCGACCGGGCGCTCGACCCCGAGCTCTTCAAGGCGTTGGCCGATCCGACGCGGGTCAAGCTGCTGGCGTGCCTGATCAAGTGCGGGCGGCGGTGCTCGGTGACGGAGGTCGCCGAGTGCTGCAGCGTGGACTTCTCGGTGGTGGCACGCCACCTGGCGCTGCTCGCCCGCGCGGGCGTCCTGGATGCCGAGAAGCAGGGACGCACCATGTGGTACGCGCCGCGATGCCCCGACCTGTGCGCACGGTTCCGCGCGATCGCGGATTCGATCGAGGAGTGGTGCGGGAGTGGCGAGTGCTGCGATGCCGAGGGGGACGCCTGTGGCTGCCAGTGATGCAAAGCCCCGCGTGCTGTTTCTTTGCACGGGGAACTCGTGCCGTAGCCAGATGGCGGAGGGGTGGGCGCGGCGGCTGCATGGCGGGGCGATCGAGGCGTGCAGCGCGGGGACTGTGCCGCAGGGGCTCAATCGCCTGGCGGTGGTGGCGATGGGCGAGGTGGGCGTCGATATCTCGGGGCACAGGAGCAAGACCATCGCCGACTGCGACCCGGGCACGCTCGACCTGGTCGTGACCGTGTGCGGGCACGCGCACGAGACATGCCCGGTGTTCCCGGGCGGCGCCCGGGTGCTCCACCGGGGGTTCGACGACCCGCCACGGCTCGCGGCGGGGGCGGCGAGCGATGACGAAGCGCTGCCGCACTACCGGCGGGTGCGTGATGAGATCCGGGCGTTTGTCGAGACGCTGCCCTCGCTCCTAGCGGGCAGCGCGGGGGGCGCCCGATGAGCAGTTCTACCGCCGTGCCGATGTTGTCGCCCGCCTGCCCTCGCAAGCGCCTGGGCTTCCTGGACCGCTTCCTCACGCTGTGGATCTTCCTGGCGATGGCGTTGGGCGTGTCGATCGGGTACTTCATCCCCGGCGTTTCGGCGGCGCTGGACCGCGTGTCGGTGGGCACGACGAACATCCCGATCGCGATCGGGCTGATCTGCATGATGTACCCGCCGTTGGCGAAGGTGCGGTACGAGAAGCTGCCGGAGGTGTTCCGCGACTGGAAGATCCTGGTGCTGTCGCTGGTGCAGAACTGGGTGGTGGGGCCGGTGCTGATGTTCGCCTTGGCGGTGATGTTCCTGCGCGACCAGCCGGAGTACATGGTCGGGCTGATCCTGGTCGGGCTGGCGCGGTGCATCGCGATGGTCTTGGTGTGGAACGACCTGGCCCGGGGGAGCAACGACTATTGCGCGGGGCTGGTGGCGTTCAACTCGATCTTCCAGATCTTCTTCTTTGGCGCGTACGCGTGGCTGTTCATCACCTGGCTGCCGTCGCGGTTGGGGCTGGAGGGGGCGGTCGTCGATGTCTCGATCGGCGAGGTGTTCCAGAGCGTGATGATCTACCTGGGCATCCCCTTCTTTGCGGGGATGGTCACGCGGCTTATCCTCCGCGGGGTCAGGGGCGACGAGTGGTACACGCGGGTGTTCCTGCCGAAGATCGGGCCGATCACGCTCGTCGCGTTGCTGTTCACGATCGTGGTGATGTTCAGCCTGAAGGGCGACCGGATCGTGGCGCTGCCGCTGGACATTCTGCGCATCGCGCTGCCGTTGACGATCTACTTCGTCATCATGTTCTTCGTGAGCTTCCTGATGGCCCACAGGGTCGGGGCGGACTACGAGCGGGCGGCGACGCTGGCGTTCACCGCCTCGGGCAATAACTTCGAGCTGGCGATCGCGGTGGCGATCGCGGTCTTCGGCATCGGCTCGGGCGTGGCGTTCGCGGCGGTGGTGGGCCCGCTGGTCGAGGTGCCGGTGCTGATCGGGCTGGTGAGTGTGTCGCTGTGGCTGGGTCAGCGCCTGTTCGCGCAGCCCGCTTCCCGCCGGGAGGAGCCGATCGGACACCGGAGCAACGCATGACCACGACACTGACGGTCCTGTACTTCGACGGCTGCCCCACGACGCCGGGCTTCCTCGACGCCGTCGAGCGCGCCGCGGCGAGCCTGGGCGGGGGCTGGCGGGTCGATGCCGTCGACCTCGAGGCCCTGAGCCCCGAGGACCCCCGCCGCGGATACGGATCCCCCACGCTGCTGCTCGACGGGCGCGACCTCTTCGGCGATGGGCCCGCGGCGCAGGCGTCGCTCAGTTGCCGCTGCTACCGCGGGGGCCCGCCGGACGCCGAGGTGATCGCCCGCGCGGTGCGGGCGTTCCGCTCGTCCGGACACCAACCCATGACCAAGGAGATCGACATGACCACCCAGAAGAGCCAGGCCTGCTGCGGCCCCGAGTGCTGCGCGACGAAGCCCACGACCGACCCCATCCCTGCCACCGCTCGCGCCCCCGACCCCGACGCCGTCCGCGACAAGGTTCGGGAGGGGTACTCTCGGATCGCACGCTCGGGGCAGTGGTCCGGTGTCGGGCCCGCGTCGGCCGGGACGGGGGCGGGCTGCTGTTCGTCCGGCGGGGGCGGTGGGGGCGGTGGGTGCTGTGGCCCGACCGCGCTCACCCCGGAGCAGGCGGCGCAGGCCGTCGGGTATGCGGGGGCGGATCTGGAGAAGCTGCCCGAGGGGGCGAACATGGGGCTCTCGTGCGGGAACCCGACGGCATTGGCGTCGCTGCGGGCGGGCGAGGTGGTGCTGGACCTGGGCTCGGGGGGCGGGTTTGACTGCTTCATCGCCGGGCCGCGGGTCGGGGCCGGGGGGCGGGTGATCGGGGTGGACATGACGCCGGACATGCTGAGCAAGGCGCGGCGGAACCTCGGCGCGTATCGCGAGCGGACGGGCCTGGACAATGTCGAGTTCCGGCTGGGGGAGATCGAGAGCCTGCCGGTTGCCGACGGCTCGGTCGATGTGGTGATCTCGAACTGTGTGCTCAACCTCTCGCCGGACAAGCCGCGGGTGTGGCGGGAGATCGCGCGGGTGCTGCGGCCGGGCGGGCGGGTCGCGGTGTCGGACCTGGCGTTGCTGCGGGCGTTGCCCGAGTCGGTGCGGGAAGATATCGAGGCGTTGATCGGGTGCATCGCGGGGGCGGAGTTGGTGGAGAACACGGAGCGGTCGATGCGCGAAGCGGGGCTCGCGGACATCGTGCTGAAGCACAAGCCCGAGTACATCAAGGCCATGGCCGACTGGCAGGACCCGCTGTACGCAGGGATGGTCGGCCGACTGCCGGAGGGGACGACGGCGGCGGATTTCATCACCAGCCTGGATATCAGCGCCCGCAGGCCGGGTTGATCAGCGCGTTCCGAGAGCGAGCCGGCCCGTGTCGGGCCGGAGGTTTGGCAGTGTCTTGGGGCACACGCAAGGGAGCGCGTGGGCGTAGCGAGTGGTCGAGATCGAGACGCGGTTCTTCGGCCCGACACGGGCCGGCTCGCTTGCTCGCACGCAACCGCGTGGCCTTCGCTCGAAGCTCGCTCAGACCACGGCACCCGCTGCACTTCGCGGCACCCGCTGCACTTCACGGCACCCGCTCAGTCGATCGCCACCCTCCCCTCCACCTCCACCGCCCAGCCCGACCCCACGACGAGATCCACCGCCTCCCCCATCGCCTCGCGGGCCTTGGCGGTCGCGCGGGTGACGCCGAGCAGCCGGGCGGCCTCGCGTTCGAGGTCTTCGCGGGGCAGGGCGATCTGGGCGCGAAGGGCGGCGCGCACCGCGGCGGCGCGCTCGGCCAGGGGCACCCACTCGATATCGCGCTGCGAGGCATCGTCCTCGCCCGCGGCACGGAACTCGTCGTAGGCGGTGGGGTCGGCGGATGCGGGCCAGAGGGCATCGCCCACGCCGACGATCGTGCCGTCGGCGGCGGCGAGGCCGAGCAGCTCGCGGAACCGCGCGCGGGAGCGGTCGGTCACGCGCCCGATGCCGAACCACTCGGCGAGGCGGCGCAGGGCGAGCTCGGGGACGATGGGCGCCTCGTGCTCGATGATCGCGAGGAGCGCCCGGACGGCGCGGTCGGTCGAGCGGTTGTCGAAGAGGTCGGATTGGGGGGTGATGCCGCGGGGGCGTTTGGCGGGGGAGTAGGGGGGGTTGGCGGCGGGGGCGGGGTCGTCCAAGAACTTCGGGCCCACAGGGCCCGGCTCGCTCTTGCGCCCCTCCGGGGCGGGGACCTTCGGGCCCACAGGGCCCGGCTCGCTCGCTCGCCCCTCCGGGGCGTGGTCGTCGCGGACCTTCGGGCCCACAGGGCCCGGCTCGCTTTTGCTGGTGCTGCTCAGCTTTGCGAGCTCGATTGCTTGCTCGATCCGCGTCAGGCAGCCCGCCGGGTCGATCCTCCAGGCCGGCGACCACACGCGGACCAGCTCCCAGCCCAGCCCGCGGAGCACGGCCCCGCGTGTGCGGTCGCGGTCGCGGGCGGTGCTGGCCCGGGCGTACATGGGGCCGTCGCACTCGATGCCCAGCAGGTACCGGCCCGGGGCGTCGGGGTCTCGGACCGCGAGGTCGACGCGGTAGCCCGCGCAGCCGACGCGCGGATCGACCGCCCACCCGCGTTCGACGAGGGCCGCCCGCACGGCCTCCTCGAACGGGCTGGGCGTGGCCGCGCCCTCGTGTGCCGCCGAGGCCTCGGCCATCGCCCCGGGGCCGCGCTGGGCGTATTCGAGGAAGCGTCGGAAGTGGTGCACGCCGAGGGCCCGGGTGCGTGAGAGGTCGATGGCGTCGGGCGGCATGGAGCTGAAGACGAGGAGCCGATAGCGTGCGCGGGTGATGGCGACATTGAGGCGTCGCTCGCCGCCTTCGGCGTTGAGCGGGCCGAAGTTCATGCTCACCTTGCCCGCCTCGTCGCGGGCGTAGCCGACGCTGAAGATGATGGTGTCGCGCTCGTCGCCCTGCACATTCTCGAGGTTCTTGACGAAGACCGGCTCCTCGGCCTCGGTGAAGAAGCGTTCGAGCGCGGGCTGCTCGCGTCGGGCGGTGTCGAGCAGGTCCTCGATGAGCCCCTGCTGGGGCTGGTTGAAGGTGACGATGCCGATGCTGCCGGTGGCGTCGGGCTGGGCGAGACGCCGGAGCACCTCGGCGACGACCGCCTCGGCCTCGACGCGGTTGGTGCGCGTGCCGCCGCGGGCGTAGACAGCCCCCTCGACGGGGTGGAAGCTCACGCCCAGCTCGGGCGACTGTTCGATGGGCGAGGGGAAGGTGTGGAGGTCGTTGTCGTAGTAGTGGTGGTTGGAGAAGCCGATGAGGCTCTCGTGGCGCGAGCGGTAGTGCCACTTGAGCCGGAGCGACGGCACGCCGGAGGCGTTGCACTCCTGCAGGATGCTCTCGAGCTCGTCGTCGCCGGCGGCGGCCGCGCCGGAGTCGTCGTCCTCGGCCTCCATGGTGGTGAAGAAGTTTGTCGGCGGCATCTGCTTGGAGTCGCCCACGACGATCACCTCGGCGCCGCGGGCGATCGAGCCGATCGCGTCCCACACGGGGATCTGCGACGCCTCGTCGAAGACCACCAGGTCGAACGGCTCGGTGTGCGGGTCCAGGTACTGCGCGACGCTGAGCGGGCTCATGAGGAAGCACGGCTTGAGCCTGGGCAGGAGGTTGGGCAGGAGCTCGATCAGGCGGCGGGTGGGCAGGTGGCGGCTGCGCTTCTCGAGCTCGCGGCGGAGGATGCCGACCTCGGAGCTGGCGGCGACCTGCGCGCCGAGGCCCGGCAGGCGGTCGGCCAGGCGCGAGGCGACGGTGAGGCGGGTGAGTGTGAGCAGTTCCTTGTCGAGGGCGCCGAAGCGGTCGACGGTGGTCTCGTGGGCGCGGGCGTTGAACGAGCGGATGGGGTCGCTCGCGTCGGCGGCCTGGACCAGCCACCGCTCGCCGTAGGAGCGTTCGAAAGCTTCGCCGAGGGCGGTGCGGGCGATGGCGTCGGATTCGTAGGAGTCGATGATCGGCCCGAGGCCGGCGGCCATCGCGGTGTCCCGTTGGTGTCGCCAGGCGCACCAGTCGTTGAGGGCGTGCAGGCCGCCGGACCAGCGTTCCAGGGCGCCGCGGACGCGGGCGAGCCACCCCTCGCGATGCGCACCCTCGCCCAACCCGTCCTCGGCCTGCAGCACCTCGCGCAGCTTGCCCCAGGCCCCCGACCACCCGTTCCAGGCTTCGGCGGCGGCCTTGCCGGCCCGGGCCGTTCGCTCGTCGCCCTCGGCCGCCGCGCGCACGAGCGCGTCGAAGACCGGTCGCGCCGGCGTGCGAAGGGGCTCGGCCGCACGCCGGAACTCGGCCACCCAGCGCAGGACGCGGTCGATCTCGTCCCAGTCGGCCTCGCCGCTCTTCCACCGCGCGCCGAACAGCACCGCGGGCTCGATCGCCGGGTTGGCGAGCTCGCGCTGCTCGGACCCGAGTGCGAGTGCCTCCTCCAGATCGGCGATGATCGAGTCGAGGTCGCCGGGCTGGGCCAGGCAGTACGGGCGCACCTGCTTGCGAACGCCGCCGACGAAGAGCCACCGGATGATCGCCGGCTTGGCCTTTGTCTGCTTGGCGGCGTCGAGGATGGCGAGGAGGTTGGCTTCGAGAAGTTCGGGGCGGTAGCGCTCGAGCAGGGCGGCGAGGCGGCGGTCCTTCTCACGGCCGCGCGCTGCCCACTGGCCGAGTGATTCGACGACACGCCCGACATCCGCGGCGGTGAGGAGTTCGGGCGATGGCCTCGGCGTGGCGGCGAGCATCGCGCCGGCCTCGCAGAGCGCCCGCACGCCGGCTTGTTCGACGGCGGCGGCGCCCTCCTCGAGCGCCAGCGCTCGCGCGAACGCCACGGCCTGGGCACGCAGCGCATCGACCGCGCCGGTTGCGGCGGTGATGACCTCGCGGGCCTGCCCGGGCAACCCGAAGGACCACTCGCCGCGGCCGATCCCGCGCAGCGGGTGGGCGCCGGGCGGGTCGATGGGGGCCGACGACGCGGCGAGTGCCTCGAGCTGGGTGCGCCACGCGCGGAGTTGCTCGGCATCCACCGCGGCGTAGTCGCCGATGCCGAGGTCCACCCGCTCGCCCTCGCCGAGTCTTGCGAGGCGGCCGACCATCTGGTAGATGCTCTCGCCGCTGGCTCGCGGGGCGTGTAGCTCGTGGACATAGGTGTTGAGCTGCGAGCGTGCGGCGGCGAGGTCGGCGCAGGTCGAGGTCCACGCGCCGGGCTCGGCGAGCCGGGCCACCGCGAGGGCCTCGCCGAGTTGGCGCAGGACCTCTTTCTTGGAGGCCTTGGCCGAGTGCAGCTCGAGGGCGAAGGGTCCGAGGCCGTCCTTCTCGAGCCGGCGGCGGACGACGGAGAGCGCGGCCATCTTCTCGGCGACGAACAGCACCCGCCTGCCGCGGGCGAGGTTGTCGGCCACGATGTTGGCGATGGTCTGGCTCTTGCCCGTGCCGGGCGGGCCCTCCAGCACGAAGGTGCGGCCCTGCCCGGCCGCCCGCACGGCGACCAGCTGCGAGGAGTCGGCATCGCGGGTGCAGAGCAGCTCGCCGGGGGCGAGTTCGGCGTCGAGGGCCGCGGCGTCGGGGAATGGCCCGGTCTCGAACTGGCCGCCGCGGTCGAGAAGGTGCCGCACCAGGCGCTGCTCACGCAGGCGGACGGCGTGCTGCTGCAGGTCGTGCCACATGAGGAACTTGGCAAAGCTGAAGAGCCCGAGGTGGGCGCTCTCGACGACCTCCCAGCCGCGGGCATCGCGGATCGCCTCGCGGAACCGGCGGAGGATGAGCGGGACATCGATGCCGTTCTCGTCCTCGGGCAGGTCCTCGAGGCCGCGGACATCGATGCCGAAGTCGACGCGGAGTTTCTCGAGGAGTGTGATGTTCGCCCGCAGGGGCTCGCTGGTCAGCTCGACGCGGTATCGGTAGGAACCGCCGGCCGCCCTCCGCACCAGGGTGACCGGCAGGAGGATGAGCGGCGCCCGGCGGGCGACCTCGGTCCCCGCGGCCTCGCGCCAGTGCAGCATTCCCAGGGCCAGGTAGAGCACATTGGCCCCGGTCTCCTCGATGCTCGACTTGGCCGAGCGGTAGATCTCGAGGAGCTTCTTGGCGGTCTCGGCCTCGGGGCTGGTGGCGTAGAGCCGTCCCTGGTCGAACTCGCCGGCGCGGAACGCCTCCTCGGTCTCGGCGGTCGGCTCGGCCTCGCCGGTGGTGCGCACTGGGCGGGGAAGGAGGTCGAAGGACCGGGCGTCGGCCAGGGCGTCTTCCAGTCGCCCCAGGTCGGGCACCGCCAGCCCGAGCGAGCGGTTGCTCTCGCGGAAGCTCAGCAGGCGGTTGCGCAGGGACAGGTCGAGCAGCTTGCGCTTCCAGCGGTCGATCCGGTCGGCGGGGTGCTCGGTGTCGCCGGCTTGCTCGCGGGCGCCGGCCTCGGCCCGCTCGGCGAGCTCGACCGCCGCGAGGCGGGCCCGGTCGCCGGTCTCGGCGAGCGACGCCTCGGGCGCGATCGCCGAGGCCTCGCCCTCGACCCGCAGCGGCAGGGGGCGGATCCCCAGGCGTCGCGCGGTGCGGATGTCCACCGCGAAGACCTCGGCCGCGCCGGCGAGCTTGCGGCCCGCGGCCTGCACCGCCGCGGCGAAGGACCCGCCGGGCTGGGTGAGGACCGTCGATTCGACCGCGACCAGCTCGCCGAGTTCGACGCCCTTGCGCACGCGGGCAACCTCGTCGAGTACGACCTCGGGGAAGTGCTCGTCGTGGGTCCAGAGCGCGGGGAGGGCGTGGTCCTCGAAGAGCAGGACCAGCGGATTGAGCCCGGCCTGCTCCCACAGCGCCGCGAGCAGGAGGGCGAGGTCGAGGCAGGTGCCCAGCCGCTCGCGCAGCACGCGGTCGGCGAGGCGGACCCGCTGGCCCTCGCGCTCGAAGCTCGCGGGCGGGTTGATGTAGCCGATGTCGTGCCCGGCGAGCGAGGCGAAGCAGGCCTCGGCGAGGAGCACGGCCCGCGAGCGGCTGCCCGACTGGTAGCCGTCGATCGCGTCGCGCTCGCCGCGGGCGCGGAGCACGGAGCGGGCTCCGGCGAGCACGGGGGCGAGGGCGGGGTGGTTGGGCGTGACAAACGCGGCCAGCAGTTCTGGGCAGGGAATCAGCCCGCCCCAGTGGTCGAAGGGCAGGAGGTCGATCTCGACGCGCTGCTCGGCCCGCGGCGCGGCGGCATCCGCCGCGCCGGCCGGCTCGACGGTGACGACCAGTGCCGTCTGCTCGCGTTCGGTCCGTGTCGCCAGCTTGGCGGCGTCGAGTCGGGGGCCCTTGGGTTCGAGGTTGTAGGTCTCGCCGGGCCCGATGCGGCTGACGATCTCGCCCCACGACTCGGCCTCGCCGCTGGCGAGCTCGAGGCGCACGCGGAGGTCCTCCAGCACGGTCTCGCCGGTGTTGGTG
>CAYJPX010000067.1:18483-18743 GCA_964372195.1 uncultured Phycisphaeraceae bacterium
CTGCTGGAGGGCGAAGTTGACCCGGCGGCAGCACTCGACGGCGATCGTGACCGGGAGCGTGGCGGCCGCCTCGGCCGGCTGCTGCTGGTCGCCGACGCCCGCTTCGATGTGTCCGCCCGGCTCGTCCATGCCCCGATGGTAACCACCCCGGCCCGGCGGCCACCGGCGGCGCGAATGGGCCCGCGCCGGGTGTCGGGCCGTCGGTGGCACCCAACGCCGCGAACCTGTCGCCGGGTGCCGGGGTCTGAACGGAGCGCAGC
>CAYJPX010000068.1:0-18545 GCA_964372195.1 uncultured Phycisphaeraceae bacterium
GAGGACGCCCTGGCGATCGAGCTCGAGCCGGTGGTGTTCTCGACGCAGGCCTGGGGGACGAGACCGCTGACCTTCCAGTGGCGAAAGAACGGGGTGAACCTGGCGGACAATGGACGAATCACCGGCGCAACCACGGAGCGGCTCATGATCGATCCTTGGTACTCCTGGGACGCGGGCCTGTACGATGTAGTGGTCGGCAACGCGCTCGGCTCGGTCACCAGCGATCCCGCCGAGTTGATCGTCAACTGTCCGGGCGACTTCAACGGTGACGGGACCGTCAACTCGCTCGATGTGCTGGACTTCCTGAACGCCTGGAGCACCGGGGATCCCTCGGCCGACATCAACGGGGACGGCGCCGTCGACACGCTCGATGTGCTCGCGTTCCTGAACCTCTGGAGGACGGGCGGGTGCTAGGAGGTCATGCCACAACCGGTTCAGGGTTCGATGACCCGGGCCCCGGGGCGCCCTGCGGGCACTGTGCGCTCCAGGCCGCGCGGCACGGCGGCTCGCGCTGTGCGCATGCGAAGAAGCAAGATATGTCTCGGCATCCAGACGGGAGACCAGCATGAAGAGTCGAGCGGGACGAGGGTTGCTCGCACTCGCGACATGTGCCACCGTGGCGCTCGCGGACAACACCGTGATCACCTTTGACGAGCTCACGCCTCGCTTCTGGTCCGGCGACGAATACACCCCGCTGGGGGTCACCTTCTCGACGCCGGCCGAGTTCCTTCTCGCCGCTGACGGTTCGTTTGATACCGAGCCGATCTTCGTCGCCGGCAGCACGAATGGCGACCGGGCCAACGCGCCGATCATTGCCTCGTTCCATCTGCCCGACGGCAGCCCCGGGCGGGTGTCCACGGTGAGTTTCCGGGTGATCGACTATGGCGGCCGAGAGCCGTGGCTGGCCCTGATCTTCGATGTTCGCGGCCGTGTCCTCGACACCATCGTCGCCGACGGCGGTGCCTTCGAGGACCCCTTCGAGGTCGCGTTCACCCGCGCCTACCCGGATATTCACAGGGTCATGTTCGTGCCATCCGCGGACTACGAAGGGATCGACACCCTGTCGTTCGGAGTCGTGAGATCCTGCATGGCGGACTTCAACGAGGACGGCAGCGTGGACACGCTGGATGTCCTGGCCTTCCTCGACGCGTGGACCGTCGGGGACGCCTCCGCCGATGTCAACGGGGACGGGGATGTGAATACGCTCGATGTCTTGGGCTTCTTCGGGCTGTGGGGGGCCGGATGCGAGTAGCGTGCGTCATGATCGGCCGAGGTCCCCATGGCCCGCCAGGTCCCGTCGGATGTGGCGCCGGTGGGGTGACTCTGCCTCACTCGATGCGAGGACCAGCAGGGCTCCCCGAGTCACGCCGTGCCGTCGGAAGTGGAGAATGCCATGAATAGCCTCTCTGTGCTGCGATGGGTCGTGATCGTGGCGTGCACCGGCATGGCCCACGCCGACCCCCCGATAGATGTGTTCTGGATCGATGCCGAGAGCGGCGACTGGGAGGACCCGCTGCGGTGGTCCACGCAGACCTTCTATCCCCAGAACGGGCCGCTGCCGGAAGAGAGCTACCGGGCGATCATCGACGCTGCCGGACAGCCCTACACCGTGCTGATGGAACACCCCTTCGGCTGGTACGCGCTCACGGAACTGGTGCTCGATTCCCCCGACCTCACCTTCCAGCATGCGCGCGGCCTGCTGCATGTCGACACAGTCAATCTCATGGCGGGTACCTACTGGTTTGGCGGCACAGGATGGCGTGGGACGCTGGAGGACGCCGTGGTCACCGTCGGGCCTGGTGCACGGTTCGGGTTTAGCGGGTACGACGGATATCCCCGGCAGCCCACCGGCGGGTTCAGACGATGCACGATCCTCGCCGATCTCCACCTTGATGTGAACAACTCGGGCGTCCTGTTCGAGGACTCCGTCGAACTCTTCGGCGACATCTACCTTGAGGCCCCTGGCAGCGCGGTGGTCTTCACCGGCCAGGGCTTCACACTCAACGCCTCGACGATCTCCGCCCAGCCCTACTCCACCATCGAGGTTTCGACCGGGGGCCTGCCCTTTGTGCTTGGGCCGGACGCGACCATCACCGGTGCGGCCGTCGTCAAAGCGCGCACCGGCACACAGACCTTCCACAACGAGGGCCAGATACTTCTCCCCGCCGGGGGGTTGTTCGAGGACCTGGACTTCGTCAACGCCGGGCTCATCTCCGCCGAGGCCGGCCGAACGAAGTTCGACGGGAGCGAGGCGGTGTTCACCAACAACGGGGAGTTGATCATCGGCCCCGGAGCGGAGTTCTGGCTAAACATCCCGTCGATCGGCCGCAACGACGGGCTCATCGTGCTGTCGCCGGGCGCGAAGTTCCGGACGCTCGACCCGTTCATCCTCGGGCCTGGCAGCCGCATCGAGACCGCCATCGACCCGGCAGCCGGTGTGGGATTCCTGCGCTTCGAAGCCGCCTGGCCCCGCTCGGTGCTCGGCGGGGCGCTGGCGATCAGCGTGGACGACCCATCGGCCTTTGCACTGGGGGACCAGTTCCTGCTCGTTGACTGCCGGAGTATCGTGACCAGGTTCGCCTCGCTCGAGGCGCCCCCGCCCCCGGCGGAGCCGCTGAAGTGGCGTCTGCGCTACGACTCGGCCGGCGTGACGATCGTCGTCTCCTGCGACGCAGACTTTAACATCGACGGGGCCGTGGATGTGCTCGATGTGCTCGAGTTCCTCGACGCCTGGGCCGACGATGACCCCGCCGCCGACTGGAACGGCGACGGCGCCGTGGACACGCTGGACTTCCTCGGCTTCCTCAACGCCTGGGGAGCCGGATGCTGACGAACCTCGCATCCGAAACAGTCGCGGCCGCCGAGGGCCGCGGGACGGGCGCCTCGCTGGACGCGGTGCGGGGCGCGTATCGCCCCGTCGCCAATGACCCGATCACACCACCGACGAGGGATTGAAATGAACCGTTCACTGAGTCTGGCAGCCGGTGTCGCAATCCTCTTCGCGAGCCCCGCCATCGCCGACCTTATCAGTTCCTCGATCGGGCGCGTGACCGCCAGGGTGCAGGCCGGTGGCCACGCCGACGAGGAAGCGGTCATGTTCGAGTACCTCGACGATGTGACCGCGCACGCGAACTGGTACGACCACACCACAGCCGACGCACAGGCGTGGTCCGGGCCGGTCGGCGACGCGGCGAGGTTCGAGTTCTCCAACTCTCTCCTCGCGACCTACTACAACGGTTCGAACAGCGGCAACGATGTCGACCTGGCGTTCGCGCTCTCCGAAGACGCCCCCTATGACCTGCGGGGCGCGCTGCGGCGGGGGTCCAATGCCGGAGTCATGGCCCTGCGACTCGGCCTCTATCAGATGGTCGACGGCTCGCCCGTGATGGTGTTCCGTCAAGAGGGGAGCATCGACATGTCCCGACACGATCGGATCGTGATCGGGGACGATACCTACTGCACGATCGAGGGATCGCCGACCGGGCAGATCATCGCCGGCGAGGGGTACTTCGTGGAGCTCAGCATCGAGGTGCAGGGCCGCACCGCGGCGGGCAACTCCCTGGTGCGCCTCACCTTCGGGTCGGCCCCGTGCATCGCCGACTTCAACAGCGACGCCCAGGTTGACATCCTCGATGTGCTGATCTTCCTCAACGCGTGGAGGGTGGGCGACCTCTCCGCTGATCTCAACGCCGACGGTTCCGTGGATGCTCTGGATGTGCTCTTCTTTCTCAACGAGTGGGCGATCGGCTGCTAGCCTGACCGCCGCCCCTCTCCCTAGGGCGCAGCTGCCGCAGCAACACGACCCAGCTGATGTGGCCCCCCACGCGCACCGCACTCTCATCGGGTCTGGTACATGGACTCATGACCGGCAGCCGCGCGTTGACCCCGGGGTGGCCCAGGCCAGAGCGGGAATAGCAGTTGAAGGGCTCCCACGGCGGGGACCGAGAGCCCGTTGACCGACTTGAGGGCCACGACAGCCGGGTTTGACTGCGACGCGCTCGCAGCTCTCGAACAGCGCACCGAGCCACCCCCCCGCTGGGCGAGCCCGCTCCAGGCGGAGGGCTCAGACGACCTGCCCGGATTGCCCCAGTCCCGCTCCGGTAGCCACCCGCACTGTTTACGCATCCCCGACCCCCGGTCTTGAGCCCTGACGCCGCCCCGAGGTAGGGGTGCGTGGAGCCCGCGCCATCAGGCCCGAGCGCCGACCCGGGAGAGATTTCGTGCCCGCCACCGCCATCCGTAGGCCCCCCACCGCCCAACGCCGGATGTCGCCTCATCCCCCGAGGTCCTCTCCGGCACCGAGGTCGGAGCCCTCACGGACGCCTGCGGCGACGGCACCCCGACCCACGCCCGCGACCGGGAGCTGATCGCCGTCGTCCACCGGGGCAGGCTCGGGTCTCCCAGGTCCTCGGCCTCAACCCCGAGGACCGGGATCCGACGAATGGCGGAGCAGGTTCTGCGTGGCCTGAGATCGGTCCCCGCAGCGAGGCCCCAGCCTTCGGCTACTCAGTGTCCGAATTCCCAGCCTGCGCGGTGCCCCGGGGAATCGAACCCTCGGGCGATTCCGCATTTTGCCTGGAAATCAAGGCACAAACGCCCATGTCGCCGAGAGCGCGACGCAGAATGTGACGCACAGGTTTCCAGCTGTCGCACAACCTCTGGCATACCACCCTCGGCGCTCCCCCCATTTGAAGCGGGTGGGGAGCAGACGCACCGCGCGCGCCGCATGCGCCGCCACCGATCCAGCGGGCCGCCCGACGCGTCCGCGTCCTGGTTCAGAGCCGAGGCCAACCACCCCCCCACTCATGGCGGCGGCACGGGCGTCACCGCCTGCGACGGGCAGCGTAAAGGACCATCAGCCCCGGGCTCAGGGCGGAGCACGGCGCGGGCACAACAACCACATTGTCCACCAGGCCGATGAAGATCCCGCGGTCGGTGGAGCCCGAGCCGTTCACGCGGAGTGTGTCAAACGCCACGCCGGAGACGCTCAGATTCCAGTGGTTGATCTGGCCGTTGCCCGGAATCACGACGCCGTCGCTGTCCACCATGACCCCGTTGAGGTAGGCCTCGAGCCAGATCATGTTCCCAGCGGGGCTCATCCACTCGAACACATCGATCGAAGCGAAGGTCTGCACAGTACCCGTCGAGAATAAAAACGAGCCGCACTGCGAGAACGCCGCGTCCGGCCCGGGCACCCAACTGCCGAAACCCAGGGCGTTGGGGGGCGAGAAGCCGGCGCCCGACAGGGTACCGTCCGCGCGATCGCAGCTGAACGGGACATCCCCGCTCCCCGTTCGGTCGTCCAGGCCGAAGAATGTGATGCCCGTGTCGATGAAGCTCAGCCCCAGATCTCCTTCGGAGAAGGAGTCGAATGTCGCGATTGAAGCGTGTGTCGCGCTGGCGCCGAAGCCGCCCAACACCAGACACAGAGTCGCAGTATGTCTCATCTCCACTTCCCTCCATCCTCTCGCGCGTCCCGGTGGCGTTCTGCGAGCATCGGGACGGGGTGCCGTGTGGGAACAGACCCGCCGAACCGTTCCGATCCGCAGTACGCGTCAAGAACCGGGGTTCTCCGGCCACGACCACCGTGGGCGGTCGAGAGCGAGTTTACAGCGCAGGCACCCCGAGTGAACGATGATTCCGCGGACCGCTCCATCGATTGTGCGCGAGGTTCGGCGTGAGTATGCTTGCTGTTCGCAGTGCGGGCGACGCCGTTCGCAATGCGTCCGCGTCTCGTGGACGGTTGGGACGACACTTCGTCGGTGGGCGCGAACGATCCACACCGGTCTCGGCCCCTGCCCATGCTTTCCGCGGGCCGTTGTCACCCCGTCGCTGGCTCGGCTGGTCCAGGTCACCCGATTCGATCCAGGATGGCCAGCGCAGGTCGCTCGCCACGGCGCGCCGACGCCCTCCGGGGCCAGTTGGTCACAACAGCTTTCGATGGTGACCCAATGGCGGGGACGGGCGTGGGCGGGAGCGGGGGGTCCCGTCCCGGGCAGTTGTGCACAACCGATTGTTGTTGTGACCTTGTGGCGGTAAGGGTGCCCGTCCTCGAGACCGTGGGGTGACAGAACGGCATCCCGCCATTGGCCCTGCGCGCGGCGCTCGTGCCACCCCCATTTGGAGTAGGTAGGGACGAGACACGCCGCACGCGCCGCATGCGCCGCACGGCACCGCCCCGGTGCCCCCCGACGGGGCCGCGCCCGGCCTCAAGACCGTGGCCGACCATCCCCCCACTCATGGTGGCGGCACGGGCGAACCCGCCGGCGGAGGTCCGGGCCGGGACCGTCGCGGCGGTGCCGGGGACGCCCGGGGGGCGGTCCAGAGGGCCTCGACCGGCCTGGGGCGGCGCAGACCTTCAAATACTCTGAAGGTCAGCGTCCATTTGTGTCAAAGTATTGACTCATAGGGGCAAGAGCCGATACTTTGACACATGCCCCCCAAACTCAAAGATCCCACCCACGCCGCCCTCAGCATGGCCGAGTCCCAGGGCATGATCCGCGTCCGCGACGCCGAGGAGCACGGCATCCACCGCGAGGTGCTCCGCCGCCTCGCCGAGCAGGGTCGGCTGATCCGGGTAGCCCGAGGAACCTACGCCCCGGCGTCGGCGGAGTTCTCGACGCATCATGACCTGGCGGTCGCGGCGACACGGGTGCCGCACGGCATCGTCTGCCTGCTGTCCGCCCTGGCGTGCCACGAGATCGGCACGCAACTCCCGCACGAGGTATGGATGACGATCGACCGCCGCTCGCACAAGCCCCGTGTCGAGCGCCCCGCCATGCGGTTCATCCTCGCGTCCGGGACGCCGCTCACCCTGGGGGTGGAGAAGGTGAAGATCGACGGCGTGCCCGTCAGGGTCTACAGCCCGCCCAAGACCGTCGTGGACTGCTTCCGCTACCGCCGCCATGTCGGACTTGTGGTCGCGGTCGAGGCACTGCGAGAGACGCTCCGGCAGCGCCGCGCGACACCCAGCGAGATCGACGAGTACGCCCGCAAGTGCCGGGTCGGCACGGTAATCCGTCCGTACCTGGAGGCGGTGGCGTGAGCGGCGCCGAGCACGATCGCATGAACGCGTTCGGTGAGGACGAGTCGAAGCGGAAGCAATGGGCCGGGTTCGTTCGGAAGATGGGTGATGCCGGTGGTGCGCCGTCGCTGGCGGAGGTGGTCGGGCTCGTGGGGGAGTTCCTTGAACCGGTGCTGGCTGCCCGTGCCGGTGCTCCCGGAAGCCGGTGGCCCGTGGGTGGTCCCTGGACTTCTGCTGCGGCCGGAGTCGTCGGCGATCCCCAGGACTCATCAGCCGAACCGAACTCGCCATGAGCGTCGGGGACATTGGCCCGTGCAGGCTCCGGCCCCGCTGCGGCCCCTGGAGACCGCGTGCGGGGTTCCGGCCGAGCGGGGGACCAAGCCCGGGCCAGAATGCCTCCCGACGCGGCACGGGACAACGACGGCCGCGGCCGCCAGTTGGACACAACACCCTGCGGTCATGGCCAAGTGGCGGGGACGGAGGACGGCCCGGATTGGGGTCTCCGTACCGGCCAGAAGGGCACAACCGCAAGCGTCGTGTCCTTGTGGCGGTCGCAGTGGCTTCCTAAGCGGCACTGCGCCCTCGCAGTCAACAGCCCGCCGTCCACGCGTTCAGGAACGCGAGTACATCGAGGGTGTTGACCAGCCCGTCACCGTTGAAATCCGCCGATGAGTCGTTGGAGGTCCAGGCATTCAGGAACGCGAGAATGTCCAGGGTGTTGAGCGCGCCGTTCCCGTCGAAATCCTGCGGGCAAGGCGGGAGCGTCGCGCCGTAGAGTGCAACCCCGCCCTCTGCGAACGCGACGGACACGACCAGTGTGTCGCCGTCGAGCCCCATCCCGTTCCACCAGAACTCGGACACTGTCTTGCCGTCTAGTGTGTCGCCGGGCGCGAGCAGATGCCGGAGAACCCCCGCTTGATGGGCGTACATCGCCCAGTCGTCGTTGGCGTTGCGGCCCAGGAACACCAAGACACCACCGTCGTAGCCCAGCCCGAGTTGGTTTACATTGCTAAAGCGGAACATCCCCGAACCGTCCGGCAGTGGCGTCGTATTGTCGGCGATCCTCTTGATCGAACCGTTCTCCTCGATGAACAGGCCTGCGCCGTCGCCCTCCCAGATGCCATAGAACGCGATGGCGCCCTCGTGCTGATCCAGGGTAATGACGCTGCTGAAAGTCGCGTCGTGACCAGGAACGGGGGTCGAGCGGGAGATGATCTGCTCGAACCCGCCGGTGGCCAAGCTCAGGCGATACACGCCCGCATCCCACTGTGTGGACGCGGCGAAGGTGACCCGGTCGCCCTCGATCATGGGAACCGAACTAAACGACCGGAATGTCGAACCGTCCGGTGCCGGATCGCCCGATTGAGCGACTGTGCGTATCGTGCCGTCCGAGTCGCGCAGGAATATCTCAAGATAGGGCAGGGTGTTGGCTCGGACAAAGAGCACCCGGCCCTGGTCCACCTGCGGCGCGCGGCCGAATCGTGCCAACGGAGACAACCTCTCCAGCTCGCCCCCAAGCTCTGCAAAGATGCCCCGAGACGGGTGGTCGGTGTACGCGTGGAACGCGACATCTGAGCCGTCGATGGAGGGGCTGTCGTTCAGACTCGAGAACCTCCCGTCGCCGCCCGGCAGCTGGCCATTCTCGGTGGCCACGACATGAATCTCGTCGGTGCCGATCCGCCAACGCACGACCGAGCTGTTGTTGGTCCCTTCTCGCGCCACAACCAACCCGACGATCTCGCCGCTGATGGAGGGCGGGCTCGCGGCCCCCCCGGGCTTGTAGCCGTAAATCGGCTGATCGCTGGAGAAGAGTTCGACGAGCCCAGCCCCGCTCTGGGCGCTCGCGGTCGCGCTGAGCACGAGGCAGGCCATCATACCCGCCTGAATCCGAGATCTACCCTGCAACTTTCGCATTACCGCCACCTCCTCGGGCCTCTCCGTCTCATGTAGAGAATAGGCGATGTTGCAGGCCCTTCAAAGCCGAGACTGTGTCCGGGTGCCCCGAGCTGGAATGAGCAGGCTGGTTCCTTCTCCCCGGACCCCGCCTCTCTACTGAAACCACTAGCGGCTGGTCGTGGCCGAGGACCCGCCCTGCGGCGAGCCCGACCAGCGCGTTCAGAGGATACTGCTTGCTGACGATCACGGCGAAGTACCTTCAAGGCTCTCTGAAGTGATGATTGGCTCGCGCGTCGGTGCGGGTGGCGTCGCGGGTACCTCCTCATCCGGCAGAATCTCCGGTGTCCGAAGCACCAGGTCTCTGACCCATGCCTCGTTGATGTCCTTGCGCGATTTGGTGAATCGCCGGATCAGGATTGGGGAGTCGCCGTTGAGGAGACAGAGCGTCGGGGTAGCCGACATGGTGTGCCCTGCGTCCATGTGAGACAGAACGCCGTCGCTTTCTACTCGTGGTGTGTCAAGACCGGACGCGCGCGATCCAATCCGCTGGAGCAGGTGGCCAAGCAGGACGAGTTGAGGGACCGCAGGCGGGTCCGCCGCCCGCTCTCCGACACCGAACTCGCCGCGCTGCTCGACATCGCGAGGGCGCACGGGCGGGAGGCCTGGTACCTGTGCGCGGCGTTCGCCGGGCTTCGCAGGGGCGATCTGCAGCGGCTCACCTGGGCAGATGTGAACTTCGCCGAGAACTCCATCACGCTGAGGCAGGGGAAGGCCAAGCGTGAGGACATCGTTCCCATGCACCCGCAGCTGGTCGAGTCTCTCCGGCGTTGGTTCACGAACCACCCCGCGACGCCCGCCGCCCGGGTCTTCCCGCACACGGTGACCGACCGGACGCGGCTCACCGATTTCCTCCGGGCCGGCATCGCCCGCCGGGAGGTCGTCAAGGACGCCCGGGGGGAGGTCGTGATGATCGGTGAGGGCAAGCGGCGGCGCTCCAAGACGCGGATCGTGGCCGAGGACGAGCAGGGCCGGGTCATCGACCTCCACGCCCTCCGCACCACGCTGGGGACGCAGCTGGCCCGGGCCGGCGTCGCCCCGCAGGTGGCCCAGCGGATCATGCGGCACGGCGACTACCGCACGACGCTCAAGCACTACACCGTGCTCGGACTCGAGGACTCGGCGAGAGCACTCGGCGCGCTCCCCCGGATCGGCCGCGGCGAAAAGCCCGGGACAACCCCGGGGCTGCCAGCCTCCGGCGGCACCGTAGCCAAAGCTACAGATCACCAGCTACATTCCCAGCAGTTGGGGCGCGAAACCGGTCGATTCTGTGCCGGACCGTGCGACGAGCGGCGCGCCACCGGGACGGACGCGGCCGACATAAACCCTGTAAAAAACGGCCCTTACGGGCCGTCACGCGGGATGGAGCGGACCGGACTCGAACCGGCAACTTCCAGCTTGCAAAGCTGGCACTCTACCAATTGAGTTACCGCCCCGGCGGTTCGCCCGCGGGGGCTTCCCCAAGGGCGGGCGAAGTGTAGGCGGGCGGGCGGTGGGCGCTGTACCATGCCGGCCCGGGAGACCGGCCCGCCGGCTCCGTCCCACCGCCAGAACCACCGCCAGCACCGCCGCCACAACCGCCGCCCGGCCGAGGAGTTCACCCATGCGTTCGACTTGCCTGCTCATCGCCTGCACGCTCGCCGCCCCCGCCGTGGCTCAGGCCGAGGGTGATCCGCTGGCGCGGTTCAGCTTCTCGCTGCGCAACGAGGCGTCGTTTGTCGCGACCGCCGACCTCGACGGCACGGGTGAGGTCGGAGTCGCGCGGGTCGGCCCCACGCTCGGCGTCCGCTACGCCGAGGATCAGAGCTGGGCCGTCGATGTCGGCCTGGGCGCCGAGTACTCCTTCTACGATTTCAGCGGCGCCACGGGCATCGTCGCCGGGGGCGACCCGGCGGGGGACTTCGCCGAGTACAGCCTCAGCGCCCGCTACACCGCCCGGGCCAACGACCAGTGGTGGTGGTTCGTCGGCGGGCGGGCCTCCTGGGCGGGCGAGGAGAGCGAGAACCTCGGCGATGGCTTCACCGGCGGCGGGACGGTCGGCGCCACCTACGCCGTCAACGACCAGCTCACCATCGGCCTCGGCCTCGCGGTCCGCTCGCGGATCGAGGACGATGCCCTGGTCCTCCCGCTCCCGATCATCAACTGGGAGATCAACGACCAGTGGACGCTTGCCACCGCCGACAACGGGCTGCGCCTGAGCTACGCACCGTTCGAGGACTGGACCTTCTTCGCCGCGGGCGGCTGGGAGTCGCGGGAGTTCCGCCTGCTCGACACAGGGCCGATCCCCGGCGGCGTGATGCGGGACGACCGGGTGCCGGTGGTCGCCGGGGCGGCCTGGGAGCCCAACAGCCATATCGCTATCGAGGCGAGCGTCGGCATGTCGATGCTGAACAGCTACGAGTTCCTCGACGCCGCGGGCAACGAGCTGGTCGACCCCGACAGCGACGGCGCACTCATGGCGGGACTCTCCGCGAGAATCCGGTTCTGACCGCGGCCGGGCGCCCCCGCGCCCGGGCGCCCCCGCGTCCGGCGCGGGCGTCTCTACCGCTCGCCGGAGTCGGGCCGGGTGAGAGCCTTCGGCCCGGCGCCGAAGGGCGGCGCCGGCACGGTCGTTGCCGAGTTGATGACCGGGGGTTCGCCGCGCGGCCGATCGCCCGAGTCGGTGGGCACCGCCTCGAGCGCCAGGATCGTCTCGCCGCCCGAGACTGCCTCCGCGAACGAGCAGTACTGCCCGTCGAGGAAGTCGGTGCCCTTGCGGCTGAAGCAGACGAACACCTGCCCGCCGTTGGTGTTGGGGTCGCCGGTCCTCGCCATCGAGAGCACGCCGAAGTCGTGCGGGAGGTCCGACTGCTCGAGGTCGACGAACCGGCCGGGACCGCCCGAGCCGGTGCCGGTGGGGTCGCCGACCTGGGCCATGAACGGGTCGCGCCCGTCCTTGGCCCCGATGATGCGGTGGAAGATGATGCCGGTGTAGAAGCCGCCCTCGACGAGATCGATGAAGTTGGCGACGGTGTTGGGCGCCTTGTCCGGGCGCATGCGGAACTCGATGTCCCCGAGGCTCGTGCTGAACACCACATGCCGGTCGGTCCAGGCGCGGAGGCCCGAGTAGACCGAAGACTGCGGCGAACGCTCCGTGAACACCACCGCGCGGCCGCTCAGGTACGCGAGATTGGGTGTCAGCATCGGCACCAGCACGACCGGCGAGCCGATCGCCTGCTCATCGACCAGCAACTGGGCGTAGGAGGTCACGGGCGTGGTCGCGGTCCAGAGCACCGGGAAGAGGCCGGCCAGGTCAACCTTGCCGGCCGACGCGGCGGACTTGGCCGCCTCGGTGCCGTCGGCGAGGTAGAGGGCGATCTCGACATCCCCGGCGACGCCGGCGGGCATCGCGATGGTCATCGGGATGGTGCGGTTGATGCCGTAGTACTCGCGGTCTGGGGTCAGTTGGGCGTCGGCCGCGGCCGAGAGCATCGCGACAAGCCCCGCGCACGCCGCAGCGAGCCGGGAGACGGAGCGTGGACCGGGGGTGTTGGTGTTCATGCCCCCAGTGTAGACGGGGCGGTCCGGGCTTTTCTAGAAGCCGTCGTGGGGCGTGATCACATCGTTGTCCGGGGCGTCGAGCTGGTCCCAGAGCACATCGAAGCTCGTCGAGTCGAAGCCCTTGGTGCTGTTCTCGGCGATGTACTGCCCGATCGCCCCGAGGGAATCGGAGAGCCAGAACAGCGAGAGGTCGGCGCGGAGGACATTGAGCCCGATCAGGTGGTTGAAGTCGTCGGGAGACCGCATGCCGTCCGCTGCCATGGCGGCGCGACTCGGCTCGATGAACGAAAGGTGGCGGCTCCCGTTGGGTCCCTGGCCGCGGAAGTGGAAGTTCCCGACGAGCGGGGACCGCTCCGTGCGCCAGGCCTGTTCGTACTGGTCGAAGCCGTTCCGCCCGTGGTGGGAGGGGCAGTAGAAGATCTGCTGCGAGGGGAGGACCTCGGAAGAATACAGCCTGCCGAGCCCGTCCCAGGCGTCCTCCGGGTCCCTGCCCGTCGCCGAACGCAGCCGCAGGGTCATCATGTCCTGCGGGGCCTGCTGCAAGCCGTTGTTCTGCTGGGGCGGTTCGAGGAACACGCTGTGCGGCAACTGGTCGCGTGAACCATCGGCGTACAGCGCCAAGCCAAGACCGATCTGTCGGAGGTTCGACCGACAGACGATCTGCCGCGACAGCTCGCGTACCTTGCCCATCCCCGGCAGCAGCATCCCGATCAGGATCGCGACAACGCCCATCGTGACCAGGACATCGATCAGGGTGAAGGCGCACCGCCCGCCCACGCCACTGGTCCTCGAACACGCTGCCCTACGAGATTGCCTCAAGGGACCGGTCATCAAGATCTCCGACAAGACCCGGTGCTTCTCCTCACATCGGTCCGACAACTCAGCCTACCCGAGAACTCCTGGTTTGTGGGCATGCCGGCAGAAAAATTTGCATTCTTCGGAAACCGTACTTGTGCCGTACAGCCCGCCACGAGAGAGCCCAGGCAGGCCAGAATCGGCCACACATTCCGCCAGTCTAGTGGATCTACCAATGCCATCCGGGCGTATGGTGTGGCATCGTGAGGGCGGGTTCTCCGCCCGGAGACCGGACACATGACGCCTCGGAAGGAACAAGACGGGGTCGATCTTGACCTGATGCGCAGGGTCGCCGCCGATGAAGAGAGTGCCGTCGAAGAGATGTACGACCGGTTCGGCTCGCTGGTCTACCGGATGGCGTACCAGGCCATGCCCACGAGGGCGGACGCCGACGATGCGGTGCAGGAGGTCTTCGTTCGACTGTGGAAAACCGCCGACCGATTCGATCCCAAACGGGCAGCCCTGGTTACATGGGTCATGCTCATCAGTCGGCGACACCTGGTCGACCGGCTGCGGCGGACCAGGGCCCGGATCAACGCGGGCTCGATCGAGGAGTCGACCGTCCGCGACGAGCGGCGGGAGCACGAGACGATCGGCGTCGGGATGGAGCGGGACGAACGCTTCGCCGAGGTGATGGAGAGGATTGCAGAACTGCCGGAACTTCAGCAGAGCGTGGTCACGAGGGCGTACCTCGGCGGCCAGACACTCAGGCAGATTAGCGAAGAACTGGATACGCCACTCGGCACCGTGAAGTCGGCCCTCAGCCGGGCCCTGGTGCGACTCCGCGAGCGAGCGGGTGAGGAGCTCTCGATATGACGCAACGCGAACTGCTTGAAAACGCGCTGCTGGACGCACTCTCGCTGCTCGACGACGACGAGCGCAGGGCCTTCGAGGAGGCCTTCCGTGCCGCCCCGCCCGCGGTCCAGGCCCAGGTCCGCCGCGAGCAGACCAGGCTCGCCCGGATGGACTCGCTCCTGCCCGATGTCTCGGCCCCCGCCGCCCTGCGGGCCCGCGTGCTCGAGGCGGTCCGCGCGGCGATCGCCGGGCGCCACCTCGCGGAGGCCGAATCGACGCTGCGGCTGCACGACCCCGACGCGATCTCGCGGCTCCCCGCGGTGACGCACCGACGCAGAACCGCCGCCGTCTGGCGAGCCATCGCCCTCGGCTGCGCCGCAGCCGCCATCGTGCTCGGCGTGACCACCGCCAACCTCCAGTCCGCCATCGGCGAACTCCGCTCCCAAGAAGACCTGCTCATCACCGAGATCAGCAAGGCCTTCGGCCCCGAGTACCTCTACGACGCCCTCGTCGACGCCTCGACCCAGCGCATCACCCTCACCTCCGCCGACGCCGAGATGGGCGGCGCCGCCCAGGCCGCCGTCTGGGTCAACCCCGATTGGCGCACCGCCAAGCTCTTCGGCATCAACCTCCCCGCCACCGCCGGCAGCCAGTACCGCCTCGTCGTCCTCGACGACAACAACCAGCCCGTCTCCACCATCGCCGAGTTCACCTTCACCGGCGGCCTGCTCAACCGCGAGGTCCCCGTCACCGTCGCGCTCGACGCCGAGCACCTCGCCATCGTGCCCGGCGGCGGGACCGACAGCCTGCTGCTCGGCGTCGCGGGAGTCCTGAACGCCCACTAGGTGCGAGGCGAGGCCCGCGCCGCCCTGGGTCCACCCGCCCCAACCCGATACAGAACGAGCCCCGGCCTGCGCCGGGGCTCGCGTCTTGTTTGGCCCAGCTTCAAGCCGCCTTCGTCCCCGGCTTGGGCTCGCGTGCGTCGATGATCTGCTGGATCGGGTCGACCCACCGGGCGTCCTCGAGCAGGTTGTCGATCTCGCCGGCGTGCTCGAACGCGGACTTGGTGTGCACCATCCGCTTCCAGATCCCGAACCAAAGCAAGAGACAGAACACCGACCCGCCAGCCAAGCCAACCCCGGCGTACTGCAACCGCGGGTCCTGCAGCGGCTCGTTGCCGGGGCGCGCCTTCTCCACGACGACCGTGGTCGAGTGCTCCGACCGGCGTTGCCGCAGCGCGTTCGCCTCGACCGCCAGCGTCGTGACATAGGTGTCGAGGCGTCGGGCGGTCGCCTCTCGGCCGAGGCCGCGCATCTCGATCGCCAGCTTGCCGTCCTCGGGGCTCGACCAGGTCATGTCTCGCTCGAGCATCGCCTTGAGCACGGCGGGCTGCCCGAACTCGGCGGCCCCTCGCTGGGCCATCCTCTCGGAGACCCTGGCGACGACATTGGGGTCCAGCAGCAGCTCCTCGTGGAACGCCTGCCACGCCTCGAGGTCGCCCGGCTGGGCCGGTTCGGCGGTGAAGTCCGCCGCCAGGACCGCCGACGCCGCATAGGTCGCGGGGAAGGTCCGCGTGACCACCGCCCACGAGAGCCCCGAGAGCACCGTGATGGTCGCCACGGCGAAGAACACCACCGCCGCCGCCCCGGACCTGGCCCGCTCCGAGGTGATCTTTTTGTGTGTGCGCTCGATGATCTGCCTGGCCTCGACCAGCTCCCGGCGCCGGCCGAGCACCTCGTCGCACTGGCTGACCCGCTGGGCGAGCACCCGCTGCTGGCTCGCGGCGTGTTGCTCGCGTTCGCGCAGCAACTCCCGGCAGCGCCGCAGCCGACGCCTCCGGCTCTCGATACGGTCGTCCGTCCAGTGCCCCGGCGTCGGCCGCCGATCGCCGCCGGCCCGCCGCGCCTCGTCGAGCTGACGCTCGGCGTCGGCGAGCTGGCCGCGCAACCCGTTGAGCTGCCCCGTGAGCAGGGCGACGGTCTGGTCGACCTCGCCCGACTGCTCGATCATCCGCTCGCGCTCGTCGAGCAGCGACTGCAACTCGGTCAGCCGGTCGGCGGCGAGGTCCAGCTTCTCGCCCAGCTCACGCACCTGCCCGCGCTCGGCCTCGAGCGCCCCGGTCAACTCGGCGCTGACCGCCTCCGCACGCTGCTCGGCCTCCGCCGCCGCCTGCCCGCGCTCGGCCGCGGCCGTCTCGGCCGATTCCAGCACGCTCCACAACTCCGCGGCCTCGGCACGCAGCTTCTCGACCTCCGACCGCAGGGCGACGGTCTCCGCGTCGGCCGATCCGTTCCGCTCGGCAATCTCCCGCTCCCGCTGCTGGACCTCGGACCGCGCCCCGGCCAGCTCCTCCCGCACCTGCGCGAGCTGGGCACGCATCCCCGACAGCTCGGCCTCCTGCTCGGCGACCTTGCCGCTGAGGATCGCGTCGTTCCGGGCGGCCTCCTCTGCCTCGCCGGCCCGCTCTGCCAGCAGGGACTCCAGCTCCACGAGCCTGGCGTTCGCCGCGCTGCTCGCGGCCTCGAGCTCACCGGCCCGCGATTCGGCGGCACGGGTGGCCGTCTCGAGCTGCTCGCGCAGCTGTTGCGCCAACTCCTCGGCCTCGCGACGCTCGCGGTCGCGGGCATCCGCGAGGTCCCGCTCGCGCTGCTCGGCCTCGAGCAGCTGGTCGCGGAAACGCTCCGCGTGCGCCCGGGCCGTTCCCTCTGCCTCCGCAAGCTTGGCCTCGACGACCTCGCGCATCACCCGCTCGGTATCCAAGGCGGCCTCGAACTCCCCCACCCGCCGCTCCAACGCTTCGAGCTTCTCCACCGCGTCGTCGCGCTGGGTCTCCATCGCCCCAGCGCCCGCGAGCCTCGCCTCGAACTCGGCGAGCCTGCCGAGCCCCGCCTCCCGGTCGGCCTCCAGCTCGACGATCCGCGCGTCCCGGGCTTCGAGCTCGGTCCGGAACCGCTGCTCGGCCTCCGCCCGCTCGGCCCGGACCTGCTTGAGCCGCTCCAGGGTCTGTTCGACCTCCGCCAGCGCGCGGGCGACGGCCTCTGGCGGCGGGCGCCCCCGGCTGGATCCAGCCTTGGGGCCCTCAACGGGCTTGCTGTCGGTTTCACGGGCCGCCATCACGCCTCCAGTACCCGCCCCGCCGCCACGATTCGGCCGGGCCGGTCCAGGCACTATCGACCGGCGGCGACCGCTCCTGAACCGGGCGTCCGGAAACCGACCACCCTTCCCCCCATCCCGGGAATACCCAGCCGCCCCAGGCGGTATACTCCCCGTCAGCGGTCCGTACACCCCCGTGCTAGCGACGGTAAACCCAAGGAGTTCCCCAATGGCCTGTGGCACCCCCCTCTGTTTCTTCAAGCCCGTCCTCCTCGTCGCCGCCCTCGCAGGGATCGGCATGGGGGGCTATAACCTCGCCACCACCGGCTGCCCCCTCGGAACCTGCAGCGACAGCAAGCAGAACACCACGCTCACGGCGGACTCCACGATCCAGCCGGCCAAGTCCGGCTGCGGCAGTTGCCCCCTCGAGGGGCAGACCGAGCAGGCCATGCTCACCAGCACGAGCAGCGAGACCGCTGCCGAGCCCGGCCACTGCTCGGACGCGATGATGGCCGCCTGCGAGGGCATGGGCGAGTGCCCCGAGGGCATGATGGAGCACTGCCAGACCGCTGGCGACTGCCCGATGGCCGGCGCCACGACCCAGACGGTCGCCAATCAGGTCGAGGGCATGGACCAGACCGAGTGCCAGAAGGCCTGCGAGTCCGGCAGTGAGAAGCCCGCCGGCCCGACCGCCGAGGCCGAGACCACGACCGAGACCGCGTCCGACGAGGGCTGAGCCCCACCGCGACGCACGACACACCCGCATGTCCCCCCGGGAAGCCCCGCGATCGTCCGCGGGGCTTCTTGTTTCGTGACCCGAGTGCCCCGGCACGCCGGCGGTACCATGGGGCAACATGACCACATTCCTGCTCAAGACCGAACCGGGCGACTACTCGTGGGACGATCTGGTACGCGAGAAACGCACCGCCTGGACCGGCGTGGCCAACGCCGCCGCACTACTGGCCATTCGATCGATGAAGAAGGGCGACGAGGTGCTCTTCTACCACACCGGCGCCGAGAAGCGGATCGTCGGCCTGGCCCGGGTCGTGAAGGGCGCGTACCCCGACCCGGAGAACCCCGGTGTGACGCCGGCCGGCGACCCCAAGTTCGTGCTCGTGGAGATCGCGCCGGTCAAGCCCGCGGAGAGCCCGCACGCCACCCTCGCGGCGATCAAGGCCGACCCGCGGTTCGCGGCGTTCGCGCTGGTCAGGCAGAGCCGCCTCAGCGCGATGCCTGTCCCGGGCGACATCGATACCGCCTTGCGCACGCTCGCCGGCCTGTAGAC
>CAYJPX010000069.1:0-18488 GCA_964372195.1 uncultured Phycisphaeraceae bacterium
AACGCGCGCCCACCCCTGGCGCTAGCACTGTGGGCACAAGACGCTCACGACCAGGATCCGGAAGGCAAGCGACGAAGCGACGAAGCGACGGAGCGACGAAGGGGGGGACGGCATCGACTGGGAGGGCAGGCCCGGGCACACGGTGCACGAGGACGGGTCGGTGGAGATCGACAACCTGCTCAAGCGGACGGTCGCCGCCGCCACCTTCGAGCTCATCGAGGACGGGGTCGACTGGACGCTTAGCGTGTTCAAGGACAACGCCGGGATCATCGCCTTCGACGACGACCACGCGGTCTGCATCAAGGTCGAGACCCACAACCACCCCTCCGCCATCGAGCCCTACGGCGGGGCGGCCACCGGCATCGGCGGGTGCATCCGCGATGTGATCGGCACGGGGCTGGCCGCCAAGCCGATCGCGAATACGGATGTCTTCTGTGTGGCGTACCCGGGACACTTCGCGGCCGAAGGCGACGAAGCGACGAAGGCACGAAGCGACGAAGGGGACCGAGCCGGTTCGGCCGCGAACCCTCCGTGGGGGCCGGCGGCGCCCGCGCCCGGGGGCGGCCCCCCCCCGCCGGCGCCCGCCCCCCCCCCGAACCCTCCGTCGCTCCGTCGCTCCGCCGCTCCGTCGCTTCTCCCCACCGGCTGCCTCCCTCCCAAACGCATCCTCACCGAGGTTGTCGCCGGCGTGCGTGACTACGGCAATCGCATGGGCATCCCCACGCTCAACGGCGCGGTCTACTTCGACGACCGCTATGTGGGCAACCCGCTGGTCTTCTGCGGGTGCGTCGGCATCCTGCCCCGCGACCGCACCGAGGGCGCCGCCGCCCCCGGCGACCTCATCGTCGCCCTCGGCGGCCGCACCGGGCGCGACGGCATCCACGGCGCGACCTTCAGCTCCGCCGAGCTCACCGACACCCACGCCGACGAGTTCAGCCACGCCGTCCAGATCGGCAACGCGATCGAGGAGAAGCGGGTTTTGGACGCGATCCTGCGGGCGCGGGACTGGGAAAGCGACGAAGCGACGAAGGCACGAAGCGACGAAGGGGCTCATGCCCTCGAAGGCGAAACCCCTTCGTCGCTCCGTCGCTCCGTCGCTCGACCCCTGTTCCACGCCATCACCGACTGCGGCGCCGGCGGTTTCAGCTCCGCCGTCGGCGAGATGGGCGAGAAGATCGGCGCCGAGGTCCACCTCGAGAACGCCCCGCTCAAGTACGACGGCCTCAGCTACACCGAGATCTGGATCAGCGAGGCCCAGGAGCGCATGGTCCTGGCGGTCCCGCCCGAGAACCTCGACGCCCTCCAGCGGATCTGCGATGAGGAGCATGTCGAGCTCGCCGTCCTGGGCGCCTTCGGCACGCCCGACGCCGACCTCATCCTCCGCTACCGGGGCGCCGAGGTCGGGCGCCTCCCCATGCACTTCATGCACGAGGGGCTGCCGCAGCCGACGCGGGAGGCGGTGTGGAAGGGAGGGACGAAGGCACGCAGGCACGGAGGCACGAAGGGCGCCGAACCGGAGCCCCTCCGTGCCTCCGTGCCTGCGTGCCTCCGTGCCTTGCTTTCCCACCCCAACATCGCCAGCAAGCACTGGATCATCCGCCAGTACGACCACGAGGTGCAGGGCAACACCATACTCCGCCCCCTGGTCGGCCCCGGCGGGCGCGGGCCGGGCGATGCCAGTGTGATCGAGCCGGTCCCCGGCGCGGGCCGCGGCCTGGCGATCGGGTGCGGCCTCGCCACGGCGCTCGGCGACCCCGCGGCCGGCGGCGACCCCTACCTCGCCGCCATCGCCGGCATCGATGAGTGCGTCCGCAACCTCGTCTGCGTCGGCGCCGACCCCGACCGCATCGCCATCCTCGACAACTTCTGCTGGCCCAGCTGCAACAAGCCCGAGAACCTCGGCTCGCTCGTCCGCGCCGCCGAGGGCTGCTACGACGGGGCCAAGGCCTACCGCACCCCCTTCGTCAGCGGCAAGGACTCCCTCAACAACCAGTTCACGATTCCCGGGGACGACGGCTCCGCCGCCCGGACCATCGAGATCCCTCCCACCCTGCTGATCACCGGCATCGGCATCGTCCCCGACCTCGCGCGGTGCACCACCATGGACGCCAAGCGCGCCGGCAATGTCCTCCTGCTGGTCGGCGAGACGACCGGGGCGATGGGCGGCTCGCACCACGCCCAGCTCTTCGGCCTGCCGAGCGCGACACTCACCGGCGACCCCGACTCGCTCGCGGCCGAGGTCGAGCGCCGGGCCGCCGCCGCCCTTGGCAACCTCCCCGCCGCCGCGACCAGGCAGGCCCAGGCGTTCCTCCGCACGCTCACGCCGGGCGCCATGGGCAAGCTCGGCCGGCTCGTCGCGCACTTCGGGCCGCGCGCCAGCGAGACCGCCCAGGGCCTCGCCGCCCGCCTGGGCAACCCCGCGATCGAGAAGCTCGCCGCCGAGATCGGACCCGAGCGCGTGCAGGAGCTCCTCCGCGTCGTGGCGACCGCGGCCGAGGCCCAGGGCCTCTCGCCCCGCATGCCGGGCTTTGATCCGCACACCGGCGCCCGCACCGCCCGCGGCGTCGCCGCCTGCATTGCCGCCGAACTCGTCGCCAGCGCCCACGACTGCTCCGACGGCGGGCTCGCGGTCGCGATCGCCGAGATGCTCATCGGCGGGCACTCGGCCGCCGCGCCGCTCGGCGCGCAGCTCGTCGAGCCCCCCGCCGGCGTCCACCCCACCGCCTGGCTCTTCGCCGAGAACCCCGGCCGTTATGTGCTCGAGGTCCCCGCCCTGAAGGTCGAAGCGGTCCGGGCCACCATCACCGGACACGCCCGGGGCGTCGGCGTCCACCAGCTCGGCGTGCTCGACAACTCGGGCCGACTCCGCGGCGGGGCGTTCGGTCTCGACGAGGCGGTCGACGACCTCGCCGCAGCCTGGCGCGGCAGCCTCGACTGGTAGCGTCGGTCGGCCGCCGCGCGACAACGCCCGCGGGGCAGGCCCGCGGGCGCGTCGTCTCCCAGGTCTCCTCTGACCCGTTAGCGTTTCCGGCGGTGTGATCCGAAGAGGAGAGCCAGCCCGCAGGCTGAGAGTGACGCCGGTGCGGGGACCACGCTGTAGTCCACCGACACATTGTCGATGCCCCACGACTCGTCGTTGATGCCCTGGAGCCCCACCCCGACGAAGGTCAGGCTGAAGGTCTCGGCGTCGGCGGGCAGCTCGAAGCTCACCGAGATGTCGCGGTAGATCGCGTCCTGCCACGAGGCGGAGAACCCGAGGTGCGCGTTGCCGATGTCCGGACCGCGGAAGCTCTGCCACGGGTGGCCCGTGGCGAAGGTCTCGCTGAAGAGCGTCTCCCCCGCCGATGCCGAGCTGGCCACCCGGACCTCGAAGCGGTCGGGGCCGTTGACCCGGTAGTCGCCGTCCCAGGAGTCGAGGATGTGCAGGTCGAACTCCGCGGTGTAGAGCACGCTGCAGGAGCGCCCGCCGCTCGACCCACCATCGGACCCACCGTCGCCCCCGCCACCTCCGCCGCCACCGCCGTCCCCCCCGCCGCAGTCCCCGTCGTCGTGCGGCACGGCGCCGAGCGTGAGGATGGTCGAGTCGTTCGTGTACCGCCCGTTGAACCGCGTGAAGAGCCCCTCGGTGACGAGCGTGCTATTGCTGCTCCATTCGGCCCCGAGAGGACCAGACTCGAAGTCGGTCTGGTAGAGGATCTCCCCGGCCTGGGTGAGGCCGGCGGCAAGCGACAGTGCGAGGCAGGCTCCGGCAAGGCAAAGTCGATCGCAGGTCATGGCGGCTCCTTCTTCTCTTCTCTGGCACGGCGTTCCGCGGTCGCTCCCGCCGCCCTCCAGGGGCAGCCACGACCGCGCCACTCTCGCCGTGCTCGGTTGTTGCCGGCATCGCCGACGGTCCAACATGCCACGCCCCGGCGCCGACGCCACCGCGGACACCGACGCCCCGCTCCCACGCCGCCGGACTGCGCCGTCTTGGCAAAGGGGGCAGCCGGTGGGCCGGGTATTCGGACCTCCTCCCAGGCCCCTTGTGTCACACGCCCCCCTCGGCGCGGGCTACGATCACCCAAGCCGGTACGCCCGGGCCGCCCCCGCCTAAGTCCAACCACCCGACCCCACCGGCAGCCCGGCCGGTTTGAGACCATCCCCATGACCGCATCCCAGACCGACATCCGCAATGTTGCCATCATCGCCCATGTCGACCACGGCAAAACCACCCTGGTCGACCACCTGCTCATGCAGTCCGGGAACTTCCGCGCCGGCGAGCTCGAACGCCTCGCCGGGGGCCAGCACGACCTCATCCTCGACTCCAACCCCCTCGAACGCGAGCGCGGCATCACCATCCTCTCCAAGAACTGCGCCGTCAACTACCACCACGCCGACGGCAAGGACTACCGCATCAACATCGTCGACACCCCCGGCCACGCCGACTTCGGCGGCGAGGTCGAGCGGGTCCTCCGCATGGCCGACGGGTGCCTGCTGCTCGTCGACGCGTTCGACGGCCCCATGCCGCAGACCAAGTTCGTCCTCTCCAAGGCCCTCGAAGCCCACCTCCGCCCCGTCGTCGTCGTCAACAAGTGCGACCGCGCCGACGCCGAGCCCAAGCGGGTGATCGACGAGGTGTTCGACCTGCTCATCGAGCTCGGCGCCGACGACCACGCGCTGGACTTCCCCGTGGTCTTCTGCTCGGGGCGTGAGGGCTGGGCGAGCGACACCATCGACGCCCCGCTCGAAGAGCTCCGCAAGGGCAACCTCCGCGCCATCTTCGAGGCCATCGTCAAGCATGTCCCACCGCCCCTCGCCGCCCCGAGCAAGCCCCTCCAGATGCTCGTCACCACCCTCGACTACTCCGACTACCTCGGGCGCATCGCCATCGGCAGGGTCTTCGCCGGCAAGATCAAGAGCGGCCAGCAGGTCGCCCTGCTCAAACGCGACGGCTCACGCGTCGACGGCCGGGTCGGCCGCATCCTCGGCTTCGCCGGGCTCGGCCGCAAAGAGGTCGAGGAGATCGAGGCCGGCGACCTCTGCGCCGTCCCCGGCCTGCCCACCGTCGAGATCGGCGACACCATCGCCGACACCGAATCGCCCGTCGCCCTCCCCACGGTCCATGTCGACGAGCCGACGATCTCCATGGTCTTCCGCATCAACGACTCGCCCTTCGCCGGCCAGGAGGGCAAGTATGTCACCAGCCGCCAGATCCGCGACCGGCTCGACCGGGAACTCGAGCACAATGTCGCCCTCCGGGTCGAGGGCGGCCGCACCGCCGACGAGTTCATGGTCTCGGGGCGTGGCCTGCTCCACCTGGGCATCCTGCTCGAGACCATGCGCCGAGAGGGCTTCGAGCTCTCCGTCGGCAGGCCCATCGTCATCACCAAAGAGATCAAGGGCCACATCTGCGAGCCGCTCGAGACCCTCGTGGTCGACTGCCCCGCGTCCGCGATCGGCTCGGTGATGGAGCTGATCGGCGCACGCAAGGGCGAGCTCAAAAAGATGGAGAACCGCGGCGCCGACACCAGCCACATGGTCTTCGAGATCACCAGCCGCGCCCTCATCGGCCTGCGCAGCCGGCTGCTCACCGCCACCCAAGGCGAGGCCATCATGCACCACCGCTTCGAGCGGCATGTCCCCATGACCGCCGAACGCCAGCACCGCCAGCAGGGCGTCCTCGTCGCCACCGAGACCGGGCAGGTCACCGCGCACGCCGTCGAGCTGCTCCACGACCGCGGCTTCCTCTTTGTCGCCCCGGGCGAGCGGGTCTACGCCGGCCAGATCATCGGCGAGCACAACCGCGAGAACGACCTGGTCGTCAACATCACCCGCGAGAAGGCGCTCTCCAATGTCCGCATGGCCAACAAGGAGGCCACCGTCGCCCTGAAGGCCCCGCGCAAGATCAACCTCGAGGTCGGCCTCGAGTACATCGACGAGGGCGAGTTTGTCGAGATCACCCCCTCGGCGGTCAGGCTCCGCAAGCAGATCCTCAACGAGAGCGAACGCAAACGCCTCGACCGCCAGGAACGCAACCGCGAGAAGGCCGGGGCGCCGGGCTGAGCCCCGTGGCCCCACCGCCACACGCCCCTACCTCGTCTCCCCCAGCACCACCTGCGGCACAGGCCCCTGCACCTCCGCACGGCACCCCTCACGGATCCGCTGGACCGCCTCGATCGGGTCGTCGGTCACCGTGAAGAGCTGCAGGTCGACAGCGTCGATCGTCCCCTCCGCCACCATCGTCTGCCGCACAAACTCGCCCAGCGGCCTGTAGTACTCCCGCCCCATCATCACCACCGGGAACCGCTGCACCTTGCCCGTCTGGATCAGCGTCCCCACCTCGAAGAGCTCGTCCATCGTGCCGAACCCGCCGGGCAGCACCACAAACGCGTTGCTGTACTTCACAAGCATCACCTTGCGCACGAAGAAGTAGCTGAACTCGATGAACCTGTCGAGGTACGGGTTCGGCCGCTGCTCCATCGGCAGCTTGATGTTGCACCCGATCGAGTACCCGCCGGCCTCCTTCGCACCCCGGTTGGCGGCCTCCATGACGCCCGGCCCGCCGCCGGTCATGACCGCGAACCCGGCCTCGGCGAGCCCCCGACCCACCTCCCGCGCCATCCTGTAATACTCGTGGTCCTCGGCGAACCGCGCCGAGCCGAACACCGTCACGCAAGGCCCCGTGAAGTGCAGGGCGCGGAAACCCCTGATGCACTCGAAGAAGATCCGCACCGCCCGGGCCAACTCCTCACGCCGGCTGCGAGGCCCCGACAGAAACACCTGCTCGAGCCGCGAGCGGCTGCCCTTGCCCCACCAGTCCGGCCTCGGCCCGTGCGGCATCCCTGTGTGGCGATTCCCATGCTGGGTCATGCACCACTCTATCGGGATGATCCGCGGCGTCGCTGCAACCCCGCCGGACGCCGAAGCTGACGCTCTGCGAAGCTCCGGACCCTCCGTCGCTCATGCCCGCCGATCCGAAGCTTCGAGGACTCAGCTCCGGCGTCCGGGCTCGAAGGCGCCCCGGGGGCTCTACCCCCGGCCCCCGAACTGCCCCGCGACCCACCACCCCAGCGACGCCGCGCCGAGCCCGACAACCACACTCCCCACCACATACAGCCCCGCCGCCCCGGCGTGCCCCTGCCGGAGCAGCGCCAGCCCCTCATAGCTGTAGGTCGAGAAGGTCGTCAGCCCGCCGAGCAGCCCCACCGCGAGAAACAACCGAAGCCCATCCGGCATCGTCCCCCGCGCCACCACGAAGTACATCACCACCCCCATCACCAGGCAGCCGAGCACATTGGCGACCACCGTGCCCCACGGCATCCGGGTCTCGAGCGACACCCCCCACACGCTCAGCCCGTACCGCGCGACCGAGCCGATCGCGCCCCCCGCCGCCACCGCAAGACACCGAATGACCACTTCGCCCGCCATCGCGACTCCTCTGTGCCGCGGTACTCTACCACGCCCATGCCCGAGCGCACGATCGACAACCGACCCGCCGAGGAACCCGCCCGCTGGCGCATCTGCGTCGATACCGGCGGCACCTTCACCGACTGCCTCGCCACCGATCCCGCCGGGCGCGAACACCGCGCCAAGGTCCTCAGCTCGGGCGCTCTCCGCGCCACCGTGACGGCCGTCCACTCGCCCACCGCCCTCACGCTCGCGGCCCCCTGGCTCGATCGGCCGGGCTTTGCCCTCGGCGCGACACTCGCCCGCGGGGACGCCCGCGCCCACGCCCGTATCGCCGCCATCGAGCCCCTCGGCGACCATGCCGCCCGGGTCACTCTCGACGCCCCTATCGCGGCCACCTCGCCCGGCGACACCCTCGAGCTCTCCACCGGCGAGGAGGCCCCCATCCTCGCCGCCCGCCTGGTCACCGGCACCCCCGCCGGGCAGCCGCTGCCGCCGATGGACCTCCGGCTCGCCACCACCCGGGGCACCAACGCCCTGCTCGAACGCCGGGGTGCGCCGACGGCCTTCTTCGTGACCGAGGGCTTCGCCGACCTTCTCGTCATCAACGACCAGACCCGCCCGGACCTCTTCACCCTCCGCGTCCGCAAGCCCCGGCCGCTGCACGACCGCGTGGTCGAGGTGCCCGAACGCCTCGACGCCGCGGGCCAGACCATCACGCCGCTCGACCTCGACACCCTGCGCGAGCGGGCCCGGCCGGTGTTCGACGCCGGGGTCCGCGTCGCCGCGGTCGCCCTCATGCACGCCTGGCGCGAGCCCCGCCACGAACGCGCCGTCCGTGACACCCTGCTCGACCTGGGCTTCGAGCATGTCTCGCTCTCGGCGGACCTGGGCAGCCGCATAGGTTTCCTCGCCCGCGCCGAGACCGCCGTCGTCAACGCCTACCTCGCCCCGGTCATCGACGGCTACCTCGACCGCGTGCACCGGCCATGCGACACGGAGAGCGACCACCAGGGGGGCGGGGGTTATATACCCCCCCCCCACCACCCACAAGCGGGGGGGCCGTTACCCCCCCCCGGGCCAGCCGCCCCCCCCCCGGGGGGGCGGGCTGCCCCCCCCCCCCCCACACCACCCTCAGGGGGGCGGGCTTTCCAGCCCGCGGTCCCCTTCCTCCCTGCTCATCATGACCAGTGCCGGCGGCCTCATCAATCGCGCCGGCTTCACCCCCAAGGACAGCCTGCTCTCCGGCCCCGCCGGCGGTGTCGTCGGCGCTGCCGAGGCCGGACGGCGAGCCGGCTTCGCTCGCGTCATCTCGTTCGACATGGGCGGCACCAGCACCGACTGCGCCCGCTGCGACGGCCCGCCCGAACGCATCTACCAGACCCGCGTCGGCGACGCACGCATCGTTGCCCCCTGCGTGGCCGTCGAGTCCGTCGCCGCGGGCGGGGGCTCGATCTGCTCGATCGATCGCGGCGAACTCCGCGTCGGCCCCGAGAGCGCCGGCGCCGACCCCGGCCCCGCTTGCTACGGGCGCGGCGGCCCGCTCACCATCACCGACTGCAACCTCCTCCTCGGCCGCCTCGACCCCACCCACTTCGCCGTCCCACTCCACCCGAACGCCGCTGAGGCCGCCGCGAAAGAGGCCCTGGCGCAAGCCCGGGCTTCCTCCGATCCCCGCCCCGACACTCCGCCCCGCACAACTCTCCAGGCGCTGACGATCGAGTCCCTTCTCTCTGGCTTCCTCGCCATCGCCGACCAGCGCATGGCCCAGGCCGTCCGACGCATCACCCTCCGGCGTGGGCACGACCCGGCCGAGCACGCGCTGGTCGCCTTCGGCGGCGCAGGCCCCCAGCACGCCTGCGCCATCGCCGATGCGCTCGGCATCGACCACATCGTCATCCCCCCAGATGCCGGCCTGCTCAGCGCCTTCGGTCTCTCGGTCTCCAACCTCGAACGCATCGCCGACGAGCAGATCCTGCGGCCGCTGGAGGGCGAGCTGGCCACGCTCGCCGACCGCCTCGACGCCATCGAAGCCCGGGCACGCAGCGCACTGCCGGGGACGCCCGCCGCCATCACCACCCGCCGCAGCGTCGAGCTCCGCTATCTGGGCCAGGACGACATCCTCGAACTCGATGCCGACGACCCCGACACGCTCGCCGTGCGATTCGAGCAGCGCTACCGCGGCATCTTCAGCTACGCGCCCACCGACACCCCGCTCGAACTGGGCACCGCCCGTGTGACCGCCACACTCCCGGGCGTTGAAAGCAGGGGGGCGGGCTTTCCAGCCAGGGGGGCGGGCTTTCCAGCCCGCGATCCAACCACCACCTCCCACCCGCTCTTCACAGACTCCTGGCACCAAGTCCCCATCCACCACCGCCGCCACCTCTCACCCGCCACGCCCATCACCGGCCCGGCGCTCCTCACCGAAGCGCACTCCACCACCTACCTCGCCCCCGGCTGGCGCGCCGCCACCCACCCGAGCGGCTCGATCCTGCTCACCCGCGACCCCCGCACCGAACTCGCCCGACCCGCCCACCGCGCCGAGGCGGTCGAGGTCGAGCTTGCCGTCGGCCAGCTCACCGCGATCGCCGAGGAGATGGGCGAGCGCCTCCGCCGCACCGCGATCTCGACCAATGTGAAGCAACGCCTCGACTTCTCCTGCGCCATCCTCGACGCCGACGGTCGGCTCGTGGTCAACGCCCCGCATGTCCCCGTCCACCTCGGCTCGATGGGCGTCTGCGTGCGCGCGGTCCGCGACCTGCTCGGACCCGACCTCCAGCACGCCACGATCCTCACCAACCACCCGGCCTACGGCGGCTCGCACCTGCCCGACCTCACCCTCATCGAGCCCGTCCACGACCACGACGGCGTGCGCCTCGGCTACACCGCCGCCCGCGCCCACCACGCCGAGATCGGCGGCATCGCCCCGGGATCCATGGCGCCCGAGGCCACCCGGCTCGCCGAGGAGGGCGTCGTCATCCCGCCGACAATCCTCGGCCGCGGCGCCCAGATCGACTGGCCTGCCGCTCGGCGGTTGTTCACCGCCGGCCCGCACCCGAGCCGCGACCCGGAGACCAACTGCCGCGACCTCGCCGCGGCCGTCCACGCGGTCCGCGCCGGCGCCGACAGCCTTCGGTCGCTCGCCGGGGTGGTCGGCCGGGCCCGCGTGGAGGCGATCGGCGCGACGATCCGCCGCCGCGCCGAGGCGAGACTCCGCGCCGCGCTCGCGGACCTGCCCGATGGCGTCTACCGACACACCGAGCCGGTGCTCGACGGCGGCCCGATCGCGGTCCGCATCGAGATCGCCGGCGACCGGGCAACCATCGACTTTGCCGGCTCGGGCCCGGTGCATCCCCGCTGCCTCAACGCCACGCCCGCGATCGTGACCAGCGCGGTCATCTATGTCCTCCGACTGCTGGCCCGGGAGGATCTCCCGCTCAACGAGGGGCTGCTGGCCCCGATCGAGCTGCGGATCCCCGAGGGGATGCTCAACCCGGCGTTCGGCGCCGACCCGGGGAAATGCCCCGCGGTCGCCGGCGGGAATGTCGAGATCAGCCAGCTGGTGGTCGAGTCCTTGCTGTCAGCCCTGGGCCTTTGCGCGCAGAGCCAGGGCACCATGAACAATGTTATATTCGGGAGCGAGGAATACGGTTTCTACGAGACGCTTGGCGGCGGCTGCGGGGCCTTGCCTGGTTTCCCTGGAGAATCCGCCGTCCATTCGCATATGACAAACACCGTACTTACAGATGCGGAACTCCTTGAAAAGCGCTACCCAGTGCGCATCGAGCGTTGTGCCGTTCGGCGAAGCTCGGGCGGGGCGGGGGAGTTCGCTGGCGGCGACGGCATGGTGCGCTGGTATCGGTTCCTCGCCCAGACCGAGATCGCAGTCCTCAGCGGGCGAGCCGGGCCGCCACGCGGCGAAAACGGTGGGAATCGCGCCAAACTCGGGGGCTACCGGCTGGTTTCCGGACCGGGCCTGGAGAAAATCCTGCCCCCGGGGACACTCACGGCCCCGGTGAGTTCGCTATTGTGCGTCGAGACCCCCGGCGGCGGCGGATTCGGTGAATCCACCGATCTTCCACGACGCGACGAATAGACGGTTTGCCATACGCCAAACATACGAACATAAGACAAATCGGACATGCATCTGGGATAATCACTTGACTGTGCCGTTCAAACGGATTTGATGGGTTCATTGAATCTTCGCGCCCCCCGGTCCGCTATCCCCACGGGCCGTCGGGCTTTGAGAAAACTTGTGGGAACCAGGAGAGACCCATGGCCAGTCCTGCGTGCGAGACGACCGCGACCCAGTTGAACATCGCTGCCCCCGCGGCCGCCCAGAACTGCGACCTGCTCTGGTCGGCCCTGACCGCCGATTCGGGCGGCGCGGTGATTGTCTATGACGCCCAGGGCCGGATCACCTGCGCCAACAAGGCCGCCGGTCGTTTCCTGCAGGTCGGCGAGGGCGATCTGGGTTCCAAGGCGCTGCACGACATCATGCCCGCCCCGATCGCCGAGGAACGCCTCGCCCACGCCCGCAAGGTGCTCGACTCGGGCGTGCCGATGGTGATCGACGGCATGCTCTCGGGCCGGCTGATGCGGACCACGCTCCGCCCGGTCCGTGGCGAGTCGGCCAACGAGCACCGGGTGCTCGAGACCATCCGCCCCATCGCCGCCGAGGAGCCCCGCCCCGAGGGGATGGACTACCTCCGCGCCAAGACCGACGACGAGGGCGTCCTGGGCAAACTGACCACCCGCGAGCGTGAGGTGCTGTTCCACATCGGCCGCGGGCTCTCCACCGCGGAGATCGCGTCGACCCTTGGGCGGAGCACCAAGACCGTGGAGTGGCACCGCGTCAGCCTGGGCAACAAGCTTGGGATCACTAACCGAGTCGAGTTGGCCCGGATCGCGATCCGCGCCGGCGTGACCGGCATCGAGGACTAGCCGGAACCCGCAACCCGCTCGGCCGGTACCATTCCTCAGGCGGCGATCCCCCGATCGCCGACACGGATACGGCCGAGATGCACGCACCCACAGCCCGCCTCCGCCGCCCTGGACTCCGCGGGGGGTCCTGCGCGCTGGGACTGTGGGCGACGGTCGTCGCCGGCGCGGCCGCCCAACCTGTCGCCGAGGACGCGCCGCCGGATGATGGGGCTGCGTTCACCCTGCAATCCCCTGGCGTCGAGGCCGAGCCGGCCGGGGTCGAGGGGCGGGCCTGGACGCTCGACCGCAGGCCCGCGGGCGTGTGGGGTGGGCCTGAGGCCGGTCCGTCGGAGCCTCAGCCCGAACCAGGCGTGGAGGATGGTGACCGCCAGCCGCTGGCCGATCTCTGGATGCTCGCGGGCTGGCGTCCATCCGCGGCCCTCTCCGAGCCCGGCGCCGAACTCGATGCGCACTTCGCATTTGAGCCCGGGCCGTTGGGCAGGCCCTACGCCAGCCGTGCCGACTACTGGGCCCGGAATATCTACAGCCAAGATGCCGCGCAGCTCACCTTCCTCGACGCGGGGCAGGAGGTCGTCACCTGGGACCTCGGCAGTGGGGTGACCTTCTCGGGGGTGGGCTCCCGCCGGGTGCTGACCGACCGCGACCGCGGCGTCGTGCTGGCGGCCGAAGCGGGGCTCGTGCTCAGCCCGCACCTGGGGTTCCAGATCGGGTACGAGCTGCTGCAGGCGTCGGCGGGGGGAGCCGTCGGCAACGACCTTGGCGGCGAGGCGGTCTTCGCCCGGTTCCAGCTTCGATTCTGACCCGCACGCCCTCGCCCACGGCGAAGTGCCCGGCCATCTTGACGGCCGGGCGTGGATTGCGTTGCGGGCGGTTCAGCGCCCCTGCATCAACTCGACGAGCACCTCGATCCCGGCTTCGAGCTTGTCGCGTCGGGTCGCGTAGCTCAGGCGCAGGTGGGTATCGCGGTCGCTGAACACCCCGCCGGGGATGGTGAGGACATTCCGGGCGATCGCCCGCTCACTCAGCTCTGTCCCCGTGCAGCCGAGCGCGGCCGGCACCTCTGGGAAGGCGTAGAACGCCCCGGCCGGCGTCGCGACCCTTGTCACGCGACCCAGGCGCTCCACGACCAGGTCCCGCCTCGACTGGTACTCGCGGACATGCGCCGTGATGTCGCAATCGAGGGCGGCCAGACAGCCCCACTGCGCCATCGAGGGTGCGCAGACGAACAAGTACTGCTGGACCTTGGCCATCTCGGCGATCAGGGCCCTGGGCCCGGCGCAGTAGCCCATCCGCCAGCCCGTCACGCCGTAGGTCTTGCCGAAGCCCCGGACGACCAGCACCGCGTCGCTCGCGCCGGCGAACCGGGCCGGGCTGGGGCACTTGGGCAGCGCCGCGTCGCCGGCGGCGACATCGCTCAGCCCGTCATCAAAGGTGAACCCGTCGTAGATCTCGTCGGAGATGAGCAGCACGCCCCTGCGTCGGCACAGGTCGAGCAGGTCGCGGCACTCGTCGCGGGTCGCCACCACGCCGGTGGGGTTGCCCGGGCTGTTGAAGAGCACCGCCTTGGTCCGTTCCGTGATCAGGGGTTCGATGCGTTCGGCGGTCATGCGGAAGTCTGGGTAGGTGTCGCACCGCACCGCCCGCCCGCCGCAGAGCGTCGCGAGGTGCGGGTACATGACGAAGAAGGGGTCGGGGATGATGATCTCCTCGCCCGGCCCCATCAGGCAGAGGAAGGCGAGCACGAGCGCGCCCGAGGTGCCGCTGGTGACCAGCGTAGTGGGATCGGCGGCCCCGCCGAACGACCAGCCCAGGTCGAAGACGAGGTCGCGTTCGATGCGTTCGCGGAGCGGGGCGATGCCCTGGGTGAGGGTGTAGCCGTTGCGGTCCTGCTCGATGGCCTCGATCGCCGCCCGCTTGATCGGCCCGGGCACGGGGAAGTCGGGCTGCCCGATCGAGAGGTTGATCGGGTCTGCGAGTCGGGCGCCGAGCTCGAAGATCCGCCGGATGCCGGAGGCCTCGATCCCGCGCGGTCTGTCACAGAGCAGTCGCTGGATATCCATGGCCCAACGATACGAAGCCAGACGCCCCGCCGGGCCGCCCCGAGGATGGGCCTGCAAAAAAAGAACACCGCCCCCGGTCGGTGGGGAGCGGTGTGGTTCGCGGAGGAAACCGACCGGGCGCGGGGCTCAGTTGCAGCGGGTCTTGCGCAGGCTGAGGGCGCCGTCCTTCTTGGTGTCGATCTTCTTGTCGGCCACCATCTTGGCGACGCGCTCGGCGCGGCTGAGCACGGAACGCTTCCCGGCGAGGCCGCCCTTGGTCTTGAGTGAGGAATCGAGGCTCATGTGTACCGTCTCCATCTGTGCCGAGCGGGCTGTGCCGCGCGGGGCGGGCTATCGCGTGAAGAACTCCCACACGGCGTCGTCGAAGTTCCTGACGCCGCCGGTGGCCTTCCAGGCCGTCCCGGCCGCGACGATCTGCTCGCGGTACTGCCGGGCCTGGCTGCTGCCGGCCTCGCCGCTGGGAAACCCCAGGCCGGCGTAGAGCACAAACAGCGGGTCATCATTGCCCCGACGGCCGCCCGATTCAATGACCCCGAAACAATCCAGCCCCCGGGACCCCAGAAACTCGATGGCTGACGCGACCTCCGAGGGGCGGATGTGCGAGCCCAGGCGGAGGTAGTTGTGCCGATCCAACCGCGGGTCGCTCTGGGTGGGACCGGACGGCGTGAGGAATGGAGCGCTGCCGACGGCCGGGACATTCGGAGTTGATTGGCGGGTGTTCGGTTCTGTCCCGCTCCCCGCCTCGTTGCTCGGCCGGCTTCCCCCGGGGGTCTGGCTTCTCGACCCGGTCTCGCCCGGTTCCACCAACGCCGCCCCGGGCCCCAGGGCAGATTCCAGCAGGCGCTGCTCGTTCCTGGCGGCCGCCTCGCCCCGGTGGTAGGCCAGCGACCACGCCACGAGCACCGCGGCGAGGGCGACCGCAACGAACGCCCCGGCGTAGACCAGCGGCATCTGGAGCACCCCGCCGACGATGCGGATCGGCGCCTCGGCGAAGCCGGCGGGCTTGGGCTCGCGGCTGGGGCGAGCGCTCTGGGCCGCCGGCCGGGTCTCCGGCTCGGGCAGACGGGACTCGGCAGCGCGGGCCCGCCCCTGCTGGAGCAGGTCGAACAGCGGCGTGGTGGCGCGCTTGCCGGGCATGGTGGCATTCTACCTCCAAGCCCCTCCCCCCGATGCCCGGGCGGCCCCGTCGGCCCTTCTATACTCCGGTGCCATGGCTATCCGCGACGAAGACCTCATCGAACTGTCCGCACCGAAGATGAACACCCTCGAGCGGGTCTACCTGCCCGAGGTCCTCCGCGGCTTCCGCACGACGATGCGGCACTTTGTCACCTCCTTCGGGCAGGGAAAGACAAGCCGTGCGATGCAGTACCCCGAGGTCCGGCGTGAGGACCTGCCGGTCGAGAAGGGCGGCCTCTTCCCCGACAACTTCCGCGGTGTCCACCGGCTCAACCGCGACGAGGCGGGGCGGGTCAAGTGCGTGGCGTGCATGATGTGCCCCACCATCTGCCCGGCCAACTGCATCCACATCGAGGCGGCGCCCAGCCCCTGGGACGACCGCGAGAAGTACCCCGCCAAGTTCGAGATCGACGAACTCCGCTGCATCTTTTGTGGGATGTGCGAAGAGGCGTGCCCGGTCGATGCGATCGAACTCACCCCCGAGTACGACCTGGTCGGCCTGACCCGCGCCGAGCTGATCTTCGACAAAGAGAAGCTGCTCGGGATGTACGACCTGACCATCGGCAAGAAGCCGATGTAGCGGGCCGTGGCGACCCGACCAGACGGTGGGGGCCCAACACCAGGGCGCGACGGCCTACCCAAGCACAACCCAAAAATGTTGCGAGACCGACCCGCCGGGAGCATCGCTCGCTGGGATTGAACGAGTTTTTTTACTCATTCTTTCCCCGGTTTCTGGCGTGGGTGTTGGGGCTGTGGTAGCTTTACTTGTTGGAGACGGTGCCGTCCAGCGCCGAGAGAGCTAATTCCCCTGCCCTGCGCAGGTACACAAGGAGAGCGGAGTGCTACGCCATACCCTCGCAATCGCCATCGTCGCCGGTCTGACCGCCAGTGCCAACGCCGGTATCTTCAGTTTCGCGTCTGATAACGACCACACCAGCTTCACCTTTGGTGGGTTCGGCGGCGGCGTTTCAGATGCCCACGACGCGGGCGATGTGTTCGCCCTGCTCATCGACGACGACAACGGCAACCAGATCCCCCTGACCTACGAGGTCGAGTTCAACGCCGACTTCGACATCGCCTTCGCCGGCAGTGTCAATATCGGCGGCGGGATGTTCGTCCACACCTACACCCTCGCCGGCGAGTTCGGGTTCTATACCGCCGGGGGTGACCCGGTGCTGACCGCGAGCGTGGCCGGGGGGGCGATGACCGCTCTGGGCACCGCCAACAGCTGGCTCAGCTCGTCGACCATCCTCAGCGCCGACGGCGCAGGGGCCGATGTGCAGTACACCTGGCACCTCGCAAACAACGCCGACTACGGTCTGTTCACCGGCGCGAGCGTCGGCCCGGCCGACGACGCGGCGTTCACGCTCACCTGGCTGCAGAGCGGGCAGGGCTCCGGCGTCGGGCTCGACACCGCCATGCTGCCCAACGACGAGTGGAACAGCGAGGGCTCGTACTCGGGCTCGGCGACCTTCGTCCCCGCGCCGGGCGCCGCGGCGATGCTCGCGGGCCTCGGCCTGCTCGGTCTCCGGCGTCGGCGATAGACCGGCAGTCAATCTCTTTGGCGAGCGACGCCGACTCCTGGGAGGGTCGGCGTTTTTTTCGTTGGCGAGCTGAACACGCACGGGTCGTCAGGCGCCAGGCAGGATGCCGCGCAGGTCAGTGGCGAAGCGCTCGGCGGCGGCGGCGACCGCCTGCTGCCAATCGCCCTTGCCGCCGGGGTACAGCACGCTCCGGCTCGCGTTGACCACCACGCCGCAGTCGCCGGGGCTGTGCGCTCCGGCCCGGAGCAGCGCCCGCACATCGTCCGCCGTCCCGCCCTGGGCGCCGTAGCCGGGGACGAGGAAGACCTGCTCGGGCATGTGTTCGCGGAGCATCCGCCCGTCGGCGGCCTTGGTCGCGCCGACCACCGCGCCACAGTCACTCAGGCCGCGGGCGCCCAGATAACCCCGCCCGAGCGCGCGCACATGGTCGGCCACCATCGCGGCGACCGTGCCGCCCGCCGTGAGCTCGTGGGCCTGGACCGAGTCGGAGTCGGGGTTGCTGGTGCGGACGAGGACAAAGACGCCCAGCCCCGCCCGGAGGTAGGGCTCGACGGTCGACGCCCCGAGGTAGGCGTTCACGGTGATGGCGTCGGCGCCCAGGTGGTGGGCCGCGGCGGCGTAGTGCTCGGCCGAGACTCCGATGTCGCCCCGCTTGGCGTCGAGGATGACCACCAGGCCCCGGGCCCTGGCGTGCTCGATGGTGCGCTCGAGCGCCCGGACGCCGGCCGACCCGTACCGCTCGAAGCAGGCGGCCTGCGGCTTGACGACGCCGACATGGCCCGCGACCGCGTCGAGGACGCCCTTGCAGAACGCCTCAATCGCCCGCACCGGCTCCCAGTGCTCGGCCCGGATCGGCTCGGGCAGCCGCTCGACAACCGGGTCGAGGCCCACGCACGCGGGGGAACCCGCGCGGTCCATCGCGTCGGCCAGTCGGTCGATGAAACGGTCGCTCGCCATGCACATCCTCCCTCGGTCCGTCTCGCGGCAGAGCCCCGCCCCGGCATCCGTGTGGTCGGTCAAGCCTAGCCTTGCTCCGTCGCCATGGACCCCACCCCGACCAGCCTCGACCTCAAGAAAGACCGCGGGCTCACGATCGAATGGTCGGACGGGACCAGCTCGTACTACTCGATCGCGTACCTCCGGCGTATGAGCCCCTCGGCCGACATGAAGCAACTGCGCGACGAGATGCAGACCAACCCGCTGACCATACTGAACCCCCGGGGCGGGGGCGGGGGCGGCGGCGGGCCGGTCGTGGCGACCGAGGCCCAGCTGGTCGGCAACTACGCGATCAAGATAGAGTTCTCCGGCGGGCACTGGTCGGGGATCTACTCGTGGGAGTACCTGGGGCAGATCGACCCGGCGGGGGTGGGGGGGTTGT
>CAYJPX010000070.1:0-12389 GCA_964372195.1 uncultured Phycisphaeraceae bacterium
CCCGCCCGCCGCCGGATCACCAGCTTCACCTCGGCGTCCTCCACCTCGAAGCTCAGCGGCGACGGGAACCCGCTGAACTCCGCCCGCTTGGAGCTGACGCCCGCCTCCAGGTCCTCAAACGACAGCCGCACAAACGCCCGCACCACCAACGCCCCCGACTCGATCTGCCCGATCAGCCCGCTCGGACCCGTTACCTTCACATCCCGCAGCGACTGATCCTCAAGCGGGATCTCGATCTCCCAGCCCCCCACCTCCCCCGGCGGCAGCCGCAGATCCACCGCCACCGAGGGCAGCACCACCGTCTCGGTCTTCGAACGCACCGTCAGTTGCACCGTCACCTGCGCCGGGTCAATCCCCAGGATCTGCCCCCCGTCCAGCCCCGGCCCCGGTTCCAGCCGCACCGGGAGCGTCGACCTCACCCCCTCCTGCAGCGTCACCAGATCCTCCCGACGCACCCGCGCCACCATGACCGCGCCGTCCCCCAGAGCCTGTGCCACCCGCACCGGCATCCTGACCTGCGCCCGGTCGGCCCCGACCACCTGGGCCGGCCCGTCGAGCTCCTCGGCCGGGGCTTCCACGCGGATCTCCATCTGCCTGGTCGTCAACTCCTCGACCACCACCCGCACCGTCGCCGGTTCGGCCGACAGCACCGTCACGCCCCGGGTCCGGAACTCGGCCAGCCCGCGCAGGGCCTGACGCAGGTCCACCGTGTGCTCCCCGGACTCCCGGGGTAGCCCCTCGACCCCCGGCGTCAATGCGATCGCCCGGCTCAACACCGACTCCAGCCCGTCCAGGCTCGCCGTCGGACCCTCGACCTGGATCTCGACCCGCCCCCGCCAGGTGCTGGTGTCCGCCACCCGAACCGTGTACGCGTCCGCCACCATTCTGGGAAACTCGACATCCACCACCGTGCGCTTGGTCTGCAGGCTCTCGCCCTCGGCCAGCGCCCAGATCAGCACCGTGAAGAAGGTCACCAGGACCGCCGTCCGCAGCTTATCCATCGCGCCCCAGCCCTTCGTCCCCCCGCAACGCCTCCGACTGCGCCTCGGCGGCGGTCTTGGCCTCGCTGGGCGGCATCGTCTCGCCCAGCCGCTTCGAGAGCTCCGCCCGCAGCTCGTCGATCGTCAGCGGGTTGCTCAGCCGCCCGCGCTCCGCCAGCCGGATCGCCCCCGTCTCCTCGCTCACCACCACCACCAACGCATCGCCCTCCTTGGTCACCCCCACCGCCGCCCGGTGGCGAGAGCCCAGCGTGCGATCAGGTATCTCCGACGGGTCGGCCAACGGCAGCTGCACCCCCGCCGCGTGGATGACCCGCCCGCGGATCACCACCGCCAGGTCGTGCAACGCCGTCCCGGGGAAGAAAATCGTCTGCAACAGCCGGGCGTTGAGGTCGGCGTCCAGCACCGTCCCCCCCTCGACCAGGCTCCGCAGCCCCACCTGCCGCTGGATCACCATCAGGGCCCCGAACCTCGCACGGCTCAGGTACCCCGCGGCCTCGACGATCGGCTCGACCACCGCCGCCACGCCCGCCGACCCGCCCCGCAAGAGCGAGGTCTCCCCGAGCCGCACCAGCGCCCGGCGCAGCTCGGGCTGGAACACCACCACCAGCCCGATCGCCACCACCGCCAATGCCCGGTCGTACAGATACGCCAGCCGCGGGAACGCGTCCTGACCGCCGATGATCTGCACCACCAGCGTCGCCAGCACCACGACCAGCAACGCCCCCTTGAGTGCCCCGGCGGCCCTCGTCCCGCGCACGAACCGAACCATCACCAGCACCAGCAGCCAGATGACCGCCAGCTCAAACAGAACCGACGCCAGGGAGTACGACCCAAGGCGTTCGACCATCTCCGTCATGCGCGACCAGATACCCAGCGGAGCAACCCCCGTTCTTGCCGGCCAACCGCCAACAAACACCCCTCCACAGTCTACTTCACCTCGCCGACCCCGGCTGGCTCTACCATCGGCAGCAGTGGCACAAACACACAAACCAAGCCGCCCCCGCGACCAGGACCACGAACAGGAACACGACCGGCCGCTCGTCGTCGCCCTCGTGCGGTGGTTCCGGGCCAACGCCCGCGACCTGCCCTGGCGCGAGCGCCCCCTCGGCCGTCCGCGCTCCCCCTACCCCGTCCTGGTCAGCGAGCTCATGCTCCAGCAGACCCAGGCGTCCCGCGTCACCGAACGCTTCGAGGGCTTTATGGCCCGCTTCCCCAGCGTCGAGGCCCTCGCCCGGGCCGACGAAGCCGCCGTGCTGGCCGAGTGGTCGGGCCTGGGCTACTACCGCCGCGCCCGGCTGCTCCAGGCCGCGGCACGCGCCATCACCGAGGACCACGCCGGCCGGTTCCCGTCCACCGCCGCCGCCCTGGCCGCCCTGCCCGGCGTCGGCCGCTACACCGCCGGGGCGATCGCCTCGTCGTGCTTCCTTGAGCGCACGCCCGCGGTCGATGCCAATGTCCTCCGCGTGATCCTCCGCCTCGAGGGCAGGCCGCTGGCCGCCGCCGACCCCGAGGCCGCCCGGATCTGCTGGTCCCGCGCCGAAGCGTTCCACGCCGCCGCCCCGCGCAGCACGCCGACGCCCTCGCTGCTCAACGAGGCCCTGATCGAGCTCGGCGCGGTGGTCTGCACACCGCGCTCGCCACGCTGCGAGGCCTGCCCCATCGCCGACCACTGCCGTGCGAGGAGCCAGGGCACGCAGGACAGCATCCCCGCCAAGAATGCCGCGACCGAACGCAAGGCATTGTTCTTCGCCTCGGTCCTGGTCCGCGACGCCCGGGGCCGCCTCGCGGTCACACGCCGTCCGGACTCGGGGCTCTGGGCGGGGCTCTTCCAGGCCCCCACCCTCGAGCGCCCCGACCGCCCCGCCACCCCCGCCGAGGTCCGGCGTGCGTTCGGCCTGCCCTCGGGGCGGGCCGCCCTCCGCCGCCTGCCCGCCTTCGACTTCCAGACCACGCACCGCCGGTGCCGCTTCGAGGTCTTTGAGACGCCCAAGCCGCAATCCCCACCATCCGATTGGCGCTTCCTCCCCAAGAGCGCCATCGCCGACCTGGCCCTCTCCTCCCCGCAACGCCGGATCCTGCTCGAATCCGCCCCCAGGTAGAGCCCGCCGCGCGAGCGGGGGGACCGACGCACGCAGACGGGACGAACAAAGCCCCCTCGCTCGCGCGGGGGGCTCGACGCACCCGGCCGCGCCGGATCCTCTATCGTCCCCCCATGCACTTGGCGGTCGTCATCCCCGTGTACAACGAGCACGCCACGCTGCCGGCCCTGATCGAGCGCGTGCTCGCGGTCCCGCCCCCGGCGCTCCCCGGCTCCGACGCCCGCTGCACCCGAACCATCATCCTCATCGACGACGGCTCGACCGACGGCTCGACCGACCTGGTCCGCGACCTCGGCGCCCGCGACGGGATCGACGCCCGCGTCCACGAGATCAACCGCGGCAAGGGCGCCGCCCTCTCCACCGGCTTCGCCCGCGCCCTCGAACTCGGCGCCGACCTCGTCCTCGTCCAGGACGCCGACCTCGAGTACAACCCCGCCGAGCACGACACAGTCCTCCGCCCCATCCTCGACGGCCGCGCCGATGTCGTCATCGGGTCGCGCTTCCTCGGCCAGACCCACCGCGTCCTCTACTACTGGCACTACCTCGCCAACAAGGCCATCACCACCCTCAGCAACATGCTCACCAACCTCAACCTCACCGATGTCGAGTGCTGCTACAAGGCCTTCCGCCGCGAGGCCCTCGCGCAGCTCACCATCCGCGAGCCCCGCTTCGGCGTCGAGCCCGAGCTGGTCGCCAAGGTCTCCCGCCTCCGCCTCGCGAGCGACCCGGCCCACCCCGGCCGCCTCCACCCCGCCCGCATCTACGAGGTCCCCATCAGCTACTCCGGCCGCACCTACGAAGAGGGCAAGAAAATCACCTGGCGCGACGGCGTGTCGGCGCTGCGCTGCATCGTGAAGTACAACCTGCTGGGATAAGGATGAAGGCGGAAGGATGAAGGATGAACCAACCGATCCCGCCGACTTGAGTACCCGAACGAAGCGGTTTGCTCTGCGCGTCATCCGGCTGTACGGCGCGCTTCCATCCTCGCAAGAAGCACGCGTGCTCGGGCGACAGTTTCTGAGGTCGGGCACCTCTGTCGGTGCACACTATCGGGAGGCGAAGCGCGCCCGGTCTGATGCGGAGTTCATCAGCAAACTCGAGGTCGGCCTTCAGGAGTTGGACGAGACGGCGTACTGGCTCGAGTTGCTTGCCGAGGCGGGTATCGTCGCGCCCGAACGCCTCGCCGACCTCAGGGACGAGGCCCACCAACTGACCGCAATCCTCGTCGCCTGCGTCCGCAACGCCAAGAACACCAGGACCTCGCGATGATCGGTTCATCCTTCATCCTTCCGCCTTCATCCTTCGGCTTGCCATGAAAGCCGTCGTCCAGCGCGTCAACTACGCCACTCTCGAAGTCGACGACCGGCTCATCTCCGAGATCGGCCCGGGCCTGGTCGTCCTCGCCGCGGTCGAGGAGGGCGACACCGATCGCGACCGCGACTGGATGGCCGACAAGCTCGCCAACCTCCGGGCCTTCACCGACGCCGGCGGCAAGATGAACCTCTCGCTGCTCGAGGTCGGCGGCGACATGCTCCTGGTCTCCAACTTCACCGTCGCCGGCGACACCCGCAAGGGCCGCCGCCCCAGCTACACCGCCGCCATGAAGCCCCCGGAGGCCGAGCACGCCTTCGACCGGCTCGTCGCGGCGGTCCGCGCCCTGGGCGTCCCCGTCCAGACCGGCGTCTTCGGCGCCCATATGCATGTGGCCATCCACAACGACGGCCCAGTCACCCTGGTGCTGGACTCGAGGGCGAAAGGATGAAGGATGAAGGATGAAGGATGAAGGATGAGCCCGAGCATACCGGGTCTCGGTTCATCCTTCATCCTTCCGCCTTCATCCTTTTCTTCACCTCGCGCTCACCACCAGCCACGCCACATACCCCGCGTACGCCGCCAGCAGCAGCGTGCCCTCGACGCGGCCCATGTGCCTGCGCGTCACGACCATGAGCCAGGCCAATGCCCCCATCCCCATCATCACCGGCGCGTCGATCACCAGCGTGCCCCGCTCCACCGCGACCGGCCGGATTACCGCCGTCACCCCGAGCACGCACAGCGTGTTGAACACATTCGACCCGATGACATTCCCGAGGAGGATCTCGGTGTGCTTCCTGCGGGCCGCCGAGACCGAGGTCGCCAGCTCGGGCAGCGAGGTGCCCACCGCAACCATCGTCAGCCCGATAACCATCTGCGGCACATGCAGGGCCTCGGCGATCGCGACCGACCCGCGGACCAGCAGCTCCGCCCCGCCGGCGAGGCCGACGATCCCCAGAGAGACCATCGCCACATGACGGACCCACCATCGCGGGGTGTGCCGCTTGGCCAGCTCCCGCTCCAGCTGTTCCTCTTGCTGGGGCTCGACCAACGCGATCGCCCTGCCGCGACGGGCCGCCGCGTAGGCGTGCCAGGTGTAGAGCAGCACGCCCGCCACCAGCAGCGCGCCCTCCACCCGCCCCACCGAGCCCCCGAGCATCGCGGCCCAGCCGAGCCCCATGGCCACGAGCATCAGCGGCAGCTCGCGCCGGCGGACCGAGCGCTGGCTCACGATGGGGAACAGCATCGCCCCCACCGCCAGGATCAGCCCGATGTTGGCGATGTTGGACCCGATCACCGCGCCCAGGGCGAGCTGGTTGACCATCGGGTCGGCGTCGGTGGTCCGCAGGCTCGCCCCGATCCCCGCCGCCAGCTCCGGCGCGCTGGTGCCGAAGGCCACGATGGTGAGCCCCACCACCATGTGCGGCATGCCCAGGCCCTCGGCGAGCAGCGCCGCGTGCTCGACCAGCCAGTCCGCCGCCTTGACCAGCAGGACCGTGCCGAGAACGAAGAAGGTGATCGCGAGCCAGATGGACATGTCGCGCGGGGCTCTCTCGCGGCTAGCGCGGCAGCAGGTTGAAGCGCTCGGGAACCCGGGGCACGAGCACCACCACCACCCGCGCATCCCCCACACTCTCGGGCAGCGCCAGGCTCGTCAGCATCAGCTCGCCCAGCGTCGGCGTCTTGAGCATCCGGGGCCCGACCATCGCGCGGGACGATGCCGGATCGATCCCCGACTCCGGACGCCCCGCCGCCTCGGCGAACCAATCCAGGTCCGGGTCCTCGGGCACGATCACGATCGCGCCGGCCCCGCCCGAGACCACCCCAAGCCGGAGCCGCTCGAACGCCACCCCCCGCACGCCGCCACGGGGTGTCACGCCCCCGCCCTCGAGCAGCCGCGAGAGTCCGTCGTCATCCCGTCGGGGGGGTGTCACCAGCTCGGGCATCAGCTCCAGCCGCATCACCGCCCCCGCCGCGCCACCCGCCACCTGCTCGCCGGGCATGGCCCAGCACCGCGCCACCAGCCGGAGCCGCCCGGCGCCGAGCACCGCCGACCCGCCGTCCATCCGCACCATCTGTTCGCCCGAGAGCTGCGCACCTTTCACGACCTCGACCCACTCGGGCAACATCCCCAGCCACTCCCGGTGGCGCGGCCCGATGGTCGGCAGGGCCCCAAGCACCGCTTCGAGGCGATCAAGGGGAACCTCGAGCACCCGGAACCCGTTGCGCCGCCAGGCCTCCACCTCGCCGTCCCCCGCGCTCGGCGGCGGCCCAAACTCCCGCAACGCCCCCGCCAGCGCCCCCGACTGGTTCTCCACCACCCACAGCCGCGCTTCAAGCCCCGCCTCGGCCCCGCGGACCACCGGCGTGATCAGCGCCTCGTCGGCGACCGGCGTGGCCACCGCCCCGCCCGACCCCGCGCAGCCCGACAGCCCCGCCCCCGCGACCAACGCCGCGAACCACCGAGCCGGACTGGAGAGCCTCCCGCGCATGGTCCGGATCATAAGCCCCCGCCCCGCCGGGCCGCGCCCCGGCCGCTCACGCGGGCTCAAAGCTGTTGATCCGGTCGATCATCGCCCGAACAAGCCCGAACTTGTACCGCGTGTGCGTCAAGACGATCCGCGGCAGATCGAGATTGGTTTCCTCGCCGGGCAGCGGGCCGCTCTTGTGGATCTTGCCCCGCTTGACCAGGACCCCGAAATCCCCGTTGAGGCTCTCGACATCCTCCTCGCGCAGCTCGCGCCGGACCCGGATGACCAGCTCATCGCGCACATACCGGGACGAGTGGTAGTTGCGGTAGAACTGCGCGATGTGTTCGGCGGCGTCCTCGGGCGTCGGGGCAATGTAGTAGAGGTTCAGGTCCTCCAGCCCCACCATCCCCCGCGCCAGCAGCGTGTCGCGGACGAAGCTGTCGAAGTGCTGCCAGTAGCTCCGGATGCCCGGCCTGTTGACCCCCTCGACCATCACGATCGGCATCATCGCCGCCTTGCCCGTCTGCACCAGGGTCAGCGTCTCGAACGCCTCGTCCATCGTGCCGAACCCGCCGGGGAAGAGCACCACCGCGTCGGCGTGGAACAGGAACATCAGCTTGCGGGTGAAGAAGTACCGGAAGTGGATCAGCTTCTCGTCGCCGGCGATGATCGCGTTGGCGGTGGTCTCGAAGGGCAGCCGGATCGCCACCCCGAAGCTCGCATCACGCCCCGGCCCGACATGCCCGGCCTTCATGATCCCGTCGCCGGCGCCGGTGATGACCATCCAGCCCATCTGCGCGATCAGCCTGCCGAACTCGACCGCCGCGTCGTAGTCGGGGTGCCCCTCGGGGGTGCGCGCCGACCCAAAGATCGTGCACTTCATCGGCTCGGCGTACTGCGCGAACACCCGGAACGCGTACCGCAGCTCCTTGATCGCCGCGCTCATCAGCTTCAGCTCGCCGGTGTCGCGCCCGTCGGGGATCAGCTTCAGGCACGCCGTGATCGCCTCACGCACCAGCCGCTCGTCGAACGCCTCGACACCCTCGGCGCAGACCGTCTCGATCAACGCATCGACCAACCGCTGCACCTCCGGGTCGTCCGCCCGCTTCTGGATCGTCCGCTCGGGCGGGGCCGCTCGCTCGTCGACCGGCGTCGCGGGCAGGATCTCCGATCGCCGGCTGTGGGGAATCTCGCGTTCGTCGCTCAAGGGAATCCCTCCGTGGTGCAGGGAGCTTAGCCGCCCGGCCTCGACGACGCCCCACGGCTCCGCGGCACGCGCCACTCCCGCCGTTCCGACTCCCGGCTCAGCCGCTCGATCTCCTGCATCCGCCGCTCCTCGGCGCTGGGCTCGCGACCCGTCACGCCCGCCAGCAGACGCTTGGTCCGCGCAAACTGCTCCACCCGCACCTCCGGCGACCGGGCCGTCCCCCCCACATGCGTCGTGATCAATTCGTCGCGGAACCGCTCCAGCAGATCGCTCACGATCGGCAACCGCTCGGCCGCCCGGGAACTAAACCGCAGGTCCAGCTCTAGCCCCGGCAGCGTCATCTGCCCATACCCGAAGATCTCCACGCTCTGGGCGAACACCCCCACCCGCTCGAAGACCACGCGGTCGCCATCGACAAAGAACACCGCCTCGCCGAAGTCCAGCGGATCGTTCCCGGGCACCTGCAGGTTGCTCACCTCGATCAGGGGCAAGAGCAACGGCAGCCGCATCACCGGCGCATCGCCGCCCATCAGCACCGTCCCCCGGCCCCGCCGCGTCGCGTTCGCGCCCGTTGTCCCCGTCAGCGTCAGCCCCGCATCCACCAGCCCGCGAGACTCCGCCGGCTCGCGCGCCGCCGCCTCGCCGCCCTCCGCCGCCGCCCGCGCCAGCTCGGCCTCGTACTCCCAGTCCGCCAACAGCTCGCCCAACGGCACGCCCGACAGCCGGAACTCCGAGTCGTAGCTCGAGCCCCCGTCCGCCCCCGGCTGCACCACCGCCGAGCCCGACACCCGCCCGCCGTACGCCTCGGCGAGGATCACCGGCACCAGCACCGCCCCCGACACCGGGTCGCTCGTCACCCGCAGCACCCCGTCACGAACCCGGACCCCCCCGGCCCTGGCCGAGTCGATGATCACGCCGACCCCGAAGTTCCCCAACGCCGCCCCGGGCACGCTCGAACCCTCAAAGTCCAGGTACCCCCACGCCTCGGTCACCTTCACACCGACATCGGCGCTCGCCCCGGCGAACACCACCCGCCCCGAAGAGGCATACGCCGAGCCCTCGCCCTCGTCGAACGACAGCCGCAGCGACACGCCCTCGACCGACAAAGGCCCCGCGGCGCCGATCGACACCGACCCGAGGGCCCCCCGCAACTCCGCCGGCAGCAGCGCCAGCACCTCGGGCACAAGCCCGCGCTCGCTCTCGCCGCCGATCTGGCACTCGACCAACACCGCCGCGTCGCCCGTCGCGACCCAGGTGCCCGCGACCTCCGCCCACCAGCCCTCGCCCTCGGCACGGCAGGCGTCAAGGGTCCCGCCCGTCTCGTCGAGCACCAGCCCGCCCTGGATCGACGCCAGCTCCACCCGTTGCCCGCCGATCGTCAGCTCGCACCGCCTCGGTCTGATCTCGCCGGTGATCCGCGGCTGCGCCGCCCCCCGCTCGCCCCGCACCACCAGGTCGGCATCGAAGAGCCCCTCGATCGCCGAGGTCTCGATCGCCCGGTTCAGCTTCGACGGCAGGCCCCCCGCCGCCGCCCGCCGCACCAGCGGCGACCCCATCCGCGCCCCGACCAGCCCCACCTCCAGCGCATCCCCGGCCTCCCAGCCCCGCCCGAGCGGCGCACGCCCCGAGAGCACCAGCGCGCACGCGGGCTCGTCATCGAGCCCGACCTGGGCGGACCAGTGGTCAAACTCCACCGCCTCGGGCGCGACCGCCGAGAACGACACCGTGCCCCCGCTGCTCGTCAGGCTCAGCCGTCCCGCCTCGGTGTCGAACGCCAGACCATCACTGCGCCCCATCTCGACATCCAGCCGCGAGACCTCCCCCGAGCCCACCGCATCGCCCGCCGCCCGCACCGCCAGCCGCACCCCGCCCGCGGGCCTGCGCAGGGCGCGCACTTCCGCGAGCTGGGCCGCCATCTCCGGCGCGATCACCGAGACCAGGTCCTCCAGCGCGACCGACACATCCGGCAGCGTGGCCCCGATCTCGGCCGTGAAGGGCTGCGAGCCCTCCCCCAGCTCCATCTTCGCGTCCATCGAGAGCTCGCCCGCCGGCGCCTCGGGCCGGCCCGCCTCGTCCAGCCCGGAGCGCACCGCCAGCGAGATCTCCCGCTCGCTGGCCCGCAGCCGACCCTGCACCCGCTCGAGGACGACCGCGGGCGCCGTCAGCCCCGCGTCGTGCATGGGCGAGGCCGAGAGGCCGTCCAGCACCGCGTCGATGTCGTAGCCCAGCTCCCCGCCGTCGCGCGGACCGATCTCGACCACACAGTCGATCTCGCCCGCGACCCCGAGCCGCCGCAGCACTGCGCTGGGCGACCGGGGCCCCTCCTCCCCGTCCAGACCGCCCGGCAGCGCCGCCAGCAGCATCGCATCGGTGGGCACCCGCTCGGCACGGATGGTCACCCACACGCCGTGCTCCTCGGGCTCGGTCAGGTCGACCCGCACCTCGACATCGGCCCGCCCGCCCGAGAGCCCCTCGAACCGCCCGGCCACGATCCGCGCCCGCGGGTAGTCGACCAGCACCTCGACATCCCTGGCCACGATCGGCAGGGGGAAGGGCTCCGGCACCAGCCCGACCTCCGGCAGCCGGATCCGCACCTGCTCGGTGTACTTGCGCCCCTCGCCGATCGGCCGCTGCACATCGACGACCACCGACGCCAGCCCCCCAAGGGCAAAGGCCGCCCCGCCGCCCGCCCCGCCCGGCGCGTGCACCAGCCCGGCCGCAACGAGCGCGTCGTACCGCTCCCGGTTGCACAGCATCTCGACGACGCTCCCCCCGTGGTCGGCCAGCCCGACCAGCAGGGCCTCGTCGGTCGGCACATCCTCGATCTCGATGTGCAAGTCAACCCCCGCCGCCGACGAGAGCGGGGCGATCGTCCCCGTCGCGTGCAGCCGGGCACCGGTCGGCGCAATCCCGTCCACACGCACCAGCTCGATCTTCTCCTCGTCGAACCGGGCCAGCCCGCTCATCTGCGCGAAGGGGTACGGGAACATCCGGAACGCCGCCGTCCCGTCGCGGAACGCCAGCTCGCCGAACACCCGGATCGCCCCGGGCCCCCCCGCCGTCGGCGCCGCCCGCTCGACGATCACCGACGCGTCCACCGTCCCGGTCGGGTTCGAGAAGTCCTCCAGCCGCTCGATCACGGTCTGGGGGACCAACGGCAGGAGCTCCGGATCAGCCCGCAACGCGAACCCCTTCGTCGTGATATCACACCGGAACGCCGAGTCCCCCGCCAAGCCGTCGTACCGAAGCCACACCGTCGAGGGCAGATCCCCCAGCGTCCCCTCCAGGAACGCCTCGGCCCCGGTATCACGCACCTCCACCCGCCCGGTCACCTCCCGCAATCGGACCAGGTTCGCCGGATCGGCCGCCCGCCCCTCGGCATCGAACGGCAGGTTCAGCGACACCCCATCGAGCTCCACCACGCCGCTCGCCGAGCCGTCCGCCCCCACCCGCATCGCGGCCCTGGGGATCCCGCCCTGGATCCGCATCAGCTCGAAGACCTCGCGGAACTGCGCCGGGATGTGCTCGGGCTGCCACTGCCCGAACTCCAGCCCGTCGAGCGTCATCGTGATCCCCTCGGGCGTCACCAGCCCCGTCAGCCCCAGCCCCCGCCCCTCCGGGTCGGACACCGCGCCCTCCGTAAACGACAACTCATACCCGGCCCCCTCCGCCGCCGTCGGCTTCGCCGAACCCTCGACCCGCAGCGAACGCAGCAGCGAATACGCACCCCCCGTGTGCTCGCCGAGCTCGACCACCCCATCCCGGACCACCACCCGCGGCGGAGCGGCCCCGCTCCCACCACCCCCAGCACCCCCGCCACCCCCACCGCCCTCCAACGAGGGCACGGTCAGCTCGGCCAGGTTGATCGACCCGCTCTCGGTGTCCCGGCTCACCCGCAGCCGGGGCTTGGTCAGCACCAGCTCCTTGATCGCCGCCGACCCGGACAACAGAGCCCCCCAACTGCTCACAATCTCGACCCGGTCCGCGGTCAGCAGCTCCCCCGCCGGGCCGTCCATCCCCGGCAGACGCACCTCCACACCCGTGGCAATCAGCCGGGCATCGGCCTCCAGCACCAGCCGGTCCGCCGTCACCCGCGCCCCGAGGTGCGACTCGAGCCGGGGCAGCAGCACCGCCTTGACCACCACCGACCGCGTCAGCACCACCGGCAGCAGCAGCACCCCCAGCAGCACCAGCAGCGCCAGCACCACCCACCGACGACGGCGACGCCGGGCCTTGGCGGGTCGGGGTTTGCGGTCTCGGCGTGCCATACGGTGCGGTATAACGATCCTCATGCTAGGGG
>CAYJPX010000070.1:12399-12718 GCA_964372195.1 uncultured Phycisphaeraceae bacterium
CCACCTGCTCGACCCAGTCCTCGCCCACGGCCCCTGTCTGCTGGCGATCGCCGCGCCCCGAGAGGCCCGGGCCGTGCTCGACGCCCTGGGGTTGGCCGAGACCCCCGTCCCCGACCCCTGGCGGCCATTCGTGCTCTCCGAACGCCTGGACCTGCTCCTCACCGGCGTGGGCAAGGCCAACGCCGCCGGCGCCGTGGCCCGGACCCTGCTCCCCCGCCACGCGGGGGTGCTCAGCCTCGGCCTCGCCGGGGCCCTCCCAAGCCAGGACTCCACCCCCCCCCCCCCCGTCCGCCGCCGTATGCACCCCCCCCCCAGCCCC
>CAYJPX010000070.1:12728-18080 GCA_964372195.1 uncultured Phycisphaeraceae bacterium
CCCCCCGGTCGGCAGCGTGATCCTCGCCGACGCCTGCCGTCTCGCCGACGACGGCCTGGCCCTCCCGGACCGTTTCCTCACCCAGGCCGACCTGGGTTTCCCGGCGGTCGAGCACCTGGGGGAGTCCTTCCCGACCGACCCGGCGTGGCGCCGAGCCCTCTCGCCCCTGGCCGACCGCATCGGCGGCGTGGCCACCGTCTCGACTTGCTCGGGCGCCGACTCCCACGCCGCTGAGATCGCCCGCCGGTCCAACGGTGCGCTGGTGGAGGACATGGAGAGCGCCGCGGTCGGCCTGGTCGCCGCCCGGCTGGGCGTGCCCTTCGCCTGCCTCCGGGTTGTCAGCAACCTGACCGGTGACCGAGACCGCCAGCGGTGGAACCTCGACCTCGCGTTCTCGGTCCTTGCCCGGCTCGCCCGGTCGTTCTGAGCGGCCTCTGCGGCCTGCATCGGCTGGGCGCCAGCCCGCGCCGGGGCGGCGCGTCTGGCTGGGCGACCTGGGCGGTCTGCCCGTCGCCCGCTGTCTCCGGCGGCCCTCAACCCATCCCGACCACCCGCCGATGACCCATCCGACGAACCCGGGAATCGGCGCACACACGCCGTAGGAGGGGTGGCCGAGGTATGGGATTGCTGAATCTCAAGCGTGCGAGCAAGGAGGCGATCCAACGCGCCAGCGGCGCGCCGATCGCCATCGACTTCGGCTCGGCCTCACTCAAGGTGCTGCAGGTCACCGGCGACGACCCGCCCGCCCTGGTCGCCGCCGGCTGCATCGAGACCCCCGAAGAGATCCGCGGCAACATCAAACAACGCCTGGCCTTCCAGATCGACGCCCTGCCCAAGCTGGTCGGGGCGCTCCCCCTCCGCGGCAAGCGCGCGGTCTGCGCCATCCCCGCCCCGCTCACCTTCTGCAAGCACGCCCAGCTCCCCAAGACCGAGGGCCTCACCCCGGACATCCTCGCCGACTCCATGCTCACCGAGCAGCTCGGCCGCGACGCCACCACCCTCGTCCGACGCCTCATCGAGGTGCCCGGGGGCAACGCCAAGAGCGAGTACATCTGCCTGGCCACCGGCCGCGAAATCGTCGACAAACTGATGAAGGCCATCCGCGGCGCCAAGCTCGAACCCGTCGGCATGCACTCGGAGTTCGAGGCGGCCCTCTGCGCCTTCGACGCCGTCAGCCGCCGCGAGCCCGACAACAGCGCCGCCACCCTCTACCTCGACCTCGGGGCCGGGCAGACGCGGGTGCTCATCGGGCACGGCGCCGGCCTGGTCTTCGCACGCACGATCGCCGTCGGCGGCTTCTCCTTCGACAAGTGCCTCGCCGCCGAACTCGGCTGCTCGACGCACCAGGCCCGGGTCAGCCGGCTCGCGATGGACGACCTCGGCCCGCGCCAGAGCGCCCTGCAGACGCCCGCCCACGCCCACGCCGGAACACACCCGAACACGGCCGCCGCGCCGGGCACGCCGCCCGCGTCGCCGGGCCGGTCCGGCGCCTCGCTGGGCGAGCCGCTCGAGATCCTCACCGACGAAACCAACATGTGCCTGCGCTACCACGACAGCATGTTCCCCGACCGCCGCGTCGGCAGCGTCGTCTTTGTCGGCGGCGAGGCGCGCCACCGCAGCCTCTGCCAGCACATCGCCAAGAGCCTCCGCCTGCCCGCCAAGGTCGCCGACCCCTTCGCCCGCCTCGCCAAGTCCGGCGCCGAGAAGACGATCGGCCTCGACACCACCCAGCCCCAGCCGGGCTGGACCGTCCCCGTCGGGCTCTGCCAGTGCCCGACCGATCTCTGAACCAGACCGCCCAGGAGCATCGCCCATGAGCAAGATCCCCTGGCAGACCGATGATGCCGGCGTCAACAGCAGCTTCCTGCCCACCGACTATGTCCGGGGCAAGCAGGAGGTGCGCTTCGTCGCCATCACCGTCAGCCTCTTCGTCGTCGTGATGCTCGGCGTGGTCGGGGCCTTCCTCGTGACCAACAGCCGGTGGTCCACCGTCCGGCGTCAGCAGCAGGCCATCGCCGGAGAGTACCAGGCCGAATCGGCCAAGCTCGAACTGCTCAAGCAGCTCGAGGCCCAGCGCGAGGAGATGCTCTCCAAGGCCCGCATCACCACCGGCCTGCTCGAGACCGCCCCCCGCTCCGTGCTCCTCGCCGAGCTGGTCACCAGCCTGCCCGAGGACGCCACGCTCCTCCAGGCCAAGCTCGTGAGCAAGCGGGCCAAGCAGGCCCCGCCCGCCGCCGCCGCCCAGGACGCCGCCAAGGCCAAGGCCGGCAGCAAGAGCAAGGGCAAGCCCGCCCAGGAACCCGCCAAGCCCGTGGTCCTGCCCCCCTCCTTTGAGTACACCCTGACGATCACCGGCGTCGCGCCGACGAACAACATGATCGCCGACTACCTCCGCAAGCTGCAGGACTCCCCGCTGCTCGAGAAGGTGGAGCTGGCCTTCATCGAGGAGACCCGCCTCGAAGACCTCGACCTGCGCCGCTTCGAGATCGTCGCCCAGCTGCCCCAGAACGCCGACGCCCGCAAGGTCGACCAGGCCGAGGAGTTCGACCTCGACCTCGCCACCGCCACCCCCGCGGAGGACAACCAATGAAACTCGGCCCCCGTGAATCGGCGGTGCTCGCCCTCGTGCTCGCGATCCCCGTCGCCAGCTACGCCCTCGTCTTCGCCCCGCAGAACAAGGACATCGCCGCCGCCATGCAGGAGATCTCCCACAAGCAGGAGGTGCTCGATTCCCTCCGCCTCGAGACCGCCCGCAACGACAACCTCGCCGAGGCCAACCTGGAGATCTCCGACCGCATCGCCGAGATCGAGGACCGCCTGCCCTCCACCAAGGAGGTCGACAACATCGTCCGCCAGATCTCCGAGCTCGCGGTCGGCTCCGGCCTCACGCCGCCCACGCTCGCCAGCGGCAAGCCCATCGCGGCCGGCAACTACTGGGAGCAGCCCCTCACCGTCACCACCACCGGCAACTTCACCGGCTACTACCGCTTCCTCCAGAAGCTCGAACGCCTCCCCCGCATCACCCGCATCCCCGACTTCGACCTCCGCCGCGACCCCAAGATCGACGGCGTCGTCGCCATCGAGTTCACCCTGAGCATCTTCTTCCAGGACGAAACCCCATGAACCCCTACTTCGACGACCAGCCCACCGGCCAGACCGACGCCGCCAACGACGCGCCCTACGCCAATTCCCCGCGCCAGGAAGGGCAGTCCCCCCTGCTCCTGCACGATGTGACCACCCCCGAAGAGTCCTTCGCCATGCCCAAGGCCAGCCAGCGCCCCAGGCAGGCGGTGGTCGCCGTCCTGCTCGTCGCCGGCGCCGTCGGGGCGATCTTCGCCATGCGGCACTTCGGCATGGGCCCCGCGGTCTCGCTCGCCGGCGTCGATCTCGACTACAAGCCCGAGGGGTCGGCCACCGGCCTCTCACCCAAGCAGGTGCTCGCCGACCTCGAGCGCAGCCGCCGCGCCGTCCAGGTCCCCGCCGACCAGATCACCCAGGACCCCTTCGAGCTCGACAACCTCCGCCAGCCGGTCGACGCGCCGCAGGTCGACACCAACCTGTCCGCCCGGGCCGAGGCCGAACGCCTCCGACTCGCCGCCGAGGCCCGCCAGAAGCTGATCGACACCGAGTTCGCCAAGCTCACCCTCCAGAGCGTCATGGGCGGCACCGTCCCCGTGGCCCGGATCAGCGGCAAGCTCTACAAGGTCGGCATGACCGTCGCCGAGCATTTCACGATCACCGCCATCGAGGGCCGACGGGTCACCCTCACCGCCGACAACCAGACCTTCGCCCTCACCATGACCGACGACTGATCCCCCAGCGCGCGAGGTAGCAGGTGGCCAAGCACCGCATCGACGACATCCTCAAGCGCAGACGCGACGACGACGCTTCCGCCGCCGTGCCCGCGCGCGGGGTCGCCGCGCCGCCGCAGGCGCCGATCGCGCAGCTCGGCGACGAGGAGATCGTCTTCGAGGCGCTCGACGCCGAGGACGAGCACGCCGCCGAGTCGGGGCTCGCCCAGCTCATGCTCCAACGCGGCGCCGCCGACCGCGAGATGGCCGCCCAGGCCGAGCAGATCGCCAAGCAGACCCCCGGACGCACCCTGGTCGATGTCCTCCTCGAACGCGGCGCCGACGAGAACGCCGTCCAACGCGTCGTCGCCGAGCACGCCGGGCTCCCCTTCGAAGATGTCAACCTCGACAAGGGGCTCGAAGGCGGGTTCGACGGCCGCATGCTCCAGCGGATCGGGCCGGACTTCTGCAAGCAGCACGGCGTGCTCCCCCTCCGCACCGAGGGCTCCCGCGTCGTCATCGGCTCGGTCAAGCCCGACGCCGTCTTCGTCCTCGACGAGATCAAGCAACGGCTCGGCGTCCCGGGCATCAAGCTCGTCATCGTCACCTGGTTCGATATCCGCGGCGCACTCGAGATCATCGGCGAGGGCGCCGAGGAGGAGAAGGTCGACCTCTCCAGCCTCCTCGAAGATGTCGCCGAGTCCGATGTCGCCATCGCCGAGATCACCAGCGGCAACGAGGTCGACCTCGAACAGCAGGCCGGCGAGAGCCCCGTCATCCGCTATGTCAACTTCATCATCCAAAACGCCATCAAGGAGGGCGCCTCCGACATCCATGTCGAGCCCGCGGAGAAAAAGCTCAAGGTCCGCTTCCGCATCGATGGCGTGCTCTTCGAGATGATGAACCCCCCCGCCTCCATGTCCGCCGCCATCACCAGCCGACTCAAGATCATGGCCAACCTCGACATCTCGGAGCGACGCATCCCCCAGGACGGACGCATCCGCTGCACCGTCCAGGGACGCAAGCTCGACCTCCGCGTCTCCACCCTCCCCAACGGCTACGGCGAAAAAACCGTCATGCGTATCCTCGATACGCGCTCCATCAATGTCCAGCTCGAAGACCTCGGGTTCGACCCCCAGACCCTCGAGATCTGGAGGAACGAGATCCACGCCCCCCACGGCATCGTCCTCGTCACCGGCCCCACCGGCTCGGGAAAGACCACCACCCTCTACTCCTCACTCCGGCAGCTCGACAAGAACAAACTCAACATCTCCACCGTCGAGGACCCCGTCGAGTACCACCTCGAAGGCGTCACCCAGACGCAGACCCACGAGAAGATCGGCATGACCTTCGCCAAGGCCCTCAAGGCCCTGCTCAGGCAAGACCCCGATGTCATCATGCTCGGCGAGATCCGCGACATGGAGACCGCCCACACCGCCATCCAGGCCGCACTCACCGGCCACCTCGTCCTCTCCACCCTCCACACCAACGACGCCCCAAGCTCCATCACCCGCCTGGTCAACATCGGCCTCGAGCCCTTCCTCGTCGGCGCCGCGGTCAA
>CAYJPX010000071.1:0-17780 GCA_964372195.1 uncultured Phycisphaeraceae bacterium
GATTGTGGGAGCTTGGAGGGGGGGTACAGGGAGCGGGGGCCCAGAGTGCCCCGCCCCGGAGAGGGGGAGGGGGGGTTGAGGGAGAGGGGGCCCAGAGTGCCCCGCCCCAGAGGACGAGGAGGGGCGTGGATCACTGCTTGGCGGTGACGGGGATCGCCGGGCCGGATGGGGGGACGGCGGAAAAGCCGGTGGGGATGGTGTGGATCTGCCGTGCGAGTGCGGATGGGACGGTGGACTGCCGCCGGTTCATGTTCGGCGGCGGGAGAGAGGCGGTGCGAGAGTGGGCGGCGGTGACGGCATTGGGCATGCTGCGGTTGAAGCTGGCGGGGCTGGACATGGCGTTGCTCGGGGAGCAAGAACGCCGGGGCGTGTAGGCGGCGGGCCGAGAGGGTGGGACGGCGGCCGCCGCTCGATCCGGGCTCATCCCCGGGGGGTTCTCGGGCGTGGGGAGCGGTTTGATTGGGTGTTGGCTTGACGGGGTGTGGAGGTGGGGTATCGTTGGGGACCGATGTATGGCGCGCCATCGTTGGTGCTCGGGCAGGTAGCTCAGTTGGTAGAGCATCGCACTGAAAATGCGAGGGTCGCCGGTTCAAGTCCGGCTCTGCCCATTAGGGTTTAGTGCGGGACGCCGCGTCCGGTCGCAAGATCTCGTGTAAGCCCTCCTTTCCGAAACTCCCAATGACCTGCCTGCGGCGCTTGATCCGCCGCCGCGGCGCACGCAGGGCGTGCAGCCGCCACAGGCGGTGCACCCGGTCACGCCCCGCCCTGAAGGCGTCGCCCTCAGCAGCGCGTGGAGCGTCCGGTACCCGTACCGCGGGTGGGTTCTCGCCGGTTCCAGCATCACCGCCACCAGCGGGTGGTCGGTGTCCGGCCTGGTGGCCCGGTCCCGCTGCGCCGATCGGGGCTGCCCGACGGGTCCGCATACACACCGCTCGGAGAGCGCCAGCGTCCGTGCGGCACGCTCGGCCCCCTCGCGCTTCGCCGCCGGGCTCAGTCTTTGTGGTGCGCAGTGCCTTGCGGGCGTCCCCGAAGCGCCTCCTCGATGGTCTGCTTGTCGAGCATCAGATCGCCACCGGCGCAGCGTCTGCTCGCTGAGCTCGAGCCTCGGGCAGACCTGCCCGAGCGTCTGCCCTGGCCCTCCAGCACCTCCGCCTCACGCAGCTTCCGAGCTACTTCGTGGGGCGTGTGGCGCTTCCGCTTCATCGAGAACCTCCTGGGTACTTTGTACCTCAGAGGCTCTCACTCGGACTGGATCAGGTTTGCCATGGCAGGCCAGCGTCGCGAGGCCTCAGCATCCCGCCCCGCAGTGATTTATAAGCGTCGTCTCTGTGTTGTGGTAGCCGTAGTGGAAGAACACATCACTACACACACACCCGAGGGCCCGTGGAAACGCGCTCTCACGGGCGCGAGGGCCTCGCGGGGCTTGGATGTGGACGGTGGGTTGACATGCCGCGAGTGTTCTGGCGGCCGACCTGGCGGCACCTGCCGGTGTGTATTCCGGCTGCCCGCGACGATCGGTGACGGAGTCGGCTCGGGTGTATGCTTCCGTGTTTGTCTGGGAAACCCTGGCGCGGGCGGGTCTCGGTCCGAGGGTCTGTTGCCCGCGTCGAAGGAGCCGCGCATGTCACTGCTTCGTCTGGTATCCGGGGTTGGTCTTGCACTTCTGGTCGGGTGCGCGGGGGCTCCATCGCCGTCGCCTGTCGGCGCCGCCCCGCGTGCTGGGGCGGATGTTGGCCGGGCGTCGGTGCCGTGGGCTGCGCCGCCCATCGATCGCGCGGTGAGCGTGCTCGATGGCCGGACCGGGGACCTCCTGAGCTTCGACGAGATGCTCGACAGGCTGGCCGGTGCGGACGCGGTGTTCCTGGGGGAGAGCCACATCGACGAGACCACGCACCGGGTGGAGCTCGCGGTGTACGAGCGGCTGCTGGAGCGGCGGGGTGGCGGCGTGGTGCTGGCGATGGAGATGTTCGAGCGCGATGTGCAGCCGGTGCTCGATACCTATCTCGCGGGCGAGATCGACGAGGCGAGCTTTGTCGAGCGGTCCCGGGCCTGGGGGCAGTACCGCAGCGCCTACCGGCCGCTGGTCGAGCGGGCGCGGGAGGGGGGCTACCCCGTGGTCGCCTCGAACTTCCCGCGGCCGCTCACGCGGCGGGTCGCGACCGAGGGGCTCGGCGTCCTGGACACCCTCGCGGCGGACGAGCGGGGGCACGCGCCGGCCGAGATCTACCCGAACACCCCGGACTACTGGCGGCGGGTCGACAACGCGGTGCGCGGGCACCTGGCGATGATGCGCCAGGATGCGGCCGACGACCAGCGTCTGACCTCGACGCAGACGCTCTGGGACAACGCGATGGGCGAGTCTTGTGTGCTCGCCCTCGACGCCCACCCCGGGTCGATGGTGCTGCATGTCAACGGCGGGTTCCACAGCGCCTACTGGGATGGTTCGGTGCACCAGCTCCGGCTGCGACGGCCCGAGGCCCGGGTGCTCACCGTGGACATCCGCTCGACGCGGAACCCGTCGGTCGCGACCATCGAGGGTGAGCCCGTCGCGGACTTTGTCGTCATGGCCGAGACGCGGGCGATGGACGAGAACGAGGGGACCTTCTCGGTCGCGTTCGATCGGGAGCTGGACTACCGCTTCCACCTGCCAGAGGGCGCGGAGGCCGGCAGGCCCGTGCCGCTGCTCATCTGGCTGGGCGACGCGGGGCTGCTGTCGCAGGACGGGATGGACCTGTGGAAGGACCGCCTCGGGGGCGAGGCGGCGATCGCCGTGCTGGAGCCGCCGTATAGGGCGCTCTTTGATGACCTGAGCGAGGGCGGGCGCTGGTACTGGCCCGACACGGCGGCCGAGGACCTCGGCTCGCTGGTGGGGTCGACCGAGCGCGTCTGGGCGTACCTGCTGCGCCACTACCCGATCGATCCGGGGCGTGTCTGCGTCGCGGGCGAGGGGACGGGCGCGACGGTCGTCTCGGCCATCGCCCTGCTGGGCGAACGGATGGACCACCGGGCGATCGCCTTCGAGCCCAGCGAGTACGCCAAGCTCAAGGACTTCCCGCTCCCGCTGCTCGGCGAGGGCGAGGAGCCATCCCGGGTGGTTTCGCTGACGGTCTCGGGATCGGCGGCGGACGAGGCGTGGTGGAGCGAGGAGCTGGCGGCGTACGGGGAGGTGGGGCTCGAGACATCGTTCGATCTGGTGGTGGATCCCGCGGTCGCGCGGGACGCCAGGGAGGACGCGGCGCTGCGTGCGGCGCTCGGATTGACCGCGGGGGGTGCTGCCGGAGTGGGCGTTCCGGTGACGATGGCGGTCCCGACGGATACGCCGCGGGCGCGGCATTGGGCCCGTCTGTACGCGCTGCGTGCATCGGCCGCGACGGGGCAGCCGGTCACGCTCCTGGACCCCGACGCCGTGTCGGGCGGAGAGGGCGCGATTGCCCTGGCCGGGGTGGTGCACCCCTCGACCGTCGGCGATGCACTCCCTCGCTGCCCGGGGCCGTTCGGTGGCACGACGGTGCTCGTGCTTCCCGAGGGGTTGCCCAGCGCGGATGTGAAGGCGTGGTTCGCGCTCGAGGAGAACGACCCGCTCAACAAGGCGAGCCGGTTCCACCGGCTGCGCATCGCGATGGCCGACCCGGGGGCGGGCGAGCGGTCGCTGCCGGCCATGCTCGCCAAGCTCGAGGGGGAGAACCGCAAGAATGTGCTCATCGTGCCCGCGGTGTTCTGCGCCGACCCGGGGATGATGCGCACCCTGGAGCATCAGACCCGCGCGCTCTCGAACCGGATGACGATCCAGTGGCTCCCGGGCCTCGGGGGCGGGGAGTTGCCCATCGGCGTGGCGAGCGCCGGCGAGGAGATCGGCACGGTCGGGCACGAGCTGCGCGTGGCGATTGATCCGGCAACACAACACCTCGCCGTCAGCGATGTGATCTCCCTGCCGCCCGCGGCGCGCGGGGCCGGGGCAGAGTTCAGCCTGAGCAGCGCGCTGAGCATCACGAGCAGCGAGCCGACGGTCACGAAGCTCGGCTCGGGTGACGACGCCGAGGGGACCGTGCGCTACGCGCTCGCTGCGCCCGCGCCGGATGGGGTGCTCCACCTGAGCTACGAGGGCGATATCGACTTCGGGCTCTCGGACCAGAAGGAGGAGTACGCGCGGGGCTTCCGCGAGACGCGGGGCATCCTCGGGCCGGAGGGTGTCTACCTCGACGCCGGCAGCGCGTGGGTCGCGAGCTTCGGCGACGGGATGATCCGCTTCACCCTCGAGGTCGAGGGCCCGGGTGGCTGGCATGTGATCAGCCAGGGGAACGGGAGCTCGGACGCGGGGGCGGGTCCGGGCGGCACGCGCATCGCCCGGTGGGACTCGGGCTCGGAGGTCGAGCAGGTGTACCTCGTGGGGGGGCCGCTGCGGGTCGAGCGCGAGATGGCGGGCGCGGTGGAGGTGCTCGTCTACCTCCACGACTGGGACGAGGCCCTGGCCCGCAAGTACCTCGACGCGACCGCGCGGTACCTCGAGATGTACCGCCAGCTCATCGGGCCCTATCCCTACGGGAAGTTCGCGCTGGTCGAGAACTTCTGGGAGACCGGCTACGGCATGCCCTCGTTCACCCTGCTCGGCGAGCAGGTCGTCCGGATGCCCTTCATCCTCCACTCCTCGTACCCGCACGAGATCCTGCACAACTGGTGGGGCAACTCGGTGTTCGTGGATTACGGGTCCGGCAACTGGTGCGAGGGGTTGACCGCCTACATGGCGGACCACCTGATCCAGGAGCAGCAGGGGGCCGGGGCCGAGTACCGGCGGAGCACGCTGCAGAAGTACCGCGACTATGTCAAGGAGGGGCGGGACTTCCCGCTGGTGGAGTTCCGCAACCGGCACAGCGCCGCCACCGAGGCGGTCGGCTACGGCAAGTCGCTGATGATGGACCACATGCTGCGGCTGCGCGTCGGCGACGATGCGTTCCGGGCGGCGCTGGCGGACTTCTACCGGAAGCAGCGCGGATCGCGGGCGGGCTTTGATGACATCCGGGCGAGCTTCGAGTCGATCACCGGCGAGGACCTGTCGGGCTTCTTCGAGCAGTGGGTCGGGCGGAGCGGGGCGCCGAGCCTTGTCGTGCGGGATGTGCGCGTTGGGGACTCGGCGGCGGGCGGAGGGGCGTACACCGTCACCGGCTCGATCGAGCAGGTGCAGGCCGGTGCGCCCTTCTCGTTGGCGGTGCCCGTGATCGTCGCGACCGAGGGGGGCCGGCAGTCGTTCGTGGTCGAGATGGAGCGCAAGACCGCTCCCTTCACGCTCACCCTCGATGCGCGGCCGACCGCCCTGCGGGTGGACCCGTCGTTCGATGTGTTCCGCCTGCTTGATCCGCACGAGACGCCGGCCTCCATCGGGCAGGTCTTTGGCGAGCCGCGGGTCCTGGCGGTGCTTCCCACCGCGGAGGAGGCGGGTCCCTACCGCGGGCTGGTCGAGGGCTGGCGGACCGACGACCACGAGATCGAGTTCGTGAGCGACACGGAGATCCAGGCGCTCCCGAGCGACCGCGCGGTGTGGGTCCTCGGACGCACGAACCGCTTCGCCGCCGGGCTCCTCGCGTTCGACACGGGGGTTGACCCCGCCCGGCCCGTCGAGGCGGTGACGCTGGGCGGGGACCAGGTGTCGGCACGGGACCGCTCGATCGTGGTTCTCCGGCGGAATCCGGAGAACGCCGAGAAGGCGATCGGGTGGATCTCTGTGGCGCCGGGCGCCGCGTTCGCTGGGATGGGGCGGAAGCTGCCGCACTACGGCAAGTACTCGTACCTCGCCTTCGAGGGTGACGAGCCGACCAACACCGTGAAGGGGCAGTGGGAGGCGACGGACTCCCCGCTCGTGGTGGAGTTCGTCGAAGGCGGCGCGGCGTCGATCGCGCCCGAGGCGCGTGCGGCGCTCGCCGAACTGCCGCCGGTGTTTTCGCAGCGAGCGCTGCGCGACCATGTCGAGTGGCTCGCGGCCCCGGAGCGGCGCGGGCGTGGGCTGGGCAGCCCCGAGCTGGACGAGGCGGCCGAGTACATCGCCGAGCAGTTCGCGGCCGCGGGGCTCCAGCCGGGGGGCGACGACGGGGGGTGGTTCCAGCGGTTCACGGTGGCCGAGGGGCCGGATGGCCGCTCGGTCGAGGCCAGGAATGTGATCGGCATCCTCCCCGGTTCGCGGGGCGACTGGGGGGACCAGTCGGTCGTGCTGAGCGCCCACTATGACCACCTCGGGCTCGGCTGGCCCGATGTGCATGCCGGCGACGAGGGACGAGTACACCCGGGCGCCGATGACAACGCCAGCGGGGTCTCGGTCCTCCTTGAGCTCGCCCGCAACCTCGCGTCCGAGGGCGGCGGCTCGCGCAATCTGGTGTTCGCGGCGTTCTCCGGCGAGGAGGCGGGTCTGCGGGGGTCGAAGCACTATGTCGAGCACCCCCGGTTCCCCGTGGCGGGCATCCGCGGCGTCATCAACATGGACACCGTCGGTCGGCTGGGCGATGGCGAGATCGCGATCCACGCCACCGGGACGGCCGACGAGTGGCAGCACATCTTCCGCGGCGTGGGCTTTGTGACGGGGATCAAGAGCCGCAATGTCGCCGCTCGCGTTGGGGGCTCGGACCAGGACAGCTTTATCGATGCCGGGGTGCCGGCGGTGCAGTTCTTCACCGGCGCGCACGGCGACTACCACCGGCCGTCCGACACGCCCGACAAGATCGACGACGGGGGCCTGGTCAAGGTCGCGACCTTTGTGAAGGAGGCCCTGGCGTACCTGCTGGAGCGCGAGGAGCCGATGAGTGTGCGCATCGAAGGGGTTGCCGCTGCGCCGGCCGGGGAGCGTGGAGCGGCCGAGGGTGGTCGGCGGGTGTCGTTCGGCACCGTGCCCCAGTTCGACTTCGCCGGGCCGGGGGTCAAGGTCGAGTCGGTGGTCGCGGGCTCGCCGGCCGAGCTCGCCGGGATGCTCGCGGGTGATGTGCTCGTGCGGGTCGATGGCACGACCCTCGCCGATCTGCGGGCGTTCTCGCAGTACCTTGCCACGCTGAGCCCCGGCCAGCGGGTGGTCGCCGTCGTCCTCCGAGACGGGGCCGAGGTCGAGATGCCGGTCGTGGTTGAGGCGAGGTAGGGGCGGCCCCGGATCGGCGGTACGATCAGAGGCTCAACCGGTTCCTTCGTGCGCGAGGCCCTGCATGCTCACTCTCGACCAACTGGCCAGTGACTGGCTTCGTCCGGGGCGAGAAGAGGACTTCAGCCTGCCCGCGATCACGAGTCCGAGGGGCATGGTGCAGGCCGCCTGGGATGTGTCGGGGGTCCAGAACTGGACCTGCGCCCCCACGGGGATGGCCACGCCGACCGCCCTGCTCTTTGTCTCGGAGGGGGGCGTGATCCGCCGCGCCCCGCGCACCGTCGAGTACCGGTGGAAGGCCTACGAGATCGAGCGTCGGGCCGAGGGGATCGCCAGCGTGGTGCGGATGCCGGCGGGCAGGCCCGGGGTGATGGAACGCCTCCGCTTCGACCGCGCCATGCGGGTGCACCTGGTGTTCGGCGGGCTGCCGCGGGTCTGGCGGTTCACCGACTACTGGAACCTGCCGCCGGAGGATGTGCCGATGCTCAATGTGGTGCAGCGGGATGATCGGTTTGTCATCGAAGACACCAAGACCTTCGGGCGTGCTGAGTTTGTGGTCCCGGGCAGGCTCGAGGTCTATGCCGACCTGTGCGCGTGGCGCGATGGCGAGAGCCCCGTCGAGCGGGGACGGGTGGGCATCGCGACGCTCGATGTCGCGGCGGGCGACGAGGTGGCCTGGTACGCCCTGCAGGGCTGCGAGCCCTGCGGGTCGCTGGACTTGGATCGGGCCTGGGAGTCGGGCCGCGAGGAGTGGGAAGGGACCTGGCGGGCGGCGTTCACGCCCGGGAACAGCGAATTCTCGGGACACCTCCCGGCGCGTCGCGGCGACCTGGAACGGCTCTACGACATGTCCGTCCTCACGCTGCTGATGACACGCCGTGTCCTCCCCGAGCTGTCGGCCCGCGCGGGCGTGGCGACCGGCGGGCAGTGCATCTGGAACGAGGAGCCCAGGCCGCTGCGGCGTGCGTATGTCATCGGCGGCCCGGAGGGCGCCCCGACCACGAGCTTCCTGTGGGAGCTCGCGTTCCAGGCCCCGGTGCTCGCGAGGCTCGATCCGGAGGTGCTGCGGGAGCAGATGGAGGCGTTCATGCGTGTCGACCTCCACAGCCACTGGGGCGTGGAGATGGTGAGCGGGCGCGGGGCGGGGATGGGGTACGGGATCAACGCGGGGGCGTTCCTCTCGTGCGTGAGCGACTATGTGCGCATCACCGGGGACCGGGCCTGGGCGATGGAGAACCTCGACTACCTCCGTACCTGCGCCAGGCCCGAGCTGACGGACTACGGGCACCACCAGCACATCCTGGAGTGCGTAAGCACCTACGAGCACACGATCGCGTCGTTCAACGCGCTCAATGTCGCGGGGCTGCGCTTCCTCGCGGATCTCACGGGCGAGGCCGGGTACGCCCGGGCCGGCGACGCGTTGGCGTCGCGGGTTCTCGGGCTGTTTGCGGGCGGGGCGTTCGCGTGCGTGCAGCCCGACGGCTCCCGGCGGGTTGTGCGCACGATCCTGGACTTCCTGTATGTCGGGAGGGCCATGGGGGGTGATCTCTCCGAAGCGATGCGGTCGGCCATGCTGCGGTTCTTCCGCGAGGAGCTCATGACCGAGGACTGGGTCTACGCGCTGTCGCCGCGGGACCCCAACGCACTGACCCGCGAGCTGCCATCCTTCCAGAGCTTCCGCGCCGATCACCAGGCCACGGGCGCCTACGACGGGTGGCCGGCGTACGCCGCGTCGGTGCTCGCCCGATTCGGGCATGCCGAGGAAGCCCTTGCCTGGCTGGCCCGGATCGAGCGACTCACGCACGAGGGTCCCTTCGGCCAGGCCCACTTCGTGCACCCTGACGGCACACGCAAGGCGAGCTTCTTCAACGGCAACATGTACTTCGAGGCGGCGGGCTGCGCTTACGCCGCGACGCTGCTGGATGATCTCGACGAGGCGTAGTGGGGGCTGGGACTGGATGTTGACGCGGGCGGCCGGGTTTTCAGGCGCGCCCTTGCCTACCGACCCCAGTCGAGCCATGAGCGGATGCCGTGCCGCTCACAAGCCGAACAAACATCATGTTTGTGGGGAAGGGGACAGAATAATCTAGAATCGGAGATGATGGGGGTTGCAAACCGGCAGAACCGCCATATATTTGGCGGTTCCAGGCAGCGGCCAGAGGAGAGCGCTCGCGGTGTCACCCATTCACGACGACGAGCTGAGCATGCGCGAGCGGCAGATCATGGACGCCGTCTATCGTCTCGGGCGGGCGAGCGTCAACGAGATCCGAGACCAACTGCCGGACCCGCCGTCGGCCAATGCGGTGCGCACAATGCTCGGCCTTCTCGCCGGCAAGGGGCTTCTGCGCAAGACCTTTGTCGGCCGGGCGGCGATCTACCGCCCGGCACTCCGCCGGGACCGGGCGGCTCGGCTGGCGCTCCAGCGTGTTCTGGACATTTTCCACCGGGGCTCGCTGGCCTCGGCGTTGGCGGTCCATCTGTCTGATCCGAAAGCCAAGCCCTCGGAGGCCGAGCTGGCCGAGATTCGGAGGCTCCTTGCCCTGCGAGAGGGGGACAAGCAATGAACTACACCGAGGTGATCGACATTCTCCAGGCGATGCTCCCCAACCTGATCGGGCTGCTCTTTATCACGGGGATGCTGGCCAGCGCCTACATCGCGGTCCGCACCAGCCCGGGCGAGCCGGCCGCCGATCGGCACTTCGTGCTGCTCCTATGCCTGGGGGGAGTCGGAACGGTGTTCCTCGCGGGCATTGTGCTCCGCGCGTTGCTCGGTGTCCCTTGGACCGGTGATGTGGTTACCCCGGACGGGCTGCTCGTGGGGCTCGGGATGGCGTGGGGCTGCGGTCTCCTGGTGCTCATCGCGAGGTTGGCGATCGGCATGGCGGCGATTGCCCGGCTCCGGGCGCCCTCGAACTCGGTCGAGCCCGGCGAGGCAGTCCACAGGCTGATCCGTGAGTGCGCAAGACAGCTCGGCCTGTACTCAACTCCCCGGGTGGTCTTCTCACGGCGGTGCACATCACCTCTGACAACCGGCGCTACGAATCCGGTTGTGCTGCTCCCGGACTCGACGCTCGATGCGGATGAGCAGGAGCTCCGGTTCGTGCTGACCCATGAGTTCGCCCATGTGCGCCGGAAGGACTGTCTCGCCGAGCTCATGGTCCAGGTGATGGGCGCGTTGCTGTGGTGGAACCCGCTCTACTGGATGGTGGCGAGCCGTCTGCGGGTGCTGCGGGAGATGGTGTGCGACCAGATCGTGTCCTACGAGTGCCGGTTCCCCGAGCGGTACGCCGAGCTTCTCGTCAGGTTCGCCGTGCGTTCGCTGCTGCCCTTCGGGCCGGGGTTCGCGACGATCCGGATGGCGGACAAGCGCAGCCTCCACGCCCGTATCGATCATCTGGTCCACGGCACGCGGATCCGAGACAACTGGTTCCCGCGCTTCCTCCCGACAACCATGTCCAACATGGAGACGATCAGGTTCACGCTCTTCGTGGTGTTCGTGCTCGTCACATTCGACGCGGTGTTCGTCTCAAGCCTGGAAGAGTTCTGTGTGGATCCGATGATCCTCCCATGACCCGACGCGACGACGGGTGATTGCCCGATCACACCCTGTGGGAATCCGGCTCACACGGGATCCACCATGCCAACAGCATCTCGCCCGGCGAGAGTCGGGAGCTCCAAGGAGGTCTCGCTGTGCCGCACCTGCTCCTGACCCTGGTCGTTCTTTGCGCTCCGTTGGTCGGCCCGCTCCCGTGCGCCTGCGCGCGCCAGCCGGGCGAGGGCGTCGAGGCGTCGGTCGTGAAGATCTACTCGAGCGTGCGGTCTCCCAACCCGATGCTCCCGTAGGCCCCGGGCAGACCGGCGGAGACCACAGGCACAGGGCTGGTTATCGATGGAGAGCGGATGCTCACCTGTGGGCATGTCGTGGCCTACGCCAGCGAGGTGCTGATCGAATCTTCGCAGCTGCGTCGGCGTGTGCCCGCCCGCGTGGTCTCCATCCTCCGCGATATGGATGTCGCCGTGCTGGCGGTCGATGAGCCCGGCTTCTTCGAGAACCACCCGCCCGTGAAGTTCCACGAGGGGCTCCCGTCGGCGCGAGACCAGGCGACTGTCTACGCGTATCCGAGAGGGGGGGACACGCTCTCTATCTCGCAGGGGGTTGTCTCCCGGATCGAGTTCGAAAGCTTCCGCTACGGCGCCAAGGGGTTCCGCGTCCAGATCGACGCCGCGGTGAACCCGGGCAACAGCGGTGGGCCCGCGTGCTCGGGGGTGCCCCGTGTGCCGCCCGCGTTCCACCCGCCGAATCCCCGGTAGGGTCGGTTGCCTTGTCCATGGCCAAGATCGCCTGCCTCGCCGGTTCAGGACGCCGGCGCCACTCGGCGCTCATCGGTGCGAGCTCCGGGTCGTCGGGGCTGTGCGTGCTCCGAGGGTCTGTGGGTGTGGTGCAACGCGCGCCGTTTTCTGCGACGCTTCCGTCTCGAAAGCCCTGTTCTTGGAGCCGTCCAAGCGGGTTCTTCAGTCCGGCCCTGCCCACTCGTCGAACGGGGCTGCACCGCCGGGTGCGGCCTTCGGCGCTTTGGGAGGGTGCGGGTCAAGGGCTGCCGGGGTAGGGGGGGGTTGCTCGGTGGGTGAGGTAGCGGCCCAGCGAGCGGAGGGCCTGGTCGGCGGCGCGGAAGACCGGGATGTGCTGCTCTCGGAGCGCGGCGACCAGCGGCTCGTAGGTCACGCCCGAATCGAGCACGGCGACGAGGGGTTTGGTGGTCTCGCCGGCCAGGCGGGGCAGGAGGTCGGCCAGTGAATCGCGAGCGGCGATCTCGTCGGCGGTGGTGGCCAAGGCCGGGGTCAGCGGGATGGCGGAGACGATGAGGGCGTCGATGTTTGGGCACGCCAGGAACGCCCGGGCGGCGGCCTCGTAGGCGGGCTCGCCGGCCATCGGGGTGAGGTCGAGGGGATTGCGGATGTTGACGAGCGCCGTGAGCTTGTTGGCATCGAGCGCGGCGGCGAGTGCCTGGCGGGCGGTGTCGCAGAGGTCGGGGAACTGGACCTCGTAGCGGGCGCCGCGGACCCGGTCGGCCATGCCGACGGTCTCGAAGCCGGCGTTGGAGATCGCGCCCAGGCGGGCGCCGGTGACGGGCTTGTCGTGCAGGGCGGCGGAGAGCTCGAGGAGTTGCTCAAACTCGGTGAAGGTCTCGGCGACCATGGCGCCCGCGCCGAGGGCCCCGGCCTCGCAGATGTCGTAGTCGCCGGCGACCGAGGCGGTGTGCCCGGCGGCGGCGGAGCGGCCCTGCTCGGTGCGGCCGGCCTTGTAGAAGACCACGCACTTGCCGGCGTCGGTGGCCAGGCGGATGGCGCGGAGGGTGTCGAGGCCATCGAGGTCGGTGAAGCCCTCGACATAGACGCCGATGGTGTGGATGTCGTCGCGAGCGCCGACGGCGGCGAGCATGTCGCCGATGGTCAGGTCGGCCTGGTTGCCGATCGAGACGGTGATCAGCGGGTCGAGGGTCTGGAGGTTGGAGAGGCGGCTGACGATGAACGCCCCGCTCTGGCTGATGAGGGCGACGGGCCGTCCGGGCTTGTCGGCCCGCTTGTCGAGCTTGTTGCCGGGGATGAAGAAGGTGTCGTACCGGCCGGGGCGGGACTGGACGCCCAGGCAGTTGGGCCCGAGCAGCACGGGCCCGGCGTCGGGGCGGCCGCGCGAGCGGGCGAGGGCCGCGCGGGTCTGGGCGAGGATATCGCCGCTGCCCTCGGTCTCGCCCACGCCGCCGGGGATGACGATGAGCGAGCGGACGAGCCCGGAATCGACCGCCTGCTCGACGAGCTTGGGCAGTTGCTCGGCGGCGGCGGCGACGACGAGGAGGTCGGCGGGCGCATCGAGCGCCGCGATGGAGGGCACGCAGCGGACCGAGTCGATCTGGTCGGTCTCGGGCTTGATGATGCGGAGGCTCGCGGGGTCGAAGCCGCAGGAGAGGATGTTGCGGAGGATGATGCGGCCGAAGCTGTCGCCCCGGGCCGAGACGCCGACCACGGCGATGGAACGGGGTTCGAGCATGTGGCGGATCTGCTCGATGGGGCGGGCGACGGGGCGGGCGGTGGCGGTGGCGAGCCGGCCCCGGCCGTCGAGGGGGACGAGCCGCTGACGCCGGAAGGCGAAGGGGTTGACCTCGAGCTCGGCGACATCGGGCCCGACCTCGCCGCGGTCGACGCAGAATCGGCGGGCGATGGCGATGAAGGCGCGGAAGCAGCGGAGCAGCTCGGCGTCGGAGACCGCGCGGCGGTGCCCGCGGGCGCGGCCGGCGATGGTGTCGTAGGCGGCGGTCTGGCAGAACAGATCGAAGAACGCCTCGGCGGTGGTCTCTGTGGCGACGGCCTTGGCGACGGCCCGGCCGGGCTGCATGACGCGGGCGAGGTACTCCATGTCGACCCCGCCGAGCCCCGCGGCGATGACGGGCCCGAACTCGCGGGTGGCGCGGATGCCGACGAAGAGCTCCTCGCCGAGCCCCTGCCCGGCGGTCTCGACGCACTCGGCGATGAGCACGCCGTGGACGGTCGAGCCCTGCGAGCGGTGGAGGGCGATGAGGCTGTCGATCTCGCGTTTGACGGTGGGGTAGTGCTTTGGGCAGAAGACCAGCCCCTTGGCGTCGGACTTGTGGACGACATCGGGCGAGACGATTTTGAGGACGACCTGGTCGGAGGGGAAGCGGTGGAGGGCCTCTTCGGAGATGAGGTCGTCGGTGGTGAGGAAGACATGGTGCGGCGGCGAGATGGCGCCGACGAGCTGGATGATCTGGTAGACCTCGTGCTCGTGGAGTTGGCGGCGTCCCTCCTCGTAGACCTCCGTGAGCAGGCGTTCGACCGCGTGAGCCTCGGCGCCGGAGAGGCGGTCCTCGGCGCTCTGGACCTCGAAGCCCGGGCTGTCGGGTTGGGCGGCGGCGGCGAGCTGCTCGGGGTCGAGTGTGTCGATCCAGTGTCGGACCTCGCGGGAAGCGCCGCCGCGCTCGAGGCCTTGGAGGTAGGCCGCCGCGGCGTGCTTGCCGAGTCGCATGGCCCGCTGGTTGACCTCGACGAGCTTGTCGCCCTTGGCGGCGAACATCTCGGCCAGGGCCCGGTCGAGCTCTTCCTCGTCGAGTGGGAGGAAGAGCGAGGCGGCGCCGAGCAGGGCGATATTGCCCGCACGCCCCGACCCGGCGGCCCGGCCGAGGCGGTCGGCGTCGATCACGACATGGTTCGGCAGGGCCGTGACCTGGTCGATGATCTGCTCGACGGCCGGGTAGTTGCCGATATTGAGCACCGCGTTGGTGGCGGTGATGACGGTCGCGTCGGGCGAGAGCATGTGGATGTAGCGCAGGCTCTCGAGCGGCTCGGTGGCGATGAGGAGGTCGGCCTTGCCCACGGGGATGAGGTCGGAGAAGAGCGGCTCATCGGCGATCCGGAGGTGGGCCTGCACCGCCCCGCCGCGTTGGCTCATGCCGTGGACCTCGGCCTGCTTGATGTGCCAGCCGCGGGCGAGTGCGGCGGTGGAGATGGCTTTGGCGATAGTGAGGATGCCCTGGCCTCCGACGCCGGCGAGGATGATGTTGTGGTGCATGGAGGGCCTCTGTCGGTGGGCGGTGGTCAGTGCTTGGGGCGAGCCCCGATGGTGAGGGTGGCGGTGCAGGGGGCGGGGCAGGAGGCGGTTTGGTCTTTGCCCTTGCGTTTGACATGGATGCAGGCGCGCTGGGGGACGATGACGCTGAGGCCGCGGTGCTCGATCTCGCGGCGGATGAGGGCGACATTCTCGGCGTGGTTCTTGGGGAGCGGTTCGATGACATGGAGGTGGTCGGGGTGGACGCCCAGGGCGCGGATGATCTCGAGCAGCGATTCGCCGCTGGCCATGGTGTCCTGGGCGCCGGTCATGCCGACGGTGGAGTTGTCGAGGACGAGCACGGTCATGTTGGCGTCGGCGCGGGCGGCGCCGAGGAGGGGCGTCATGCCCGAGTGGGCGAAGGTCGAGTCGCCGATGGTGCAGAGGACCGGGTGCGCGCCGGCCTGGGCCGCGCCGTGGGCCATGGCGATCGAGGCCCCCATGTCGACGCACGAGTGGACCGCGCGGAAGGGGGGCGCGACGCCCAGCGCGTAGCAGCCGATATCGCTGAGCATGTAGGGGTCGGGGTAGACGCTGGCGGCCTCGACCATCGCGCGGAAGCTGTCGGCGTGCGGGCAGCCCTTGCAGAGCTGCGGCGGGCGGGCGGCCAGGTCGGCCAGCGGCGGGAGGACCGACTGGTAGGGCACGCCGAGGGCCGCGGCGACCGCGTCGGGCGAGAGCTCGCCGTCGGGGGGGAGGTCGCCGGTGAGCTTGCCGCGGATCGCCTTGCCCGGCACGCCGAGCAGGCCGTTGAGGCGGCGCTCGACGAAGGGGTAGCCCTCCTCGACGACGAGGATCTCGGTGCAGTGGTCGACGAGTTGGCGGATGAGCGCCGTCGGGATGGGGTAGCGGGTGATGTGGAGCAGCGAGTCGTCGTCGTTGGCGTCGAGGGCCTCGGCGACATAGTTGTGGGCGATGCCCGTGGCGATGATGCCGCGCTTGCCCGCGAGGCGCAGGCGGTTGTGGGGCGACTCCTCGGCATCCCGGAGCAGTTGCGCTTGGAGGCTGAGCAGGTGTCGGTAGCGGCGTTTGGCGTTGCTGGGGACGAGCACCCAGTCGTTGGGTTCGGGGCGGGGGTAGTCGGCGCGGTCGCGGTGGGGGGCCGTGTCGCGGGCGTGGAGGGAGACATTGGCGCGGCTGTGGGCCAGGCGGGTGACGAGCCGCACCATGACGGGCAGCCCGACCCGCTCGGAGTAGTCGAAGGCCTCGAGCACATGGTCGTAGGTCTGCTGCTGGTTGGAGGGCTCAAAGAGCGGGAGCTGGGCGAACTCCTGGAAGTGGCGGGTGTCCTGCTCGTTCTGGGAGGAGTGCATGCCCGGGTCGTCGGCGACGACCACCACGAGCCCGGCGTTGACGCCGGTGATGGCCGAACTCATGAAGGGGTCGGCCGCGACATTCAGGCCCACATGCTTCATCGCGACCAGGGCCCGGCGTCCGGCGTAGGACATGCCCAACGCCTCCTCGTAGGCGACCTTCTCGTTGGCCGACCACAGGGCGGAGACCGCGAGCCGACGCCGGTCGGCCTGCTCCTCGACGCACTCGAAGATCTCGGTCGCGGGTGTGCCCGGGTAGGAGAACACGCCCCCGATCCCAGCGTCGAGGGCGGCGTGGGCGGCGGCTTCGTCGCCGAGGAGGAGCTGGTGGTTCACGGCGGCACCTGTGGGCTGGGCGGGTCGGACCGAGGTCAGGATTCGGGCGCGGATCGGGATTCCCTACGGGTGAGTCTGTATTTTAGGCGGCGGTACCGGGGTGGAGGCGGGGGCCAGGCTGACGGGGGCCGGGTGGAGAGCAAGCGGCGGGAGACGCGCGCAGCGGGCGAGCCGGGGCGAGGGTCCGAGCGCTCGGACCTGGTCGCGCAGAGGCGAGGTCACCCCGCGTCGCCGCACGCGGTCGGCGCAGCACAGCCGAGTTTGTTAGGGGGCGGTCCCGCTCGACTGGGTCGCGGTCCGATGCAAGTGGGGCGCTCTTGCGACGGCGTCGCGGTGGGCGGGGGGGGGCGGGCCACAATCAAATCGTGGAGCCAGACGGGCCCTCACGACGACTCTGGGACGACGGCGAGGGCAAAGCGGAGTAAATGATCCTCATGTTGCGAGACTCGTTCGGATCTTTCCTTGCTTGGCGTAGGTGTCGTCTGATCGGGAGCGTTCGGTGAAACTGTTGAGGGAAATCTCCTTAGGGGGTTCCCACGACTGCGGTGGGCGGGTAGGCTACTTCCAACTCCGGGGGGTGGTCCCATCGTGTGGGGTGCCGGGGTGACGGGATGGTGGGGGTGTTCGCCTCCCGTCTGTGCATGAGGAGCGATGGTATGAAGTCCCTTGTGGCGCTCGCGGTCTGCGCCGCGGCATCGGTGGCGTTGGCCGACCCGGTGAACTTGGCGCCGACCGGAACGCAGACTGTCTTAGGATCCCAGCGGTTCGAGTCGTTGCTACACATCATGGCGTACGACTCGGTCCTGAACCCCTCCGGTGTGACCTTCGGTGAGCGGTTCGCCGAGCAGACGCGGCCCGTCGCGGGCGAGATTTTCCTTGTCGCAGGGGCGAGTTCCGACGCGCTCCCCGTCCTCCCGCGCGGCACCGAGGAGAACATCTTCACCTTGTTCCTCGGGGCGAGCAGCGCGAGCGGGGGTCCGGATCGGGGCGGCACGACCACCGCAGGTATCGCCAGGAGAGCGGTGGCCGTGGGCTTTGAGCGCGACTAGTCGGGCCCTCGGATTGGTGTCCTCGGCACCGATGGCGAGGAATATGACGGTGTGTTTCTCGGTTGGGATGGGACTGAAACCGATGGCGTCGATGGGGCAGCGGGGGCAGACGGGACCACCCATGAGTGTCAGCGGGCCGGTGGCGTCGGTGACCTTGCCGGGCTTGTGATCCCCCGCGACGACACTCAAGGTCTGGCGTATGACACTAGCGGGTTCAACCGCCTGGTGGCGACGCTTCCCTCCGCCCCGGCCCTCTGCGTGAGCTCGGGTTCACGCCACCCCGTTGACGACTGCGCGGGGTGAAGTTGTGGTGCGGGCTCCCAGCATGCACGGCGTGCGGAACGGTGCACGCT
>CAYJPX010000072.1:0-17672 GCA_964372195.1 uncultured Phycisphaeraceae bacterium
GGTCTGAGCGGAGCGCAGCGCAGTGAAGGCCACGCGGTTGCGCAACCGCGTGGCCTTCGCTCGAAGCTCGCTCAGACCACGGCACCCAGGCGACTACGGCGCCGGGAGGACTACCCCGCGTGCTACTCCGCGATCAGCTCATCGAGCTCCTCGCGGAGCTGCTTCTCGGCCTGCGCCGCCCCGCCGAAGCCGACCTGCACATGCCGGATGACGCCCTGCTTGTCGATGATGACCGAGTGCGGGATGCCGGTCACGCCGTAGAGGTTGGAGACCGCGCTGTCGCTGTCGAGCGCCACGGTGAACTCCCAGCCCTTCTTCTTCATGAACTCGGCGACGAGCTTGGGGTCCTCCTCGAGGTTGACGGCGGCGAAGACCACGCCCTTGGGGGCGTACTCCTTGGTCACGCTGGTGACGACCGGCAGCCCCGCGACGCAGGGCCCGCACCAGGTCGCCCAGAAGTCGAGCACGACGACCTTTCCCTTGTGGTCGGCGAGGGTGAAGGTCCCGCCGCCGAGCTGCTCGAGCGAGAACGGCGCCGCCGGCTGGCCGACGCCCGCGCCCGGAGGCGTGTCGGCGACCACCTCGTCGCCCTCGTCGGGCTCTTCCATGTCCCCACCCATCATCATGTTGCCCATGGCGGCCTCGAGGACATTGTCGACCTTCTCCCACTCGCTGTCGATCTCGATGCGCCCGGCGTCGGGCGCGGTCTCGACCGCTTTCCAGTCGGCGAAGCCCATCTTTACCGTGACGCCCTCCATCATGGCGCCCTGGTCTTCGAGCTGGGGCACGAGGCCCACGATCCAGGGCTCGCCGACCGCCGCGATGTGGACCTCCATCTCCATCCCCTCGGACATGGGGGAGTCGTCCGCCGCGAGGAACACGAAGTGGGCGTCGTCGCCCTCGCCGGCCTGGCCCTTGAACTCGGCGCCGGTGAGCATCTCGCCGATCGTCTCGCTGGGGTCGTCGCTCATGAGCTGCAGGAGGATGTCGGCACCGGGGATCATCTGCACCGTCGAGGTGGGCATCTCCCCTTCGGCGCCGGGGTTGTGGAGTTCGGCAAAGCCGGCCGGGGCTTCTCCGACCGAGTACACCCCCGAATCGGGGATGGCCTCGACCAACTTCGTGCCGTCGCTCCAGACCCGCGGGCTGGGCATGCCCATCCCGCCGCCCTCGCCGGGCCAGAAGGCGAAGAGGTTTGGCTTGACGGCATAGCCGAAGCTGGTCTGGCCCATCTCACTGAGCATCGCCGCCATGGGGCTGTCGCCGGCGTCGATCTCGAGTGAGAGCGTGACCGAGCAGCCCTGGAGGCCCTTGTAGTGGGCCAGGACGCGGTCGACGATCTCGGCGCCCTCGTTCTGTCCCCAGCACGCGCCGGCCATGAGGGCCACCGCGGCGATTCCGGTATGCAGTTTCACTATGGATCCTTTCCTGGTGTGGATATTCCCGTCCGCGACGCGCCCGGACAACGAGACGCGCAGGGATGATATTCCCTCCCCCATCCCCGACATATTTATGCACAAACCGCCTGCCCTGGCGGCCAAGGAGGCGGGTTGTGGGGCGGGCCGGGGGGTGGTCTGGGGGGCGGGGTTTTGGTCAGGAGGCCGGTTCGGGCTCGGGGGTCGCCCAGACGAGCTTGTACACCATCGAGGCCGCCACGGCCCCGGCGACCGGTGCCAGCCAGTAGGCCCAGTGCATGTCCCAATGCCCGTAGAGCGCCGGGCCGAAGGTGCGGGCGGGGTTCATGCTCGACCCGGTCAGCGGCCCGAAGGCCATGATGCACATCGCGACGGTCAGGCCGATCCCGAACCCGCCGATCTTGTGGCGTCGGCTGTCGACGGCGGTGGTCAGGACGGCGGTCATCAGGGCGAAGGTCTGGAGGAACTCGAGCACCAGCACCCCCCGGACATCTCCCGCAATGGTCATCGAGCCGATGGTCGCGCCGACATTGGTCCCGAGGTCGGCGTTGTTGGCTGAGCTCGCGCCGATAGTCCAGATGAGCATCCCCGCCGCGCACGCCGCGGCGAAGAGCTGCGAGGCCACGAACGCCGCGGTCTGGCCCGCCGACTGCTTGCCGATCGAGAAGAGCCCTATCGAGACCGCCGGGTTCAGCTGCCCGCCGGAGATGTACATCGTCCCGGTGATGAAGACCGAGAGGGCGATGCCGTGGGCCAGGGCCACGGTGACCAGGCTGCCCGCCCCGCCGGTGGTGTCGGCGGTCATGAGGATCGCCCCCGCGCCGAAGAAAACCAACGCGAATGTGCCGATCGCTTCGGCGATGCAGCCCTTGGCCAGAGGTGTCATGCGGTGCCTCCCGGTCGGTGCCGACCTGTGCGGGTGCGGGGTTCGAGCGCCGGGGAGCCCCGGCGATGGCGTCCAGAGTGTGACGCCTCGGCGTGCCGGACGCAACCCGGACCCGCCCGCGCGTGGTATGGTCTGCTACCGATGCACGGTGAAGGACCGACACGCCAGCCCCTGCTCACCCGCCGTCAGGCCGGGGTGGTCATGGTGGGGCTGGTGGGTGCCGGGCTGGGTTCGTGCGGGCCGGTCCGTTCGCCGCGGGTCTCGCTGGCAGGGAAGGGCGCCGCCACGCTCACCCCGACCCCGCCCCGGGTCGACGCGGTGCCCGGGCGGACGCTGGTGCTGCCGGTCCGGCTCGACGGCCCGCTGCCGGGCTCGACCGCGCCCCGCCTGACCCTCGCGGACGGGCGCGAGATCGAGGGGGCGCTGGTGTGGATCGGGGTTGAGCCCGACCCGGGTGGCCCGGCGGGCTGGCTCCCGGCGCCGGAGCGGTGGGTGGTGACGCCGGTCGCCGAGGGGGTGATCCCCGAATCAACCGGGGCCTGGCATGTGGTCGCGCCCCTGCCGCCCGACGCCGCGGGGCAGGCGCTGCGGCTGGGCGAGCGGACGATCCCGGTGAACTGGCTGCCGGCGCCCGAGAGCCTGCGTCCGGCGTCGGCGGCGGGCGGTGCGCCTTGGGAGCCGTGGCGCCGGGCGGAGAACGCCCCGGAGCCGGATTCGGTATTGCTCGCGCCCGCGTGGCGGAGCCCGCTGCGGCGGTGGCGGGCGCAGCTGGTGACCGGGGGGCTGGGCGGCCCGATCGGGGCGCGTGGCGCGTGGCTGGTCACGGGCGACGCGGCGGTGCTCGATGGGCTCGCCGAGTTGATCGAGGCCCGCTGGTGCGTGGGGCTGGCGCGGCTGTGGTACGCGGACGCCGGGGTGTGCGGGCGACTCGTCGCTGCGCTCTCGCGCACGGTCGAGCTTGCGCCGGGGCTGCACGCGCCGGCCTGGCCGGTCGACCAGCCGATGCTCGACTCGCTCCTCTCCGACCTGCTCGACCCGGCCCACGCGGGGGAGGCGCTCGCCTCTCGGTCACGGGCGTGGCTGGCGATGCTGCCCACGGCGGCCGGGTGGGTCGTCGACGACGCGGCCGGGTTGGTCGGGCCGGCAGGCGAGCCGCTGGTGCAGTTCCGTGCAGCGAGCCTGGCCGATGAGCCGCAGTTGCTCTGGGCCGCCGGCCGCGACGGCGAGCGCGTCGGCGAGCCCCAGGCGATCGAGCCGGGCGGTGTGGGCGAGTTTGTCGTGGCGGCGGGCCTCGGGCAGCCCATGACCGGCGGGTCGGGGTTCACCATCCGCTGCGGGCGGGAGACGCTCTCGATCGCGGCTCGCGTGGCGGTGGACATCCGACCGCCCGGGGCGAACTGCAGCCCGTTGCTCGCCGACTGGACGCTGGCGGCGTGGGCGGACTCGCAGCCCGGGGCCGCGGCTCTGCCCGGCGTGGGCTCGGCCGCAGGGGCGATGGTGTTCCGGGACGATTCGGCCGGTGGGGGCTGGTCGGTGTTTCTTGAGTGCGCCGGCTCGGCCGAGGGCGGCGACGAGGTCACGCTCTGGTTCGGGCAGCGGGGGAACGCCGCCGCGGTGCTGCACATCTCGCGCGACGGCGTGCTGCGGAGCGACGAGCACCCCGAGTCGGAGACCCGCCTGCCGGTGGCGGCGCAGGCGGACCGCTGGTCGGTCACGGTGCCCGTGCCCCAGGAGGCGGTCGAGCCGGGCGGCAAGCTCCGGCTGGGGATCACCCGGCGCGACCCGCGCGGCCTGCGCACCGCGTGGCCCCGGCGGCTGATGCCGTGGGAGCACGAGCCGTCGCGCGCGGTGATTAACCTTGCGAGTTGGAGTGGACTGAGCGGGGTCTGACGCGGAGTATGCGGGGATCGGTTGGATGGAGGTATCCAAGAGGAAGGCAGCGAAGGGGGAGAGGCACTAGGCATTGGGCACTAGGCACTAGGCCCGTACCTGATGCCTGATGCCCGATGCCTGATGCCTCGATCCCTTGGTCCCTAACGCCTTCACACACGCGCCCTCGCGGCAAACACCACCCACTCGACCGCGAGCAGGACCGCCGCCGCCATGACGAACCAGGGCCACGCCTCGCGGGGCTCGCCCTCGCCGAGCCCGGATCCCGCGCGGGCTACATCGCCCCCGGGCGCTGCGAGCACTCCCGGGGCCTCGAGCGAGCTCTCCCGTTCGTCGAGGAGATTGACCGGGATGACGACCTCGCCCGCCCGCCAGAGGCCGACGGTGTCGAGCACCCCGAGGCGTGTCCCGGGTCCACTTGACCCGGGCGTCGATCGCTCGACGCCGGTCGGATCGCGCAGCACCGAGCCGGGCTTGATGACTACGGGCGGCGACGCCGGGGCGCTGGTGGTCGCGCTCCACCCCGAGGCCGATCCCCCGCCCCGCGGCAGCGTTTCGACCGCGTTGGCCAGGAAGATCGGGAAGCTGTAGTCCACCGGCCAGGTCGATTGCACCAGGTCGAACCCGGTGATCACATGCCGCACGCCCAGGTGCTCGACCGACGCGAGCACCACGCCCTCCGCGGTGCGCGCCAGATCGGTGAACGCGGCGGCGTCCTCGGCCGAGGTTGGCGAGAGCAGCTGGCCCCGGCCCACGCGGACCGCGTCGAGCGAGATATCGCGCAGCAGCGGGTGCGACCGCTCCCAGGCCAGCACCGCCAGCACGCCGGAGCCCGACGGCGTGGTCGAGAGGCCCGGCACCGCGGGCGGGCGGCCGAAGTGCAGGGAGGGGATCGGCGGCACGCCGGGCGAGGCCACGCCATCGAAGATCGCCAGGTCGATCCCCTCGTACGCGGTGGCTCCCTGCGTCGCGACCCGCTCGGCGGACGACAGTGTCAGGCCCGAGAGGTCGAGCTCGCGGAGCACATCGGTCAGGAGCCAGCCCGAGCCGGCGGCCTCGTCCTCCCGCTCGCGCACCAGCAGCACCGCCGGGCGGCGTGGCTCGGGGAGGATCACCGACGCGGTGTCGTCGCTCGCGAGCGCGTCCGCCCGTTCGAGCGAGACCGTGAGCAGCCCCGGGCCGGGCACCGAGACCTGGAGGGCCACGGGGGTCTGCCCCGGGCCATCCCCGCCCGCGCCGACGGCCTCGATGGCCTCGCGCGAGACGACCTGGCCGTCGAGACTCACCGCCAGACCGAGCGTGGCCGGCTCGGCGAGGTTGCTCTGCACCCTGGCGAACACCCGCACCAGAGAGGGGGTCTCGTGGTCGCGCCGGGCGGCGAGGGCGACGAGGCCGAGGTTTGCGCCGGCCTGCTCCGGCGCGGCCCTCTCGAAGCGGATCTGGCCCGGCATCGCGGGGAGGGGGTCGGGCGTGGACCCATCGCTGCAGACGACCGTGAGCGTGCGAGGCGGCTGTTCGGCCTCGGGGTCGTCGCCGGCGGAGAGCGCCTGGGCGAGGCGGAGGGCGGCGGCCAGGTCGCCCGGCTGATCGCGGGGGGCCAGCGCGTCGAGGGCTCGCAGCAGCTCGCCGGCCGAGCGCGTCGGTCCGGCGACGATCTCGGCCTGTGCCGCGGCGGCGATGAGCGTGACCTCGCTCCGCGCCCCGCCGGCGCCGAGGCGTTCGATGGTGGTGCGGGCGAGCTGCCGGGCGCGGTCGAACCGGGTGGCGCCCTCGGGCATGTCGGCGGCGCGCATCGACGCCGAGCAGTCGACAATGAGGAAGACCCGGTCCGGCATCTGGCCGTCGGTGTTGACCGCGGGGCGAGCGAGCGCCAGCAGCAGGCACGCGAGGATCAGGAGTTGCAGCAGCAGCAGGAGCGAGGGCCTGAGGCACTTGAAGGGGACATTGGCCTGCAGGTCCTCGGCTGCGGCACGCCAGAGCATCGTGCTGCCCACCCGCACGGGGCGGCGGCGGAGTTTGAGGAAGTAGAGGACCAAGAGCGCGGGCGCCGCGACCGCCGCCGCGATGATCGCGGGGATCGGCGTGAGGAAGATCATGCACCGGCCCCGGACGCCGGGGTCTCGGTGCGCACGCTCGGGCCCTGGTAGCCCTTGCCCACGATGTACATCTCGCGCGAGGCGTCGCGGCTGGCCTTGGGCTTGAAACCCTGGGCGTTGCGGAACAGGCGTTTGGTCTCGCGGAGCACGAGCGGGTACTCCTGCCCCTCGAAGATCTTCATCGCGAGCGCTCGACCCGGGGCGAGCAGGCCCGGGAGGATCGCCAGCACGCTGCGGCACAGGCGGGCCGAGACCAGGTCGTCCCCGTGGCCGCTGGTGTTGGGGGCCATGTCGCTGAGCACCAGGTCGAAGAGCCCGCCGGCCGGCTCGGTGAGCACTTCGGGCGCTGTCGCTTCGAGGTCCCCCTCGATGGTGAAGACCTGCGGGGGCATCTTGTGGCTCACCCGCTTCAGGTCGATCCCGACGACCACGCCCCCGTCGCCAACGCGCTCGGCGGCGACCTGCAGCCAGGAGCCGGGGGCGCAGCCGAGGTCGAGGATCCGGCTGCGCGGGCGGATGAGCTTGAAGCGCTCGTCGAGCTCGATGAGCTTGTAGGCCGACCGCGCGAGGTAGCCCTCGGCCTTGGCCTGCTTGAAGTACTGGTCATGGAGGATGCGCCGGGCCACGGTGCCATCGTAGTGCCGTGCGACGCCGAGTACTTCCCCCGGTGCTCGCGAAGCTCCGGCGCCATGCCCCCTCTCCCGCCCCCGGCGGGAGAGGGTTGGGGAGAGGGCTTCGCTTCTCCTCCATCTCCGATGCTCGATTAGGCAACCCGCGCCACAAGCAGCGCTCGCCGTGCACCACACTGCCGGGTGCCGTGGCGTCAGTGAGTCTTCGAGCGAAGGCCACGCGGTTGCGCAGCCGCGTGGCCTGCACTCCGCTGCGCTCCGTTTAGACCGCGGCACCCCGCGGACTACCCCAGCCGAAGGGCCACCATGCCCGGATGCCGGCGGGAACCGTGCCGCGTCAATCGTCCTCGTCGGCCCCGCGGAGGCCCTCGGCCTCCTCGTGCCAGAGCCTCTGGATCTCTTCGAGGATGCGCTCGTTGACCGGGTGCCCGGCCTGGGGGGCGAACCCGTCGAGCGATTCGACCAGGCGCCGGAGTTCGACGAAGTTGACCTCGTACGGCTGGGCGTCGGGGTGGGCGTCGGCGAGTTCCTCGGCGATCCGTTGCACATCGAGCCAGTGGAAGGAATCGGGCATGCTCGATAGTAGCGGCGGCTCCTCACGGGGCATCGGCTCTCGACCGGGCCAACTCCCACTGGTCCTCGAGATCGAGTCGCTCGGCCCAGCCGACGATGTATCCCCGGTCTACGCCCTCGCCCAGCACACGCAAGACCCCTGCGATGTCTCGGAGGTGCTTGTCCGATCCGCCCATCTTGAAGTACTCGAGCTTCTTGATGATCACATCCTCTGGCGAGGCGAACCGGATCTGCTCCCCGCTCGGGATGCGCATCTTCCGCGTGCGGGCGAACCTGGACCGATCAAACTCGCTGAGGGAAGACACCATGAAATCGATCTTGAACCCGGAGGAAGGGTGCAGCACATTGAACTGATCCGCCCGGGCGATCGCCCGCCTGACGACCTCCAGGCTGACATAGAACTCGGGCTCCGGGAAGCAGGCACAGATCGCCTCCGCATCGTCGTGCTCCAGGTGAACGACGACATCGATGTCGGCGGTCTGCCGCATCTCCCCGAACGCCATGGTCGCGACCGAGCCGGTGACAAAGTACCCGATCTGCAGGCGGTCGAGCTCGGAGGCGTGCATGGCGAAGAGTTCAAGCGGATCCACGGCGCACCCTCCGGGCGACTTCGCGGGCAACCTCATCGTCGGTCCAGTCCGGATGCCGGTCGCGCACCCCGGTCTCGATCAGCGCTCGCCCGAACCTCCACATACCCTGGAGCGCCGCCAAGCGTTCGGTCGGCGACTTGCGAGCCAGGATTGCCGCGATCTCCCAGCTCACCACTTCCGGCTCGATCACCGGGCTCCGGCCGGGTTGTGCCTCCTGCTCGGTCATGCGTGCCTCCACCCACATACTAATGCGGCACTTCCTTGACCGCATTCCGGTTCCACGCCGGCACGCGGACCACGATCGGGCCGTCGCCCTCGATGATGCACTGGCAGCTCAGGCGGCTGTTGCGCTGCAGGCCGGGGGCCTCCTCGACGCGGTCGTCCTCGGCCTCGGTCGGCTCGCTCAGGCTGTCCATGCCCTCCTCGATATAGACATGGCAGGTCGAGCAGGCGCAGACGGCTCCGCAGGCGTGCTCGATGTTGATCCCGTGCTCGACGGCGACCTCGAGCAGGTGCTCGCCCTTGGCGGCCATGACCTTCCACTCGGTCTTCTCGCCGCCGGTGAGCCCCTCGGGGTCTTCGAGGAGGTATTTGATGGCGACCGTCGCGGGCCCGTGTTCGTGGTCGGAGTGTCGGAGGTGCATGGCGCCTGCTCCAGCTTGGGTGGCCGGCGGGGTGGCCGTCCGGGGTGGGTGCTTCGGGGAGGCGGGTTGGCGCCTGCTCGATTGGCGGGTTGGATTGGCCTATTCGATTGAGTCTAAGTCTCAACAAAGGATAGTCGAGTCGGGCGGGGGATGCCGCCCCGCTGCCCTATCCTTTGGCCCTCATGAACCCCTCGTCGCTGCCCGGCGCGCAATCCGGGGATATCACCGGCTCCAGGCTGGACCTTTCGGTGGTCGCTCCCGCCCACAACGAGGAGGGGAATGTCGCCGCGCTGGTTGCGGAGGTCGGGGCGGCGATCGAGCCGTTGGGGATCGCCTTTGAGTTCATCGTCGTGGATGACGGCTCAACGGACGGCACCCGGGCGGGGGTTGCGGCCCTGATGCCCGGGCGGCCCTGGCTGCGGTGCGTGGCGATGACCAACACCCCGGCGGGCTCGGGGCACGGGCAGTCGGCCGCGTTCCACGCCGGGTTCCGGGCCGCCCGGGGGCGTCTGATCGCGGCGCTCGACGCCGACTTGCAGAACGACCCGGCCGACCTGCCCGCGATGCTCGAGCTGCTCAACCGGGAGGGGGCGGACATGGTGCAGGGCGACCGCTCGCACGCCCGGGCCGACGCGGCGGTCCGCAAGGTGGGGAGCTGGGTAGGCCGGAAGTTCAGGCTGTGGCTGCTCGGCGATCGCATCCGGGACACCGGGTGCTCGCTGCGGGTGATGAAGCGGGACATCGCGTTGGCGCTGCCGCTGGAATTCAAGGGCATGCACAGGTTCATCCCCGCGACGGCGCACAGCCTGGGGTACCGGGTGGTCGAGATGCCGGTGGGCCATCGTCCCCGGGTGGCGGGCGAGCCCAAGTACGGCATGGGGATCACCAAGCGGGCGATCCCGGGGCTGGTCGACTGCTTCGCGGTGCGGTGGATGCGCAAGCGTCGTCGGCCGGTCACGAGTGTCGAGGTCTTTGGTGGTCCGGCTGTCGGAGCCGGGACCCACAGTTCGGAGCACCGTGCCACCGACATGGAGCACGCATGAAACCCGGACCCGTCATCGCGATGGTCGCCCTGATCTTCGTCGGCATATGGCTGGTCCTCCAGCCGACGCTCGAACGCAACAAACGCATCGACCCCGACGCCCACCGCCTCGAGGTCAAGCTCGGCGCCCGCGAGATCGCGGTCGAGTTCCGCCCGCTTGCCGACTCGTACGAGTACCACACCAAGGGCTGGCGCGAGGTCGACGACCTGGGGTGGATCTCCGCGGCCGCGTTCCAGTCCCGCACGGCCGAGGAAATGACGGCGTGGGAGACCAGGCCCGGCTGGGAACGCACACTGATGGGCTTCTTCAACATTTCCAGCTGGCTCAACTTCTGGTGGGTGGCGCTCGGGCTCATCGGGCAGGGTTGCTTCTTCGGGCGCATGTTCGTGCAGTGGGTCAAGAGCGAGAAGGAGCGGTCGAGCGTCGTGCCTCCGGTCTTCTGGTGGCTGAGCTTTTTCGGCGGGGGGCTGCTGTTCGCCTACTTCGTCTGGCGGGTCGATTTTGTCGGCGTGCTGGGCCAGAGCTCTGGGGTGGTGATCTACGCCCGCAACCTGCGGCTGATCCACAAGCAGAAGCGGCGCCTGGCGGACCTCGACGCCCGGCTCGCGGAGACGCCCCCCGCGGGCGATAACCCGGGCCCGCCGCCGGCTTCTTGAACGCCACCCTTGCATCGCACGCCGCGGCGTGGGAGACTCCGGGCATGAAGATCATCCTCGATGACGCCCCGCTGACCGAGACCCCGGCGACCCTCGCCGAGGCGATCGCCGCCGCCGCCGCGCGGGCGGCCGGCATGCAGCGGGTGATCGTGGACATCCTCGTCGATGGGCGTGCGGTGAGCGCCGACGAGCTGGACGACGCATCGGCGATGGCGCACGAGTGCGCCGAGCTGCGGCTGACCACCGCCGAGCCGCGGGCGTTCGTGCGGGTGACGATGCAGGACGCGGCCGATGCGCTCGGCGACGCCCGCGAGAGCCAGCAGCGGGCGGCGGAGCTGTTCGAGGCGGGCAACGCCGGGGAGGCGTTCCGGTCGCTCGACAGCGCCCTGAACCTCTGGCAGGCGGCGCGGCAGTCGCTGGACCAGGGCGCGCAGCTCGTGGGGCTCGACCTGACGGCCCTGCCGCTGGAGCACCCCGATGTGCTGCCCGAGGCGATCTCGCGGCTCTCGGCGGCGCTCGAGGAGGTCCGCCGGAGCGTGACGGCCCAGGACTGGGCGGGCCTCTCGGATGTGCTGCTCTACGATCTGGACGACCTCGTCGGCGAGTGGCAGAAGTTGCTCCGGGATGTTGCGGGGCATGTCGCGGCTCTCCCGGCCGATATGTGATTCGAGGAGTGCCCGAGCGATGTCTTCGTTGTTCCCGGCGTCAGAGATTGATGCGATGATGGACCGCGTCTGCGGCCACATGGCCGCGGCCGAGTACTTCGACGCCGAGCGGCTGGCGCTGCGCAGCCTGCGGGCGGCGCGCCGGAATCTCGACTTTGAGCGGATGGCCCGGATCGTGCTCCCGCTGCAGGAGGCGCGGCGCCAGAAGCGCGAGGCGGCGCTCGACGCCGGCGTGGTGGCGCTGGTGCGCACCGCCGACGCCATCCCCCGCCCGCTGGTCTCGGGCTGCTACCTGCTCCAGCCGCCGATGATAGGGCGCGACGGCCGGACGCTGCGCGAGACGCTCGACCGCAAGCGGCTGCCCGCGGGGGTGCTGACCCGCGAGCCGCTGACCCGCACCGGCCTGTGGCCGATCGTCGGCGTGGGCCCGATGGTGGTCCGCACGCAGGTCGCGCCGCCCTGGCCGATCGAGCGGGTGGAGAAGTCGATCAGCAAGGACGACGACCGGCGGCTGCCGCCGGTGGAGTGGTTCGCCGCGGCGAGCGAGGCCCTGGGCGATGCTGCGCTGGCCGCGCTGGTCGAGGGCGACCACCCGCACTACCGGGTCGACGACCTGCTGGACTTTCTCGAGGCCCACCCCGAGCACGAGAAGCTGCACCAGGCGCTGGAGGGGGCCTGCCGTGCGGCGATCGGGACGCCGGAGCCGGAGTTGCCCCGGCGCCGTGGGATCGACGACCCGTTCAGTTTCTGAGCGTGGTGATTGTGGCCCTCACGCGGGAATTCGGGGAGGGTGCCCCGCGCTCCCCGGGCCGACCCTGCTCCCCTGGAAGTCCATTGCATGCATGGTGCTGATGGAGTAGGCTGGCCGAGACCGGGCCGTAACCCTGCCGGGGCAGCAGCCCGGGCGCCCAGCGGCCCACGGAGGATCGACCATGCTCGCCAGCCCGCTCGCCTGTGCCCCCGCGTTGGTTCGTTGCCTGGCGGCGTCCTGCTGCCTGCTCGCGTCCGCGGCGAGCCTGGCCGGGGACGGCGTGCCGAAGGCGCTGGACGGCATCGTCTACAGCGCGGGCAAGCGGCCCATCCACCAGGTCGCGCTCCAGGGTGTGGCGTTCGACTCGGTAAGCATCTCGTCGGACCAGCCCTACATGCTCTGGCCGTCCAATGCCGAGCAACCGGTCCCGGAGGCGGGCGACCCGGAGGGCCTGGGCCGGTGGCTGGGCGGGGCCGCGGCCGAGCTCGGGTTTGAGGGCTTCCGCCCCCGCTTCCTGGAGAGCTTTGCGTGGAAGGACCACGAGGTGCTCTCCTACGAGCTTGTGCGCGATGGCGTGGTGCTGCACGACGCGCGGGTCTTCGTGCACCGGGATGCGGGCGGCCTGCTGGGCATCGTGAACCAGGTGGACGGGCCGATCGTGGCGATCGACGCCCCGGACCTCTCCGTGCCGCAGGATCAGAGGGTGTACTTCACGGTCTCGGCCGAGGGAGGATCCCGGGCGATGTCGGCGCGTGCCGAGCGTGCGCGGCTGGCCGACCGCTCGGTGGTGCGTGTGGTGGCGTCCGACGGCGCGGTGCTCGAGGTCGAGCACACGCCCGACCGGGTGCTGGATCATCGCCGCGACACGCCGGTGTTCGCCGAGTATGTGGTGCCCGGCGGCAGCTTCCCCGACCAGATCTCGGTCGCGCCGGACGGCGTGGTGTGGTTCAGCGACCCGGCGATCAACAAGCTCGTCGCCTTCGATCCGCTGCTCGAGCAGTTCAGCTTCTACCCCACCACGGGCGGCTCGGGCCCCGACGGCATGATCGTCGGCACCCAGGGGCGCGTCTGGACCGGAATGTACTACAGCGGGGCGCTCGGCGTGCTCGACACCGGCACGGGCGTCTTCACCCAATACCCGGCGCCCTACGGCGCGGCCGCGATGGCCATCCCCGTCGAGACGACCGACGGCAGCGTCTGGGTGACCGACCACCAGTACAACCGCATCAGCGAGTTTAACCCGGCGACGGGGACCTGGATCCGGAGCGTCGTGATGCCGACCGGCGGGTGCTGGGTCGTGCAGGGGCACGAGGACACCGGCCGCGGGCAGGTCTACTTCACCGAGTACAGCGCCAACAAGCTCGGCCGGATCAACCTGGGCGGCAGCGTGGTCACGGACATCCAGACCCCCGGCGGCGGGCCGGCCTTCTGCGTGTACTCCAACGACAAGGTCTACTACTCCCGGTGGAGCGAGTCGGGCATCGGCGTGTACGATGTGCCGTCGGGGACCATCACCGAGTTCGCGTTCCCCATCGCCAACGAGCCCGGCGGGCCGCTGTGGATCAGGCCTGACGGGGACATCGTGATCGGCACCCGCAACCGGGGCTACATCATGGTGTTCCACATCGCCACGCAGGCGTTCTCGGCGCTCGAGATCCCGACCGGGTTCGCCGGGCTCAAGGATGGCATGACGGTCGGTGCCGACAACACCATCTGGTTTACCGAGACGGGCGTCAACAAGCTCGGCAAGCTCGAGTACTGCCTCAACACCTGCGTCGCCGACTTCAACGGCGACGGCGAGGTCAACACGCTCGATGTCCTCGCGTTCCTCAACGCGTGGTCGGCCGGCGACCCCGCGGCCGACATCAACGGCGACGGCGCGGTCAACACGCTCGATGTGCTCGCGTTCCTCAACCTGTGGGGCGCGGGCTGCTGACGCCGCGCCACCCCGCCCGGGTGCGCGCTACTGGATGAAATCCACGACGGGCCGTCCCGACGGCTCGCCGCCCGCGTCGCGCCAGCGTTGCACCGCGTCGCGGATGCGGTTCTTCTGGATCTTGCCGGTGACGGTCATGGGGAAGGTGTCGACGAACCAGATGAGGCGGGGCACCTTGTAGTGGGCGATCCGGCCCCGGGCCCAGTCCTGGAGGGCCTGGGTGGTGACTGGGGCGTCGCCGTTGGGGTTGGTGCGGGGGCGGAGCCGGATCCAGGCGCCGACCTCCTCGCCGTACTTCTCGTCGGTGACGCCGAAGACGGCGATTTCTTCGACCTCGGGGTGCTCGTAGAAGAAGGCCTCGATCTCGGCGGGATAGATGTTTTCGCCGCCGCGGATGATCATGTCCTTGATGCGTCCGGTGATGGCGAGGTAGCCGTCGGCGTCCATGACGCCGATGTCGCCTGAGTGGAGCCATCCGGCGTCGTCGATGGCCTTGTCGGTTTCCTCCTGCTGGGCGTAGTAGCCGCGCATGACATGGTACCCGCGGAAGCAGACCTCTCCGGGCACGCCGCAGGGTTGGACCCGGCCTGTCTCGGCGTCGACGACCTTGCACTCCTGGTGGGGGATGGGGGTGCCGACGGTCTGGGTGCGGCGTTCGAGGTTGTCGGTGGGGTCGGTGAGCGTGGCGATGGGGGAGCACTCGGTCTGGCCGTAGCCGATGATGATCTCGCGGCAGCCCATCTCGTGCATGACGCGTTTCATGAGTTCGGGCGGGCAGGGGGCCCCGGCCATGATGCCGGTGCGGAGGCTCGAGAGGTCGAAGGAGGCGAACTCGGGGTGGTCGAGCTCGGCGACGAACATCGTCGGCACGCCGTGGACGGCGGTGCAGCGTTCGTCCTGGATCGCCCGGAGCGTCGCGCCGGGCTCGAAGTGGTCGGTGGGGATGACGATGCAGGACCCGTGGGTGAGGCAGGCGAGGTTGGCGACGACCATGCCGAAGCAGTGGTAGAAGGGCAGCGGGACGCAGAGCCGGTCGCGCTCGGTGAAGCGCATGGCGTGGCCGATGAAGTAGGCGTTGTTGAGGATGTTGTGGTGGGTGAGGACGACCGCCTTGGGGAACCCGGTCGTGCCGCTGGTGAACTGGATGTTGACCGGGTCGTCGGTGTCGAGCCTGGCGGCCCGGCGTTCGATGCGGTCTGCGGGGACCGACCCGGCGAACTCCAGGAACTCGGCCCATGTGAGGAAGCCTGGCGCCCAGCGGTCGCGGCGGGCGGTGTCGGCGGGGTCGAACACGACCACGCGGCGGAGGTGGGGCAGGAGGTGCGAGCGGAGCTTCGTGGGCTCGGCGGTGGCGGCCTCGGGGACGAGCTCTCGCATCATGCCGACATAGTCCGACGAACGGAATCTGGGCATGAGGAAAAGGCAGTTGATCTGGGCGAGGCGCATGGCGTGGCGGAGCTCGCTGATGCGGTAGGCGGGGTTGATATTGACCAGCACCGCGCCGACGCGGGCGGTGGCGAGCTGGAGCAGGACCCACTCGAGGTTGTCGGTGGCCCAGATGCCGACGCGGTCGCCCTTGGCGATGCCCATGCCGATGAGGGCGCGCCCCACCTGCTCGACCTCGGCGTCGAGCTGTCGGTAGGTGAGGCGCCGGGCCTGGGGGATCGACACGACCGCGTCGCTCTCCGGGTAGGCGTGGATGACGGTCTTGAGGTGCTCGTCGATGGTGCGGCCGAGTAGGGGCTCGGCGCCTCCCCGATGCACATACGAATGCGCGACGGATTGCATGGTGTACCTCTCGGCGATTCTAGGGATGTCGCGCGTGTGGGGCCACGCCGCCGCGTTCTTTGCCGCGTGAAATGACCGCGGGCGCGGGGTTCGCCGGATGGGCTTGCCGCCCGGGTTTGCGCGGGGTGTCGCGTCAGGTCGACGCGGCGCCGCCGGGCGAGATCAGGAGCTCGAAACGCCCCGTCTCCAACTCCCGGCAGTGCGTCCGATACCCCTCGGCCTCGAACTTCCGGATCATGGGTTCCGGGCGGAAGGCCACGCGGACACCGAGGGTCTCGCCGGGCTTGAGCGCTTGCGCCCCGGCGGCGACAACGCCCAGAGGGGACTCGCCGCGGGCGATGATCTCGTCGGCGTCGATTATTCGGTCGGGTTCCGTCACTCCCGCGGCCCACGCCGGGGCCGAACCAGCCCCCGGGGTTGAGCCAGCCCTCGGGGCCGGGGCGGCGGGGGCGCAGCCGCCGGTGCAGGAGCAAGCGGAGGGGGCGTGCGGCTGGTGGCGGAGCATGGGGCTGTCGGGGGCCCGGCCGAGCCTCTGGCGAAGTTGGGCGACGAGCGCTTCGGGCTCGAGCCCCGCGGTCTTGGCCGCCCGCTGGAGGGTGGTGGCGCGCCCGATGCTCTCTCGGAGGACCGGGTCGGCGAGGTGGCGGAACGCGGGGGCGAGTTCGAGGAAGGCCGTCTCGGCGTCGGGGTGGTGGGCGAAGAGCTCGGCGAGACTCATGTCGGCGGTGATGGTGGTGTTGGTCGAGCTCGTCATGGCGTCGATGCCTCCGTCTGGGGGGTGTCGTACTGGAGCAGTCGGCGCTCGCCGGTGAGCGAACGCTCGCGGGTGATGTCCTGGGTGACCTCGAGCGTGCCCAGGTAGGTCTTGGCCTCATCGCGCAGGGCGAAGTAGCGGATGTGGATGAACCGCGTGCGGGGGCGGTGCAGCTCGATCCAGAACTCGGCGACATCCCGGCGCCCCGCGCGGAAGTCGTCGAGGATCTGGTTGACGATGTGCACGCTCCCCGGCGGGTGGCAGTGTTGGACCTGGCGCCCGATGACGGCCTTGGGACGCACGAACACCCGGTCAGGCCCTTCGCTAAAGAAGCGCACGCGGTCGTCGGCGTCGACGAAGGTGAGGTCGACCGGCAGCACGCTGAACACGGCCTTGAGCTGCTCGAGGGTGAGCGACCCGGCGGGGAACATGAGCGAGCCCTCGGGCGCGGCGGCGCCGGTCGAGGGCTGGGGCATGATGTTCAGGGCGATGCCCCGGCGTTCGGCCTGCTCGCGGACGGGCTCGGGCGCGGGGGTCTCTTGCGGCTGGGGCGGGCGGTAGCGCAGGTCGGGGTCAACCAGGCACCAGCCGAACTGCGGCGATTGCTCCCAGATCTCGCCCCACTCGAACTCGCTGAGGGTCTGCAGGGCCATGGGCAGGAGGATGCGCTCCTCCTTGAAGACCATCTCGTCGACCGCGTCGAGGGCGGTCGCGCCGATGGTGGGGCCGATGAGGGCGAGGGCCGCGGGGGGGGTGTCGGGACGGGTGAGGCACTCCCGGAGCGAGCCGAGCAGGGCGCGGACCTCGTCGTCCTTGGCCCACATGACCTCGGAGGGGCCGGCGATGCCGTGGCGCTCGAGGACGGAGAAGAGCAGGTGCTCCTTGCGGAGGTAGTGCTTGTCGAGGTCCATGAGCTCGTTGAGCAGGCCGAGGCACTTGTCGCGGGTCTCAAGGGTGGGGGCGGGGGTGGGGGCGGCGGTCAGCTCGGCGAGGGCGTCGCGAAGCTGGCGGGTCTGCTGCTTGACCGCGTCGTTTTCACGCCGGAAGGTCGTCACCGGGTGGCCCGGTGTGAGCAGCGGGACGGGCTGCTCGGCGAGGATCTCGCGCACCACGCTCGCGTGCAGGTCGCACATGCCCATGATCTGCTCGACCGGGACCCCCTCGGCGATGAGCTCCTGCTCCATCTGGGCGATCTCGGTGGCGTCGCAGGTGCGGACGATTTCGCGGAGCTGCCCGCGGACAATCTCGGGGTCGGCCCCCTCGTGGAGGGTGCGGATGATGGTCTTGAGGGTGCGGATGCGTTGGGCGCGGTTGTCGAGGAGTTCGCTCATGGGGCGGGCCACCTGGGGGGCTGGG
>CAYJPX010000073.1:0-17368 GCA_964372195.1 uncultured Phycisphaeraceae bacterium
GGGCGGGGCTGCTGACCAACGGGCCGTCGCACGCGGTCCGGGGGGCGGGGTACCTCAGGGCGCCGACGGGCAACCAGGGCCTGATCCTGGCGGATGCCGCGAGCGCGGTCTCGGGGCATCAGCTGCATGTGTTCGAGGGCCCGTTCACGAACTCCGGTGTGATGGGTGCGGCGGCGGGGTCGTGGCTGGAGATCACGGCCACGACGGTGACGCAGACCGGCGCGGGCGAGCTGCGGGCGTTCGACGGGGGGGGGCAGGTGCGGCTGGGGAACGGGGCGGCGGTGGTCGGGGGTGCGCTGAACGCCGAGGGCGACGGCTCGCTCCAGACGATCGGCTCGCCGACGCTGGAGGGCGTGACCAACAACGCGGTGTTCTCGCTCAACTCGGGGACCACGGTGAGCGTCACGGGCGCCGGGCTCACGAACAACGGGGTCGTGCACATCAACCCGCAGAACGCGGGCGCCGACGCCCACCTGCACTTCCCGGCCTCGGCCGTGCTCGGCGGGACGGGGGAGGTGTGGCTCCGAACCAACAACGAGAACTCTCAGCTCACGGCGGGGCCGGGCCAGGTCGTGACCCACGGGGCGGGCCACTCGATCCGCGGCGTGGGCTACCTGTCGGCCGGCCTGGTGAACGAGGGTGTGGTCTCGGCGGATGTGGCGGTGGCGGTGTCCGGCAACCAGCTCCATGTCTTCGGCGAGCCGAAGGTGAACTCCGGGCTGATGAACGCGGCGACCAACTCCCTGCTCGACATCACCTCGACCACTATCGACCAGACCTCGGGGGGCGTGCTCTTCGCCGAGACCGGCGGGCAGGTCCGCGCGGGGAACGGCGTCCTGATCCGTGGCGGCATTCTCGGCGGGCCCGGCGTGTTTTCGACGATCGGCAGCCCGACGCTGGAGAGCGTGACGCTCGACGCCAACTCGTCTCTCAATAGCGGCACCACGGTCACGATCATCGGCGCCGGGCTGGTCAACAACGGCGTGGTCGAGATCAACCCGCAGAACTCCGGCGCCGACGCCTTCCTGCACTTCGCCGAGTCGGGGACGCTGGGCGGGGCCGGTGAGGTGCGGCTGCGCACGAACGCCGAGAACTCGCGGCTGACGAGCGCGGACGGCGTGGTCGTGACCCACGCGCCGACGCACACCGTGCGCGGGGTCGGGTATGTGAGCGCGACGCTGGTGAACGGGGGCGTCGTCGGCGCCGATGCGTCGGTGGCCACCTCGGGCAACACGCTGTATGTGTTCGGCGGCGCGAAGACCAACAACGCCCTCATGTACGCGGCGGCGGGGTCGGTGCTCGAGCTGAGCGCGACCGTGCTCACCCAGACGGGCGGCGGCGAGGTGCTCGCGCTCGACGGCGCCGGCCGGGTGCACCTGGGGAGCGGCCTCACCGTCGTCGGCGGCGAGCTGAACACCGCGGGCGACGGGTCGTACCAGACCGTCGGCTCGCCCACGCTCGAGGGCGTCACCAGCAACGGGCCCCTCTTCCTGAACTCGGGCAACACCGTGAGCGTCGCCGGGGGCGGGCTGACCAACAACGGGATCATCCACATCAACGCCCAGAACTCCGGCGCCGATGCGCACCTGTACTTCCCGGTCTCCGGATCGCTCGACGGGGACGGCGAGGTCTGGCTCCGCACCAACGCCGAGAACTCGCAGATCAGCGCCGGCACCGGGCAGGTGGTGACCCACGGGCCTGCGCACACGATCCGCGGGATCGGGTACCTCTCGGCGGGGATGGTCAACGAGGGCCTGGTGGCCGCGGACGCGTCCGTCGGCCTGGGAGGTAACCAGCTCTTCGTCTTCGGCGAGCCCAAGATCAACAACAGCGTCATGCGTGCGGAGGCGGGCTCGCTTCTCGACATCACCGGCACCACCATCGACCAGACCGGCGGCGGCACGCTCCGGGCCGAGGCGACCGGCGAGGTGCGCCCGGGCGGCAACGCGCTGATCGTCGGCGGGTCCTTCGGGGGCGACGGCCTCCTCACGACGATCGGCAACTGCGCCCTCGACGCTGTGACCCTCGACGGCAACTCGTCGTTCAACGCGGGGACTGCGGTGACTATCACCGGCGGCCTGACCAACAACGGCCAGATCTCCGTGAACCCGCAGAACTCCGGGGCGGACGCCCATATCTTCTTCCCCGCCGACGCCACGATCTCGGGGTCGGGGCGCGTCAACCTGCTCACGACGGAGGAGAACGCCCAGCTCTCCGGCCCCGTGGGGGTGACGGTGACGCAGGGGCCGGGCCACTCGCTCGGCGGCATCGGCCAGGTGAATGTGGACCTTGACAACGCCGGGCGGATCGAGCCTGGGAACTCGATCGGGGCGCTGCGCTTCGGGCGCGACCTCGCGTGCCTGGCCGGGTCCACGCTCGGCGTCGAGGTCGGCGGCGTCGGCTCGTCGGACCGGGTGAATGTGACCGGCACGCTGCGCCCCGGCGGGACCGTCGAGGTCTCGGTGGTCGGCGGCTACACGCCGCTGCTCGGCCACACCTCGCAGATCGCCTCGGCGGGCTTCGTGGACGGCGAGTTCGACGGCGTCGCCTTCGAACCGATGCGGGGCGGGCGCATCTTTGTTCTCGACTACACGCCCACGGCGGTGACCCTGCGGGTGGGCCTGGGCTGCGTCGCGGACTGGAACCTCGACGGGTCGATCAACACCCTCGACTTCCTGAGCTACCTCAACGACTGGACAGCCGGCGACCCGATCGCGGACCTGACCGGCAACGGGACGGTCGACACGCAGGACTTCCTGGCCTTCCTGAACAACTGGGTCGCCGGCTGCTGAGCAACTCCGGCGCGCTGAGGAGAGTGGCGGATGCCCCGGGCGCGCGAGCGCAGCGCCCGGGGCGTCGCGCATGGGGCGCCGCGTCGCCGGGGCGGGCGGATTGATGTGCTCGGCGAGGTGGTGTGCGTGCCGGGCGCGGAGATGGGTGGGGGCGGAGCGAAGTGCGGGTCACCGATCGTCGTCGATGCGCTTCGGTCTGCCCAGCGCGGGGGTGGCGCTGTCGGGGGCGGCGCCCTGGGCGCTGCCGGGGGTGCGCTCGTGGGAGTCTTCGGCGGGGGCCTCGGCGGTGAGGGCCTGGTCGACGATCGCGCGGACCTTGCTGAACATCTCGGTGTAGTCGTTGCCGGGTCGGCCGGACTTGTAGAGCAGCTCGCCGCCCTTGCCGAGCACGACGATGGCCGGCGCGAGGCGGACGCTGAGGATTGTGGCGGCCTCGTCGGCGGCGGGGACCTGGCGCCAGGTCTGGCCCTGGCTGCGGGCGGCGGCGACGACCGAGTCGGCGTCGGCCTCGCGGAAGGCCATGCTGATGACCTCGACGGGCTGCCCGGCGTAGGCCTGGACGAGGGCCTGGACCTCGGGGGTGGCCTTCTTGCAGGCGGGCGACCAGGTGCCCCAGAAGTAGAGCACGCTCACCTTGCCTCGGAGCGACCCGGGCGAGACCAGCACGCCCTCGCTGTCGGGGACTTCCCAGTCCGGGCGGCCGGCACCGACGGAGGCGGGGTCGGCGGAGTCGGGAGTGGTGAGCACCTGACGGGCGGTCTCCTCGGGAGACTCCCGGAACTGGTTGGAGATGCTCTCGTTGTAGCCATCGGGCGCGGTGATGGTCCAGTCGGAGTCTTGGACGGCGCTTCCCCCGGCGGCGCCGTCGACAAAGTCGACCCGGAAGGCGCCGCTCATCTGCGGGTTCTCGGGGAGGACCAGCTCGCACCGCCTGGGCAGGTGGTCGGCGCGGCCGAAGTACCAGATGGTCGGGTCGCTGCCGGCCTTCTGGGTGATGGCGACGACATCGCAGGCGAGGCCATCGATCTCGGCGGGGTCGCGGATCTCGATCGCGGCGGCGGAGGCCAGGGCGGCGGCGAAGCCGGTGGCGAGGGGCTCGGCCTGGCCCCAGGGCCCGCTGGCAAGCTGGAACGCCGCGCCGGTCTTGCGGCCGCCGTGCGGCTGGACATTGAAGGTCTCGGTGTCGTGGTCGAGCCAGGCGATACGGTCGGGCAGCCAGAGGATGTCGAAGTCGATCGGGTCCTTCTGGGTCATCAGGGTGCCGAAGCCGGCGTAGCGGACGGCCCACTTGCCTTCTTCGTGGAGCGGCAACTGGGCCCACCGGCCCTCGGACTTGGGGAACATGCCGGCGAGGCTGGCGGTGCCCTCGAAGTAGCTCTTGACCGTGGCGGCGTAGCCGTCCTTGACGGCTTCGGCGGCGGCCTGGAGCACGGCGACCGCGTCGGGCGAGCGCTGGCCGACCGGTTCGGCGGGCTGGGTCGTGGGGGCGGGGAGCTCGCGGGGGGCTTCGCCGCCGGGCTGGGCCAGGGCGGCCGCGGCACCGACGCAGAGCACGAGGGTGGTGAGCAGGGGGGTGGTCCGCATGGCAAGGATCTCCAAGTCTCTCCCGGGTGGTCCCCGGCGTGGTACAGGGTTCAGCCTTCGACGGGCGGTGTGCCCAGAAGTTCCGCCAGGGCACGCCCGGGCGAGGGTTGGCGCATCAGGTGCTCGCCGACGAGCACAATCCGAACATCTTCCGACGCGAGGCGGGCCAGGTCGTCGGGGGTCTTGATCCCCGATTCGCTGACCAGCACCCGGCGGTCGTCGACCAGGTCGACCAGGCGTAGGGTATGGCCGAGATCGACGCCCATGGTGGACAGGTCGCGGTTGTTGATACCGAGCAGGCAGTAGGCAGGGTGCGGGAATCCGACATGGGGGCGGACCCGGAGGAGGTTGTCCATCGAGTGGACCTCCAGCAGGACCGTGAGCTGGAGCTGCTGGGCCAGGATGAGCATGTCCACGATCTGGCTCTCGGTGAGGCACTCGGCGATGAGCAGGACCGCGTCGGCCCCGTGGGCCCGGGATTGCCAGAGCTGGTAGGGGTCGATCAGGAAGTCTTTGCGGAGGACCGGGAGGGGGACGGCGGCCTTGACGCGGTGGATGTAGGAGAGGCTGCCGCCGAAGAACTTCTCGTCGGTCAGGCACGAAATGGCCGATGCGCCGTTGCGGAAGTAGGCTTGCGCGATGAGTTCGGGCTTGAAGTCATCCCCGTCATATTCGGGCCGTATGAGGCCTGCGCTCGGGCTGCGCCGCTTGATCTCGGCGATGACGGCGGTGCGGCGGTCGGGGCGGGTGACCGCGCGGAAGAAGTTCCGCGGGGGCTCCTCCTGGGCGACCATGGCCTCGAGCTCTCTGAGCGGGGTGGCGGCCTTGGCGTCGGCGACCTCGGCCCGCTTGGCGGCGACGATCTCGCGGAGGACCGGGGGGGTCGCCCGCTCGCCCGGCTCGGGGGTTGGCTCTGGCACGGGCTCGGGCAGGGGGTTGGGCGGCTGGCTGGTCACGGGGGGGATTGTTCTCGCCGGGGTGGTCGGCGGCGCGGCGGGGGGTCAGGAGGGCTCAAGGAGTCCCAACCAGGGATCGGGTTTCGGCAACTTCCAGTCCATGCGATTGTCCGAGGTCGGGCAGACTTTGGCCGACTGGAAGCTGCTGCTGCTGATCCTGGGGACGGTCCTGGTGGTGGTGCTGCTGTGGGGGGGCGACGCGATCAGGCCCCTGTCGCTCAAGCGGGCGGGGCTGCGGGATGTGAAGCCGCTGCCGACTCCTGTCTGGCTCATGGCGGCGATGATTGTGATGCTGACGCCGTTGCTGGTGTATGGCCCGGTGAGCCAGATGGGGTTCCTGACCGGGCCGGGGGGCGAGGGGCTTCGGGCGGCGGCGGCATCTCAGGGGGTAGCGTACCTGGCGGGGGCGTTGGTGGCGCTGGGGCTGGCGTACATGGCGGCCAAGGCGGCGCCGGGGGCCGGGTGCAAGCTGGACTGGATCGATGTGCCGTTGGGGGTGGGGATGGTGCTGCTGGTCGCTCCGGTGGTGCTGCTGGCGGGGCAGTTGGCGGTGCTGGTGCACCAGAGCCTGGCGGGGGAGGCGGCGACCAACGCGATCGCCCACCCGCTGCTGGCCCAGATGGTGGAGAACAAGTCGGACCCGTGGACCTGGGTGCTGATCGCCTCGGCGGTGGTGGGGGCGCCGATCGTGGAGGAGGTCGTCTACCGGGTGTTTGTGCAGAGCGCGCTCCTGCGCCTGACGGGGCACGCGTGGATCTCGGTGATCGTGACGGCGGCGGTGTTCGGGACGATGCACGCGATCGGCCCGGCCGAGACCCGGAGCCCGTGGTACGCGGCGGTGACGGTGGGGGTGCTGGGGCTGTGCTGCGGCGGGGCGTTCGAGCGGACCAAGCGGCTGGGGGTGCCGATCGCGATGCACGCGGCGTTCAACGCGGCGAATGTGGCGATGGCGATGTGGGTGGTGTCGGGGGAGTAGGGTGCGGCCAATCAAACAGCAGCAGGACTCGCTCAACCGACGCCCAACCTCTTGGCCTGCGTGACGGCATCGCCTCGCAGCGACCGCGGGCAAGCCCTGTTCGCACGCTATTTCGTGTATGGCCCCAGGAACTTCTCTCCATTGAAGTGGATCATGTGATCCGGGTTGTCCGCGAGCCAGACTTCGGTCTCCCACGCAATGTCGGCGGCATACCGGCGGAACATCGCGGCATCCGGGAACGCCGTCACATACACGCGGGCGGCTCTGCACTTGCCGAACACCGCTTCGAGTTCGCGGTGCCGCTTCGGTGAGACAGGCCCGTGCGATGTGACGGCTTCGATCAGGAAGAGCCAGCCGCGCTCCTCATCGTGGAGGACCATGTCCGGCAGTTTGTCGTGCTCGGTCAATGTCACACCGAGACCGGCAATCGCCTTGGCCTCCATGACAATGTGCTTATCGGCGGTGTCCCCAAGGTAGAGTACACGCGAACCCGGTGCGAATCGCGGCCCAAACTCGCGGACGATTGCCGCTTGAAGATCGTTGTGTACACCGGCGGACAGCGAGACCGGCTTGCCGTCGGGCAGCACGAGCGGAACGCGATGGAGTTCCCGCGTGGCGCGGTAGGCAGTCTCCAATGCGCCGAACTGCCCTCTGAACCCGGCGACCGCGGCCTCGAACTCCTGCCTGCTCCCAAACGCAACGACGACAGCCAACGCAGGCGCGGTCAACCGGTAGGCGTTCCTGCCGCTGTTGGTGGCCCGCGCTGGGTCGTCTGGGTTGCGGTCAACCACTCTCGCCTGTTCGAACTGATGAAGTGTCTGGCGACGGATCGTCTCGCGGGTGTTGGGCGCGTAATCCTTCTTGTACGCCTCCCGCATGAAGTCCATGATGTCCACGGTGCGGAGCAGGCCGGCCTTGGCATCCCTCCACGGCGTCCTGCGGCGCACCCCGGCGAGGGCGAGCAGCGTGAGCGCCGATCGTTCGTTGTGCTGAGCGCGAGGCAGGCCGAGGCCGATAAGGATGGACACCGCTTCGTCGATCTTGCTCACACACGCTCCTCCGATGCGGCGCCAAGCAGCGTCGGCGGGATCCCGAGCACTTCGAGCACGCGAGACTCGATCTCTTCGCGGTTGCCCCAGCCCTGGCCGGCCACCTGCCTGCCGATTCGGGCCATCGTGCGCAGATTCGGGAACGGCATCGCCCGAATCTCCGTCGCGTTGACTTGGGTGTTGCCGCTGACCACGCGGAAGTAGCGGTCGAGAAGAACGGAGTTAAACAGCGCGACCAACCCATGCACCTCGTCGGCGCTCAATTCCCGCGTGGTGTGCGTGATATAGTTGATGTGGTTCTCCAGTGCGACCGCGCGGAGACGCGCTTCACCCGAAGGCACATAGGGAGAAGCGGTGAGACGCCGGTGTTCCTCCTTTGCGCTGAAGCGACGGAGTAACACATAGTTCCGGGCGGGCAGCACGAGCGACGCCGCGCCGTTGGCCGCGCGGAACGCCACGGGCATGCTCCCCTTGGTGATCGGCCAGACGGTGGCGAATGGTCGCACATTGTGGATCGACAGCAGCGGGACCGCGTCCGGATGGTCCGTCGAGTCCAGCAGATACTCGGTTGCGCGGAACATCACCACCGGCCCCGTCGAAATCCGCAGCCCGCGATCCGCGAACGAGCCAGACCACGACTCCACCACCCGCATCACTTCAAGGTCGGTCGCGTTGGTGGGGAGCCGGATCACGCACTCGCCGCCCGCATCGTCGATGATCGTCCCCGCCGCGTGTCGCCGGGGCTTGACCTCGCCCATGTCCGCCCCGTGCGACACTCCCACGAGCACTTCCGGGTGTTGCTCACGCTGCTTGGCCGCCACGGTGATGATGCACTCTTGCAGGACCTCCGATTCCTTGAATGTCGACCGCCGCGACTCAAACAAGTGAACATGCCGCAGGCTCATCCGAGCGAGCAGCCAGCGCCGGAACTCGCGGAAGTACAACCCGTTGCAGTAGCTCCGGGGCGTGATAGCGATCAATTCGCCGCCGGGGCGCAGCAGCTCGACGGCGGCAGCCATGAACAGGGAGTAGATGTTCGGCTGCCCATGAACGATCTCGGCGAACGCTCGCGCCTGGGGCGAGTCCTTGGCGAGTTTCGCGTATGGCGGGTTCATGATGACCAGATCCGCGTACTCGATTCGCGGTGAAGGCGCGTAGAGCGAAGCCGCCGGACGCCGGAGTACGAAGTCCTCTTCATGGATCGTCGCATCCAGATTGTGCCCGGCGGCGGTGAGCGCCTTCCGGCAGTCCGAAACGGTCTGTCGAAGCGCCGGAAGGACCTTTGGGTCCGTCTCGTACAATTCCGCGACCACCCGCCTGGGTCTCGGCATTCCCACGATGCGCTCGCAGAGCGCGGCGGCCAGGACGCCGACCCCCGCGCCCGCATCGATGAACACGAACTCGTCGCCGATCCGCGACGCCCGGGCGGCCATGAAGCGGGCGACACTCGCGGGGGTGAAGACCTGCGAGATGGCTCGCCGTTCGTTGTCCGCCGTCGCGGCGACATGCCGGGCCGTCCGCTGAACCACGGACGCGACGAGCCCCACATCCGTTGGGCCGGGCAGCGGTGCTCGCGTGCTCGTAGTGTCCAATCCCGCCGGTGCCATTGCTACAGGGTACGCGAATCTCCGCGGGACAGTGCGAACGAGAGCCGAATGCTCAGGCTCCGGGCGGGTTTGCCGGTTGCTGCGGATTCCGGCACGCCACCGGATCTGGTGGACGGGAGGTTGGGCAGGCGAAGGGCGCAGAGATACCATAGCCGCACGCCGCGTGGGGCGTAGGGGTTGGAAAGGCGGTCCATGCCCGATTATACCAAAATTAGCGATATTATCCAACGGGGATAAACTCGATAAACTCACTCAAATTGGCGTGGTGGGCGGAAAGAAAACGCCCCGGCGATGGCCGGGGCGCTGGGTGCGGGCCTGGGTGATGCATTCAGCGTCTGCGGAGGGTCGCCGCGCAGGCGGCTAGGCCGAGCAGCGCCAGCGAGCCGGGCGCGGGGATGCTGGAGTTCAGGAGCGCGACATGCCAGCCAAAGAAGTCGGCTGGGGAGTGGAGGGAGGCGACATCGCCGCCGGTGACGGAGACGGGGAGGTGGAAGAGGCTGGCGTACGGCCCGAGGTTCTCGTCGATCGGGCCGCCGATCGGGGCGCCGTTGAAGAAGATGGTCTCGCCCGTGCCGATGAGGTCATCGGCTTGGGTGTAGAGCCAGAGGTCCCCCGGCCCGGGCAGCCCCCCGGCGAAGAAGGTCCCCTCGGCGTCGGGCCCCGCTTCCCCGACGCTGGACGCGCCGTCGTTGAGGATGGTGACGCCGAAGGGGAGGCTTGGGTGGTCGAAGATTACGGCGAGCGCTGCGCCGTACATCCCGGCCCCCCCGGTGATGTGGACCCCATAGGCGCCGTCGCCGGTGATGAGCGAGGTGACATCCCACTTGTACGCGGCCAGCCCCGCGCCGTCGCTGTCGACATCGAAGGCGCCGGTCGGGCCCATGGGGAAGCCGTCGAAGGTGGCCGAGGGGGTGTCGCCGGGTGAGAACCATGTGTTGGTGTAGAGCTTGGCGCTCAGGATGGTGGCGCCGGCGGGGATGCCCGAGAGTGTGATCGCACCGGCGACATCTCCGGCGCCGCCGCTGGCGAGCCCGCCCATGATGCCGTGGACGCTCCCGGCGTAGAACTCGGAGGTGGTGACATCCGCCGTGGCGGCGCCGGACGCCGCCGCGAGGATGGCCGCAATGGCCAGCGCGCGCGTGTTGGTCTCTCTCATACTTCCGTCTCCTTTGTTTGCGGACGCCGTCCCGCGAGCCACGAGTCTCGCCGACGCGGGTCCGCCGGGTGGCGATGCCACCTGGTTGCGCGAGATGAAGCGGGGATCGTCGCCTTCCGGCGGCGCGCGCTCCTGACCTGAGCGGTCACGGATGCTCGGATCGAATCCCGACAGGTTACCTGGTGGCTTCCCGTGGGCCAAGCGATTTTTCGGGGTTCCGGGCCTCTTTCAGGGGTTGGATCGGTCTCCGGCCCCGCGGGCGGCCGGAGATAAGAACAGGCATCCACCATGGGTAGTGTTGGGCGGGGTCGGGGAGTCGATATGACGCGGCCCGCGGCGGGTCGCGCCACCCGGACAGACCCGAGGGCGGTGTCCGGCTCGGGGTCCATAGACTTGCCCCCATGACCCACCAGCCCACCGACCCCACCGCCAAACGACGGATCCTCACCGGCGACACGCCCACCGGGCGGCTGCACCTGGGCCACTTTGTGGGTTCGCTGGAGAACCGCATCCGGCTGCAGGACGAGTACGACTGCTACTTCCTGCTGGCCAACATGCACGCCTTCACGACGCGGGCGGAGAAGGCCGCGGAGATCCGGCGGGACACGCTCGAGATCGTCAAGGACTGGCTCGCCGCGGGGATCGACCCCGCGCGGGCGACGATCGTGCTCCAGACCGAGGTGCCGGCGATCGCCGAGCTGACCTGGTTCTTCGCGATGTTGGTGCCGTTCAACCGGGTGATGCGCAACCCGACGCTCAAGACCGAGATCGAGAGCAAGGGGCTGGGGGACAGCTACTCGTTCGGGTTCCCGATGTACGCGGTGGGGCAGTGCGCGGACATCCTGGCCTTCCGGCCGGACCTCGTGCCGGTGGGGGTGGACCAGGTCGCCCACATCGAGATGTGCCGCGAGATCGCGAGGAAGTTCAACCAGGTCTACTGCGGCGTCGACACCCACGCCGAGGACGAGCGGCACGAGGGGCTCGGCGGGGTGTTCCCGATCCCCGCGGCGCTGGTTGGGCGCGTCGGGCGCCTCGTCGGGACCGACGGCAAGCAGAAGATGAGCAAGAGCCTCGACAACGCGGTCTTCCTGAGCGACACGCCCAAGCAGGTCAAGAAGAAGATCAACGGCATGTACCCCGGCCAGAGCCGCGACCCCGACCAGCCGGGCGACCCGGACATCAACCCGGTGTTCGAGTACGCGGACATCTTTATCAAGGACGAGTCGTTCGTCGCGGACCTGCGAGAGCGGTACCGCAAGGGCGACAACCTCGGCGATGGGCATGTCAAGGCGTTCGTGATCGACGCGGTCAACGAGCTGCTCGACCCCATCCGCGAGCGGCGGGCGGCGTTCGAGGGGCCGGGCGGGGACGACACGGTGATCGACATCATCCGTGCGGGGACGCGGAAGGCGAACGCGGTGGCCGAGGAGACGCTGGCGATGGCCAAGGAGCGGATGGGGCTGGGCTTCGGCTCGCGAGCCGACATGCTCGGCGTGGGGCTCAGCCGCGGATGAACGCGGAAAGACGCGGATCAAGGCAATGACGCCGAGCTGCCCGGGCGCAGCCTTCCCGATTCAATCCGCGTCCATCCGCGTTCATCCGCGGCCCGAACGCCCCGGTCCGGCTAGCGCGGGGTGGCGAGCAGCGGGCGTGCCTGGCGGTTGGCGTGGGCGAAGAAGGCCCGGCGTTGGTCTCCCTCGGCGGCGGCGGCCTCGTAGGCGGCACGGCTGAGCGCGGCGAGGGCGTGGCGGTGTTCGGCCATCCAGGCGGCGTTGGTCGCGGCGCCCGCGCCCAGCTCGGCCGCCGGGCCGCACCGGGGTGCCCCGAGCTCGCGGGCCGCGGCGTCGAGGCGGGCGAAGACGAGGGCGGCGGCGAAGTCGTCTCGGAGCGAGGCGGCGCGGGCGAGTGCGCCGGTGTCATCGTCGCCGCGGGCGGTGAGGGCGGCGAGCTGCGCGGCCGCGGGGGTGAGGGCGTCGGCGAGGGTGTCCAGGGCCGGGGGGGTGAGTTCGAGGCCGGGCCAAGCGTTGATCGCGGGGGGGATCTCGCGGGCCCAGTCGGTGCGCAGGCGTTCGAGGTCGGCGGCATCGCGGAGCAGCGGGAGCACCGCCGCGAGGGCGGCGAGCCGGGCGCGGTCGTCGTCACGGCGTTCGGCGAACTGGTCGGTCGAGGCGCTGCGGAGCCAGTCTGTGCGGGCCTGGTCGATGAGGAAGAGCAGGCGGTCGACCTGATCGCCGGTGACCCGTCGCCAGGCGATGGAGCTGGTGTTGGCGCGGAGGTCGCGTTCGGTGGGCAGCTCGCGGGCGATGGGGGCCGTCGCGGCGAGGTCGCGCAGGGCGGCGAGGGCGTCGTCGTGCTGGGCCTCGCGCCCGCGCGCGACCCCGAGCTGTCGGGCGCGCGCGGCGAGCGGGCCGGCCTCGCGGGTGGCGACCGGCTCGCGCGAGGGCGAGGGGGTCGGGCGGTCGGGGTCGCCGGTCCAGGCGGCGAGCTGCGCGGTGAGCACGAGCGGGATGCGGAGATCATCGTCGGCGGTCTGGAGCGAGCCGATGGCGGCGAGGACGCCGGGGTCGGTCATCGGGTCGGGCTCGGTGAGGATGGTCGGCAGCAGGCGCCCCAGCGTGGCCGCCGCGAGCTGGTGGGCGGTGGTCAGGGGCTTGAGCATCGGGCGGGCCTGGCGGAGGAGGTCGGTCGGGGCGGGCGCGCGGGCGTCGGTGTCGAGCATGGCGAGGGCGCGGGCGTAGGTCCCGGCGATGCGGGCGACCGCGGCGGGGTCGCGCCTGGGGTCGCCCTCGGCGGCGGCGGCGAGGCGGTTGACCGCGTCGCGGAGCTCGCGGGTCTGGAACGCCGGGCCGAGCGCATCGGTGTCGCGGACGATGCGCACCAGGGCGGCGGTGCGGGAGAGGTGGGCCCGCGCTTCGGCGGGCTTGTCGAGGCACATGGCGACGCCCGACGAGAAGTCGGCGCGGAGCCGATCGCGGGCGGGCATGTCGAGCCAGTCGGGCGGCTCGTCGAGCGCGCCGGCGGCGGCGGCGAGCAGGGCGGCCCACTCGGCGGCATCGCGCCGGTAGGCGGGGTGTGCGGCGGCGCTGTCGAAGAGGTCGACCATCTCGGCGAGCACGCCCGCGGCATCGTCGGTGAGGTGGCGGTTGTCGGTGAGTGCGCGCAGGGCGGCGGTGTTGTCGGCGAGGCCCGGGGTGGCGTCGGGGGCGGTGTCGAGCGCATCGGTGGTCCACCAGCCGCAGCGGGGGTCGAGCTCGCCCGCGAGCGGGGCCAGCGCATCGCGCAGGAGCAGGTCGACCTCGCGCGGCAGGATCGAACGCTCGGCCCCGGCGAGGAGGTCGGCGATGTACCGCTGCGTGGCGGCGTCGCGCGTGCCGAGCAGGCGGTCGAGCTCGTCACGCCTGGCGGCGAGGGTGAGGGCGGCGAGGATCGCCTCGGCGCCGGGCGGGCCGGCGTTCTCGCCGGCGCGGAGCAAGTCGGCGGCCAGCGTGCGGAAGGCACGCCGGGGGTCGGGCTCGGCGAGGCGGTCGGCCTCGGTCTCCAGGAGGTCGGCGAGCGCAAGGGCGGCGAGGCCCTCGCCGGGCTTGGGCTCGGTCGGTGCGGAGCCGAGGTCGAGGCGTTGGGCGTGGACAGGCTGCACGCACCACAGCACGGTGACGAGCGGCACCATCAGGGCCCCGGGAAGCAGGGGGCGCGTACCCCGGGCGCTAGCGGCTGGTCTGGGCGTGGGCGAGGGCACTGGTATAGACCTCCTCGAGCAGGTGGACCATGCGTTCGGCGGCGAACTCTCTTGCGCACTCGGCGCGCCCCGCGGCGGCGAGCCGCAGGCGTTCGTCGGGGTCCAGATACATCTCGACCACCGCGTCGCGCAGGGCGTCGCGGTCGGCGAGGGGGACGAGCACGCCGGTCTGGCCGGTGCGGCAGATCTCCCGCGTGCCGTCGGCGTCGTAGGCGATGGGCGTGACACCGGTGAGGAGCGCCTGCGGCACGGTGCGGGGCAGACCCTCGCGGTAGCTGGGGTGGACGAGGATGTCCATGGCGCGGATCATGGCGGGGACGCGGTCGTTGGGGACCAGGCCGGTGGTGACCAGTTGGGCGGCCAGGCCCATGTCGCGGACGCGGGCGCGGAGGCGGTCGCCCCACCAGCCGTCGCCGACCCAGAGGAGCTTCCAGTCGGGGTGGGCGCGGAGGTCCGCGCCCAGGGCGTCGAGGATGTCGTCGTGGCCCTTGTGCTCGGCGAGGCGGGCGACGGTGCCGATGACAAAGTCGGTCTCGGCGAGGCCGAGCTCGCGGCGGACCTCGGCGCGGTGCTCGCCGGGCCGGGCGTTGAGGAAGGCCTCGGTCTCCATGCCGCTGCGGATGGTGATGTACTGGGCGGGGTTGCCAATGCCGCGGGCGAGGAACTGCTCGGTCATGGCGTCGGCGACGGCGGTGATGGTGTGGCAGCGGCGGGCGGCGTAGCGCTCGGCGACGGTGTAGAGGTGGTTCTTTAGGCCGATCTTGGCGCGGCGGAGGGGCCCGCCCTCGATGGGCATGAAGGGCGGGCCGTGGATGGTGTGGATGACCGCGCACCGCTCGTGATCGACCGCCCATGCCGCGCCGCGCCCGAGCACACCGGCCTTGCTGGAGTGCGTATGCACGACATCGGGCTGCATCTGCCGTATGAGGATCCGGAGCTCCCCGAAGCACGCCGGGTCGCGCATGGGGCTCAGCTTGCGCGCGAGGTTTCGCACCACATGGATCCCGATGGGTTTGCAGGGCTCGCCTTCCGCGGTCCGCTCCTCTCCGGCCTCGCAGCGCGCGTTGAACGCCTTGACCCGCTCGAGCAGCGAGCCCTCGGGGCCGTAGATCGGGCCGAAGGCGAGGTGGACCTCGTGCCCGAGCCGTGCCTGGCCCTCGCAGCTGAGGACGGTGTTCTCCTGGCTGCCGCCGAGGATGAGCCGGGTTGAGATATGGAGGATGCGCATGGTGGCGGCACGGCTTGTGGTGGCACGGCTCTCCGAGCCGTGAGTTGGTAGGGGGAGTTTATCAGGTCGGCATGCCGCCCCGCGGCGCCGAGGCATCGAGCATGGCGGCGGTGTGGGCAGGAAAAAGGCCGACGGGGCTTGGCGTCGGCCTTTGGCGGATGCTGGTTGGGCGGGGGGTTTACTCCTCGCCTTCCTCTTCCTCGTCGTCGTCCTCGTACTCGCCGTCCTCGTCGTCGTCTTCGTACTCGTCGTCGTCCTCCTCGTTCTCCTCGCGCATGGCGTTGAGTTTGTCGGGGTTGAGGACACGGACGAGGCCGTCCTTGAGGCGGCGTTCGCCGAAGTTGATGACCAGGCCGAGTTCGAGGTCGGCGGCACGGAGTTCGGCGCGGAGGTCGCTGCGCTCGGCGGTGCCGACCTCGCCGACGCGGGCGAGCAGCTCGACGATGAACCGATCGCCGACGAAGAGCCCGGCGTGGACCGAGCCGACCTTCTTGTCCTTGTAGGTGACCTCGAAGGAGTGGTCGGTCTTGTAGGCGATGCCCTGCTCGGCGAGTTCGTTCTTGAGGGCGTTGGTGTAGACCTCGAGCGGGTAGCCGGGGCCGAGGGCCTTGTGGACCTCGATGGCGCAGCCGATGACGCGTCGGCTCATGTCGGTGAGGGCGGGGTCGAGGTCGGTGAGGGGCGTGCCTCGGCGGTCGCCGCCGCGGTCCGGGCCCCGGTCGCCGCCGCGGTCGTCGCGTCGATACCCGCCGCGTCCGCCGCCGGGCCCGCCGGCGTGCCCGCCACCCTGGCCGCCGCCTTGCCCGCCCCTACCCCTGCCGCCTCTGTCGTCGTACATGGTTGTTCTCCTGGAAGAGTCACAAGTAGCCCGGCACGGCCGATCACACGACGGGCCGATTGGGGGTTCATCATCCTTGGCGTGCCTCGGGGCCGTCTTCGGGCCGGACCGCGCGGAGCACGATGGCGGCGTTCTGCCCGCCGAGCGAGGTGGAGCATATCAGCACCGCGTCGAGTGTCGCGTCGCGCATCGGGGCTGCGGCGGCATCGAGGCCGGGGGCCGGGGTGCCCGCGTGGAGGCGCGCGGGGAGCTTCTGCTCGCGCAAACACCGGGCCGCGACCGCGACCTGGAGGGCGCCGTTGCCCGCCTGGCAGTCGCCGAGGTTCGGGCGGATCGTGACCAGCGGGATGCCCGCGAGCCGCTCGCCGAAGACGGCGCGGAGCGCGTCGGCCTCGGCGGCATCGGCCTGGGCGACGCCCGCGCCGGTGGGGATGATCGCGTCGATCTGCTCTGGGCCGAGCCCCGCGTCGGCGAGGGCCGCCTCGATCGCGAGCCGCAGCCCATCGCCGGCCGGTTCGGCGGCGTAGGCGTCGAGCCCCAGGGCGCCGAAGGGCGGCGGGCCCTGGGCCGCCCCGAACCCGGCGACCCGGGCGTAGGCGGTCGCCCCGCGGGCCCTGGCGCGGTCGGCGCGCTCGAGGATCACCACGCCGCCACCCTCGGCGAGCAGGGTGCCCGGGGCGTCGGGGTCGAAGGGGCGGACGAAGGGTGCGCCCTCGGCGCGGTCGCCGGTCTGGGCGAGTCGGCCGGCGAGGTCGAGGCGGGCCATGCCCATGAGGTTGATCTTGCTCTCGGCGCCGCCGGAGAAACAGGCGTCGGCATCGCCGCGTTGGATAACTCGGAGGCTCTCGCCCAGGCTCAGCAGGCCGCTGGCCTCGGCGCAGGTGATGGTATTGCTGGGCCCCTCGCACCCGTGGAGGATGGTGACATGGCAGGCGAGCATGTTGGGGAGGTACTTGAGGAGCCAGAGCGGGGGGAGGTTGTCCATGCCGCCCGTGCCGCCGTCGGAGGCGACGGTGCCCCAGAGTTTGGTCTGGAATCTGCCCTGGGCGTCCGCGGCGCTGGCGACGGCGGGGGCGAGCTCGGCGGTTTCGGCGGCGATGAGCCCGGCGCCGATCTGGCAGCCCACCCGCTCCCCGGGGTAGGTCGGTGGGTCGTCGGAGAGTGCCCGCGTGTTGATCCCGGCGTCCTGGGCGGCGAACAGGGCGGCGCCGACCGCCAGCTCGGTGTCGCGGGCCATGACCTTGACCGCCTTGCGGTAGTGCTTGGGGACGAAGTCCTTGGCCGAGTAGTCGGGGACCTCGCCGCCCAGACGGCTGCGGAAGCCGGCGGGGTCGAAGGCGCGGATGGGGCCGAGGCCCGATCGGCCCCCGCAGAGGCCGCGCCAGAGGGCATCGATGCCCGTGCCGAGGGCGCAGACGGTGCCGAGGCCTGTGATGAGGACTGTGG
>CAYJPX010000074.1:0-17130 GCA_964372195.1 uncultured Phycisphaeraceae bacterium
CCTCGGCCTCGTGGGCGAGGTCGGCCATGGCGGCCTCGATCTCGGCCTCGATCTCCGGGGAGAGATGGTGGGCGGGGGGTGCGGAGGTGACGCCGGTATCGCCGGCACGGTCGTTGGTGTTTGCAGATCCTGGCATGTTCAGACCGGTGTGTGCGCAGAGTCGATTCCGACGCGCTCCTCAATCACGCTCGCCCGGCGCGCCGCGGGACCCGCAGCCGTCCGCCGGACGGGAAAGATAGTCTACCGGACGCCCGGGCCCGCACCAGGAAAACCTCGGCGAGAGTTTGGTCACGCGGGGCTCCCGGTGGCGGCGCCCATGGTCTCGCGAACGGTCTGGACGATCCGCTCGGCGGTGCGGACATTGGCGAACCCGGCCTCGGCGTCGATGGGGGGGTACTCGCCGCGGCGGACCGCCTCGATAAACCCGCGGAGCTCCATCAGCAGGGGCTCGGCGTCGTCGATGGTCAGGGGCTCGATATTGACCAGCTCGGCCCAGTTGAGGCTCGTGAGGTCCTCGCCCCGGCGGAGCTGTTCGCGGACCTCCTGCATCTGGATCTCGTTGGCGGTGCGGCGGATAACCGTGCCGCTCTTGTTGGCGTAGTCGATCTTGATGTAGGCGTTCTCGCCGGTGATCCGGGTGACGCGCTCGGTCTTGAGGGCCAGGCGGCTGGCGGTGACATTGGCCACGCAGGTGCCCTCGGGCCGGCGCCAGGTGAGCCGGGCGTTGCAGATGTCCTCGTGCTCGGTGACGACGGCAACGCCGGCGGCCTGGATCTCGTCGGGCTCCTCGCCGCCCATGAGCATGAGCACGACATCGAGGTCGTGGATCATCATGTCCATCACGACGCTGGTGTCGACGCTCCGGAAGGTCATCGGGCTGACGCGCGAGACCTCGATGAAGCGGGGCAGGACATTGAGCCCGTCCTCGGTGGCCTTGCGCATCGCCCGCATGACGGGGTTGTACCGCTCGATGTGCCCGACCATCAGCACCGCGCCGGCGGCCTCGGCGAGGTGCTTGATCTCCCGTGCGGTCTCGGTGTCGCCGGCCAGGGGCTTCTCGATCAGGCAGGCGACGCCCGCCTCGAGGAAGGGCTTGGCCGAGCGGTAGTGGGCGGTGGTGGGGACGGCGATACTGACCGCGTCCACGCCGGCGTCGAGCAGGTCCTGCTCGGTGGCGAAGGCGGTCGACTCGTGGCGGTCGGCGATCTCGTGGGCGCGGTCGATGCTGGCGTCGACGACACCGACCAGCTCACAGCCCGGCTCCTTGGCGTAGACCCGGGCGTGGTGCTGCCCCATCCGCCCGACGCCGACGACCCCGCAGCGGAGTATCCGGTCGTGGAGGCCGGCGGATGCGTTGGGGCGTTTGGGCATGACGGGTCGTCCCGGGGTGCGGGCGGGCTCAGGCCGAGGCGAGCTCGGACAGTGCGGCGTGGAGGTCGGCCTTGTTGGTCAGGCCGACGAACTTGCGCACCGGCTGGCCGGCGTGGAAGATGATGACGGTGGGGATGGCCGAGATCTCGAACTGGACGCCGATGGGCTGGTTGGCGTCGGTGTCGACCTTGCCGACCTTGACCTTCCCGGCGAACTCGTCGGCGATCTGGTCGATGGTGGGGGCGAGCATGCGGCAGGGCATACACCACTCGGCCCAGAAGTCGACGAGGACGGGCTGGTCGGCGTCGAGGACTTCGGCCTGGAAGTTGTCGGTGGTGAACTCGTGCACATGCTCGCTTGCCATCGTGGCTCCTCTCTGGCCCGGCCGGGGCCCGGGGCGGCGACCCGCCCGGGACGGGAGTCTAGACCCCCTGCCCCCGGATGGCCCACGCCGCCAGCAGGGCCTGGCGTTGGGCCGCGACATCGTGAACGCGGAAAATCTGTGCCCCGGCGGTGAGGTGCATCACGCTGAAGGCGAGCGAGCCCGCCAGCCGATCGGCGGGGTCTGATTGGGGGGCCTCCGGCAGGCTGACCCGCCCGACGAAGCTCTTCCGGCTGGCGGCGCTGAGCACCGGGTAGCCGGCCGCGGCCAGCCCGGCGGTCTCGCGGACGAGCTCGAGGTTCTGCTCGACCGTCTTCCCGAAGCCCAGGCCGGGGTCGAGGAGGATCGACTCACGGGCGACTCCGGCGGCCTCGGCGGCCATGGCGCGGTCCACCAGCACCTCGCGGACATCGGCCGCGACGGCGCCGTAGACGGGGGGCTGGGCGTCCCGCTCGGCCAGGTCGCGGGAGTAGTGGTCGGAGTAGTTATCGAGTTCGGGCGGGCGGTAGCGGTGCATGAGGATGAGCCCCGCCCCGGTCTGGGCGGCGAGGGCGAGCATGGCCTCGGGTTGCTCGGTGGCGCCGGAGACATCGTTGATCGCGTCGGCGCCGGCCTCGAGGGCGAGCCTGGCGACCGCGGGCAGGGTGGTGTCGACACTGATGGGGATGCCGGCGAGGGGGCCCGTGGCGGCCCGGATCAGGCGGATGACCGGGATGATCCGTTCGATCTGCTGCGACTCCTCGACGCGGAGTGCGCCGGGGCGGGTGGATTCGCCGCCGATATCCAGCCCGTCGGCGCCGGCGTCGAGGGCGGCCTGGGCCATCCCGACCGCGGCACGGGCGTTGTCGGCGCGCGAGCCGGCGTAGAAGCTGTCGGGGGTCATGTTGAGGATGGCGAGGATGCGCGGGCGATCGAGGGTGAGCGACCGCGTGCGGCTCATCCGCCAGACTCGGGGCTTGCCGGGCAGCGCGGTAAGTCTACCCGGGATCGCCCTAACGCCCGTGTCCGAAGTAAAAACGCCCCGGGGTCGGGGGGCGTTGGGGGTGCGTTCTGGATTGCGGGGGTAGGGAATCAGAAGCGGGGCTTGGCGTCGGGCTCTTCCTCGACCTCTTCCCACTCGTCGCCGCCGGCGTTCATCTCTTGGGAGACCTTGCCGATGAACTCGAGGACATCGCCGGGGACGAAGACGCGGGCGTGCATGCCGCCGCCGCCGGTGGCCAGGCCCATGCCGATGGGCTTCATGTGCTCGGGCATCTCGCCGAGGTCGGGGGCGAGGCCCGTCATGGCGATCATGGGCATGACCATGTCGAGGACGCCCTTGATGTTGAGGTAGCCCTCGGCGGTGCGGTCGGCGGGGAGGTGGCCGGCGACGACCTTGATGCTCTCGTTGTTGGTCAGGGGGTCTTCGCCGCCGTTGAGGGCTGTTTCCATGAGCTTGGTGCTCTTGGCGTAGGTGGCGTAGAGGCCATGCTCTGTGGTGGCGGCGTAGCCCGAGGGCCCGGCCTGTCCGCCGAAGAGCATGGTCATCTGCTGGAGGGCCATGCCGGCCTGGGCGCCGTTGGGATGGTTGGGGTCACCCTCCATGCTCAGGCCCCAAGCGTGCAGACTGTGGCCGGCGACCTCGGCGGCGTCGTCCTCCCAGGTGGTGTGGAAGAGGATGCCCTCTTGGGCGTTGTCGTTCATGGCGACCATGCCGGTCTTCATGGCGTCGAGGAGCGCGGCGGGGTCCTTGCTGGCGGTGAAGGCGACGGTATTGGCGAAGAGCCCGCCGGCGAAGAGGCCAGGGGTGACGCCCATCACCAGGGCGCTGCCGTCGTTGTACTTGAGGGCATCGGCGGTGTTGAGCCCGAAGGACATGCCCTGGTTGAGCTCCATGGCCGAGGTCATGAGGGAGCGGATGCCGGGGCTCGAGGTGTCGAAGGCCGCGGCGACGATGTAGTCCATGTTGGGCAGGGCGGCGAAGAGGGGGGTGGCGTCGCCGGAGTCGGAGAAGATCGCGCCGGTGTCGGACCCGTCGGCGAACTGGCCGGCGAAGTCGAGCCACAGCCCGTCCTCGCTGGCGCCCAGGCCGAGGAAGGCGGTGCGGCCGTCCGCGACGACGGCCTTGGCGGCGCTGGCCATGGTCGCCAACTGGGCCGCGGCGGCCTCCCCGGCCATCATGGCGGCCATCTCCATCTGCTGGTCCATCTGGGCGAGGGCCTCGTCGAGCAGCGGCCGCATGGAGGCGATGTCCACCACGACGAAGATGCTGGCCTGGTCGGAGGCCTTGGCGCCCTGCGTGCCGAGGCGGGCGTCGTGGGCCTTGCCGCGGCCCTTCGAGCCGTCGAAGTCCTCGACGAGGGTCATCTCGGGCCCGAGGGCCATGAACCCGTCGCCGAGGCTCTTGACGAAGAGGGTCTCTTCCATGAAGTTGATCGCGGAAACGCCGTCGTCGGCCTGGCCCTGCATGGCCTCGACGAACGCTCCGTAGTCGGCGACGGGGAGGATGATCGTGGGGACCGGCTCGCTCTCCATGCCGTTGGGGAAGCTGAGGGCGACGGCGGCGGACCCGGCGGGGTTGAGGCCCGGGGTCTCGAGGATCTGGCCGACCATCATGAGGCCCATCATCGCGTCGGGCGGGGCAAGGGCGCCCATCCACTGCTGGGCCGAGGCGGTGAGCCCCGAGAGGCTCTGGATGCCGATGATGACGGGGGTGTCGGCGGAGACATGGTCGAGGGCGGGCGGGACGGCCAGGGCGGGCGTACACGCCAGGCCGGTCGCCATCACGAGTCCAAGCACGCGGGTTCGCATCGTCATCATCTGTGGGTTCCTCTGTGGGGTTGGTGCGGGGGTCTGGATGGTCGTTTTGTTCTTGTTTCGTTCGGACAACGGGGGCGCACCCGGACCCTCCCCGGGAGCGCGGCTGACTATATCTTCGGAATGCCCCGGGACCGATTTTACGGGACGGTGAAGTTCTTGGCCGGATGTGCCCCGGCGTGGGCGATGGGATCGCCTCGGGCTGCGGGGGAGAGGGGGGGCGTGGGGTCGATCAGGCGGCGCCGTAGAGGCGGTCGGGCTTGCCGGAGTCGGGGGACTCGCCGGAGTCGTCCTCCCACTGGTCTTCCGGCTCGTCGTCCTCTGTCACATACTCGAGGTCGCCCCGAGGCTCGCCATCGGCCTCGTCCTCGGCGTCCTCGTCTTCTTCGTCCTCGTCCCCATCTTCCTCGTCCTCATCCTCGTCCTCGGGGTCGTCGTCCTCGTCTTCCTCCTCGTCGTCGTCCTCGTACTCTTCTTCTTCTTCTTCTTCTTCTTCCGCGTCGTCGGTCACTTCGGGGTCGTCCTCGTCGGTTTCCTCCCCATCGTCGGCCTCGTCCTCATACTCGACCTCTTCGTCCTCGTCGTCGGTCTCGAAGGGGGCTTCCTCGAACGCGGTGTCGCCCGGCTGCGGGGTGTTGAACAGCGTGCCGCCGCCGGAGCCGAAGACGGGGGACTGGCCGGTCTTGGCGGCCTCTTCGTCGGCGAGGCGCTTCATGGTGTCCCAGTCCTCGGGGGTGATGAGGACATCGCGGGCGACCGAGCCCTTGTGGTCGCTGATGATGCCGGCGATGCCCATGAGGTCGATGAGCCGGCTGGCGCGGGTGTAGCCGATCGCCAGGCGCCGCTGGAGCAGCGAGACGCTGCCGCGCCGGGTTTCGAGGACGATCTCGACGGCGCGGTCGAACAGCGGGTCTTCCTGGGCGGCGGCGAGGCTCGCCGAGGAGTTGTTCTCGCTGGCGACGATGCGGTCCTCGTCGGACCCGCCCGAGCGGATCTGGACGAGCTGGCGCTCGAAGCTGGGGGCGGCGATATCGCGGAGGAAGCGGACGGCCTTGCGGATCTCGGCGTCCTCGACCATGGTGCCCTGGGCGCGGGTGAGCTTGCTGGACCGCGGGCTGAGGAAGAGCATGTCGCCCTGGCCGAGGAGCAGCTCGCCGCCCTTCTGGTCGAGGACGATCCGGGAGTCCATGCCGCTGGCGACCTTGAAGGTGATGCGGCAGGGCATGTTGCTCTTGATGAGGCCGGTGACGACATTGGCCTGGGGACGCTGGGTGGCGAGGATGAGGTGGATGCCCACGGCCCGGGCCTTCTGGGCGATGCGGACGATCGAGCCCTCGACCTCCTTGTTGGTCATCATCATGTCGGCGAGCTCGTCGATGACGAAGACCATGTAGGGGAGCTTGCGGGGGATCCTGGCTTCCTCTTCGGGCGACTGGGGGTTCACGCGGTCGCGGAGCTCGTCCCACTCCAGGGCGTTGTAGCCGGCGATGTCGCGTACGCCCGCCTCGGCGAGGATCTCGTAGCGCTCGTCCATCTTCTTGCACGCCCACTCGAGGATGGCGGTGGCCTTGGCCATCTCGGTGATGACCGGGCACATGAGGTGGGGGATGTCCTTGAACTGGCTCATCTCGACCATCTTGGGGTCGACCAGCACCAGCTTGAGCTCGTTGGGCTTGCGGGTGTAGAGGAAGCTCATGATGATCGCGTTCATGCACACGCTCTTGCCCGAGCCGGTCGTGCCGGCGATGAGCATGTGCGGCATCTTGGTCAGGTCGGCGATCAGGGGCTCTCCCGCGGCGTCCTTGCCCAGGAACATCGGGAGCTTCATGCTCGCAAACGACTCGCGGTTGCTCATGAGCTCCTTGAGTCGGACCTTCTCCTTGGTCGGGTTGGGCACCTCGACGCCGACGGTGTCGCGCCCGGCCTGGTTGGCGACGATGCGGATGTTGACCGCCTTGAGCGCGCGGGCGATGTCGCTCGAGACCGCGTTGAGGGCGGCGACCTTGGTGCCCGGGGCGAGGCGGACATCGTACTGGGTGATGACCGGGCCGGACTCGATGCCGACGACCTCGCCGTCGATCCGGTACTGCTGGAGCGCCGACTCGAGCGCCTCGGCCTGCTCGCGGACGATGGACTCGAGCGTGCTGTTGAAGTCGACCTCGGGCTCGGCGAGGAGGTCGAGGCCGGGGAACCTGTAGCCCTCGAGCTCGGCGACATTCTGCAGGTCGCGCAGGTCGTCGTCGGTGGCGATCTTGCGGTTGCTGCCGCTGAAGCGCACGGGCAGGGCGGCGATCTTCTCGCGGAGTTGCTCCTCGCTGAAGACCTGGGGGGCGCCGGGGAGGTCGTCCTCGTCGTCCTCCTCCGCGACGAACTCGGCGTCCTCGTACTCGTCCTCGCCCTCGTCCACTTCCTCGTACTCGGCTTCGGCGTCTTCGTCGGCCTCGAGTTCGGCCTCGGTGACGACGCTCTCGGCGTCGAGCGCCGCCTCGTCGATCCGGGCCCGGGGCTTGAGTTCGACGGTCTTGCGGGGCTTGCCCGCCCGGCGGGTGGCGACCTCGTTGGCCTGCGTCTCGGCCTCGGCGATGTCGTCCTCCTCGAGGTCGGTGAGCTTGACGGCCACGGGGACGCGGCTGCGGATCATGGTGGCCAGAGCGCCGATCAGCCCGCCGCTGGCGCGGGCCGTGGCGACCGCCCCGGCCCCGGCGCCGCTGACGGCCTTGGCCCCGGCGGTCTGGGCGGCAGGGGCGAAGTGGCGCCAGATCGCCGCGGGGACGGCGAACACCAGGCGATCAAACGCGACCACCAGGCCGACGAGGGCCAGGAGGATCATCCAGAGGGTGGCCCCCACGCCGCCGAAGCGGCTGGCGAGCTCGTGGGAGATCACCAGGCCGAGCTCGCCGCCGGGCATGTGCCCGACCGGCCCGGAGCGCGGGGATGCCAGGGCCGCCAGGCTGCAGAGGGCGGCAAGGAGCATGAGCGTGCCGACGCCCCGGACGACCGGCTGTTCGACCCGACGGGCGAAGAGCGGCTGGGCCAGGGCGACGCCCGATAACCCGAGGAGCAGCCACCCGCCCCAGCCGACGAAGCGCAGCACGGCGTAGGCGAGGTAGGCCCCCGCCGGGCCGCACCAGTTCTGGACGGGGTCGTTGACCGGCCAGGCGGCGGCGCTGGGCGGGTCGGCGCGGTCGAAGCTGAGCAGGCAGGCTGCCACGAAGGCCCAGCCCAGCAGAAGCCCGAGCCAGATCACCCGCGGCCAGAGGGCGTCGTGGGCGTCCGATTCGTTGCGGCGGGTGCGCGCGCGATCGCTCTTGGTCCTTGCCATGGTCCCCATATCGGACCGGGCCCGGGTGGTTGGCCCACAAGTCGCGCCCTGGATGATCGGTGGGTGGCCACCCATCGTGCCTGGGCCCTGCGTGGGCCTGGGCGGGGGTTGCCGTGGCGAAAAAACCGGCGGGGCTCCTCCGGAGAGAGAGCCCCGCCATCCCCAAAACCATGAAAACCTCCGGGGTGCGTCACCTCCCGTGCCGACGCACCCCGGACACCCATCCAAACGCGGAGTCCGCGCCCGGAAAGCGCAGGAATTTTCGGGAACCGATCGAATCGCGAAGTCCGGGCGTTTTCATCTGGATCCGGCGGGCGTGCCGTCCTTGCTGATCGACCCCTGTTCGGGTAGGCTTCGCCGATGCTCGCCCGTGTCCGCTCCAGTTTGCTGCAGGGGATCGACGCCCTGCCCTGCGAGGTCGAGGTCGATTACGACCCGACGGCGATCGATCGGTTTCCGCTGATCGTGGGGCTGCCCGACGCGGCGGTGAAGGAGTCGCTCGAGCGGGTGCGGGCGGCGCTGACCAACTCGGGCTACTACCCGCCCGCCGGGCGGCTGCTGATCAACCTCGCCCCGGCTGACCTCAAGAAGGAGGGGCCGGTGTACGACCTGCCGATCGCGGTGGGCATGCTCGCGGTCAACGGCGTGATCAAGGACCGGCCCGAGGGCGGGCTGGACTACCGGCACGCAGTGCTGGCGGGGGAGCTGGCCCTCGACGGGCGGGTGCGGCCGATCAAGGGGGCGCTGGCGCTGGCGAGCATGGCCAAGGCGACGGGGGCGACGGCGGCGATCGTGCCGGCCGAGAACGCCGCCGAGGCGTCGATCGTGGGGGGGATCGATGTCTACGGCGTGTCGACGGTGGCGGAGCTGGTGGGGCTGCTGACCGGGCAGTTGGAGGTCGAGCCGCACGCGCCGCCGGATGTCGGGGGCATCCTGCGGCAGGCCGAGGCGCCGATCGACTTTGCCGAGGTGCGTGGGCAGGAGAGCGTGAAGCGGGCGATCACGATCGCCGCGGCGGGGCAACATAACATACTTATGTTAGGTCCTGCGGGGACGGGCAAGACGATGATGGCCAAGGCGCTCCCCGGCGTGCTGCCGCCGTTGACGCCCGAGGAGGCGGTGGAGATCACGCGGATCTACTCGGCGGCGGGGGTGTTGCCGCCGGGGCAGGGGCTGATTACCGCCCGACCCGTGCGTTCGCCGCACCACACGGCGAGCTCGCCGGCGGTGGTGGGCGGGGGGGCGATGCCGCGGCCGGGGGAGATCTCGCTGGCGCACCGGGGCGTGCTGTTCCTGGATGAGCTGGCCGAGTTCCCGCGGGTGGTGCTCGAGACGCTCCGCCAGCCGCTGGAGGACCATGTGGTGACGATCTCGCGGGCGTCGGGGTCGCTGCGTTTCCCGGCGAGCTTCATGCTGGTGGCGGCGATGAACCCGACGCCCAAGGGGGACATGCCCGCGGGCGAGGTGGGACGCCGGGCGATGGAGCGGTACCTCTCCAAGATCAGCGGACCGCTGCTCGACCGGGTGGATATCCATGTCGAGGCGCCGGCGGTGCCGTTCGAGCAACTGACCGGGCGGGGCGAGCGGGGGACCAGCTCGGCGCAGATGCGGGACCTGGCCGCCGGGGCGAGGGAGCGGCAGATCGCCCGGCAGGGGCCGGGGACCCCGAACTCACGGCTGAGCGGGCGTCAGCTCGATGCGCTGGCGCCGATGGAGGATGCGTGCCGCGAGGTGCTGCGGCACGCGATGACGGAGCTGAAGCTGAGCGCCCGGGCGTATGACAAGATCCGGCGGGTGTCGCGCACGATCGCGGACATCGCGGGGGAAGAGCGGCTGACGGTGGCGCATGTGAGTGAGGCGGTGGGGTATCGGCTGCTGGATCGGTCCGCGTAGGGGGCGGCGATGTGGCACGGCTTGGACCGGTTCTGGGATTGGTTCTACGCACTTCCCTTCGGGCTGCGGGTTGTGCTGGAGATGCTGCCCGGTTTCATCGCCATCCCGATGCTGGCATTGTTGTGCAACAAGCTGCGCAGGGTGAGGCGTTGGCTCGTTCGGTGGTGGATCCTGCCGATTGTCGTCGGGTGTTCGGCGTTGCATGTGTGCGTCTCGTTTGGCGTCTGGATGACTGGCGTGCCCGATCAGAGCGTCTATTACCCACCAGCCTGGGAGAGATGGTCAAGTTGCATCCCGGCCGGATCAGGCTTGATGGCGATTGTGATGGTGTCGTTGTTCCTCGTCGAGCGAGGATGGATGACCGAAGAGCCCGATTGGTGAGCGTGCGACCCGTCGCTCGGAGCGATCGGGTCGATCGCCCCGCTGAGGCGCGCACCATCGCCCCGTCCGGGGCTCGGTTTGGGGGGGAGCGGGGACCCAGGTCGCGCTCTGTGCGATGGGCCGATGCCCCCTTTGGGTGCTGGGGAAGGTCGCGTTGCTTGAGGGGTGGCGGATGCAGGTCGTGGACGGTCGCGAGCGAGTCGGCGGCAGGACTCAGCGCACGCGGGTGACGCGGACGGTGCTTTTCCTTGCTTGTGTGGCGGAGTGGCCGCCGCCGCCGAGCACGCCCAGGTCGAAGAGGGCGGCGAGGATGACCAGCCCGAGGTAGAGGCCGTCGATCCCGCCGTGGTAGTTCTTGGCGAAGGCGTAGGCGAGGGTGGTGTAGGGCATGAGGAGGAAGCCCAGCAGCGGCCAGAGGGTGGTCGTGAACGCCCGGCCGATGTAGTCGCTGAAGATCACCAGCAGAACGATCGCGATGCGGGGGAAGAAGAACGCGATGGAGGCGACCAGGCAGGGCATGGGGGATTGTTGGGGGGTCGGGCGGGTGGGTTCCACGCGGCCGGTGCTATCGTCGGAGCGTGAGCGAACGCCCAGACACCCCGCCGTCCGTTGACGCCTTCCCGGGCGTCACCGAGCATCCTCGCTTCTGGTGGCATGCGCACGCGGTCCGCGGCTACGAGCCGGACATCTACCGCGTGCTCGCGCCGGAGCAGCGAGAGATTCTCCAGGCCTGGTATGCGGACACGCTCGAACGCAGCTTGGTCGGCGAGATGGCGGTGGCCATGGCGGCGGCGGTCCTGGGGTTTGTCAATGGCTCGGCCAACCGGCGGATCGTCCAGCTCGGGCACTTTGCGGGCTATTCGTGCCTCATGCTCGGCTGGGCTCTGCAGCGGATGGGGGCCCGGCGGGGGTTGTTCTCGATCGACCTGCGCGAGCAGCACACGGCGTACTCCCAGGGCTGGCTCGACCGGGCCGTGCTGGGCGAGTTTGTGCGGCTGCACACCTCCGACTCGGCGGAGCCGGCGTGCGTGGGGGCGGCGCGGGAGTACCTCGGGGGCGAGCCGACCTGCGTGATTGTGGACTCCAGCCACCAGTACGCCCACACGCTGGCCGAGCTAGACCTGTGGTTTGGGGCATTGGCTCCGGGCGGGCTGATGTTCCTGCATGATGCCAGCCCCATGGCCGCCCGGTACGACCGCACCGGCGCGGGCGGGGTGCGGCGGGCGCTGGACGAGTGGCTCGCGCGTCCGGGGGCGCCGTCGGCGATCACGCTGCTGGGCCCGGCCGAGCACGGCGGGGACGGGCCTTACGCCGACCCCAGTGGGTTGTGCCTGATCCAGAAGGCGTAGGCGGGGCGCTCGCACGCGGTCCGGACGATCCTCTATGCTCTTGCCCGCTGGGGGCGGCAAGGAGCGTGGTATGCGAGCATGGTGTGCGGCGGCGTGGGTGTGCGGGGTGGTGGTTTCGGCGGCGTGGTGTGCGGGCCAGACGGCCGAGCGCGATGCCCCGGCCGGGCCGACCTCGGACGCGGGTTTCCGCGAGCCCTTCGGCTTCCAGGGCACGCACGCCTTCGCGCCGCTCGATTGGCCCGATGCCGACCGCGTGCGGACCGGGTCGGGGGCGCCGGGGCCCGACTACTGGCAGCAGCAGGTCGACTACGAGATCGAGGCCGAGCTTGACGCCGACGCCCGCGCGATCCGCGCCACGGCGCGGGTCACTTATCACAACAACTCCCCGGACACGCTGACCTACCTCTGGCTGCACCTGGAGCAGAACCTCTTCAAGGCCGACTCGATCGGGGCGTTGTCGAAGGAGCCGGGCAGCCGGTTCGGGTACCGCGAGGGGTTCCACGGCGGGTACGAGATCGAGTCGGTGACCTCGGGGCGGCGGGCGCTGGCGATGCAGGTGTACGACGCGATGGGGCGCATCGACCTGGACCGGCCGATCGAGCCGGGCGGGGTGTTCTTCTTCGAGATCGCCTGGCGGTTCAACATCCCGCCCTTCGGGGCCGACCGACTGGCGGTCGAGGATGTCGAGCAGGGGTCGATCTTCGAGATCGCGCAGTGGTTCCCGGCGGTCGCGGTCTACGACGATATCGGCGGGTGGGACACGCTGGGGTACCTCGGGCAGGGCGAGTTCTACACCAACTTCGGGGACTTCGATGTGCGGATCACGGCCCCGCGGTCGCACATTGTGGTGGCGGGGGGCGTGCTGCAGAATGCTGCGGAGGTGCTGACACCGAAGGCCCGCGAGCGGTTCGAGCGCAGCCTGGCGAGCGACGAGACGGTGTCGATCCGCACGGCCGAGGAGGTCGGCGACCCGGCGAGTTGGCCGGCGGGGGATGGGCCTCTGACCTGGCACTTCACCGCGGCGCAGACGCGGACCTTTGCGTGGGCGTCGAGCGCGGCGTTTGTGTGGGACGCCGCGGGCGTGGATATCCCCGGTTCGGCGCACACGCCGGGCGGTCGGGTGCTGGCGCAGGCGGCGTACCCGAAGGAGGGGCTGAAGACCTGGCCGGGGGCGGTGCAGATGGCGCGGCACAGCCTGGCCTTCAACTCGACCATGTGGCACCCTTACCCGTACCCGGTCGCGGTGAATGTCAACGGCAGCGTCGGCGGGATGGAATATCCCGGGATCGTCTTCTGCGGCGGGCGGTGGGACGAGCGGGGGCTCTACGGCGTGACCGACCACGAGTTCGGGCACAACTGGTTCCCCATGCTGGTCAACACCGACGAGCGGCGGCACGCCTGGATGGATGAGGGGTTCAACACCTTCATCAATATCTACACGAAGACCGACTACTGGGACGAGTACGCCGAGGACGGGCGGGGGCGGCCGGAGAATGTGGTCGACAACCAGGCCATGAACAACCAGCAGCCGATGATGAGCTACCCGGACCAGATCTGGCGCGGGCGGCTGGGGTACCTGGCGTACGGCAAGCCCGCGGCGATGCTGTGGCAGCTCCGGGAGAATGTGCTGGGCCACGAGCGGTTCGACCGGGCGTTCCGCGAGTACATCGACCGGTGGGCGTTCAAGCACCCGCAGCCGAGCGACTTCTTCCGGACGATCGAGGATGTGGCGGGGGCGGACCTCTCGTGGTTCTGGCGGGGGTGGGTCTATTCGACCGCGACGCTGGACCAGGCGGTGTTGGGTGTCGAGCAGGATGGCGAGAAGGACTGGGTGTATGTCGATCTCGAGAACCGGCTCGACATGGTGATGCCGGTGTCGATGGAGGTCGAGTACGACGATGGCACGACCGAGCGGCGGAGCCTGCCGGTGGAGATCTGGGCGACGACCAACGCGTGGACGGCGGGGTGGAGCCCGAAGGGGCGTGCGGTCGTGCGGGTGACGCTGGACCCGGATGGGATGCTGCCGGATATGGAGCCGGGGAACAACGAGTGGAAGGCGGAGTAGGGGAGGGACGCCGTGGTGAGCAATCAGAGGGCAAGGGCCGCGAGGTGCAGAGCGAGGATGGCGTAGACCGCGGCGGCCAGGTCGTCGAGGAGGATGCCCCAGCCCGCGGGGAGGCCCTCGAGCGCCGAGGCCGGCCAGGGCTTGAAGATGTCGAGCAGGCGGAAGGCCAGGAACGCCAGCAGCAGGGTGACGACGGCGAGCAGGGGGGTGTCGGTCGTGCCGGCGGGCAGGAAGGTGAGGACCAGGGCCATGCCGGCGGTCTCGTCGGCGACGACCTGGGACGGGTCTTTGCGTCCGAAGGCGGAGATCGCGAGGTCGCCGAAGCGGACGCACGAGCCGCTGAAGATGCCGACCAGGGCGGCCATGACCAGGCCGAAGGCGATGCCGTGGCCGGGGAGGCCGGCGGCCAGCAGCACCGCGGCGATCGCGATGGGGGGCAGCGAGCCCCAGGTGCCCGATGCGGGTCGGCGGAACCCCAGGCCGAAGGTGGTGACGAGGTGGCGGGTGGTGGGGGAGAGGGGGCGGTTCATGGAGCGGGTTGGTCCTGGGGTTGGTCCTGGGGTTGGTCATGGGGTCGCGGTGTGTGGGCCATGGCCTTGGTGATGTAGGGGATGGCGCTGGCGACGGTGATGAGGACCGTCGCCCAGGCGGTGAGGTCGATGACCCAGCGGCCGGGGGCGCCAGGCCCCCAGCGGAAGAGCGCAAGTACCAGCAGGATCAAGGGGATAGCGACGGACTGGGCGACCATTTTCCACTTGCCGACCCAGATGGCGGAGAAGTCGCCGCCCTCGCCCTCGACGAGGCCGCGGAGGCTGGTGATGAGCAGTTCGCGGCCGAGGATGAGGACGGCCATCCAGGGGTAAACGCCGGAGGCTTGGAGCGGGGGGGCGTCGGGTTGGTGGTGGGCGAAGGCCGGTCCGGCGAGGATGACGAACGCCCCGAGCACGAGGATCTTGTCGGCGAAGCTGTCCATGATGCGGCCGAAGCGGGAGACGCAGTTCCAGGCTCGGGCGAGCTTGCCGTCGAGCATGTCGGTGAGCGCGGCGACGATGAAGATGGCCATGGCGGCGAGCAGGACCGCCGGCGAGGCGAGCGGCTCGAACGAGAGCAGCCCCACGAACACCCCGGCCAAGACCAGCCGCAGCCAGACCAGCGCGTTGGGCAGCCAGGTGGGTCGGTTGGGTTTGGGGGTGGCGCCGGGGGTGGTCGTGGACACGGGGGGATGGTACAGGGATTGGACGGGGGAGTGGCGCGAGCCCCCTTTGCCTGAACGGCTCGGGGAGCCGTGCCGCCGTGTGGAAGGAAGCTAGTGGCTGCTCTATCCTCTGAGTCCCGGCCCGTGTGGGCGAGCGAGGCCCGCGTCGGGGGTGGCGTCGGACGGGTTCGGCAGTCGTTTTCGGCACTGGCAAGAATCGGGGCGGGTCTTGGATCAGCTCATCAATCCGTTCCTGCTTTTTCTCGGGCTGGCGATCGGCGGCGTGGGGCTGTGCGCGGCGCTGCCCCGGCGGCGGGTGAACCCGCAGGTGCTGGGGGCGGTGCTCGGGGGCGTGGGGCTGGGCGTGGTGCTGCTGGGGCTGGGGCTCAAGAACCCGGACCAACTGCCCAACTACAACTTCTACATCTTCGGGTTTATCGCGATCGGGGCGGCGCTGCGGGTCATCACGCACCCCCGGCCGGTGTACGCGGCGCTGTACTTCATCCTGACGATCCTGGCGAGCTGCGGGCTGTACCTGATCCTCTCGGCGGAGTTCATGGCGTTCGCGCTGGTGATCATCTACGCCGGGGCGATCCTGATTACCTACCTGTTTGTCATCATGCTGGCGACCCAGGCGCCCAGCGAGGACCGGCTCGAGGGGCTGGCCGACTACGACACGCAGGCCCGCTCGCCGATGGTCGCGGCGGTGACGGGGTTCGTGCTGCTGGCGGCGCTGACGAGCATGCTGTTCCGCGGCACGGGGACGCTGCCCGAGCCGAGCGCCCCGCACGCCGATGCGCTCCTGGCGCAGATGCCCAACAAGGTGTCGCCCGAGAAGGTGATGCTCTCGCTCGAGCGGCGGGGCGTGGTGGTCGCGGGCGAGGAGTTTGTCGGGCTCGACCCGATGGCGAGCACGGTGACGGTGCGTGGGGTCGACGGGGAGCGGACGGTCGCGCTGCCGTCGGAGCTGGGGGTCACCAATGTCGAGGCGGTCGGGTTCGACCTGCTCAACGAGCACCCCGGGTCGATCGAGATCGCGGGGGTGATCCTGCTGATGGCGATGCTGGGGGCGACGGTCTTGAGCCGTAAGCAGGTGGAGTTTGAGGAGGAGGCCAAGCTGCGGCAGGCGAGCGCCCTGGCGGCGGCGGGCCCGGTGTTCGCGGAGAAGGAGGTCCGGCCGTGAGTGATGCCGTGATGCTCCCGGCGTGGACGCTGGCCCAGGCGGGCTTCCCCGAGCCGATGGGCGGGGCGACGCTGGCGCACTACCTGTTCGTGTCGGCGGTGCTGTTTGTGATCGGGATGGTCGGGTTCATCACCCGGCGGAACCTGATCATCATGTTCCTGTGCACCGAGCTGATGTTCCAGGGGGCGGGGCTGGCGCTGATCGCGTTCAGCCGGTTCCACCTGGAGCACACGGGGCAGACCTTCGTGATCTTTGTCCTGACGGTGGCGGCGGCCGAGGCGGCGCTGGCGCTGGCGTTGGTGGTGCTGCTGTTCAGGAAGAAGGACTCGCTGAGCGGGGAGGAGTGGCGGGAGATGGAGGGGTAGGGGGGGAGGTTGGAAGGCACGGAGGCACGAAGGGACGAAGGCACGAAGCGACGAAGCGACGAAGGCACGGAGCGACGAAGGCATGAAGGGTGATGGGGTATTGTGATCGAACGAGCGCATGACATCCTGGGAATGCTGGTGGGCGCGGTGGTTGGGCAGGAGGGCCACCAGCCGGCCGGTGGCGTGGTCGCCGAGCAGGCGGGGCACGCGGTCGAGGCGGCGCATGGGATCGTTGCGGCGGTGGATGGGCCGTGGTGGATCGCGCTGATCCCCGCCCTGCCGATGCTCGGCGTGCTGCTCGCGACGCTGTGCGCGATCTTCCGGGTCAAGAGCAAGCTCCCGGCGTGGCTGACGGTCGGGTGCCTGGCGGGCAGTTTCGGGCTGACGGTGGCGGCGTTCCTGCACCTGCAGGAGGTCGGGTCGCCGCTGGTGGTCAGGGCGTTTGAGTGGTTCCATGTCTCGTGGGGCGAGCACCCGGGGCAGACGCTGCACGCCGACTTCGCGTTCTATATCGACAGCCTGACCTGCCTGTGGATGCTGTTCGTCACCGGCCTGGCGACGCTGATCGGGCTGTACGCCAGCGAGTACATGGCGGGGGATCTCGGCAAGGGGTACAGCCGGTTCTTCGTCGGGTTCAATCTGTTCGTCTTCAGCATGGCCTGCCTGGTCATGGGCGAGAACCTGCTGGTGCTCTTCCTCGGGTGGGAGGGTGTCGGCTTCTGCTCGTACCTCTTGATCGGGTACTACTACAAGAAGCCGTCGGCGGTGGCGGCGGCGAAGAAGGCGTTCATCGTCAACCGCATCGGCGACTTCGGGCTGCTGATGGGG
>CAYJPX010000075.1:0-17029 GCA_964372195.1 uncultured Phycisphaeraceae bacterium
CCGATCGGCGGCCCCACCCACCCGCACGCCCCTCGGTGACGATTCCGGACCCTTCGTGGCTGCGTCGCGCCGTCGCTCCGTCGCTATCCTCTCCCATGCTCACCCTCGACTACGCCAACTGCCTCTCCCCCCGCGTCGGCGAGCACGGCTTGGACCCGGACCGGCTGAGCCCGGGGGCCGAGTTCGCCAACGCCGCCGCCCACCTGACCAACCGCCTCGCCAGGAGCCGCGGGACCGGCTGGGAGCGGTGGCGGGCGTTGGCCCGGGGCGAGGCCCGGGAAGCCCATGTGAAAGCCGTCCGGGAGGTCGCCGACCGGTGCCGGGGGCGGTTCGACAACCTGGTGGTGCTGGGGATCGGCGGGTCGGCGTTGGGCAATATCGCCCTCCAGGCGGCCCTGAACCCCGCCACCTACAACCTGGAAGCGACGCAGCGACGAAGCGACGCAGCGACGAAGGGGGGGACAGCCCCTCGGGTCTTCGTCGTGGACAATGTCGACCCCGCCTACCTCGGCTCGGTCCTGGAGACCTGCGGCGCCCTCGGCGGCCTCGACCGCACCCTCTTCAATGTCATCAGCAAGTCCGGCGAGACCGCGGAGACCGCCTCCCAGTTCATGATCATCCGGGCGATGCTCCGGGACGCCCTCGGGGAATCCTTCAAGGACAACATCGTCGCCATCACCGACCCGGCCAAGGGCACCATGCGGCAGATCTGCGATGCCGACGGCTACGCGACGCTCCCAGTGCCGGAGGGCGTCGGCGGCAGGTTCAGCGTGCTCAGCCCGGTCGGCCTGTTCTCCGCCGCGATGGCCGGCATCGACATCGACGCCCTGCTCGACGGCGCCGATGCGATGGACCAGCGCTGCACCAGCCCCGAGCTCGCCAAGAACCCCGCCGCCATGCTCGCGACGCTGCTGGTCGACCTCGGCCTCCGCAAGGGCAAGACCAACCATGTGCTCATGCCCTACTGCAACGCCCTGTACCTCCTCGCCGACTGGTTCCGCCAGCTCTGGGCCGAGAGCCTGGGCAAGCGGCAGAGCGTCACCGGCGAGACGGTCTACGCCGGGTTCACGCCCATCAAGGCCCTGGGCACGACCGACCAGCACTCCCAGGTCCAGCTCTACCGCGAGGGGCCCAACGACAAGGTCTTCGGCCTGGTCGCGGTCGAGGACTTCGGGAGTGCCGACCTGACCATCCCCTCGGGCCTCGGCGTCGAGGCGATCACCTACCTCGAGGGCAAGAGCATGGCCGGCCTGCTCAACGCCGAACGCCGGGCGACCGAGTACGCCCTGGTCGAGAGCCAGCGCCCCAACTTCACCCTCTCGTTCCCCCGCGTCGATGCCCACCATGTCGGCGAGTTCATCATGCTCTGGCAGATCGTGACCGCCTACGCCGGCCTGATGCTCAATATCGACGCGTACGACCAGCCCGCCGTCGAGACCGGCAAGCAGGCGACCTTCGGGCTCATGGGGCGGGGGGGGTATGAGAAGTGGAAGGGGCGGGTGGAGGGAACCATGGCGGCGACGGGGTACCGGATGTAGGGGGAGAGTCCTGAGTCTTGAGTCCTGAGTCCTGAGGCCGGAGGGAAATGGCCTGACGATTGCCGTGAGCCGCCGTGCCTTCATGTTCGCTTTGAGCTTTTCGCTTTGAGCTTTTGGAGACCCCCGTGCCCCTCTACGAGTACCTTTGCGAGTCCGACGGCACCGTCCTCGAGGTCCAACGCCCCATGGCCGATGCCGACAAGCCGCTGCCCGACCCCGAGGGCAAGGGCCGTGTGTTCAAGCGCCAGCTCTCGACCTTCATGGCCAAGAGCGGGACCAGCGCCGCCGCCGCCCTGCCCACCTGCTGCCCCTGCGGCAAGCCCGGCGGCGGGTGCGGGAGGAACTGAGGAGCGTTTGATCGGCCACTGATGGGTCTGCGCACGCCGTCGCTGCGCCCTTCGGCCGATCCTGCGCCCCGCAGCCCGCCCCACACCCTGGCACGCCGATTGTGGTGCGTTGCCCGATGAACTACGGCCTCTACATCTCCACCTCCGGCGCCCTCAACGCGGCCTACCGCCAGGACCTCCACACCTCCAACCTCGCCAATGTCAACACCGCCGGGTTCAAGCCCGACATCGCCACCACCATGCAGCGGGACGCCGCCCGGGTCGAGGACCACCTCGGCTACCTCCCTTCCAACGACCTGCTCGAGATGCTCGGCGCCGGCGTGCGGGCCGACCGAACCCGCACCGACTTCAGCCAAGGCGTCATCCAGTCCACCGGCAACGACCTCGACCTCGCGATCCGCGGCGAGGGGTTCTTCACCCTGCTCGACGAGCAGGACAACACCCTCAATCGCTACCGCCTCACCCGCGATGGCCGGTTCACCCGCGACGCCGGGGGACGCCTGGTCTCGGCGGTCAGCGGCATGCCGTTGGTGGATACGAACGGCTTGCCCATCCGCCTGGCCGACAACTCGCCGGTCACCATCCAGCCCGACGGGTCGATCCTCCAGAACGGGGCCGAGACCGCCCGGATCGGCGTGGTCGAGATCACCAACCGCAACGCCCTCCGCAAGGGCTCCGACGGGTATTTCGTCCCCGACGCCACCCAGATGGCCAACCGCACGCCGGCCAGCGGCCTGGTGAGCCAGGGGGCGATCGAGGAATCGGCGATCAACGAGATCGCCACGCTCATGAAGATCCAGGGGGCGGCCAGCGATGCCCAGGCCAACCTCGGCATGATCGGCTACCACGACCGCCTGCTCGACCAGGCGATCAACCGCTTCGCCCGCGTCGCCTAGAGGAGAGTCCTGACCATGGCCGTGATCGCCCTCCAATCCGCCGCGTCCGGTCTCGCCGCCCTCAACACCCAGCTCGATGTCATCGCCAACAACCTGGCCAACATCAACACCACCGGCTTTAAGTCCAGCCGGGCCAACTTCCAGGACCTCATGTACATCGAGCGGGCCCAGCCGGGGGTCGAGAACGCCCACGGCGACGAGCGGCCCACGGGGCTCTATGTCGGCCTGGGGGTCAAGGTCTCGGGCACGCAGGTCACCTTCGAGCAGGGGGCGCCGCTCACCACCGATCGGCCGCTCGACCTCATGATCGACGGGCTGGGGTTCTTCAAGGTCTCGGTCGATGACTCGCTCGGGGCCGGCGGGTTTGCCTACACCCGGGCCGGCAACTTCACCCTCAACTCCGACGGCGAGGTGGTGCTCGCCAACGACCAGGGGCGTCGGCTCGACCCCAGCCTCACCATCCCCGACGACGCGATCAGCGTGACGATCAACGCCGACGGGCGGGTGTTCGTCCTCCAGCCCGGGCAGGCCGAGCCCACCGAACAGACACAGCTCCAGATCGCGACCTTCGTCAACCCCGCCGGGCTCAAGCAGGTCGGCGAGAACCTCTTTGTCGAGACCGCCGCCAGCGGGCCGGCCCTCGAGGGCAACCCCGGCGAGGACAACCGGGGGCGCATCCAGCAGGGACGCCTCGAGAACTCGAATGTCGACCCCACACGCGAGCTCATCGAGATGATCCGCACCCAGCGGGCCTTCGAGATGAACAGCAACTCCATCAGGGCGGCCGACGAGACCCTCCGGGCGGTCGGCCAGCTCCGGCGCTAACGCCCCCCCCACACGCCCCCCACTGACCGGAGGTCGGTGACATGCACGCACGGACGCTCATCACGCTCGCCGCGATCACGGTGCTCGCGGCCCTGGCCCGGGGGCAGGACGCCCTCGCCCTCGCCCGCACCGCGAGGATCGATCCGGGCCGCCCGGTGGTCCTCGCCGACATCGCCCGGCTCACCGGCCCCGCGGCCGAGCAGCTCGGGGCGCTGGTGCTCATCGAGACCCCCGACACTGAGCCCGCCGACGGGCGCGGATGGTTCCGGGTCGACCTGGACCGGGTCCGCGCCCGGCTGGTCGAGGAACTCGGCGAGGGCGCCGGCATGGTCGCGCTCTCCGGCTCGGTCTGCGATGTGCAGGTCTTCACGCCCACGCCCGCCCCGACCGGCGCGGCGAACCGCCCCGAGCCCCCGGCCGCGACGCCCGACGCCCGCGAGTTGATCGGGCTGGCGACCGTCCGCGGGGCCCTCGCCCGCGAGGTCTCGCGGCTGTTGCAGACCGCGCCCCAGTCGCTGCGCCTGGCGTTCGAGGCGGGGGACGCCGCGTTCCTGGATATGGAGGCGACGGGGCGTGTGATCGAGATCTCGCCGGTGGGCGCCTCGGAGCGCATGCCGTTGGCGGTGGCGGTGTACGACCCGTCGGGGCATGTGACCCGGCGGACGGTCCGAATCGGGATCGAGGTCCAACGGTCGGTGGCGCTGGCAGCGCGGGTCGTGCCCCGGGGCAAGGCGCTTGAGGCGGCCGACCTCTCGCCGGAGGTGCGGTGGGTCTCGCCGACCGACCGCGTGGTGGGGTTCGCCGAGGCGGTGGGGTCGGTGGCACGGCAGCGGCTGGACCCCGGGGAGACGCTGGAGACGCACCTCGTCGAGCCGCCGGTGATGATCAACAAGGGCGACCTGGTGTTCGTCCGCGTCGTGACCGCCGGGCTGGTGGTCCGGCGCGAGGCCAACGCCCTCTCGGACGGGCGGCAGGGCGAGACGATCGAGTTCGCCGCCCGCCACGACGCCACGCAGCGGTTCCGGGCGATGGTGGCGGGGAGGGGGGACGCGATGGTCTGGGCCGGGAGAGCCCCCGCGGGCTCGGGCACGGGTCTTGCGATGACCTCCGACGCGGGCGGGTAACCACGCCGCCCGCGGGAGGAACCCGCCATGGCGAACAACCGACCGGGTCTTGCGATGGGGGTTGCGCTGGGGGTTGGCGCAGTTCTGGCGCTCTCGACCGCAGCGGCTGCGCAGAGCTTCTACGAGTTCAGCGTCGAGGTGCCGACCGACGAGCTGGGCGAGCCCGACCCGCACGCCGAGCTGCGGGCGATGAGCATGCTCTATATCGATATCCCCAAGCCCAAGAAGTTCGCGGTCCACGACCCGGTCACCATCCTCATCGACGAGACCAGCTCGGCCGAGAGCAAGCAGACGCTCGACACCAAGAAGGACTACGACCTCTCCGGCGATCTCACGGCGTTCCCCGACCTGCTCGAACTGCTCGAGCTGCGCCTCGCCGAGGGCGACCGGAGCCCCATCGCCTCGCTCGACCTGGGCAGCAAGCAGGATTTCAAGGGGGAGGGGACCGCCAAGCGCTCCGACCGCTTCGTCGCCCGCATCACCGCCGAGATCATTGATGTCAAGCCCAACGGCAACCTGGTGCTCGAGGCCCGGAAGGTCGTGACCAGCCAGGACGGCGAGTCCAAGACCATCGTCCTCTCCGGCTTCTGCCGCCAGGAGGACATCACCGACGCCAACACCGTCAGCTCCTCGCAGCTCGCCGACCTGCGGCTCATCCAGACCACCGAGGGCGAGGTCAGCAAGTCCGCCAAGAAGGGGTTCATCCCCCGAGTGCTCGAAGCGATCTTCAACTTCTGACGCCGGCCCCGAGCGCCGCCCCGCTCGCGGAGGATCCGCCATGAATCGACTGCTCTCTCTCGCGACTCTCGTCCTGGCCTGCGTGGCGACCGGCGCGCGCGCGCAGACGGTCACCGTCCAGGACCTCGCCCGCCTCAGCACCGACAGCAGCTTCACCATCCAGGGCATGGGGCTGGTCATGGGCCTGCCCGGCACCGGCGACTCAGGCAAGGAGCTGGCGATGGCCCGCCCGCTCGCCCGCGTGCTCGAGCTGGGCGGCAACCCGATCCCCGACCTCGCGGAGCTGGCAAAGACCAAGAGCGTGGCACTGGTGATGGTCACCTGCGAGATCCCCCGCGGCGGAGCACGCCTCAACGACGAGCTCGATGTCACGGTCGCGACGCTCGGCACCGCGTCGAGCCTCGAGGGCGGGCAGCTCCTCGTCACGCCCCTGCTCGGGCCGATGCCCAACGCCCCGGCGGTCTACGCGATGGCCAAGGGCCCGGTGGCGCTGCTCAGCCCCGACATCCCCACCACCGCCCGGGTCTCGCTGGGCGGGCAGATCATCCGCGAGCTGGCGATGCCCGCCCCCGACACGCGGTTCACGCTGGTGCTCGAACCGGGCTACCGCGGGTACGGGGCGGCCTCGCAGATCGCGACGGCCATCAACGACAGCTACTTCAACACACCCGCCGCCGAGGGGATGCGGGTGGCCCGGGCCCTCGACGACCGGACGGTCGCGGTCGAGATCCCTCTGGGCGAGCAGGCGGAGCCCGCGGCGTTCCTCGCCGATGTCATGGGCACCCAGATCGCCGTCGAGCTGCTCAAGGTGCCGGCGACGGTCACCTGCGATGTCCGGCGGGGCACGATCAGCTTCACGGGGGATGTGCGCATCAGCCCGGTGGCGATCTCGATGAACGGGATCAATATCGTCAGCACGGTCCCGGCGCCGGTGGCCTCGGCGGCCGACCCCTTGGTGCAGCAGACCCAGTGGATGGGGCTGTCGACCGAGGACCCCGCCTCGACACGGGGCACCAAGCTGCAGGACCTGCTGGATGCCTTCTCGCAACTGAGCGTGCCGACGGCGGATCGGATCGCGATCATCGAGCAGATCCACGGGCAGGGGCAACTGCACGCCAAGCTGATCATGAAGTAGCCATGCAGATCGGGAGGACGACCAACTCGCTGGGTGGGGCCGGGCTGACCAACCCCGCCGCCGCGCGCACGGGGCTGGCCCGGGACCAGGCCGACTTCGCCCGGATCCTGTCGATGGCCGACCCCGCGCGGGGTGGCGCCACGACCGAGGCGGCGCTCGACGAGCGGGCCCGGGACGCGGCCGAGCAGTTGGTCGCGGTGGTCCTGGTCGAGCCGATCTTGAAGCAGCTCCGGGAGAGCAGCCACGCGGCGCCGCCCTTCGCGCCGACGGACGGGGAGAAGCAGTTTCGATCGATGCTCGACGCGAAACTTGCGCACGAGATCACCGGGGCAGCGCGTTTCCCGCTCGTCGAGCGGTTGGCACGCGATCTGCGTAGCCACCTGCGCACGGATGCGTAGCAGAACCCCGCCGCCCGGGCCGAACCGAGCGACGCCGGAGGAACCGGCGACATGCAGACCACGAGCACAAAGCCACACCCCGCGAGCCCCACCCCGCCCGGGGTGCGCGCGCTGGAGGACCTGCTGGTCGATCTGGTGCGGGCGCACGAGGCGTTCGTGGCGGCGTCCGGCCTGCACCGCGAGGCGATCGGCCGGGCCGACACCACTGCCATCGCGGCGGCGCGGGACCGGGTCGCCGAGGCGTGCGTGCGGATCGCCAACCTGGACACCGAGCGGCGGGCGGTCGTGGCGGCGATGGCACCGGGGAACCCCGACGCGACGCTGTCGTTCCTGGCGGCCGGCCTGCCCGAGCCCCGGCGGGGGCGATCGCTCGAGCTCGCGGCGACGCTGCGGGAGCTGGTGATCCGGGCGCGGACCGACCAGCGCCGGCTCCGAGCGGCCGCGGACTCGATGCTCCGGCATGTCCGCGGCGTCGTCCAGCAAGTGCAGCAGAGCCTGAACCACTCGGGGACCTACGGGCGTGGCGGGCGTGTCGACGCCGGCGCGCCGGTCGTCTCCGGCATCGACATGACCACCTGAGGTACCCATGAGCCTGACCGCCGCCATGCTGATCGGACGAAGCGGGCTCTCCGCAAGCCAGGCCGGGGTGCAGGTCTCGGCCAACAACATCGCCAATGCCGCAACCCCCGGGTACTCCCGCCAGATCCTGACGCTCGAACCCACGCGGGGGCAGTCGTTGGGGTCGTTCGGGACGATCGGGCGCGGGGTGAGCGTGTCGGATGTCCGGCGCCAGGTCTCGGCGGCGCTGCAGGCGCGGCTGTGGTCGAGCCAGGCCGAGCAGACCTCGGCGGCGGCGCAGCTTGACTCGATGAGCGCGCTGGAGGCCTCGCTGCAGGAACTGACGGGCAACGACTTCTCGAGCGAGCTGTCGAGCTTCTTCGGCACCTGGTCGGAGGCGGGGAACCTCGAACAGTCGAACACCGTCGTCGTACAGCAGGGGCAGCGGCTGGCGGAGTTCATGCAGCGGATCCGGCGGGACATCTTCCGCGTGCGGGACCAGATACAGAGCCAGATGGACGGGCTGGCGACCCGCGCCAACGAGCTGCTCGACCAGATCGCCGAGATCAACCAGGCCGTCGCCCGCACCGAGCGGGGCAAGCCCAACGCCAACGAGCTGCGCGACCAGCGCGACATGGCGGTCACGAGCCTGAGCGAGCTGGTCGACACCTCGATCGTCGAGCAGGCCGACGGGCAGTACGATGTCCTGATCGCCGGCACGCCCGTGGTCATGGGGGCCAGGAACCTCGGCCTCGCGGTGCGGCAGGATTCGGACGGGTCGCGGCTCACCTCGGTCGTCACCCTGGCGACCAACGGGCAGCCGCTGAACATCCGCGGCGGGACGATCGGCGGGCTGCTGGCGAGCCGGGATATCGGGATCGAGGACACGCTGGGCACGCTCGACGAGATCGCCGGGCAGTTGATCTACGAGGTCAACAAGCTGCACTCGACGGGCGTCCCCAGCCCCGGGGTCTCGCAGATGACCGGCCTGCTGGGCATCCCCACCGCCGACCGGACCGTCGCGATGAACTCGTCGGCCAACGCGACCTTCGCCGACCTGCCCTACGCGGCGGAGAACGGCGGCTTCCTGGTCAATATCAAGCACCAGGCCAGCGGGCTCACCCACAGCGTGCGGATCGATGTCGACCTCGACGGGCTGACCAACACCGGGCAGGCGGGCTTCGACGACGACACCTCGGCCGAGGACATCCGGGCGGCGCTCTCGGCGGTGGACAACCTCACCGCAACCTTCACCGCCGACGGCAAGCTGCGGGTCACCACCGACGCGGGGTACGAGGTCTCCTTCTCCGACGACTCCTCGGGCGCCCTGGCGGTGCTGGGGGTCAACGCGTTCTTCCAGGGCAGGACCGCCGCGGATATCTCGGTCCGCGACGATCTGCTCGACAACCCCAGCCAGCTCGCGATGGGGCGGATGGTCGACGGCTCCCTGGTCGCCAACGCCACGGCGATTGGGATCGCCGGCCTGCAGGAGGCGGGGCTGGAGGCCCTGAACGGCGACACGCTGCTCGGGGCGTGGGGCGGCCGGGTGCAGCGGATCGCGGTGGACACCGAGTACGCCGCCGATCGGCTGGAATCGACCGGGATCGTGCGGCAGAGCCTCGAGGCCCAGCGGGCGGCGGCGAGCGGGGTGAGCATCGACGAGGAGTCGATCAACCTCATCAACTACCAGAAGCAGTACGAGGGCTCGGCGCGGATCATCTCGATCGCCCGCGAGCTGCTCGACACGCTGCTGGCGTCGGTGTAAGGAGCGCGAGCGGTGTCCAGCATCCCCTCGAATCTCGGCCGTGTGCCCGACCTGCTCCGGTCGCAGTTCTCCCTCTACAACATGTCCCGCACCAGCCTGGAGATGTTCCGGATTTCGAACCAGTTGGCGACGGGCAAGGCGATCACCAAGCCCAGCGACGACGCGGTGAAGGCGGTCGCGATCTCGGCGGTGCAGGGGCGGATCGACCGCTCGGCGCAGCTCTCGCGGAACCTCGATGTCGCGGGCAGCTCGCTGGCGACGCTCGACCAGGCGTTGGGCGAGGCGGCCGACCTGTTGCTGCAGGCCCAGTCGATCGCCAGCGAGCAGCTCAACTCCGGATCGAGCTCGGGCGAGCGCAAGAGCGAGGCGGTGGTCATCGAGTCGCTCATCCAGGGGCTGTACCAGATCGCCAACCGCGAGTCGCGGGTCGGGCACATCTTCGCGGGCAGCTCGCCCGACACCCAGCCGCTCGAGTCGTTCCTGAGCGGGTATCGGTACCGGGGCACGGGGCAGGGGATGCTGACGGACCTGGACCTGGGCGGGTCGATCCCTGTGACCCTGGGCGGGGGGACGCTCCTGGGCTCGACCTCGAGCCGTATCCGGGGGACCGCCGACCTGGCGCCAGACCTCACGCGCGACACCCGCCTGGCCGACCTCAACGGGGCGAGGGGGATCGGCGTCGAGGCGGGCGTGGTCTCGTTCACCTTCGACGGCGAGGAGGGCGGCGAGATCGACCTGACCGGGGCCGAGACGATCGACGATGTGATCGACCGGATCACCGCGGGGCTCCGGGCCTACGAGGCGGCCGAGGGGGTCTCGGTGCTCGGGGCGTTGGGCGTGTCGTTCGACGGCCAGTCGATCACCATCGATGTCGATGATGCCGGCGGGACCAACCCCGCGCTGGAGTTCCTCGACACCGGCACCGGGACCACCGCCCTGGACCTGGGGCTGGCCGACGATGCGGGGCTGGCCTTCGACGCGGCGACCGGCACCGGTCTCGCGCTGGCGCCCAAGCTCTCGTGGACCACGCCCGTCTCGGCCCTGCGGGGGCTCGACGGCGTGTCGCTCGGGCAGATCAGGCTGACCGGGCAGGGGCTGACGCGGATCGTGGACCTCGACGGCGCCGAGACCTTGCAGGACATCCGCAACCGGATCGAGGCGTCCGGGCTCGGCGTGCGGGTCGAGATCAACACCGATGGCGACGGGATCAATGTCTATAGCGAGGTCGCCTCGTCCGGGGCGGGGGCTCTGGCGATCGAGGAGGTCGCGGGCAACGACGGGACCGCCTCGGCCCTGGGGATCCGCTCGCTGGACGCGGGGACCAGGCTGAGTGACTTCAACGACGGGCGGGGGGTGCGGATCGTCTCCGGCTCGCTCAACCCCGAGACCGGCGACCCGGACCCCACGCTGGATATCGACATGACCATCACCCTGGGCAACGGGGTGGAGCTGGATATCAATTTCTCGGCGGCCGACGCGGTGACGGTGGAGACGGCCCTGGACGCGATCAACTCCCAGGCGGCGGCCCAGCTCTCCGCCCTGGGGCTGTCCACCTCGCTGTTCTCGGCGTCGCTGGGGGAGGGGGCCAACGGGATCGTCTTCAGCCAGGACGACGCGGCCGCCGGGATGACCGGGAACCTGTCGGTCGAGCCCCGCAACAACTCGCAGGCGGCGGCGGACCTGGGGCTGCTGTCCGGGTCGCTGAGCACCGACGGGTCGACGCTCACCGGGGAGGACCGGGCGAGGGTGCGGCCGGCGAATGTGTTCTCGTGGCTGATCGACCTGCGGAACGCCCTGGAGAACAACGACACGCCTGGCATCGCGCTTGCGGGGGAGAGCATCGGAGCGGCGATCGACGCTCTGGCGGAGACGCGGGCCCTTGTCGGGGGCTACGCCAACCGCGTGGATCGTGAGACGACGGCCTTGGAGGATCGCGGCGTGCTGGACGAGTCGCTCTTGAGTCAGTTGCAGGACGCGGATTTTGCGCAGGCGGCATCGAGGCTTGCGCTGCTGCAGACCCAGCTGCAGGCGGGGATGCAGACCACGGGCATCCTGTCGAGCCTGTCGCTGCTGAACTTTCTGAGGTAGGGAGGGTGGCTCTGGGCTCGGCGGAAGCCGGGTGTCGGGGCTTGAAAATCCAGTACAGAGGGCCCGTCTCGGCCACGGGCCCGATCGTGGACAGGAAGTCCGCCGGCATGGAATGCTGGGGATCGATCTTTTCAGGAGTAAGGCCGAGGAACTGGAGCGCACCATGGAAGTGCGGACCACGAGGTTTGGGGTGATCGACATCGCGGAGGACCGCGTGATCACCTTCCCGAGGGGGTTGCTGGGGTTCCCCCAGCACCAACGGTTCTGCCTGCTCGAACCAGGAGACGATGCGTGCTTCTTTTGGCTCCAGTCGGTGGATGATCCGGAGTTGGCGTTCGTCGTGACCGACCCGTCGCTGTTTGTCTCGGACTACGCGGTGCAGATCCGCCCCGAGCAGATGGAGTCGCTGTCGCTCCGGGACCTCGCCGACGCCCAGGTGTTCGTGATCGTGAACAAGGTGGACCAGACGCTGACGGGCAACTTGCAGGGCCCGCTGGTGGTCAACACGATCACCCGGCACGCCGAGCAGATGGTGCTGGCGGAGAAGAAGTGGACCACCCGGCACCCGCTGCTGAAGGTCACCCCGACGACCGAGGCCGCCTCGGCCTGAGTGTATGTGTTCAACCGCTGTGTTCGGGCAGATACGCCCCGGCGCGCCAGGTGCGCCCGAGACGCCCGAACGACCCCACGGCGTGGCATGTGTGCAGGCCACGGCGTTCCCCGGTTCCGCCGAGTCTCTCGGCGCACGGAACCACTTCGTACGCAGGAGCAAACCCATGCTGGTGCTCTCACGTCAGCGGGATGAAACGATCATGATCGGCGATGAGATCGAGATCACGGTCGTTGACATCCGCGGCGACAAGGTGCGCCTGGGCATCACCGCTCCGACGAGCATCGCGGTGCATCGCAAGGAGGTCTACGAGGCCATCCGACGCGAGAACGAGCACGCGGCGCGACTCAACGGTGACATCCAGTTGATCAGCCAGACGATCCAGCCAGGCCCCGAGCGAGCCGCGGCCCGCTCGAGGGCGGCCCAGCTCGCCAGGCCGGTCCGCGCAACGCCGCCCCTCACCGAACCCATCGTCCAAGCCAAGAAGGAACCCACCAAGCGCACGGGCTGATCGCCCCGCGCATCGTCGTCCCGTCCCCGCCCCTTCCCTCGGCCCCAGTCACGGAGGATTGCCATGTCGAGGATCAATTCGAATATCCCCAGCCTCATCGCCCAATCGAACCTGACACGAAACAACCAGGAGCTGCAGCTGCGGCTCGAACGGCTCTCGACGGGCCTGCGGATCAACCGCGGCGCCGACGACCCCGCCGGCCTCATCATCACCGAACGCATCCGCTCGGACCTCAACGGGATCGAGCAGGCGATCAAGAATGTCGAGCGCGCCAGCTCGGTCATCGCCACCACCGAGGGCTCACTCGCCGAGGTCAACGACCTGCTCACCTCCATCCGGGCGCTCATGGTCGAGGCGGCCAACACCGGCGCCAACTCCAAGGAGGAACGCGCCGCCAACCAGCTCCAGATCGACTCCGCCATCGACTCGATCACCCGCATCAGCAACACCGCCACCTTCGGCGGGCTCAAGCTCCTCAACGGCTCGCTCGACTACACCCTCTCGGGCATCAACACCACCGAGATCTCCCAGGCACGCGTCAACACCGCCAGCCTGATCAATGTCGATAGCCTGGAGGTCGAGATCAATGTCCTCGCCTCCGCACAGTACGGCGGGCTCTACTACCCCGGCAACACCGTGCCCGGGAGCGAGGGAACCCTGCTCTCGGCGATGGTGCTCGAGGTCGCCGGCACGGACGGCGTCGAGGTCCTCACCTTCGCGTCGGGCGCGCTGCTCTCCGATGTCGTCACCGGCATCAACAAGCTCACCCCCAGCACCGGCATCGAGGCCTCGCTAATCAACGGCGATGTGAACTCGGGCATCGTGTTCCGCTCCTCGGGGTATGGCTCGTCCTCCTTCGTCTCGGTCCGGCGTCTCGAGGGCCCGCCCTCGGGAGAGAGCAGTTGGGAGACCTACAAGTTCCCAGACACCGACGAGATCCCCGACACCACCGGCGGCTTCCCCTGGGGCAGCGTGAACTCCGCCGAGCGCGACACCGGCCGGAATGTCTCGGCCCTGGTCAACGGCAACCTCGCCACCGGCGACGGGCTGAGCGTGTCGGTCAACTCGCAGTCGCTCGCGGTTGAGCTGCTGCTCGCCGAGGCGTTCGCGACCGACCCCACCGCGACCAACAGCACCTTCCATGTGACCGGCGGCGGGGCGCTCTTCCAGGTCGGGCCCGACATCAACGCCCAGCAGCAGTTGAGCGTGGGCATCGGGTCGGTCGCGGCCTCCAACCTGGGCGGGGTGCTCGACTCGGGCACGCTGCACTTCCTCAGCTCGATCAAGTCGGGCGGGGCCAACAGCATCGAGACCGCCGTCGACCGCGGCGACTTCACCCTCTCCAGCGATGTCGTCCAGTCGGCGATCGACCAGATCACCGTGCTCCGCGGGCGGCTGGGCGCCATCGAACGCAACAGCCTGGAGACCAACATCCGGTCGATGCAGGCCGCCTACGAGAACCTGACGGCGAGCAACTCCCGCATCCGCGACGCCGACTTCGCCTTCGAGACCAGCAAGCTCACCCGGGCCCAGATCCTGGCCAGCTCGGGGACGACGATCCTGCAGCTGGCCAACCAGCAGTCCCAGCAGGTGCTCCAACTGCTCGGATAATCCCTCCCGGACCAACGAAACCCGCGGGCCCCGGCAAGTCGCCGGGGCCTTTTTTTCGTGCCCCGGGGCGTGTCCACCGGCCCAAACCGAGAATTTCCGTGGCCTCGGCCCCTCTCGGGCTCAACCGGCCCCCTTTAGCGGTCGATGCCTCGCAACGACGCTGGGATCGGTAGACCCAGCGCCTGTTCCCGGACGGATCCGGGGGTCCTGTGACGAGAGTCACAAACCCGGTGATGGGCAGGAAGCCCAGCACCGGGACATGGGGTTGGGAGCCCGCGGCAGTATTCGCCGGCTCAAGATCAGGCACGGAGGACGCGATGACTCGCATCAATACCAATGTTCAGTCGATGATCGCCCAGCGCGTGCTGGGCCAGAACAACTTCGCGCTCAACAAGTCGCTCGAGCGGCTGAGCACGGGTCTGCGGATCAACCGCGGCAAGGATGACCCCGCCGGGCTCATCGCCTCGGAGAACCTGCGGGCGGAGATCAAGTCCACCAACGCCGCGATCGCCAACGCGACCCGCGCCGACCAGGTGGTTAACACCGCCGAGGGCGGCCTCCAGGAGGTCTCGAGCCTGCTCACCGAGCTGCAGGGGCTCATCACCACGAGCTCGAGCTCGGGCGGCATCTCCCAGGAGGAGAAGGAGGCCAACCAGCTCCAGATCGACTCCATCCTCCAGACCATCGACCGCATCGCCGGCGCGACGAGCTTCCAGGGCATGAAGCTGCTCAACGGCAACTTCGACTACCAGGTCAGCTCCATCAGCGCCTCGGTCACCGACTACAAGGTCAACGGCGCCAAGTTCGACGGCGCCTCCCAGGCCGTCGATGTCCTCGTCACCCAGTCGGCCCAGCAGGGCATCCTGTTCATGTCGTTCGGCGCCACCTCGCTGAACCTCAACAGCGCCGACTCGGGCAACTTCACCATCGAGATCACCGGCTCCCAGGGCAGCCGCGAGCTGCAGTTCGCCTCGGGCACGACCCTCACCCAGATGGTCACCGCCATCAACACCTTCACCGACATCACCGGCCTGGTCGCCTCGGTTGCCTCGGGCGGCACCGGCCTGGCCCTCTCCTCCGAGGGCTTCGGCACCGACGAGTACGCCACGGTCAAGGTCGTCAACGAGGCCGGCATCCAGGGCTCCAGCACCACCATCGGCCTCTACAACATGCAGGCCGCGGACGCCGGCAGCCTCAACACCACCATCAACGCCCAGTTCGACGCCACCTCCGCCAGCAACGGCGTCAAGGATTCCGGCCAGGACATCGGCGCGATTGTCAACGGCATCGCCGCGACCGCCAAGGGCAAGACCTTCAATATCAACACCGACTTCCTCGATGTCGAGATGGCCCTGACCACCACCGCGTCCCAGACGCTCGGATCGATCTCGGCGTTCAGCATCACCGGCGGCGGGGCAGACTTCCAGCTTGCCCCCACCGTCGACATCGGCGGCAAGGTCTCCGTGGGCGTCGGCGATGTCGCCGTCCGCAAGCTCGGCACCAGCGTGCTCGGCTACATGGACGACCTGGCCAGCGGCAAGTCCTACAACCTCGTCGACAGCGACGGCAACCAGGCCCAGAAGATCGTCTCCGAGGCCATCTCCCAGGTCTCCAGCCTCCGCGGCCGCCTCGGCGCCTTCCAGCAGAATGTCATCGGCGCGACCATCCGCAGCCTCGGCATCGCGGTCGAGAACACCGCCGCCGCCGAGAGCGTGATCCGCGACGCCGACTTCGCCACCGAGACTGCCAGCCTCACACGCTCGCAGATCCTCAGCCAGGCGTCGCAGACCGTCCTGCAGATCGCCAACAGCCAGCCGCAGGCCGCCCTGCAGCTCCTCGGGTAAAGCACGGACGCTGAACCCAAGGGCAACAACCCCAGCCCGATCGCGACCCCGGTCCTGACCGACCGGGGTCGTCTTTTGCCGGAGTTCACCCCCGCCCGCCCCGAGGGCCGATTCAACCACTGTGCCGTCGTCCAAGCCAATCGCGCGATCATTGCCGCCAGGGCTGGAGAAGACCCGGGCCACCTTCACGGCCTACCTCCGCGTCGAGTGCGGCATGAGCCGGAACACCCTCGACGCCTACGGCCGGGATGTCCGGGAGCTGCTCGAACACCTCGCCGAGCTGGGGGTCCAGACCGCGCCGGGCGTCAACCACCGGCACCTGGCGGCCCACATCGCCCGTCTCAGCGGGCGCGGGCTGGCGGCCTCATCCGTGGCCCGCCACCTCGCGACCATCAAGGTCTTCTTCCGCTGGCTCACAGCCCGGGGGGACATCGAGCGCAACCCCGCGGACTATCTCGACCAGCCGACCCGGTGGAAGAAGATCCCCGGGGTGCTGAGCCCCAGGCAGGTCAAGGGGCTGCTCGCGGCGCCCGGGCCTGACGCTGAAGACGCCGACGGGCCGCCGCTGTGGGTGCGCGACCGGGCGATCCTGGAACTCATGTACGCCAGCGGCCTGCGGGCCAGCGAGGTCGGGGCGTTGGGGCTCAACGAGGTGATGGAGACCCTGGGCGTCGTGCGGGTGACGGGCAAGGGCGACAAGCAGCGGCTGGTGCCGATGGGCAGGCCGGCACGGGAGGCGCTGGCGGTCTACCTGGCCGAGTGCCGCCCGCTGCTGGCGCGGGGGGATGGCCGCGACAATGGGCGGGTCTTCCTCAGCCGGACCGGCCGGCCTATCGAGCGGGTGCGGGTGTGGCAGTTGGTGAAGAAGTACGCGGCGATCGCGGGGCTGCACGGCGTCCACCCCCATGTGCTCCGCCACAGCTTCGCGACCCATTTGCTGGGCGGGGGGGCGGACCTGCGCGTCGTGCAGGAGCTGCTCGGCCACGCCGACATCGCGACAACCCAGATCTACACCCATGTGGACAAGGACCGGCTCAAGAG
>CAYJPX010000076.1:0-12115 GCA_964372195.1 uncultured Phycisphaeraceae bacterium
TCACCTCGACGCCGTGCGCCTTCAGCTTGTCGGCCATCTCGCGCAGCGCGTGCTGGGCCTGGGCGACCGCCATGCCGTAGCCGGGCACGATGATGACCTTCTTGGAGGTCTTGAGCTTGGCGGCGAGGTCCGCGGCGGTGATCTCGGTGTGGTCGCCCTCGACCACCGCGCCGCCGCCCCCGCCGTCGCCGGTGCCGAAACCGCCGAGGATGACGCTGATGAACGAGCGGTTCATGCCCTTGCACATGATGTAGCTGAGGATGGCGCCGCTGGAGCCCACGAGGGCGCCGGTGATGATGAGGAGGTCGTTGGAGAGCATGAACCCCGCCGCCGAGGCCGCCCAGCCTGAGTAGCTGTTGAGCATGCTGACGACGACCGGCATATCCGCGCCGCCGATCGCGGCGATGAGGTGCAGGCCGATGATGCCGGTGAGGACGGTGGCGAGCCCGAGCCAGAGCAGCCCGGCGCTCGAGGCCCCCTCGGCCTGGGCGAACATGATGCCGAACCAGACCGTGACCAGCACCATCACGAGGTTGAGCATGTGCCGCCCGGGCAGCATGATGGGGCTGCCGCTGATCTTCCCGTGCAGCTTGCCGCAGGCGATGATCGACCCGGTGAGGGTGATCGACCCGATGCAGACGCCGACGAAGACCTCGATGGTGTGGATGATCTCCTCGGCGTGGGTCAGGGCATGCCCCTCCCCGCCGGTGGGGTGCAGGTAGGTGCTGAACCCGACGAGCACTGCCGCGAGCCCGACGAAGCTGTGGAGGAGCGCGACGAGCTGGGGCATCTCGGTCATCTTGACGCGCTTGGCGACGAAGATCCCGACGGCGCAGGCCGGGACCAGCGCCAGCATCAGCAGGCCCCAGGCCGGGGCGCTGTCAAAGGTCTTGCCCAGGGCGGTCGCGAGCAGGGCGATCGCCATGCCCACGATCCCGAACAGATTGCCCCGCCGCGCGGTTTCCGGGTTGCTCAACCCCGAGAGGCTGAGGATGAACAGGGCCGCGGCGACGACATAGGCGACAGTGATGAGGTTCTGAGAAATCATGTGCGTCCGCCTACTTCTGGAACATCGCGAGCATGCGACGAGTCACGAGGAATCCGCCGGAGATATTGATCGCCGCCACCAGCACCGCGATCACGCCCAGGATCGTGGCCCAGCCGTAGACCGTCTGGCCCTCGGCGTTGAGCTGCCCGCCCAGGTGCAGCATCCCGCCGATCACGATGATGCCGCTGATCGCGTTGGTCACGCTCATCAGGGGGGTGTGCAGGGCGGGCGTCACATTCCACACCACCTGCCAGCCGACGAAGATCGCCAGCACGAACACGGTGAAGTGGCTCAGGAACGACTCGGGCGCCCCGACCCCCACGCCGACCATCGCCAGGGCGGCCAGCAGCATCCACAGCCAGCCGAGGCTGCGCTTCTTGGCCGCGGCGGCGGGGCTGGCGGCGTGCTTCTCCTTGCCGTGCGGCACCTCCTGCCAGGCCTGCTCGGACACGCCGACCTTCTCGGGCGCCGGCGCGGCGGGCTTGGGCTCGGGCTTGGGTGGCGGCCAGGTGACCTTGCCGGCGTGCGTCACCAGTGCGCCCCGCACCACCTCGTTGTCCATGTCGACGCCGAAGTGCTCGGCGCCCCCCATCTCCTCGATCATGTTCACCAGCGTCGAGGCGTACAGCCAACTGGCCTGCAGCGCCATCCGGCTGGGCAGGTCGGTATAGCCGACGATGCTCACGCCGCGGTACTTGATCACCTTGCCCGGCTGGGTGAGCGTGCAGTTGCCGCCCTGCGGGGCGGCGAGGTCGACGATGACCGACCCCTCGCGCATGCTCTCGACCATGCCGGCGGTCAGGAGCTTGGGCGCCTCCTTGCCGGGGATCAGGGCCGTAGTGATGATGATGTCCACCTCCATCGCCTGCTTGGCGAAGAGCTTGCGCTCCTCCTCGAGGAAGGCGTCGGACATCTGCTTGGCGTACCCGCCCCCGCCCTCGGCGTTCTCCTTGAACTCGAGGATCAGTGCCTCGGCGCCCATGCTCTGGATCTGCTCGGCTGCGGCGGCCCGGGTGTCGAAGCCCCGCACCGTTGCCCCCAGGCCGCGGGCCGTCCCGATCGCCGCCAGGCCCGCCACGCCGGCCCCGATGACCAGGACCTTGGCCGGGGGGATCGACCCGGCCGCGGTGATCTGCCCGGACATGAACCGCGGGTAGTTGTTGACCGCCTCGACCACGGCCCGGTATCCGGCGGCGTTGGCCATGGCGCTCAGGGCGTCGACGGTCTGAGCACGGGAAATCCTGGGTACGCAGTCCATCGCGACGGTGCTGACCTGCTTGGCCCGCAGGCGCTCGACCACCTCGGCGTTCTGCGCCGGCCAGATAAACCCGATGAGCGTCGCGCCCTCGCGGATCATGTCCGCCTCGTGCTTGTGGAGCACGGGGTGCATCTGCGGCGGGCGCACCTTGAGCACGATGTCGCACTCCGCCCAGAGCTTCTCGACATCGTCGATGATGACAGCGCCGCCCTCGACATAGGCCGAGTCGTGGTGGCCGGCGGCCTCGCCGGCGTCCTTCTCGACCCAGACCTCGAAGCCGGCCTGGCACAACCTCTTGACTGTTCGGGGGGTGCCGGCCATGCGGCACTCGTCGGGGAAGACCTCACGGGGGATTCCAACACGCATGGGTCACCTGCCTCCTGCTGGGGTCGGAATACTAGCCCTGCTCGTCGTGATTTCCGAGCCCGGGGTTCTCCCGAAGCGCTTTTCGGGCGTCACACCGGGGCGACATTTGCTAGGCTGGCCGCTCCCTCCGCCGACGCCACAGACGGCACGGGCGGGCGAAAGAAGAGGCACGACATGACCGCGAATCCGTCCCGTTCTGGCCCCGTCGTCGGCGCGCTGCTCTCGGCGATGATGTTCCTGCAGTTCTTTCTGTGGGGGGCGTGGTATGTGACCATGGGGCCGTACATGGCCAACAGCGGGATGGCAGGCGGCACTATCGGCACCGCCTACTCGCTCGGCCCCATCGCGGCGATCATCTCGCCGTTCTTCCTCGGCATGATCGCCGACCGGTTCTTCCCGTCGCAGATAGTGCTCGGCGTGATGCACCTGGTGGGCGGGGTGTGCCTGATGCTGGCCCCGATGGCCGCCGCACAGTCCTCGGCGCTCTTCCTGACGATGGTCATGCTCCACATGCTCTGCTACATGCCGACGCTCGGCCTGACCAACACCCTCGCGTTCCGCAACATGACCAACCCGGAGAAGCAGTTCCCCATGATCCGTGTGTGGGGCACGATCGGCTGGATCGCCGCGGGCTGGGTCATCTCGATGCTCAAGTTCGATGTCTCGGCCAGCATGTTCTATGTGGCGGGCGGATCGGGCGTGCTGCTGGGCGTCTACAGCTTCATGCTGCCGAACACACCGGCCCCCGGCAAGGGCAAGCCCTTCTCCGTGCGCGACGCCCTCGGCCTCGACGCGCTTGCCATGATGAAGGAACGCTCCTTTGCCGTCTTCATCGTCTGCTCGTTCCTCGTGTGCATCCCCCTGGCGGCCTACTACAGCTTCGCCGGGCAGTACGCCGGCTCGGTCGGCTATGTCAAGATCGGCTCGGTGATGTCTGTCGGGCAGATGTCCGAGATCTTCTTCATGCTCGTCATGCCGCTCTTCTTCGCGAGGCTCGGGGTCAAGTGGATGCTCCTCGTCGGCATGCTCGCGTGGGTCGCACGCTACTTCCTCTTCGCCCAGGCGTGGGATACCGGCGGCACCGAACACATCAAGTGGATGGTGCTCGGCGGCATCGTCCTCCACGGCATCTGCTACGACTTCTTCTTCGTCACCGGGTTCATCTACGCCGAGAAGAAGGCCAACCCGGAACACCGGGGCGCGGTGCAGGGCTTCCTCGTGCTGGTCACGCAGGGCCTCGGTATGTTCCTCGGCGCCAAGGCCGCGGGCTGGCTGGTGGACCACTACACCACCACCGCGGGCGATGTGTCGACCATCGCGTGGGATAAGGTCTGGATCGCTCCGTGCCTGTTCGCGGCGGGCGTCGCCGTCATCTTCTTCTTGTTCTTCCGTGACCGCATCGACCCCACTCCGGCGGCGGTCGAGACCCACACGCCTCAGGGCGACCTCACTGCCGAGGCGGAGACGGCCGTCTGATGCCACGCCTCGGCGTCTGCTCCTGGTCCCTCCAACCCACCGGCCGGGCCGACCTGGCCGCCACGGGGGGCGGGGCCGGGCTGCACGCCATCCAACTCGCCCTCGACCCCATCCGCACCGGCGAGTGGGAGGAGGCCGAGACCTCGCGGGCACTCTCCGGTAAGGGGATCACCGCCGTGAGCGGCATGATGGGCACCAAGGGCGAGGACTACTCGACCCTCGAAACCATCAAGGCCACCGGCGGCGTGCGGCCCGACGCGACCTGGCCGGACAACCTCGCCGCGGCCAGGGCCAATGCCGATCTCGCGGCCCGGTTGGGGCTCCCGCTCGTCACCTTTCACGCCGGGTTTCTGCCGCACGACCCGGCCGACCCCGAGCGCGGGCGGATGCTGGACCGGCTCGCCCAGGTGATCGAGGTCTTCGGAGCCCGGGGCGTGGGCGTGGCGTTCGAGACGGGCCAGGAGTCGGCGGACACGCTGCTGGGCGTGCTGGCCGAGCTGCCCGGCGCGGGCGTCAACTTCGACCCGGCGAACATGATCCTCTACGCCATGGGCGACCCGATCGAGAGCCTCCGCAAGCTCGCGCCCCATGTCGCGCAGATCCACATCAAGGATGCCAACCCCACCGCTGCACCCGGTTCCTGGGGCAGCGAACAGGCCGCCGGGACGGGGGCGGTCGACTGGGATGCGTTCTTTGCGGTCTACCGTGAGGCGGGGCTGGGCTGCGACTTGGTGATCGAGCGCGAGGCCGGTGACGCTCGCGTCGAGGATGTGCGCACCGCCGCGGCGCTGGTGCGTGCGAAGGGGCCGGGCCTGGCTTCGGACTGACTCCGGCGACCGCCCGGCGCACTGCTCAGGATTCCGCCGCGGTCTGCGGGCCGGGCGTCTCAGCCAGGGCCACCACCCGGGCCCAGCCCGGCCGGGCACGCCATGCCGTGTGATCGACCCCGCCGAGCACCGTCCCGAGCACCCCGGGGCTCGCGACAAGGGCCAAGGCGGGCAGGTCGGCCTCGCGGGCCAAGTCCTGCAGCAGGGCCCGCCCGGCACGCCCCACGCCCACGCGCTTCGACAGCCGCACAAAGGCCCGCGCCTCGGGGCTCGGGCGTCGGGCGGCCCGGCGGTTGATCCACCACGCCGCCAACCCCATCGCCACCGCGATCCCGAGCATGATCCCGACCAGACCGAGCGGGATGTCCTTGCGCTGGTAGGGCCCGACGCCGGCCTCCTTGTTCTGGCGTGTGATGGTGTGCAGCGGTGCCTCGTGGGGCCTGGACTTTCCCTGGATCTGCGTCTGCCCCGGTGCAGCCATCACCACGGCAGTGAGGGGCAGGTGCTCGCTCACGGGTTCACCTCCCCCTCCACCCCCGCGATCGTCATCGCCTTGGGTCCGAGCCCGGCGATCGCCGCGTCGAGCCGAGTGGTCACGACCGTCGCCCGCGTGCGGACATCGGCGTCGGTGTCCTCGTCGGCGAGCCAACGCACCCGGCCGGCGAGCCGCTCCCACCGGCGGCCCAGCTCGCCCTCGAGCCCCGAGCGCAGCGAGCGCTGCACTACCCAGACCCCCGCGAGCCGGTGCTCGGCGCGCGGGTCGACCAGCATCGCCGAGAGCGCTTCGGCCGCGTCGGTCGCCCGGTCGCCCTTGGGCTCGGGCCAGGGCAGGAGCATCGCCCGCAGCACGCTGGCGCGGACGCGGTGGTGGGTCTCCGCGGCGGTCTCGGCAGGCAGCCTGTCGCGGGTCGTGGGTCGACGGCTGCGCCCCAGTGCCTCGGCGGCATTGGCGCGAACGCGAGCATCGGGGTGGGTGCGCAGACACTCGCGCAGCACGCTCTCGGTGCGCGGCGAACGCAGGTCGCCCAGGCTCGCCACCGCGGTGGCTGCGAGGCGTGAGGCCCCGGGCGCCGGCGAGGCGAGCGAGCCGGCCACGAGCCGCAGGAGCACCGCCTCGATCGCCGCGACCGCGCCGATGCGGCGGGCGACCATCATCGCCGCCACGCCGGCGGACGGATCGTCAGACTCGACACGCCCCCGCACCCAATCGGCGAAGGCCTCGGGCGTGGCGCGGTGCAGCCGGAGTGCCGCGAGCAGTTGCAGTCGATTCTGCCCGCCGGGCGTGAGGCGATCGGTCTCGGCCCGGCCGATCGCCCGCACCACCGGGTGCGGCGACCGGGCGAGCCCCGAGGCGAAGCGCCGCCTCGGCCCGTCGGCGGCCCGCGGTCGGCCCGCCTCGCGCACGCCGAGTGAACATGCCCGCAGCGCCGCGTGCCCGGCGATCAGGGCGTGACGGTCGAAGCAGTAGTCGCGGGCGTGCCCGCCAACGAGCACCTGGGCCGCATTCCATCGGGCGATCGGGTCGGCTTCGAGCAGCAGCGGTTCGAGCGCCATGGCCCGCGTGGTCTCGTCGGCATCGAGCGCCGCCACGAGCCGGGGTACCTGGCGGCGGCACGCCGGGGGCAGCGCGGCGAGCGTGCGACGGTCGGGCACCGGACCGGTCGGATGCACCCGGCACCCGGCGGGCACGCCGGGCGGCAGTTGGTCGCTCGGGGCCGGCCTGGTGGCGATGGGCACGATCGCGAGGTGCCTCGCCCGTGCCGGGGCGATCGCCAGGTGGCCGAGCGCCAGCAGCACCGCGTGGTCGGCGGGGGTCGGGGCGCGGGCGATGCGCTCGGTGCACGCCGCGGCGACCGCCTCCTCGCGCAGCCAGAGCCACGCCCGCTGTCGGGCGATCGGCGCCTTCGCCCGCCGGAACGCCGACCGCAGCGTCTGGCCCGCGGGAGCATCTCGATCTGTGACGAGGACCGCCAGCGCATCCCCGCCGCCGATTGTCTGCCTGGGGCTCTCCAACAGGAGCAGCGCCGCGAGGAGCACCTCCTTGCGGCCGTGGTTCTCGAACCCCTGCACCGCGGCCGCCACCGCTGCGAGCAGCTCCCCCACCGCCGCGGGTGTCCAGGGGGCTGCCTCGGCATCGAGCACCGGTCGCAGCGAGGGCGAGGTCTCCTCCAGCCCCAGCAGCCCGAGGTGGACCGGCTCGCTCAGGCGGAGCGCGATCGCGAGCAGCGCCTGGCCCGCCATCGCCGCCGCCCGTGATTCGGCGAGCGCCAGAATCGGGGGCAGGCAGCCGGTCAGTGCCGGATCCCCCGAGTCGATCGCAAGCTCTGCGATCGACTCGCCGTGCACCGCGAGCTGACCTGGCTGGAGCGCGGCGAGGCTCTCCGCCCACCGCCCCCGACCGGCGGCCAGGGCGACCTGGCGGAGCCCGGGCGGGACGACCCGCCACCGCGTCGCCAGCAGCAAGACCGCCGCCGCCGAGGTTCGGGCGAGCCCGGCCGTCCCCCGGCGGGTACCGCGCAAACCCCGCCCCGGACTGGACTTGGACGCGAGCTCGATGAGGAGCAGAGCAAGGGGCTCAGCCTCGCAGGCGGGCGTGAGCCCGAAGGCCGCGCCGACCGCCGCCAGCCGCTCCTCGGGCGGGAGCTTCCTCAGCATCCGGATTCGTCGATCCAACGCTTCCATGCGGCAGCCGCTCCTCGGGGCGGGTTCGATAGAGACAGGGTACTCAATTTTCGGACCTTGGGGGATTTGCTCTAGACTCGGCCCCCACCCCCCGGCTATGTTGTGCTTACTCGTGGGGTGGCCCCCAGAAGGTGTGCGGGGGGGCGTAGAGCCACGGTGGGAGCGGGGTCGATAGTGGCTGCAAACAAGGCAGGGACAGCACTCTCCGACATCCCCCATCGCGGCTCGGGATGCACCCATCCATAGCGCACGCCGCGTTGATTGAGGGCAAGCATGGAAACGCCAGCCAGAGTCAACAGTCTGCAGACCTACCAGGTCGTCCTCTATGACCGGGCGCTGCACCCGGAGTTCTTTGACCTCAAGTCCCGGCGTGTGGAGAAACGCAACGGCTTCGAGTTCGAGGCCTGGCTCATGAGCGGGTCGCATGTTCTGCGGTTCGAGCTCGGCCGGGCCTGCGCCAGCGAGCTGGTCACCGACCAGGACCGGGGCCTGCCGGATACGGGGGTCGTGGCGGCCTTCCTGTGCGCCGGCGAGCGGGACTACGACCACGCCTTCCCCTCGGGGCGGATGAACTACATCACCACGGTGCAGACCGAGACCCTGGCGGAGAACCTCTACCTCTCGACCCACGAGGAGCTGCTCGCCTTCGGGCGGGAGAGCGAGGCGATGATCCACGAGTGGGCCGACGAGACGGGCCCGTGCCTCTCGATCCTGGACATGCAGCGGCTCAGCCGGGAGATGCATGTCCAGGCGTACCACCTGCTCGCCAACCAGGGCCTGGTGCTCCGGACGCAGACGATCTTCGAGCAGTTGGGCTGAGCGGGGTCCCCGCCGGGGTATGTCGGGGTCGAACGATTCGATCGGACACGGCCATGGGTTCGACCCCGGTCGCGCAGCTCGCTCCGTGAGCCGGGTCGTGTCGGCCCGGACGCGCTCCGGAACGCTCCTCCGGCCCGACACGGGCGGGCTCGCTGTGCTCGCCTCCGGTGGGGCGGATCGAGTTTCGCAAAAACCCGGGGATGTGCTTGCCTGGGCCTTGGGCGGGGCCGAAGATTGTCTCATGGCGTTGCGGATGGACAGCACGATCGCCCGCTGGTCGTCGCCGATGCTGATCGGCGGGCGAATTCGCTAGCCCCGCGCGGCGGGTGGGCCTGCGCCCGTCCACGCCGTGCAGGGGCTCCCCCCGACGCTACCCTTGGCATCCACCACCACCCCGGCATCAAGCGGCTTTGAGCCACACGGCTCTGAAAGCCGTGCCACCTGAAACGAGCACACCAGCCATGAGCGACACCCAGGCCCAGGCCCCGAAAAAGGACAAGGCCGAGAACAAGTACAAGGACACCCTCAACCTGCCCAAGACCGCCTTCCCGATGAAGGCCAACCTGGTGCAGAACGAGCCGGCCAGCGTGAAGCGGTGGGAGGGGATGGGGCTCTACGAGCGCGTCCGCGCGCGGGCGGCGGGCAAGCCCAGGTTCGTCTTCCACGACGGGCCGCCCTACGCCAACGGCTCGATCCACCTGGGCCATGTGCTCAACAAGACGCTCAAGGACCTGGTCGTACGGTCGCGGACGATGATGGGGTTCGATGTGCCGTATGTCCCCGGGTGGGACTGCCACGGCCTGCCCATCGAGCACAAGGTGATGACCGGGCTGGTCGAGAGCGGGAAGTTCGCCAAGCTCGCGGCGCTCCCCGATGATGTCCGCAAGAGCGCGGTCCGCCGGGAGTGCCAGACCTACGCGGAGAAGTATGTCAAGCTCCAGGCCGGGGAGCTGGAGCGGTTGCTGACACTGGCCGACTATGAGCACCCGTACCTGACGATGCACCCGTCGTTCGAGGGGGCGGTGCTGGAGACGCTGGCCGACCTGGTCGAGCAGGGGCTGGTGTTCCGGGCGCTCAAGCCGGTGCATTGGAGCGTGGCCAACGAGACCGCGCTGGCCGAGGCGGAGCTGGAGTACATGGACCGGGAGGACCTCTCGGTCAATGTCGACTTCGAGGCGGCCGATGCGGGCGCGGTGTACGCGGCGTTCGGGATCGACGAGGACGCCCGCGAGGAACGCGACCTCGGCCAGACGCCGAGTTTCATGATCTGGACGACCACGCCGTGGACCTTGCCGGCGAACCTGGCGATCGCGGTCAACCCGGGGTTCGAGTACGCGCTCGTGCGGGTGGATGGCAATGTGACGGTGCTTGCGGGCGAGCGGGTCGGGCAGGTGACCAAGGCGGCCAAGGCCGAGGCGGTCGAGGTGCTGGCGACGGCGCGCGGCGGGGCGCTGCTGGGGCTGCGCTACAGGCACCCGTTCATCGACGAGGCGCCGCGGCCGTTGCACGAGCCGGGGGCGGACACCTCCGTGTGCTACACGATCGTCGATGCGGACTATGTGACGCTCGAGGACGGCACGGGGCTGGTGCATACCGCGCCCGGCCACGGCGCCGAGGACTTCATGACCGGCAGGCGGGTCGGGCTGCCGGTCTACTGCCCGGTGCTTCCGGACGGCAAGTACGACGCGACCGTGCCCGAGTGGCTGCGGGGGGTGGACATCTGGACCGCCAACGACCAGGTCGCCGAGCGGCTGCGGGCCAGCGGCCACCTCTTCTACAGCCACAAGTTCACCCACAGCTACCCGCACGACTGGCGGAGCAAGACGCCGGTGGTGTTTCGGTGCACGGAGCAGTGGTTTGTGGGCGTGGACACGCCGACGCGGAGAGACGGAGAGACGGAGAGACGGAGAGACGGAGTGGGACCGACGCTGCGAGAATCGGCGCTCGCGGCGGTGAGTACGGATGTGGCCTTTGTCCCCGAGTGGGGGCGTAACCGGATGCGTGGCATGCTCGAATCGCGCCCGGACTGGTGCATCAGCCGGCAGCGGTCGTGGGGCCTGCCGATCCCGGCGTTCTTCACCCCGGAGGGCGACTGCCTGATGACCGCCGCCAGCGTGCGCGCCGTGGCGAAGCTGGTGCGCGAGCAGGGCTCGGATGTCTGGTTCAAGAACGGGCCGGAGCAACTGCTGAAGTACTACGACCCGTCCGCCGATCCCGAGTGCCCACCCTCCGTCGCTTCGTCGCTCCGTGCCTCCGTCGCTTCCGCCACCAAGAGCCCCGACATCCTGGATGTCTGGTTCGAATCAGGCAGCACCTGGAACGGGTGCATGCGCGAGCGCCTGGGGGACGACGGGTTCCCGGTCGAGCTCTACCTGGAAGGCTCGGACCAGCACCGTGGGTGGTTCCAATCGTCGCTGCTGGCGGCGCTGGGCTCGCGGGGGCGGGCGCCGTACAAGGCGATTCTGACCCACGGGTTCATGGTCGATAAGGACGGCAAGAAGCTCAGCAAGAGCGCCGGGCACACCGTCGAGGACCTCTTCAAGCTCTTCGGGGCCGATGTGGTGCGCTGGTGGGTGTGCAGCCTCTCCTACGAGAACGACATGAAGGTTGACGACGAGTTCTTCAAGCTCGCCGGCGAGAGCTACCGGAAGGTGCGGAACACGCTGCGGTTTATGCTGAGCAACTTGGCGGACTTCGAGGCGGATGGAGACGGAGAGACGGAGAGACGGAGAGACGAAGTGCGCGGGACCATGCCGCCCATCCCCCCCACCTCGATTGATGCGTGGGTGCTCGCCGAGTTCGACAGGCTGGAGACGCGGGTCGTCGCCGCCTACCGGCGGTACGACTTCCGCACGGTGCAGACCTCGGTCTTCGACTTCTGCAACGACACGCTCAGCGCTGTGTACCTCGCGGCGGTCAAGGACCGGCTCTACTGCGACGCGGCCGATTCGCCGAGGCGTCGGCGGACTCAGGCCGCGCTGTGGGACCTGACCGATGGGCTCTGCCGTCTGCTGGCCCCGGTGCTGCCGCACACGGCCGACGAGGCGTGGCGGGAGCTGTGGCGGTGCGAGGCGGGCGACACCGAGCGGTGCGTGCACCTGGCCGAGTTTGTGTCGACCGGGACGGCCGCGGGGCTGGGCGCGCGGGCCGATGAGCGCTGGGCGAGGGTCATCGCCGCCCGCGATGCGGGGCTGCTGGCGCTGGAGCGGGCCAAGGACGCGGGGCGGGTGGAGAAGCCGCTCGATGCGGGGGTCATCCTGCCGAACGCCGACGGCGTGCTGGCGGGCTTCGACGCGGTCGATCTGGCGGACCTGCTGGGCGTGAGCCTGGTCGAGCTGGATGCGCAGGCGACCGAGCCGCGGGTGGTCAACCTGGCCAAGGAGCGCGGGTACGAGGCGTGCCAGCGGTGCTGGAAGCGCGATGGCACGGTCCGGCTGCGCTCCGATGGCGGGATGCTGAGTGATCGGGATGCGCGGGCGGTGGGTGTGGTGTAGGGTCGGGCGGATGCATGTCGGACAGCATGGAGCTCGCTGGGTGCCGGGGCCTGAGCGAGCTTCGAGCGAAGGCCACGCGGTTGCGCAGTCGCGGGGGGGGGACACACCAGCGGGGCGGGTAGAACCCCCCCCCCACACCACCACC
>CAYJPX010000076.1:12125-16648 GCA_964372195.1 uncultured Phycisphaeraceae bacterium
TTTGGGGGGGGGGGTTTGCTTGGGGCACAGCTTGGCGCTCGGGGGGGGCGGGGGCGTGCGCGTGCTTCTTGCTATGGCCCCGCGGTTGCGCAGTCGCGGGGCCTGCACTCCGCTGCGCTCCGTTTAGACCCCGGCACCCAGAGGACCACTCCACTCGGTGGACCGACTCCGGCCCGACACGGGCCGGCTCGCCTTTGGGTCGCGTTGAAGTCCGACCGTGCTCGGCCTCACCCCGCCAGGCGGGCGTCGCGCTCGGGGTCGATGTCGAGCTGGCGCATCTTCTTGTAGAGGGTCGTGCGGTTGATGCCCAGGTCGTCGGCGGTTTTCTGGCGGTTCCAGTCGTTGGCGCGGAGGGCCTTGAGCAGGATCACCCGCTCGGGCTCGCGGAGGGCCGTCTCGAGCGTGGTGGGCTCCCAGGGCGTGTCGCTGTCGAGCAGCGGCAGGCTCGACCGAACCGGCTCGCCGCCCCCGCCGCCGGCCATGCGGGCCAGCACGCCGGCCTCGGCCTCGCCGGTCACCTGCGGCGGGAGGTCGCTCTCCGCGATGGTCTGGCCCCGGGTCAGCACCACCGCACGCTGGACGACATTCTCCAGCTCGCGGATGTTGCCGGGGAAGGGGTAGCGGCGCAGGGCGTCCATCGCGCCGCCGCTGAACGCGACGACCTGCTTGCCCATCTCGTGGGCGTACTTCTCGAGGAAGTGCTCGGCCAGCATCGGGATATCGCTGACCCGCTCGCGCAGCGGGGGCAGCTCGATCATCACCACATTGATGCGGTAGAAGAGGTCCTGGCGGAACTCGCCCCGCGCGACCAGCTCCTCCAGCGGCTGGTTGCTCGCCAGGATCACCCGGACATCGATCTCGATGGTCTGGCTCGAGCCCACGGGCTCGAACTTGCGCTCCTGCAGCACGCGGAGCAGCTTGAGCTGCATCGCCGGCGAGGCGGAGTTGATCTCGTCGAGGAAGATCGTCCCGGCGTTGGCGGTGAGGAACCGCCCGGGCTTGTCGGCGTGCGCCCCCGTGAACGCGCCCTTCACATGGCCGAAGAGCTCGGACTCGAGCAGGGTCTCGGGGATCGACCCGCAGGAGAGCTCGACGAAGGGCTGGTCGCGCCGCGGCGAGCGGTGGTGGATGGCGTGGGCGATCAGGCTCTTGCCGGTGCCGCTCTCGCCGGACATGAGCACGGTCGTGCGGCTGGGCGCGACCGCCTCGACCAGGTCGTAGATCCGCAGCATCCGGGCGTCGCCGCCGATGATGTTGTCGAGGCTGTAGCGGGCGTCGAGCTGGTGGCGGAGGCGGCAGTTCTCGGCCTTGAGGGCCTGCTGGCGGAGGGCCCGCTCGAGGGCGAGGCGCAGCTCCTCATCGACGACGGGCTTGGTCAGGTAGTCGACCGCGCCGAGCCGGATAGACTCGACCGCGCCCTCGACATGCCCGTACCCGGTGAGCATGATGAACGCGGTCGCCGCGTGCTGGGCGGCGGCGTGGCGCAGCAGGTCCATCCCGTTCTCGCCGGGCAACGCGACATCGCTGATCACCACCGCGAAGGGCGCGGGCCCGTGCTTGGTGTCGCCCGCGGCGGCGGCGGTGAGCGCCTGGCGGGCCTCGGCGGCGTTGTAGGCGGTGGTCGCCTGGTAGCCCTCCTGCGTGAGGAACTGGGCCAGCGAATCGGCGACGATCGGGTCGTCGTCGACCACGAGCACGCGGGTGGTGCGGGGGGTGGTGCGGGGGGTGGTCATCGCGTTCACGCCGCGCCCGCGGCGTCGGAGGCCGCCGGGCGGAAGGTCACCTCGAACACCGCCCCGGGGCGCGTGGTGCTCGGGCGGTCGGCGCGGCTGAAGAGGCGGATCGTGCCGCTCGGCAGCTCGTCGACGATCGCCCGCGCCACCGCGAGCCCGATCCCGCTGCCGCGGGCCTTGGTGCTGAACCCGAAGCGGAAGATGGCCTCGGTGGCGGCGTTGGGCAGGCCCACGCCGTCGTCGCGGATGGTGATGCGGACTCGTCCGTCCTCGGTCCACCCGGCGGAGACCTCGACCGAGCCGGCCGCGTCGGTGTCGTCGTTCTTGATGGCGGTGGCGATCGCCTCGATGGCGTTCGAGAGGCCGTTGACGATGACCGGGTAGAGCGTCCCCGCGGGCACGCCCGACAGGCCGTTGGACACGATGGTGTTGATCTTGATCCCGACCTCGGCGGCGGCGGGCGTGAGGACATCGACCGCGTGGAAGATCGCCTCACCCAGCTCGATGGGGGCGGCGGGCATCGAGAGGTGCTGGGCCGAGCCGCCCGAGGCTTTCATCGCCGCGTCGACGATCTCGGCCATGCGGTAGAGCGACTGGCGGACCATGTCGAGGCGACGCCGCGCCTCGTCGGGGCAGTCTGGCGCGGCGCGGTGCTCGGCGTCGGGCAGGGCCCGCTCGGCGAGGCCCAGGCAGCGGAGCGACCCGTCGAGGATGTTGCCCAGCTCGTGGGCGAGGACGGTGAGCCGGTCGGCGCCCTCGCTGGAGGCGGCCGGCTCGCCGGGCTTGCGCCGGGCGGTGCGGCTGGAGACGCGGTGCGGGCGCGGGGCCGGATCGTGGGCTGGGTCGTGGGCTGGGTCGGGGGTGAAGTCGGGCTGGTCCATGTTGCGTGGAATCGACACGCGGGGGGGCGGGCTGAAGGCGGGGTGTTGCCCGGACGCCACGGGGGTGCGGGCTGGGGGGGTCTCGGCGGGGGTTCTCGGACGGGGGGTCGAACGAATCAAATGGGGGGGTATTTGATTCGACGCCCCCCCCCGCGCGGGAGTGCGACGGGTGCCGGGGTGTGAGCGAGCTTCGAGCGAAGGCCACGCGGTTGGGCGGCCGCGGGGCCTGCACTCCGCTGCGCTCCGTTTAGACCCCGGCACCCAGACAACCACTCCGCCCGAAGGACCACTGCACCAAGGGGATCAAGACCCCGGTCGAGGTCTTGATCCCCTTGCGCACGGAGTCCGCGGCGGTGCGCACAGGCGGGGTCGGCCCGGGGGGGGTCTCCGAAGATTCGTGAGATTTTCTTGGCCCTTGCGCGGCATGGGGTTGGGGGCGATCGCCCAGCCGCGTCGCCCGGCCCTGCGCGCACGCCCGCGGGCGGCGGGGGGATGGGTAGAGAGGCCGCGGATCGGCCGCGGCACACTGGCCAACCCCCGACCGAGAGAGGAGAGGGGGGAGAGGGAGGTTCTGTCGATATGGCGATCGAGCACTGGAAGAAGGACACGACCAACAACCGCAAGTTCACGCTGCCCGACCATGTGTCCTCCGACGAGGTGTACGACGGGCATGTGCAGCTCAAGCGGCTGGACCGGGTGGAACGGGAGGAGGTCCGCTGGCTGTGGGACGGCGTGATCGCGCGGGGCAAGATCACGATGGTGGCGGGCGACCCCGGGCTGGGCAAGAGCTTCCTGACGCTGGATCTGGCGGCCCGGGCGACGCGGGGCGGGCCGTGGCCGGTGGGGAGCCCCGGCGCGACCGAGCCGTGCAGCGTGCTGATCCTGAGCGCCGAGGACGACCCGGGGGACACGATCCGCCCGCGGCTGGAGGATGCGGGCGCGGACCTGGCGAGCGTGCTGTACATCGAGCGGATCGACTGGCCGGGCGGCGGGCAGACGCACCTGCCGGTGCTCGACCGCGACGCCGAGGCGATCGCGCTCTCCCTGGTGCAGATGCACCAGCACCTGGAACACCCGCCGGGCCTGGTGGTGATCGACCCGATCAGCGCCTACATGGGCAAGATCGACTCGAACAACAACGCCGATGTCCGGCGCGTGCTGGGCAAGCTCGCGATGATCGCCGAGCGGTTCGATGTCGCGATGCTGTGCGTCACCCACCTCAACAAGGCGCAGCAATCGAAGATGATCTACCGGTCGATGGGCTCGCTGGCCTTCACCGCCGCGGCACGCCAGGCGTGGCTGGTCGCCAAAGACCCCTACCTCGACGAGCAGCGGCTGCTGGTCCCGATCAAGAGCAACATCCGCGGGGCGATCGAGGGCGTGGGGTTCTCGATCGTCGGGCAGGAGTCCGGGGGCGGACGGGTCGAGTACCGGCCGCTCGCGCCGGGGACCGGGGTCGACTCGGTGGATTGCGCGCCCGACCGGCCCGACCCCTCCGAGCTCGACGAGGCGCGGGCGTTCCTGCGGGATGCGCTGGCCGCCGGGGACCGCCCCGCCCGCGAGCTCATCGCCGAGGCCGCCGAGGCGGGGATCGTCGTCGCCACGCTCAAGCGGGCCAAACGCTCGCTGGGCTACGCCAGCCGGCGAATCACCGACGGGCAGGCGAACGCCTACTGGGTCTGGACCACGCACGAGGAGCCAAGGGGATCAAACCCGGAGGAAGACTGTTGATCCCCTTGCCCGGGTGCGGTCGCCCGGGCGAGCTTCGAGCGAAGGCCACGCGGTTGCGCAACCGCGTGGCCTTCACTCCGCTGCGTTCCGTTCAGACCACGGCACCCAGTGGACCACCACACCGGTTGGGGGGGGGGGGGGGGGGGGGGGGGGGGGGGGGGGGGGGGGGGGGGGGGGG
>CAYJPX010000077.1:0-7856 GCA_964372195.1 uncultured Phycisphaeraceae bacterium
CCTCTACATCGACACCGCAAACCTCGACGAGATCAAGCAGGCCGCCGACATGGGCATCCTCGACGGCGTCACCACCAACCCCTCCCTCATCGCCAAGGAGGGCATCGACTACGCCAAGCGCCTCGCCGAGATCTGCGAGGTCGTCGAGGGCCCGGTCTCCGCCGAGGTCATCGCGCTCGACTACAACGGCATGATGAAGGAAGGCCGCCAGCACGCCAAGATCGCCGACAACATCGTCATCAAGCTCCCCTGCACCATCGACGGCCTCAAGGCCTGCAAGACCTTCTCCGACGAGGGCACACCCACCAACCTCACCCTCTGCTTCCAGCCCCTCCAAGCCCTCATGGTCGCCAAGGCCGGCGCCTACCTCGTCAGCCCCTTCATCGGCCGCCTCGACGACATCGCCCAGGACGGCATGGAGCTCATCACCCAGATCCGCCAGATCTACGACAACTACGGTCTGGAGACCAAAATCCTCGCCGCCAGCATCCGCCACCCGCTCCACTTCGTCCAGTGCGCCCTGGCCGGGGCCGATGTGGCGACCGTCCCCTTCAGCGTCATCAAGCAGGTGATGAAGCACCCGCTGACGGATAGCGGGCTGGAGAAGTTTGTAGCGGACTACAAGAAGGCGTTTGGGGGGTAATAACTAGATTGAATCGAGAGGCATTCTAAACTACAGTGCCCTACCGCGTGCTGGACAGATCGCAATTGAAGTATGCGGGGCGAGACAATGCGAGAGTGCCGCGAGAGCGATAATCGCATTCATTTCAGGCTTGTCGATGGTGTTGTCCGGCCACTGCGCTGCGATGGGTCCTGTTGGTTGGGATACAGCGAGATGAAGCCTGAGTCAGGCTGCTGGCCCACCACATGTAGGTATTGTGGCTGCGATGTGTTCTTTGTGCGGCATAACGGAGGTGCAGTGTTCTTTGATTCACTCGGAGAGGGATGGCCGAAGCACGAATGCCAGGGCTTTCAACCTCCTAACTGTTCTGATGCACGCCCTTTTGCTGGGATAAAGAACTGGGCGATTGCATTAGGCGTTGAGGTCACAAGGCGCGGAGATAGCATAGTCCGGGTCGTCTTGTTAGAGCAGCTAACGCCTGATCGGCCACGCCAAGTGTTTAGCATTCCACTCAGCTCCGCGTGCCGCGCAGGTGACATGCTCGGACTAGTGCGTACGACCTTTGGGGCACAGCTTGAGATGCGCGCCGGTCAAAGAATCACGGGCGCTGCAATCAATCCGGATCAGCTTCCAAAGGAGTCTGCGATTAGGAAGCTCGCCAAACAACACACTCGCCCATTGCCGGAGGTAGAGTCTGGTGCGGAGGGTGTATTGCGCCGTAGACGGGAGTTGCAGGACTTCCTGGCGGCGTTTTCCAAGGCGTTTGGTCGAAAATGGGGTTTCTGGCGGCATGGCCGTGCGTGCTTTGATTCAATCCTAGAATGGGACCAGGCAGGCAGGCCAGGCAAGTGCTTCGTGCTGTTCGAATCACGCGTTCCACCCGATACCCCGTGTTCGTTCATCTGTCGTGGGTTATACTATCTTCGAACTGGTCAGGACGAGAGGGTACCGCTGATTGACAGAATATTTGTGCACACCGGGCCGATGCACAGGCTCGGGATGGAATCGGCAAGACGGGGGAAACACGGCCGGCGAAGTAAGAAACGGTGATGCCAAGCGGCGGGCGACCCGAGTAATCGCACCCCGGTTGGCTCATCTTGAGCAGGCCACAACCGCCGCAGCTGGCCGAGAAAGACCCACCCAAGTGATGCGACCCGTAGAAGCTCAAGGAACTTTGACACGAACCGCTTGCTCGGTCACTGCAGGTCCAGCAAGTCGAGGTAGCACTACGAGGTTCAGTTCGCCCCGCTCCAGCGCCTGCCTCGGCACCTCAAAGGCCACCCACGCACCGAAGGGAATCCTCGGCTGGAGTGTCATCGTCCACACAAATCTCTGGTCGAACAAGTAGTTTACCTCATCCGTTGCTTCCTGTGATGGATCGAACACAAGGTCATCCCACTCAAGCTTGATATGGGCACGAGATCCCATGTTTTCGATTTCGGCGGTGGTTGCCGTTTCGTTGGTGAAGGTGAAACGCACGATCACCAGTTCGCCCCCGGATGTCGGAATGCCTCGGTTGTCCTTGTACCACTCGGCCTCCTCAATCCGGTACGAGAAGCCACCTACGCTAAATGCCTGTTGGAGAGCAGCTCGCCGAGGCGGGGAGGGCCGGGGTGGCTTGGTTTCATTTGGGGGACTTGCACTGGTTGGCGAAAGCGATTGTTGCAGCGACTGAATGCGCTTGTCCCTCTCGGCCAGTAACTGGGCAGAAGCTCGCTCGCCCTCACGAAATCCTTCACGGCGAGCCGCTGCTACGCGAGCATCGCCTTCCTCCATGCCAGCGACACGGGCCGCTGCGACCCGCTGCTCCCAATCGACACGATCAGAGGCGTCCACCACGCTAAGGGGCGAAGCCGGCACAGGCTCCGTCCCAGAGGCAGGCGCTCGCGACCTCACTATTGGTGCGACGCCGTAGTGCCAAGAGACGATCCCAATGAGTACCAGATTGGCGGTGCCGCTGGCGATGAGCGAGAGTACGAGCAGGCGCTGGCTGTTCATGGATCCTCCAGTCGGACTGCTTCGAAGCATATACGAACGGTGTGTGGCATGCTGGATGCGGATGCGTAGCCGGTCGGCGAGGCACGACGGCACCCAACGCCGTGAACTCTCGCAGCCTGATCGGTGCGTAAGTGCTTGGCTGGCATTGACTTAGCAGAAAGCGACAATGCGTGCGACGAGTGCCCGGAGCACTCGCATCCACGGGTGGCGTGGCCAAAGCGAGCCCCGGGCCCTCAAGCACTCGGACCATGCATGCTCGCCTCGCCCGAGCGAGCACGCCGTCCGCACGGGCAAGGCTGAGAGCAGGATCACCAAGCTACCCCGGTGGGTCGGCTTGAGGTGGTCGCCCGCCGTTTCACTCCCGGCCGCATTCTTGCGGTGCAGCCTTCGGGCTGCACCGCGGCAGGATCCGTCGCAGACTGGAAGCCCGTACCGCAAGCTGGCGGCGTCGGGTGGCCATCGCTCGGGCGTGGGGCAGAGCGCCGTGAGGCACCAGTCTGGGGGGGCCCCGCGGAGCGGTGTGGTGCGAGGTCGGGTGGTCGCCGAGAAGGCAGCACCGGTCAGCTCTCAGAGCCGAGCGGACGGGCTCGGCGAGTCGGGTCACCCGTCTACCCGGTGTAGGGGAGTTCGGGCCACCCGCCGGAACAGCTGCCATGTTATTGGCGAAGTCCACATCAGCGACCATTGCTGATTGGGCCCGGTGGTCCTCCGTCGCACAAAGGACGGCGATTTCACCGTGTTTTCTAAAAAAGGCCCGAAACTTTGTGAGGAACATATATAATAGTAGGGCATGTCGTCTAATGGCAGGTGGAGATCTAATAAATCGTCCGGTGCGGGTTCGAGTCCCGTCATGTCCACTTGTGGTTGCCGACGGCGGGTGGCGGGGGCAAGCGAACCTCGGGTGGCATGGGCAAGGCGAGCCCATCCCTGGCCCTCAAGCACCCGGGGCGTGCATGCTCGCCTTGCCCGTGCTGGCCCACCGTCCGCACGGGCAAGCCTCAGAGCCGGCTTGCCCATGCCACCCAAGGTCGGTCGCCTACACCATGCTGATCTGTGGTGGGTGGCCGTCGATGGTCAAGGGTCCATCCCGCTCGCCGGCGTACCAGCGTGCGCTGGACCAGTACCAGTCCTCGGGGCGCTCCACCAGCCCCTTCCGCACCGGGTTCATGTGGATGTAGTCCACGCTCGCCCAGAGCGCCTCGGGCTTCCACAGGTTCCGGTCATACCCGCCGCCCTGCTGCCAGAAGTGATGCTCGACGCGTCCACCCGGCCACTCCACACGCAGCCGCTGCAGGAACTCCGGGGCGTTGATGCGCAGCCACGCAACCGCGCGCCGCGACACCGACTGCTTGATCGACTTCAGCACCGCGGAGAGGTCGTCGTCCGGGCCTGTCGGGAACACCAGCAGGTGCATGTGCTCGAGCATAAGGACATAGGCCCAAAGCTGAAAGCGATGCTTCCGGCGTGCCAGCTCGATCGCTTCCACCACCCAACGGCGTGCCCGATCGTTGCCGAGCATCTTGTAGCCGTGGTAGCAGGTGAATGTCAGCTCATGCGCATGGCCCGGGGTGTTGTACACGCGCCGACGCTTGCGACAGGTCCCGTCCGGGCGTTCCATGCGAGCCAGCGTACGCGATGAACAACCCGCGTGCACCCCGGGTGGCATGGGCAAGGCGAGCCCACCACAGGCCTCCTCGCACCCGCGCCGTGCACGCTCGCCTTGCCCGTGCGTACCCGCCGGGGACGCCCGCACGGGCAAGCCTCAAGGCAGGCTTGCCCATGCCACCCAATGTCCAAAGGAGGCCGGAGCAAGCGCAGCCCCGGGTGGCATGGACAAGGCGAGCCCATCCCTGGCCCTCAAGCACCCGCGCCCGTGCGCGCTCGCCTTGCCCGGGCGTACCCGCCCGGCAGTCCGCACGGGCAAGGCTCAAGGCAGCCTTGCCCATGCCACCCCTGCTCATGATCCTCCCGTTCTCCCGCGTATGCTCTCGCGCGGCGGTCGGGTCTCGGCCCCGATAGGAGAGCCAAACATGCACAATGCAACCAGAATCTGGGGGTCGGGGGAACCGTCTCGCCTTGTGGGCCTCGCGGCGGCGATCGGCCTGTATGTGGGGGGCATGGCAGGCCTGGCCGGCTGCGAGCGGCCCGAGCCGTCGCCGGCCGCGAGCGACACGACGACCACCGCTCCCGGCCCCGAAGCGCCGCCGCCTGCCGATGAGCCGAAGGGCGACACCCCCGCGCCGGAGCAGGAGCCAGCGGCCGCCGGCCCGTGGACCGTCCCCGAGCGCTGGGTCACCGTCCCCGGCGAGCGGCCGATGCGGCTGGCGACCTTCGAGATCCCCGACGAAGCCGGTCCCATCGAGGTGGCGGTCACGCAGTTCCCGGGACGCGTCGGAGGCGAGCTCGCGAACATCAACCGCTGGCGGGGGCAGATGGGCCTGCCCGCGGCCGCGGAGGCCGAGCTCGAGGATCTGGTGGACCGCTTCGAGGCCCCGGGCTACGACGCCTACATCGCGCGCATCGCCGGCGCGGAGGCGCACATGCTCGCCGTGGGCGTCTACGAGGCGGCGGCCGACCGAACCTGGTTCGTCCGCGCAACCGCGCCCGCCGGCGCCATCGACCGCGTCGAGCCGGAGATGACCGCATTCGCCCGGTCCATCGCCGGGCTCGCGGCGGAGGAGGGCGGATAACTTGGCGGCGGACAACGCAGGCCCTGCTCAACCCTCCGGCGTCGCCAGCAACTCCCGCAATCGCTCCCCCAATTCCCGCGGCAGCTTCACCGGCCAGGACGAGTCGATGAGCCCCACCCCGATCATGTCGAGCAAGTGCACCTGGTCCTTGCGCCGAAACGCCGTGAGCTTGATCCGCACCAGCGCCTCCAGGTTCAGCAGCCGGAACTCCCCGCCCTCGATCGACTCATCCACATCCGGGTTCGCGACCGGCTCGTGCGGGCGCACCTTCTCGTTCGCGAAGATCAGGTGCACCGCCTGACGCGGGCTCGCGCCGGCGCTGTCCAGGAAAGCCTCCAACCCCGCGGCCCGGCGGTACACGAATCCCGCTCCCTCCAGCGCCGCCTTCGCCGCGTCGAAGTCCGACCGGCGCACCAGGATGTCCACATCCTGCGTGTTCCTCGCGGCGGCCTCGTCAACCGTTGCCACCCACGCGGCCACGGCGTTGCCGCCCGCGATCGCGTACGGCACCCCTGCCGCCTTGAGCGTGTGCGAGGCCAGCAACAGGCGCTGCCGAACGCGTTCCACGGCGTTCACCATCCTCTGCAGCAGGTCGGAGCTTCCCGGCGAATCAGTCACGATACATCATATCGGCCCGGCAGGTGCCCGTCGTCGCCGGCCGGATGCCTTGGTTCCAGCGACCCCGTCGGACCGATCGGCACTCGCGACGGTCGCTGCCCAACGACCTCGACATGCGCCGCTCGCCTGGCCGCGAAAACAAGGCACGCCCGGATGTCGTCCCGTTCGAGATCCGGGAAATCGGCGAGGATGTCCTGCTCGGTCACCCCCTCCGCCAGCATCTCCAGCACATCGGCCGCGCGGATCCGCATCCCGCGGATGCACGGCCGCCCGCCGCAGACGCCGGGGGTCTGGGTGATCCGCTTTAGCAGGGTTTCCGCGTCGTTGGGCATGGGAGCATCATACCGGGTTGGTCGGGCGATGGGTGGCCGCACGAAGCGCACCCCCGGATGGCATGGACAAGGCGAGCCCGTCCCTGGCCCTCAGCCTCCCGCGCCACGCACGCTCGCCTTGCCCGTGTAGGCCCACCCATCCGCCCGGGCAAGCCTCAAAGCACCCTTGCCCGTACCCCACTCACGGCTAAGGCCTACCCACCGGCCGCCCCCGCACCCCCTCAAAGGTAATCTCCACCGGCAGGATCTCCCCATCCTCCCCGAACCGCATCTCATCGATACAAACCTCGCGGTGGTTGCCGTCGGTGTCGCCCAGCGGACGCCGGTGGTACACGATGTACCAGGTGTCCGACCCCGGCACCGGAAGAACCGAGTGGTGGCCCGCCCCCGTCGCCACCTCCGGGTCCTGCTCCAGGATCTTCCCGATCCGCTCGAACGGCCCCAGCGGCGAGTCGGCCATCGCGTACGCCACCGAGTAGTTCGGGCCGCCCCAACCGCCCTCGCTCCACATCAGGTAGTACCGGCCGCCGCGCTTAAACACGAACGGCCCCTCGACATACTGCTCCGGCGTGATCTCCTTGAAGACCTCGCCGTCGTCGAAGGGCTCGAGGCTCAGGAGGTCGGGGGCGAGGCGCACGACATTGCAGTGCCGCCACCCGCCGTAGTACATGTAGACCTGACCATCGTCATCGCGGAAGACGAACTGGTCGATCGGCTGGGCCCCGTTGTGGAACGCATCGATGAGCGGGTGCCCGAGCGCATCCTCGAACGGCCCCGCCGGGTTGTCCGCGACCGCGACCCCGATGCCCCCCTCCTCATCATCGCGCTGGATGTCGTTGGCGCCGAAGAAGAGGTAGTACCGGTCGTTCGCGTGGATAACCGACGGCGCCCACAACGCAAACTCGCCCCACGAAACATCCTCCAGGTCCAGCACCCGCTCGTGCTTGGTCCAGTGGACGAGGTCCTCCGAGCTGAACGCATCGAGCCAGGTCTGCTTGAGGTACTGCGGGTTGATCGCGTGCTGCTGCCGCTCGCTAAGCTGCTCGAAGCTCGGACGCTCCGGCGCCTCGCCGAAATCGTCCGAGTAGGTCGGATAGATCCAGTAGCGCTCCCCATAGACGATCGCCTCCGGGTCCGCGTACCACCCCTCGAAGACCGGGTTCCCGGCGAGCCCCTTTGCCTTCATCTCCGGGAGGGGCGACTGAGCCAGGGCGCTGGGCACCAGCACGACACCCGCAAGCAAGGTCACTGTGCGCATCCCGCACTGTAGTACCGCCGCCCCGCCTCCCCGCTTCCACCATTCCCACGCCGCGGGCGTCCCGAGAAAGCGCACCCCGGGTGGCATGGACAAGGCGAGCCCACCCCGACCGCCCGCGCACCCGAACCCCCCACGCTCGCCTTGCCCGTGCGAGCCCGTCCGAACGGCACCCACACCAGGGCATCAAGGTCAAGTGTCTCGCCCCACCCCGCAGCCCGCGCACGGGCAAGCCTCAGAGCGGCCCCGCCAATGCCAGCAATGTGGGCTTGTCCTGAGCCGGCAGCCCCCCCCCCGCACCCCCCCCCCCCGCCGGGCCCCCCGCCCCCACCCCCCGGGCC
>CAYJPX010000077.1:7866-10198 GCA_964372195.1 uncultured Phycisphaeraceae bacterium
CCCCACCACACTCAGGACACCGCGCCCCCTCCCCGATGCCCCGAAGGTCATACCCGCACGCCGCGCACTGCCCCCGACGGCGTCTGAGGAACTTTCGGACTCGCCCGGGCGCGAACAACACGAGCGACCACAGCGCGGAAAACAGCGCACTGTCCGCAACGAGCCCGGGCCAATACGCCCGCAGCGGGATCGCCCGGTGGTGGTACAGGCGTATATCGAGCGACGCCTCGGGCGTCAGCAGCAGCCCGCCGTCGATCCCGGTCGCGAAAGACATGTTCCCCAACATGCCGCCATCGATCCGGTACCACAACGCCGGCAGCGGCCAGCCGAAACCCATGTCGCTCCCGTGCGCAACCTCACGCGACGGCAGCGGGCCGGAGGCGAACGACCCCCACCAAGGCAGGCCGTCGCGAGACGGAAACGCCAGCCCTGCCCGATCCTCGCGGGCATACGCCATCCACCCCTCCGCGGTCGTGGGCAGGCCCGGATCAGGCGCCGTGTTCGGGGCCGTGACATACCCGGCGTTGTACTCGCTCCACCAGAGCGTCCAGATGCCGCGCTCCCTGATCTGCACCACGCTCCACGGACGCCCGTCGGCGATGAAGTCGTAGTTGACCCGGCGCGGGTAGTTCGCCATCGGCATCCACGCACCGAGGGCCCAAGCCGACCCGATCGTCGAGAGGACGCCGAGGAGAAGGACCAGGAGAATCCGAACGACAAACCGCCGCATACCTACAAGCGTACCGCCGGCCACCGCCGGGGTTGCAAAGTCCCTCCGCATTCCTGGCTTCCGCGCCCTACAATCCCCTCCCACGCAGCCGACTGGAGACCCACCCATGACCACCACCCACAACATCACCCGCATCGGCATCCTCGGCGCCGGCCAGATGGGCGGCGGCATCGCCCAGGTCGCCGCGACCGCCGGCTTCACCACAGCCGTCTACGACGCCTTCCCCGGCGCCATCGACAAGTGCAAGGGCCTGCACGCCAAGCTCCTCGCCCGGGCCGTCGAGAAGGGCAAGATGACCCAGGCCGACGCCGACGCCACCCAGGGGCGCCTCTCCTACTCCCAGAGCCTCGACAGCCTCTCGGGCTCGGACATCATCATCGAGGCCGTCGTCGAAGATACCGGCGTGAAGAAGGACCTCTTCAAAAAGGCCGCGGGCCTGCTCGGCAAGAGTGGGGGCGGCGGCATCCTCGCGAGCAACACCAGTTCGATCAGCATCACCGACCTCGCCACCGCCGTCCCGGAGATCGCCGACCGCTTCATCGGCATGCACTTCTTCAACCCCGTCCCCGTCATGAAGCTCGTCGAGGTCATCAAGGGCCTCGCGACCAGCGACGAGACCACCGCCCGCACCATCGCCCTCGCCGAGGCGATGGGCAAGACCCCCGTCCCCGCCAACGACCGCCCCGGCTTCGTCTCCAACCGCGTGCTCATGCCCATGATCAACGAGGCCTTCTACGCCTGGATGGAGGGCGTCGCTGAGCCCGCCGACATCGACGAGATCATGAAACTCGGCTGCGCCCACCCCATGGGCCCCCTGCGCCTCGCCGACTTCATCGGCCTCGACACCTGCGTCCACATCATGGAGGTCCTCGCCGAGGGCCTGAACAACCCCCGCTACCGCGCCTGCCCGCTGCTCAAGCAGCTCGTCACCGCCGGCCGCCTCGGCGACAAGTCCGGGCGCGGGGTGTTCGACTACTCCAAGAAGTAACCGCCGCAAGCGACACCGCGCAGAGGTCCTATGCGTCCCATAGGACCTATCCGCTGCGCACGCCGCAGCCGCCCCGCGGCACTATTGCCCCTACCCTCCGCCCATGAACCCCACCCTCAACCTCCTCACCGCCCACCGCTCCATCCGCGCCTTCACCCCCGACCCCGTCCCCGCCGAGCACCTCGCGGCCGCCATCCGTGCCGGCCAGGCCGCCTCCACCTCCTCCGCCGTGCAGGCCTACTGCGCCATCCACATCACCGACCCCGACACCCGCCGCCAGATCGCCGAACTCGCCGGCCACCAGCCCTATGTCGAGTCCGCCCCGGCGTTCCTGATCCTCTGCGCCGACACCCGACGCCACCGGTTCGCCTGCCAGGCCCGCGGCGCCGAATACGACACCCGACTCGAAGCATTCCTCGTCGCCACCATCGACACCGCACTCTTCGCACAGAATGTCGCCGTCGCCCTCGAGAGCCTCGGCTACGGCGTCTGCTTCATCGGCGGCATCCGCAACGACCTGCCCCGCCTCGACGCCCTCCTCGCCCTCCCCCACGCCGTCTACCCCCTCTTCGGCATGTGCATCGGCCGCCCCGACCCGGCCCGCCCCACCAGCC
>CAYJPX010000077.1:10208-14625 GCA_964372195.1 uncultured Phycisphaeraceae bacterium
CGCCGTGCTCATCCACGATCGCTACCACGACGATGACACCACGCGCGCGCACATGCGCGACTACGACACCGCCTATCGACAGTACCTCGCCGACCGCGGCGCCAGCCCCGACCAGGTCGCCGCCGCCTGGGCCCCACGCATGGGCGAGCTGTTCGCGGCGCCCCGCCGCCCCGGGCTGGCGGCCTACTACGCCGCCAAGGGGGCGAGACTGGACTGACCCCCAAGCCGCCCCGACCGAGCGCCGGAACCGCGGCGTCGCCCCTGTGCCGAGAGGACCCGTTCGGGTATGCTCCGTGAGACCGGAGGACACGATGCGCATCCCCACCACCCGGATCTACAGAGCCTTCCCCGAACTCGACCGCTTCACCGACGACCAGTGCTCCCGCTTCGTCCGGGCGGCGTGCAAGCGCGGGTGGCGGCGACACCTGCACCGGGCGCTCCTGATCGTCCTGACGCCCGTGGCAATGATCATCTTGTGGATTGTGGTCGGCCTGGGTATCAGCTTGCTGACGGATTCTCTGGGCCGCTCCTTCGAAGATGGCATCCCCTACATAGTGCTCGTCGTGCTCGGGCTGGTCCTGGTCATCTTTGGGCCGGTCCTGGGGGCGATGCTCATCCGCGACCGCCTGCTGCTCGGCCGCATCCGCTTCGTCCTCCGCGCCCGCGGCACCTGCCCCGCCTGCCGCTACTCACTCCTCGGCATCGTCGTCGCCGACAGCAACCTCGTCATCTGCCCCGAGTGCGGCATGGAGGTCGAGGCCGACCCCTCGCTCAACGAGCTGACCACCGACGACGAGGGCCGGGCGAGGTTTACTCCGACCGAGTCGATCAAGGTCCGGAGGTTCTGGACACCCAAACGGGTGAGGCGGACCAAGCAGGCCGCGAAGGTCGCCGCAGTGTTTGCCTTCATCGCGCTGCCGCTGGGGTGGGGTGGGTACGAGTGGTTCCTCCACCGGCAAGCAGCGACCGCGGCAGCCGAGCGCCCCGGTGTGGAAGGCGTGATGGCCTTCGTGGAGGCCCACCAAGAGCCGGGCGTCACGATCACCGACCCCAACGGCTGGGTTGCGATGGAGGCGGTCGCCGACGAGGCGTGGACAGCCGATCTCGCCGTGTTGAGCCGCCCGGAGTTTGACCGGGTCAACGGCCGAGGGATCTCACCGGACTTCAGTCTGATCTACCTCGGCATCGACGAGGATCTCGATGAAGATCGACTCGGTGCCGCGGTCCTCCAGCGCGACGCGGCAGTCGCGTGCCTGGAGGCGTATCGCCAGCAGGGTGTGGTCGATTCGCTCGACGCGCTCGCCGCCCATCGGCGGGCCGTCCACCAGCTAGTCGTCACGCCCGGCGATCCCCTGTTCGAGGCGCTGCTGCCCACACTCGGCAGGGCGCGACAACTCGGCCGCGTGAACGCGGCCCGGATGCACCTTGCGCTCCAAGCCGACGACGGGGAGGAACTCCTCGCGGCGTTCGAGTCGGGCCTGGCCTTAGCGAGATTCTGTCGGTACCAGCCCTCGCTGATCGAGGGATTGGTGGGCATCGACATCGAGGAGACCTTGCATGGACGCGTGAGGCCAGCCATCCTGGCCCACCCCGAGGGTCATCAGTTGGACGCGATCGAGGCGGCCCTCGCCCGACAGCTCTCGACGGTTCCCCGTGCCGATTGCTTCCGGAGCGATTCGATGTTCGGTCTCGACACCATCGCGTGGCTGTTCAGCGACCAAAAGAACGCCCGCTTCGGGCGGTTTTCACCGGCACTCAACTCTTCGGCCGGGAGTGCGTTTGGAATGATCCGCATGGGCGAGGGCCGCCTCGGCACCTATGCCGAGAACCGAGACTGGTATAAGGCTGCCTACCAGGGGGTGATCGAGGTCGCGGCGTTCGATGCCTACGAACGGCCCGCGCTCGCCCGCACCGACACCCGTGGGCTGCTGCTGCTGCACATACTGGTCCCGTCGTTCAATAGAACACTGCGAGCGTTCGACATCCTCGAAGCCCACCGCCGCGCCACCACCACCATGCTCGCCCTCGAACGCTTCTACCTCGCCCACCGCGCCTACCCCGACACCCTCTCACCCCTCGTCCCCGACTACCTCCCCGCCCTCCCCCTCGACCCCTGGACCGGCCACCCCCTCATCTACCGCCCCAACGCCCCGGACAACAAAACCTACCTCCTCTACGCCGTCGGCGCGGACGCCACCGACAGCGGCGGCGACCCCGGCAACGGCCGCGGGCGTGAGCCCGATCTTGTATTAAGTCCCGCGGCCGAGTAGAAAGCCCCGCCGACCCCCGCCCCCGGGCTTGCATCCCCACCCCCTTTCTGGCATACTCCCCGCTCACACCTTACCGCCCCGCGGGGCAGGGGGAACACATGAAGTCGTTCGGATGGATCATCACCGGTCTCCTGGCGGCGGCGGTTGGGGCCGGCATCTGGGCCGCCCTCGCCTACTTCGTGCACTTCGAGCTCGGCTGGGTGGCCTGGGGCATCGGGGTGCTGGTCGGCGTGACGGTCGCGGCCACGGCCCAGGAGCGCGCGGGCCTGATGACCGGCGTCGGCGCCGCGGCGATCGCCCTGGCCGGAATCATCGGGGGCAAGTACATCGCCATCCGGGTCGAGGTCGCCGACATTGCCTCGGAGTCGGGGTGGGCGGAGGTGACCGACGAACTCGTCATCTCCTACATCGCCGACGAGATCGCCAAGGCCCGGCTCGACGCCGGCGAGACCATCGAGTGGCCGACCGAGTTCGAGCTGGGCGAGGCCAGCGAAGAGGCGGACTACCCCACGGACATCTGGGCCGAGGCGTCCGGCCGCTGGGAGTCGGCCGACGATGCCTGGCGCACCCAGTACCGCGAGTTTGTGGAGTACACCCACAAGCAGAGCCTCGCGCAGTTCTCCAGCGCGGTGTCCGAGCAGGCGCTGCTCGACAGCTTCACCATCATCGACCTGGTCTTCTTCCTGCTGGCCGTGGTCTCCGCGTGGAAGATCGGCTCGGGGTCCGGCGGCGAGTAAGCTCGGCGCCCGGCCCGCGCCTACCAGAACACCATCAGCCCCACACCCACCGCCACCAGCACCCCGAACCACGCCGCCACCCGCAGCGCCAGCCGGAGCCCGCCCAGGCTCCACACCACGCCGGCCTTGAAGACCATGTTCGCAATCGACGCCAGCACGATCGCCCGCCACGCGGTGTCGGGCTCGACCCGACCCCGCTCGGCCAGGCGACCGGCGGTGAGCGTGATCGCGTCCATGTCCGTCAGGCCGCTGATGGCCGCGGCCGCGTACAGGCCGGCGTCGCCGAGCGAGTGCTTGGCGGCGGCGACCGCGAAGAGGACGAGGGCGTAGAGCCCGCCGAAGATGAGCGCCGCCCTCAGCTCGGTGGGGTTGCCGTGCTCGGGCATATCACCGCCGTCCTGGCCGTGGCCGCGAAGGGCGAGCGCGGCGCAGACCATGGCGGCGGCGGCCATGACGCCCAGCGGCGCGGCGATCTGGCCCGCGTGCGAGGGCGCGACCACCCGGACCTCGGCGATGACGCGCCCGAACATGACGAGGTTGGCCAGCAGGAAGATCGCGATGGCGGCCCCCTCGACCCCACGCGAATCCCGCGCTCGCCGGGCGTAGCTCACCGTCGTGGCGGTGCTGGAGATCAGCCCGCCGAGAAGCCCCGCAACGAGCGTGCCGTTGGTCTTGCCGAGCAGCCGGAAGGCGATGTACCCGGCGAGGCTCATGCCGACCACAAACACAACCATGAGCCAGATACGGTACGGGTTGAGCACATCGAACGGGCCGTAGGTCTCGTTGGGCAACACCGGCAGCACGATGAAGGTGATCAGCGCGAACTGCATGACCGCGTGGATGTCCCGGTCGCCGATACGCCGCGCCCAGTTGTGCAGCGGCTGCTTGACCTGCAGCAGGATCGCCGTGCCCACGCCCAGCGCCACCGCCACATCGCGCATGCCCGACGCCAGCATCACGCCCACCACGAACATGACCATCATCGCCACCTCGGTGGTCATGCCCGGCTCGGGGTCGCCCCGCTTCATGCCGATGATGTTGGCCAGCACACCCGCCGCCACGACGCCGAGGAACGCCGCGACCGCCAGCCACGGCCCGAAGGCCGGCCCCAGCATCGCGCACATCGCCCCCAGCACCGTGACCAGCGGGAAGGTCCGGATGCCCCCGACATGCGTCGCGCTGGGCGAACGCTCCCGCTGCAACCCCACGAGCATGCCAACGCCCAGGGCGATGGCCAGGGTGAGGAATGGGCCGGTGAGCTCCACCGCGCGATTCTACGGCGATCCGGCCCCGCGGTGCGTGCCCCACCCTGCCGGGAAAGCCCCGCCCCAGGCCCATATCATCCCCCGACCCCATTCCCGCCGAGAGAGACCCCATGCCGACCACCACCTCCTCCTCCATCTCCAGCCC
>CAYJPX010000077.1:14635-16432 GCA_964372195.1 uncultured Phycisphaeraceae bacterium
GCCCCGACCTTGATGGCCTTGACCCCCACGCCGTCACCATCTCCGGGCTCGTCCTCGACCCCTGCTACGGCCCCGGCGTCCCCGACTGGCAGCCCGCCCACGCCCTCCGCCACATCGATACCGAGATCCCCCAGCCGGGGCAGTTCCCCTACACCCGCGGCCTCTTCGCCCAGGGCTACCGCTCACGCCTCTGGACCATGCGCCAGTTCGCCGGCTTCGGCTCGGCCGACGACACCAACAAGCGCTTCAAGTACCTCCTCCAGGCCGCCGCCACCTCGACCAAGGCCAACACCGGACTCTCTACCGCCTTCGACCTGCCCACCCTCATGGGCCGCGACTCCGACGACCCCCTCTGCGTCGGCGAGGTCGGCAAGTGCGGCGTCGCCATCGACACCATCGAGGACATGCACCGCCTCTACGCCGATATCCCCATCGACCGGGTCACCGTCTCCCAGACCATCAACGGTCCCGCGGCCGTCATCTGGGCCATGTACCTCGCCATGGCACACCAGCGCAACATCTCCTGGGACACCCTCGGCGGCACGCTCCAGAACGACATCCTCAAAGAGTTCCACTCCCAGAACGAGTTCATCTACCCGCCCGAGGCCTCCGTCAAGCTCGTCGTCGACACCATCGAGTTCCAGTCCGCATTCGTCCCCCGCTGGAACAGCGTCTCCATCTCCGGCTACCACATCCGCGAGGCCGGCTCCACCGCCACCCAGGAGCTCGCCTTCACCCTCCGCGACGGCATGGAGTATGTCGAGGCCTGCCTCGAGCGCGGCATGGACATCGACTCCTTCGCCCCCCGCCTCAGCTTCTTCTTCAACTCCCACAACGAGTTCTTCGAGGAGGTCTGCAAGCTCCGCGCCGCACGCCGCATCTGGGCCCGCATGATGCGCGACCGCTACGGCGCCCCCAGCGAGCGCTCCTGGTACATGAAGACCCATGTCCAGACCGCCGGCTGCAGCCTGACCGAGCAGCAGCCGCTCAACAACATCGTCCGCGTCGCCTACCAGGCGATGGCCGCCGTCCTCGGAGGCTGCCAATCCCTCCACACCGACTCCATGGACGAGACCCTCGGCCTCCCCACCGAGCAGGCCGTGACGGTGGCCCTCCGCACGCAGCAGATCCTCGCCTACGAGACCGGCGTCACCCGCGTCGCCGACCCCCTCGGCGGCAGCTGGTTCATCGAAGAACTCACCGACCGCATGGAAGCCGAGGCCCTGGCCTACATCGAAGAGATCGACAACATGGGCGGCGGCCCCTGGAGCTGGTCCCCCAAGCCCTCGACGCCTGACCTGAGGCCCGGCGAAGGTCAGGATCAGACCACCCAACGCGCCCCCTCCATCCACACCCACACCAACCTCGGCGGCCACGCCGGCGTCGTCGCCGGCATCAACAAGGGCTACTTCCGCCGTCAGATCGCCGAGGCCAGCTACCGCTTCAGCGAGGAGTGCGAGGCCAAGGACCGCATTATCGTCGGGCTCAACGAGTACACCGACGACGACGAGGAACGCCCCATCGATATCCTCACCATCCCAGACTCGGTCGAGACCGAGCAGGTCGCCGCCCTCCACAAGTTCAAGGCCGCCCGCGACCCCGCCAAGGTCGCCCAAGCCCTCGACAACATCCGCGCCGCCTGCAAGGCCCAACCCTACCAACTCCTCCACGACCTCCCCCTACGAGCCCTGCCTCTACGAGCCCCGAGCGCAAGCTCGGGTCCGCCCCCCCCCCCCCGCGCCCCCCCCGCCCCCTCGGGCCCCAACACCGCCCGCAGCGCCCGCGAGGGGCCCGCCG
>CAYJPX010000078.1:0-16352 GCA_964372195.1 uncultured Phycisphaeraceae bacterium
CCCCTTCCTCCTCTTCGAGCTCCGCGGCCACCGCGGCGAGGCGCTGCTCGAGTCGATCCGCCACCGCGGCGGCAGCGACGGGCTCACCGCCGTCGCCACCCCGGTCTATGAGGCCCATGTCCCCGGCGCGCCCTCGGCGCGCGGCCTCCCGCTCGCGGAGTGCATCGCCACCTACTGGGACGCCGGGCCCGAGCTGGCGACCATCGTCACCCCCATCGAGCCCCCGGCCGTCACGCACCCCCTCCTCCGGCGCCTCGGCCCGAGCCCGTTCAAGGAGTGGCGCTTCCCCCTCGTCGGGCTGCTCGCGACCTGCTACGACATCATCGGCCTCGCCAACCTCGACCACCCCGAGGAAGCGGAAGACCACGAGCCCGAGGCGTAGCACGCCCGGGACCCGCGGTCAGCAGCCTCTGTTCCAGGCGTTGAGGAAAGTGAGAAAGTCCCGCGTGTCGACCGTGCCGTCGTCGTTCCAATCGGCGAAGGGGTCCCCCGCGGACCACAGGCGGAAGAAGGCGAGGAAGTCCATGGTGTTGACCAGGCCGTCGTCGGTGAGGTCGTTGGGGCAGCCGGGCAGCCGCACGCCCAGGGCGTGGCGGACTCCCGCGGCGATCGACACGAACACGCCGTTGGGGGCGGGCACGCCGCACTGGCCGGAGGCGTTGTTCCCCCACGCCCAGATCGATCCGTGCGCCTTGAGCCCCAGGCTGAAGTAGCCGTCCGCCGCGATGGCCACGAAGCCGACATTGGGCGTGGGCACATCGCACTGGGCGTAGTCGTTCCTGCCCCACGCCGCGATGGAGCGGTCGTCCCGCAACCCCAGGCTGTGGGATTCGCCCGCCGCGATCGCGACGAAGCCGGAGTTGGGCTCGGGCACATCGATCTCGCCGTAGGCGTTTCTTCCCCACGCCGCGATCGAGCCGTCGGTCCGGATCGCCAGGCTGTGGTAGGTGCCGGTGGCGACGGCGACGAAGCCGGAGTTGGGCTCTGGCACATCGCACTGGCCGTAGATGTTGTACCCCCACGCCTCGATGGAGCCGTCGGCCCGCAGGCCCAGGTTGTGGGCCCCGCTGGAGGCGAGGGCGATGAAGCCGGTGTTGGGCTCGGGGACATCGCACTGGCCGAACTGATTCCTTCCCCACGCCGCGATCGAGGTGTCGGCCCGCAGGGCGGTGCTGTGGGAGGTGCCCGCGGCGACGGCGACGAAGCCGGTGTTGGGCTCCGGCACATCGCACTGGCCGTAGGTGTTGCTCCCCCACGCCGCGATGGAGGTGTCGGCCCTGATGCCCAGGCTGTGGATCCCGCCCCCCGCGATCCCCAGCTCCGCGAGAAAGTCATCGTTGGGCTCGGGCACATCGCCCTGGCCCTCGACATCCCGCCCCCACGCCACGATGGAGTTGACGGCCTGGGCGTGAACGCCCGCGGTCAGGCACAGGCACAGGCCCACTGCCGCCAGCCCCGACATTCCCAAGCGTCTCACGGCGATGCTCCTCTGCATACGGCGGGCGATGGCCGCTTGCCGGGGTGAACCTCTGATAGAAGCCGTATCGGGCAGCCTGCCACCGCCGCTCGAATCTGATCCTGGCAGGCCGGGAGCGAGCCCTCCCCGCCCGTCCGCTCCCGCACCGCTCCTCGCCCCGGCGGGGCGCCGGGATGTCGCCACGGGTGGAGCGCAGCGCAACCCGTGGAACCAGGCCGCATTCTCTCGCAACTGCCCCGGCGGGGCAGCGGAAGCGCCCGATCGCGCGGCGGTTCCGTCGAAGACATCGTCGCCTTTGCCCCGTCGGGGCAAGATGAGGGAAGGGGCGACGCCTCCACGGGTTCCGCGTCGGCGGGCTGCGCCGCGCCGCCGCTCCACCTGTGGCTACAGCCCGCGGCCCCTCCGGGGCGACGGCGGGCGGCCGTCTCAACTCCCCGGGGTGGCATGGACAAGGCTGCTCTGAGCCTAGCCCGCGCGGATCGGCGGCTGGCCTCGCCAAGCTCGCGTGTGGCACGCCCGCCGCCCCGGGCTCGCCTGCTCCGGGATCCAAGCCGCTGGCTCAAGCGGCGCCACTGCGAACACCCGGCGCCATATGATTCGTACCGCTCTCTGAACCGGAGTTCTCCTAGATGATCGTCAGCCGGGTCAAGGGGTATTGGATCGAAGCGGTGCTCGGCGCATTAGCCATCACCGCCGTGATCGGCACGGTCTCACTCATCCGCAGCGCGCGCCTGGCAATCGAAGCCGAGAACCGCTTCCACGCTGCGATCATCGTGCACACCGCTCTCGTGCACTTCGAGTCAGACCACAAACGCCGCCCGACGGACTGGGACGATGTCGCTCAAGTGAACCCTATCGTCTCCGGCGGCATGCGGTGGCCCCGGGACCGAATCACGATTCAGCAACTCGTGGAGGTAGACTTCGACGCGCTGCAGCACGCAGACCCAGCGTCAGACGCCATCCACCCGACTGGGATCATCTACGGAGGCTGGGAGAGCATCGTCTACGATCAGCCCGAGCAGCGGCGATAGTCCTTGCCACACCACACACCCGCGCGGCCAACGACCCCCATGAAAACGAGCTACTTCCAGAGCCGATCCGCACTCAAGGCCACCCTCCTGGTGCTCGCGTTGGTCGCTGTGTCGCTTGCGTTCGTGACCTGGTACATGTGGGGCTTCCTGGAATGGACCACCGGCGGCATTCTCAAACCCAGGTGGGACGACTACGAAGCCATGATCGCCAAGGACGCCCTGATCGGGCTTACCCCGCAGCAAGCCGCCAAACTGATCGAGTACCCAGCCGATGTCGGTCAGTCCGACGACGGTCCCCACGCGGAGTTCTACCTCGACCACATCGGCTTCTTCACCTGGATCACCGCGGACCTCGACGAGCAAGGCCGAATCACACACGCAGAATTCGTCGTCGATTGAGCGGGCGGCCCGCTCGACTCCCCCCCGAGTGCGGGACGCCGGTATGGTAGATTCGCTGACGGCCATTGAGACTCCGGCTCTTTCTTGTTCTAGTTCACCCTCGCTTCCGGGTGCTTTGGCAGTAAACTCCGAACATGCTTCGACGGGCTTCCATATGGGTGGCGGTCGCGATCGTGGTGGCCGCGGTGGGGCTATGGCTCATCAGCCGGGTGATCTGGCTCGAGTGGTCGGCTGGAGGGCGGGGCGTTTCCATCGGATTGAGATCCGGCTGGCTTTATGCCGGCAATCTTGGCGGGATCGGTAGCCCGGGACTGCACATTCTGCAGCCGACCAGGCCACAATGGTGGAACTCACCGAGTGTCTACTGGGGCCGAGATACGGCAAGGATGTTCCTCTGGTCAGTCAGGACCCCGCTGTGGCTCGTTGCAGCCCCTGCCGCATTCTATTTGACTGCGGTGTTTCTCCTCGGTCGGGTGCGCCGCGGCAACCGCCGTCGCAAAGGCCTGTGCATCGCATGCGGGTACGACCGCGCCAGTGCCCTGGGACCGTGCCCCGAATGCGGAAGGCGTGAGCTCTAGGCGGCGGGTGGCTGGCTCAACCCCTCGACGGTGGGCGGGCGGCCCGAGTCACCACCCCTGCACCGCACCGCCCTGCCACCAGTCAGGCTCGGCTCTGAGAGCCTGACTGGTGCGAACCCCTCCGCGCCCGTCCGCCCCCTCACCAGTCGGTTCCGCAGAGCCTCCACCGACTGGTGGCACGGCGGGAAGCTCAAGCGATAATCTCAAAGCTCAAATCGAGGCAGCGATGAGCGAGTAGCGAGCAGCGATCAGGGGCAAGGCAGCAGACCCGAAGCCACCCAGCCGTCCCCCCACACCCCCTCACCCATTCACCCATTCACCCACTCACCCCTTCACTCTCCCCCTCCCCCCTTCCTCCTTCATCCTTCCCCCCTCTCCCCCTACCCTCCCCCCATGCCCGTCCGCCTCAACCCCTTCGCCAAGCTCCCCAACGGCAAGGCCGTCTGGGCCTGGGGCATGTACGACCTGGCCAACCAGTCCTTCCAGCTCCTCATCAACACGCTGCTCTTCAGCCTGTTCGTCCAGCAGGTCGTCGTCGGCGACCCCGCCCGCGGCCGCACCACCTGGAGCATCATGGTCGCGTCGAGCATGCTGCTGGTGGTTGTGCTCTCGCCCCTGCTCGGGGCCCTCGCCGACCACAAGGCCTGGAAGCGGGAGATGCTGCTGGCGACCGGGGTTCTCTGTGCCGTGTTCACCGCGGCGCTCGCGCTCGTCCAGCCGGGGCAGGTTGCGCTCGCCTTCACGCTCTACCTCATCGCCGCGCTCGCCTGCGGCCTGGGGGAGAACTTCCTCGGCTCGTTCCTGCCCGAGATCTCCACCCCCAAAAATGTCGGCTACATCTCCGCCCTCGGCTGGACCATGAGCTACGCCGGCGCGCTGCTGCTCCTGGGCATCACGGCGGTGTTCGCCTTCGTCTTTCACCGCGCCGAGGCCGCCCAGGCACGACCGATGTTCGTCTTCGCCGGCCTGTGGTTCGCCGCGGGCATCCTCCCGGCGGTCTTCCTCCTCCGCGAGCGGGCCACCCCCCAACCCGGGGCGGCCCACACGGTCATCGGCCAGGCCTTCACCCGCCTGGCGGCCAGCGCCCGCGAGGCGACCCGCTACCGCCACCTCGCCCGCTTCTTCCTCGCGTTCTTCCTCTACAGCCTGGGCACCACCACCGTGATCTACTTCCTCGGCCTCATCTCCGACGACCTCGGCAACACCCTCGGCCAGACGATCCTCTTCGCCCTCGTGATCGCCCTCACCGCCGGCCTCGCCTCGGCCCTGGTCGCCAAGTACCAGGACCGGCTGGGTCACCTCCGCACCGTGACCATCTTCCTCATCACCTGGGTCGTCGCCACCGCGACCCTCGCCGGGATCAAGGCCCTCATGCCCGCCACCGGAAACCCCGGCCCCATCCTGCGGGCCGCGTTCTGGGTCGTCGCCGGGCTGATCGGCATCGGCCTCGGCGGCATCGGCACATCGAGCCGGGCGGTGGTGGGGGCGTTCAGCCCGGGTGAGAAGGCCGGGGAGTTCTTCGGTGTGTGGGGCGCGGTCTACAAGCTCGCCACGATCATCGGTGTAGTGGCGTTCGGCCAGCTCCGCAACGCTCTCGGGCTCCCCGGCAGCCTCCTGCTCCTTTCCGCCTGTTTCGCCGCGGGCCTGCTCCTGCTCCGCCGCGTCGACGAACAAGCCGGCATCGCCGCCGCCCACGAGCAGACAGACCAGCCGCGGATCAACGCGGATGAACGCGGATAAACCCCCGAGCCGGGAAGCCGAAGGCTTCCCCCCAACTCCCCCTGTCTTCATCCGCGCCCCTCCGCGTTCATCCGCGGCCACCCCCGCCTCCACTCCGCGCTCTCCGCGACCTCCGCGGTGAGTAGACTCCCCCCATGCCCACCGACACCCCCATCAAGCCCCGCCTCTCCGACGCGCCCACCCCCGAGGGCCGCTTCGGGCGATTCGGCGGGGCGTACATCCCCGAGACCCTCGTCGCCGCCTGTGCCCAGCTTGAGGAGACCTACAACCGCGTCCGCCGCGATGAACGCTTCTGGGACGAGCTCCGGCACCTCCACACCCACTACACCGGCAGGCCCACCCCCCTTTACCTCGCCAACCGCCTCACCGCCAACGCCCGCGCCCGGGCCAGCCACGGCCACGGGGCCTCCATCTGGCTCAAACGCGAGGACCTCGCCCACACCGGCGCCCACAAAATCAACAACACACTCGGACAGGCGCTCCTCACCAAACGCATGGGCAAGCGCCGCATCATCGCCGAGACCGGCGCCGGCCAGCACGGCGTCGCCAGCGCCACCGCCGCCGCACACCTGGGCCTGGAGTGCGAGGTCTACATGGGCGCCGAAGATGTCCGGCGTCAGCGGCTCAATGTCACCCGCATGAAGATGCTCGGCGCGACCGTTATCGAGGTCGAGACCGGCAGCCGCACCCTCAAGGACGCCACCAACGAGGCCATGCGCGACTGGATGGACTCCGTCGAGCACACCCACTACATCATCGGCTCGGTCGTCGGCCCGCACCCCTTCCCCATGATCGTCCGCGACTTCCAGGCCATCATCGGCCAGGAGGCCAAGGCCCAGTCCCTCCGCCACATGGGCAAGATGCCCGACGCCATCGTCGCCTGCGTCGGCGGCGGGTCGAACGCCGCGGGCATCTTCTTCCCGTTTATCGAATACCCCGCCATCCGGTTGATCGGCGTCGAGGCCGGCGGCACCTCGAACGAGCCGGGCAAGCACGCGGCTCCCCTCTCCTTCGGCCAGCCCGGCATCCTGCACGGCTCGCTCAGCTATGTCCTCCAGGACGAGGACGGCCAGACCAGCCCGGTGCACTCCTGCTCGGCCGGGCTCGACTACCCCGGCGTCGGCCCCGAGCACGCGGCGTGGAAGGACGCCGATCGGGTCAAGTACACCACATGCACCGACGACCAGGCGCTCGACGCCTTCCTGCACCTGGCGCGGTCCGAGGGCATCATCCCCGCCCTCGAGAGCGCCCACGCCATCGCCGAGGGCGTGCGGATGGCGATCGAGATGCGCGAGGACGAGAACATCCTGATCAACTGCTCGGGTCGGGGGGATAAGGATGTGGAGGAGGCGGCACGGCTGCTGGCGCTGCGCCAGTAGGCCCCGCCCGTTGTGCTCGACAAGCGAGCCGGGCTTCGAAAAGCGAGCCGGGCTTCGACACGCGAGCCGGGCCGTGTCGGCCCGACGGATCGGGTCGATCTGCCCCGCGCGGTCCCCAAACTCGGCGTCCCCCGCGCAGATCCACGCGGGTTGCCGCGAAGGCAACACCGGGCCGACACGGCCCGGCTCGCTTCCGAGTGGTCGCGCCCCGGCTCGCTACCGAGCGCGCCCCGGCTCGCTCTACCCGTTGCTCGACTCGTCCCCGCCCGGATCACGCTCGACGGCCCGCCGCTTCCCCGGCTTCACCAGCCGCCCCGCCCACCGCGCCACCTCAAAGATCGCCTGCACCCGCAGCTTCAGCCGCAGCCGCCGCAGCGAGGGGTCGTCGGGGTCGAGACGCCGTGCCTGGGTCGCCCAATACCGGGCCCGGGTCCACTGGCCCTGCTCGAGGTACGCCATCGCCAGGTTGTGCATGGGGGCGATGTAGCGCGGTTCGAGGCGGAGGGCCGCCCGGGCGCTCTCCATCCCCGCGCCCCAATCCCCCCGCAAGAAGTGGCACACGCTCAGCGAGTGGTGCGCCCCCGCGTTGTTCGGTCTCCGCGCGATCAGCCGCTTGAACACCCGCGCCGCCTCGGTCGGAAGCTGGGCGTCGAGCAGCAACTGCCCCAGCTCGTCCATCTCCTCGACCGCGATCCGGTCGGGCCGGTCGCCCTGCTCGCGCAGCTCGGCGAGCAGCAGCAGCCGCGCCCGGTCCTGCGCCGCCGCCCCGTGCAGGTCGAGCAGTGCCGCCGCCAGACGGCAGCGGGCGCTCGGGTACCCCGGATCGAGCCGGACCACCAGGTCGAACTGCCGCAGCGCTCCCGCGCGGTCGCCGAGCTTCGACGCCAGGCGCCCGAGGTTGAAGTGCGCATCGGTGTTCTCGGGCTCGAGCTCCAGCACCCGGCGGAACTTCTCCGAGGCCTCCCCGTCGCGGTGCATCTCCATGAGCAGCTCGCCCAGGTCGAGCAGCGTGTCGATGTTGCCCGGGTCGCGGCGGAGCTCGCGCAGGTAGAGCTGGCGGGCCCGCTCCTGACGGCCGGTCCGGGCGTACGCCTCGGCCAGCTTGGCCTCGACCCGCGGCAGCTCGGGGTCCAGCCGTGCCGCCTCACGCAGGCACCAGACCGCCTTGTCGTGCAGCCCGCGGGCCAGGAGCGACTCGGCCATCGCCGCGTAGATCTCGGCGTTCTCCGGCTCGATCTCCTGGGCGAGGTAGTAGGTCGTCTCCGCCTGCTCGTGACGCCCGAGCTGCGTGAGCGCATCGATCCGGTAGATCAGGGCGTCCACCCGCTCGTTGTCCAGCGAAGCCCCCCGGTCGAGCCAGGAGAGCGCCCCCTCCGGATCGCCCGCACGCAGGCAGTTGACCCCCACCAGCACCGCCGCCTGGGCGTCGCCCGGCCCGACCTCGAACGCCTTCTTGTACGCCTCGGCCGCGTCACGGAACCGACCGCCCGCCTCAAGCGTCAACCCGAGGTTGAAGTGCCACTCCGCCTGGTAGGGGTCCCGAGCGATCGCCTGGCGGAGTTCGCTCTCCGCCTCGTCCCAGCGGCCGGCCTCGTAGAGCTCGTGGGCCCGCTCGACATGATCTTCTGCGTCCGACCACTCGTTCATGACGCTGCTACCCGGAGGAGTTTCCCAAGAACTTCCGCTGACACACCCCCGACCACCGATGATGCTAGTCAAACCGTCACACCCGATCTATCCGCCGCACGCCCCACAAGGGGGCTCGACACCAACTCCATCGGCTAGGATTCCCCAAACATTCCAATCCCCGTATACCGCCGCCCGCATGCGCTCCACCCGCCCACACCATCCCGAGGCCCACCGCCGGCCCGGCACGACCGGGTGGTTGACCTTCGTGGTGCTCTTTGTCGCCTTTCTTGGGCACACCGGCTGGGCCCAGACCGAGGGCGTTCCTCCCCCCGGCCCGGTCGACCGCCTCGTGAGCCCCGACGCGACCGCCGAGACCCGCGCCGCCGCTGCCCGTGCGGTGCTCGCCCTGCCGGCCGACGACCCCGCGCTGCCCGCGGCCTTGGCGCTGCTCGAGGGGCCGCCGAGCGAGCCCGCCCGGACCCTGCTGGCGGCCCTCGCCGCCGAGCCCTGGCCGCTGCCGCACTGGTACGCCGCCTGCGCCGCCCTGGCGCGGAGCGATAACCCGCTGACCGTCGAGGCGGTCTCCGCCCTCGGGTCGTTCCGGACGCGGGAGGCGGCGGCGGTCCTGGTGGATATCGTCGCCGACTCGCGGCCCCCCCCGGTCGAGGACGCCGCCGCCCGGAGCCTGACCCGGCTGACCGGCCGCGATGACCTCGGGCCTGACCAGTGGGGTGGGTGGCTCGCCGGCGCGCTTGCGCTCTCCGACCGGCAGTGGCAGCAGCAACTCCTGCTCGCCCACATCCAGCGGGTCCAGTCGCTGCAGGCCTCCGCCCGCGATGCCGACCGCCAGCTCGCCGACGCCTGGCGCCAGGTCCACCTCCTCACGCCGCAGGACCAGCGCTCCGACCTGCTCGTCCGGCTCCTTCAGAGCCCCATCTCGGTGCTGCGGGACCTGGGCTTTGACCTCATCAACCGGGAGATCGGGGAGAGCCGCCAGCTCGCCCCGACCGTCGCCCAGGCCGCGATCTCGCTGCTCTCAAGCCCCGAGCCGACGGTCCGCGCCCAGTCCGCCCTGCTCCTCGACCGCCTCGCGACCCCCGAGGCCGAGGCGGCCATCCTCGCGGCCCTCGAGCGTGAGACCGACGAACGGGCCGCCGACGCCCTGCTCCGCGCCGCGTCGCGCTGGCCTTCGGCGGCGATGGTCAGGCCGGTACTCCGGTGGTTCAATGCGGGGCCGACGCTCCGGCTCCGTGCCGCCGCCACCGCCTGGGCACTCCTCCGCGACGGCTTCCTTACCAACCCCGACGACCGCGAGTCGGTGCTCACCGGCGTGAGGGCGATCGACACCGCGGCCCTCACCGCCCCGGCCTGCCGCATCCTCGCCACCCTCGGCGGGGAGGCCGACCTCGCCCGCCTCCACACCCTCCTGGCGTCCCAAGAGCCCGCCGCCCGGGCCACAGCCGCCGATGCACTGGCGCTCCGGGCCGATCAGACCGACACGCTCCTGGCGGCGGCCACCAACGACGCGGCGCTCTTCGAGGCCACCGCCCGCGCGCTGCGCACCCACCTGCACGACGCCCGAGGCTACGCCGCCCTCTCGCGTCTGCCCGCCCCCTCGCCGCAGATCCGGGGCCGGGCCCTCGCCGAGTACGCCGCGCTCCTCCCCACGCCCGAGATCATCCGCCTCGCGCAGCTCGCGTCCGATCCCGCCGAGGCCCAGCACTTGCTCCGCCCACTCACCGCCGCCGAGCGAGCGGTCGACCCCGCCGCCCAACCCGAGGCGGCCGCCGAACTCGCCGAGGGCCTGCTCCTGCTCGTCCAAACCTCGATCGCCCTGAACAACCCCGCCGACGCGCTCAACGCGCTGTCGCTGGTGCCCCCGGCGGTCCAGGCGCCCAACCTCCCGCCCGCGCCGGTCGTCGATGACCTGCGGGCGACGCTCCTGCTCTGGCTCAACCGGTTCGACGAGGCCGAGGCCATCGACGCCTCCCCCGGCGCGTGGATCGACGCGCTCTCGCACGCCCTCGCCGAGCCCCACGCCTTCTCCCTCGCCGACCGCCTCAGCGGCCGCTTCCCCGACCTGAGCCCCGAGGACCAGGCCCGCCTGGACGCGCTGCGACAGCAACTCGCCGAGGCCGTTGACACGCCCGCTCCCTCCGAGGGCGGCTGAGGCCCGACGCACGAGGCGCGTGACGCCCCGACCCACCAATCAAAGACCCCCGCACCGGCGGGGGTCACTCTCCAACGCGGGATGCCGTCCGCGCTACCGCGACCAGACGGTCAGCTTGCCCAGCACTGTGCGCACGCGGGAGGGCTCCACCTCCGGCCGCCGGTGGGGCAGTTTCGCGATCGCTTCCCCGGCGGAGGCAAACCCACCACCCGGGTGCAGCCCCTCCTCGAGCCACTCCTCGAACGCCCGGGGCAGCCGCTTGACCAGCCGTCCCGCCGGGATCCGCGGCTCCTCGGCCCCCAGCCCGGTCACCATGCGGTACGCGAGCTCGACGACGCTCCGGACCTCATCGCGCACCAGCTCGGAGTTGATCCCCTCAAGCCCCCGCAGCGCCCGCCCCACGCCGTAGAGCTCGATCAACACCGACCCGCGGCGATCGACCAACAGGTGCTCCATCGCGATCGGCCCGTTGCCCACGCCCATCGAGTGGGCATACCCCACCCCTTCGAGCACCTGCAACACCGCCCGCTCGGCCTCCGCCGCCGACAGGCTCTCGCCCTTGGCCGCCAGGACATCCGCGAGCGTCACGATGCAGTCGTGGTTCCCCGTGTACGGCGTCACGACCCACGGCTCGTCGCCGACCTCGAACGAGCACAGCTCCACCGCCAGCAGGTGCGGGTGCCGCAACCCCGCCAGCGTGTGCATCGCCCGCATGTGCCTCCGGCGTCCGGCCCGGGCCGGCACCGCCTCGAACTGGTACACCGCGTGGCTCGACTGGTCGCTCTCCCGCAGCGCCAGCCACCGGCGCCCCATCGGCGAAGGAGACAACTCCCGCACGAGCTGGTACGGGCCGAAGCGCACTCGATCGGATTGATCAACCATCCGCAATCGCCCTCAGCGCAACCGCCGCCGAATCCATCCAGCTCCCGCGATCGGCACTCCAGCACTACCCGCGCCCAGACCAGCGCCCAGACCCGGGCCCACGAACCGTCCCCCGCCTGGGCGGGGGGTCCTGCGAGTCAGGCCCACAGTGTAGGTCACACCCCGCGGGGCGTCATCCACGATTCTGCACGCGATCCGAACAAAACCAAATCATCCGGGCCTGCCCGCAACGCACCGGAGCCGACCATCTAGAATCATCGGACACCCAGCCGGGTTTCCATCAAAGCAATCACCCAGCACGGAGCCATACCCATGACCACCGCCGCCCACACCCCCACCGAAATCCCGGCCACCACCGACCCCCTGCACCTCATCGATGTCGACCATGTCCGCTTCTATGTCGGCAACGCCAAGCAGGCCGCCTATTTCTACGCCCACACCTTCGGCTTCCACATCTCCCAGCTCGCCGACCTCACCACCGGCTCCCGAGACGAGGCCGACTACCTCCTCACCCAGGGCAACATCCGCCTCATGCTCACCACCCCAATCACCAAGGACCACCCCGCCGCCCAGGAGGTCATGCTCTACGGCGACGGCGTGAAGGATGTCGCCTTCACCGTCCACGACGCCGTCAAGGCCTACGAGCAGGCCCTCAAGAACGGCGCCGAGTCCGCCCGCCAGCCGCGCGAGATCAGCGACGACCGGGGCACCGTCATGGTCGCCTCCATCAAGACCTACGGCCGGTGCATCCACACATTCGTCAGCCGCTCGGGCGCCTACGCCCTGCCGAAGATCAAGCAGGGCGCCGAGTTCATGCCCGTCTTCAAGCACATCTCCTCCCCGGTCAACGCCCACAACGCCAAGCACCCCTGCGGCCTCAAGTATGTCGACCACCTCGTCGGCAATGTCGAGCTCGGCAAGATGGACCACTGGGTGGACTGGTACTCCAATGTCCTCGGCTTCTCGATGTTCAAGCACTTCGACGACAAGGACATCGGCACCGAGTACTCCGCCCTCATGTCCAAGGTCATGTCCAGCGGCAACAACCTCATCAAGATGCCCATCAACGAGCCCGCCCCCGGCCTCAAGAAAAGCCAGGTCCAGGAGTACCTCGACTGGCACGACGACACCCCCGGCGTCCAGCACCTGGCCTTCCGCACCGACGACGAACTCGCCAGCGTCGCCGAACTCCGCCGCCGCGGCGTCGACTTCCTCAGCCTCCCCGAGTCCTACTACGACATCGTCTGGGACCGCGTGAACACCATGCTCAAGCAGCACGGCCACGCCGCCGTCCGCGAAGACCACAACAAGATCAAGGACCTCGGCATCCTGGTGGACGCCGACGACGAGGGGTACCTCCTCCAGCTCTTCACCAAGCCGCTGCAGGACCGCCCGACCCTGTTCTTCGAGATCATCTGCCGTCGCGGGAGCCAGAGCTTCGGGAAGGGGAACTTCAAGGCGCTGTTCGAGGCGTTGGAGATCGAGCAGGAGCGGCGGGGGAATCTGTAGATCATTCAGAGCGTGGCGAAAGTTCCGACCGGATTGGGCGTACCGCTGATCCGTCGACCCCGGCCTGACCCTGTGCCCAGCCAACCGAACCAAAGTGCCCTCCGTCTCGTTGCCGGCGTCCACCCGGACCTGGTGGCCGCTGTTGGCGCCAAGCGATTCCGAAGGTTGCTAGAGAGGCTCAACAGCCAGCCCATGCCCCTGATGCTCATGCTCGGCACCGCCGACATGGAGGCACTCGACCCCGAGTGGTCAGAGTCGCTTCACAGCCTTGAGCAGCTCATTTCCTCATTGGGTTGGGACGGTGTCCTTGTCCTTTGCGGTGCTCACTCTCCCTATGTCGCCGCATTTGCCAACGAGCACGGCCGCAAGAGCGCAACAATGTGGGTGCTCGTCGTGATGTGCGAGCAGGCGGCCACCGGTCCAGAGGTGCAGTGTTGGGCTTCCAGGAATGCAGCACCGGACTGGAGTGCCCGGTGCGGCGCGCTCAGTGATGTGATTGATGATGAGGGGTTGATTGAAATCAACAAAGCCGTTCGATTCGATCGGCATGGCTTCATCCACGCCGACTGGCGAATTCCGTTCCACCCGTTCTTGGGCATATCACACTCGCCCGATCCACACCATGATTTCTTGTCCGCCCTGCTGACTCTGGCGGAGTTGTATCCCACTTGTCGCTGCCGGGTCGCACCCGATTACTCGCGAGCCATCGCGAAGGATCAGTTTCTGCCGTTTGTGGTGGAGGATCATTGGCGCGGGCGTCCGTTCTGCCGTGACGACCTGGACAACAAGCACAAGACGGGAGTAACCTGTCATGTTGCGCCGACCCTTGTCGCGGATGACCAGACTTCTCTACAATGCCGACTGGCCGGTATCGACCGTCTTGAAGTGTTGTGGACCTACAAGAAAGGCCTGAAGACCCTGCAGATGGAAGAGGTTCTGACCAGAGTCCCTGCCAAAAGTCGATTTGTGCACGCCATCCGAGACATCAACCTCGGCTGTTTCACTCATCTTGACGGTGCTCGAATGCTCTATTCGGACGCCAATGCAGCCCAACGCCTAGCCCGCCATACTGTGCTTCCAGATACTCCGCAAGTTCTTTGCAAACCCAAGCTCTTCCGTGTTGATGGCCAGATTCCGACGGGCCCTGCACTCGAGCTCGTCCACCTGTTCTTTCGTGGGAATCCGCTGGTTACGGAGTACTTTCAAGCTGGCGGGCGCACAGCCTGCTGAGTCTCTGGAAAGCCATTCCATGTCATCGCCATCCACCCGTCTGTTTCCGAATGAACTCCCGCGCGAGAATCTTCTCGATCGGGGACTCCGGATTGCAGCGTGGTGGCGTGACTTGCCAATTGCGCAACGATGGAGGAATTCTAGGGTCGGGACCCTGTGCCATCGAGTTGAGGCGTGCCGCGAGCGGGGAGATGTTGCCCCCGAGGATCCCAACTACAAGGATTTGCAGTTGGCGCTGCGGGAACTGAACGATTTGTGGTTCATCGTTCTGCAGATCGGAGACGGTGTTGACGATCCCATTTACCGGGAGGCATTTGGGCGATTGCTCAAAGATCCCCTGCATCCTGGCGGACCGAGCAAGCACACGCCCGGTCGCGACGCGCAGTGGGAGCTACTGGTCGCATCAGTCGCCGTCCGAGGTGGTTTGAAAGTCTCGCGGCCTCCGGCGGCCGACCGGAAGCAGGTGGATTATCTAGTCTCCACGCCTCGAAGGACCGTCGCGGTGGAGTGCAAACGAATCAGATCCGTCAGTAGACTGCGTGACGATGTAGCTGATGCCCGGGACCAGATCCGTGCATCGGGTATGGCCGGGTGGATCGTCGCCGATCTAACGCTGGCCACGGACGACGGTGCCTATGTCAAGGCACTGGATCGGTATGTGCCGGATGATGTTGTCCGTCGAGGTCAGCTTGAGTGCGGCAATCGTTTTGCGAAGGATCAGATTAAGATGCTGGTCGAAACATGTGGCGACACTGATGTAGCCTACTTCCAGTGGCACGACTGCGTACTGCGCCCGGCAGCGGTACATGAAGACGGCCGGGAAGAGCCCTGGTGCACTTTCGGCTTCTGGAACGCGCTGCCCCTTAAGCCGGACCATAGCCCTTCCCGAGCGGCGGTCGATGAGATCAAGACGGTGTTCGACGCCGCCCTTCCGCAGATCTAGCTCTGGGGGGCCCCGCCCGGGGTTCGCTCATGCCGCCCGCCGGTCCGGCCGATCCGGGGCCCGGGCGTTGTACGGATCATGCACATGGGTGACAGATCGGATCAGGCACATGGGTGACAGGTTCAACTGGCTGCCGAGGAGGGCTCGGCATGCCGTGGATGGAGACCTGTCCGGTGGAAGAGCGGGTGCGATTCGTCGACAGCGTGGTGCGGGAGGGCTGGAGCGTGGCGGCGGCCTGCCGGGCCTTCGGCGTGAGCCGCAAGACCGGCCACAAGTGGCTCTCGAGGTACCGAGAGCTGGGCCTGGAGGGGCTCTACGACCTCTCGCGGGCCCGCCACACCCAGGAGCACGCCGTGGCCGAGCCGGTCCGCCGGCTCATCATCGAGGCGCGGCAGTTCCACCCCACCTGGGGGCCCAAGAAGCTCCGCCCGTGGCTGCGCAGACACCACCCCGCGCTGGAGCTGCCCTCGCTGACGACCATGGCGACGATCCTCCGCGACGCCGACCTGGTCAAGCCGCGTCGGCGGGGCCAGAGGCTGAAGGGGCCGCAGGGCGCCGGCGGGGGCGAGGACCGTCCCAACGGCGTCTGGGCGGTGGACTTCAAGGGGCAGTTCCGCCTCGGCGACGGCTCGCTGTGCTACCCGCTGACGGTCAGCGATGTGTGCAGCCGCTACCTGCTCGCCTGCCGCGGGCTGGAGGGCACCTCGTGGCCGCCGGTGCGGCGGGCCTTCGAGCGGCTGTTCCGCGAACGCGGGCTGCCCGAGCGGCTGCGGTCGGACAACGGCGTGCCCTTCGCCTCCCGCGGCCCGGGCCGGCTGAGCCAGTTGGCGGTGTGGTGGATCGACCTGGGGATCGGACTGCACCGGATCACGCCGGGACGCCCCCAGGAGAACGGGCGGCACGAGCGGATGCACCGCACGCTCAAGCGGGAGACGGCAGACCCGCCGGCGTCGAGCGCCCGGGCGCAGCAGACGCGGTTCGACCGCTTCCGCGTCTGCTTCAACGAGGACCGGCCGCACGAGGCGCTGGGCCAGGAGTGCCCGGCGCAGCACTACGAGCCCTCGCCGCGGCCGTACCCCGAACGCACCGAGCCGCCGGAGTACCCCGGGCACTACGAGCGGCGTTCGGTGCGGACGCACGGGGCGATCATGTGGGGCGGCGAGCTGGTCTATGTGAGCGAGTGCCTGGTCGACCGGGCCGTGGGCCTGGTGGAGGTCGAGGAGGACCGCTGGGAGGTGTACTACCGCGATCACCCGGTCGGTACACTCAGACGCGACGGAGGAAGATTGCGGGTCCGGCCCATCGGCACGCCGGCCCCGGGCACATAGGCGCGGGTGTCACCCATGTGCCTGATCCAATCTGTCACCCATGTGGCTGTTCGGACA
>CAYJPX010000079.1:0-16148 GCA_964372195.1 uncultured Phycisphaeraceae bacterium
TAACAAGGTAGCCGTAGGAGAACCTGCGGCTGGATCACCTCCTTTCTAAGGGATTTCCTTAGACCCGTATGGGCCCGGTTATTGCCGGGCCCCGCAGAGCGATCTGCACCGGGTAAGTGAGCGCATTCTCGTCCGTCAAATCCCCCACCGCCCGGGTCACACCGAGCCGTGGCCGACGGATAGCGGCATGGCGACATGCCGTCAACGATGTATCCAACTGCTTACCGAACGCAACCCCCGGTCCATTGGGCCGGGGGTTGTTGTTTTTGCGCCCGCTCATCGTCACATCTGTACCACTCCCCGGGGATGCGCCTGCCGGGGATCCCGATCCGAGGCGCCCGCCGCCGCGTGCTCCCGCTGGAAGCGTGGGGTGGCTGCCGCGGAGATCGAGTGCCGAGGCTTCAGATCGACCAACGCTTCGAGGCCTATTCCCGCGGCCTCTCCTGCCGGGGGCTGGCGGGGGGGCGGGACACCGCTTGTCGCCGGCGTCCTGCCTCGCCTGCGTCAGGCGGGTCGGATTATCGGACACCACGCGGGTGGATGGATTACAGACCGTGGTATCCATAAATTCGTTGTCCGATGCCCAACCGGGGCCAATGCCGTGCTGGGGACCGCCGATACAAACAGGTGTTCCCCAGGGAACCCGGAGAGGGCCATGTGCGACTTGATCCTGGTCGAGCCGGATGCCGCCTACCGCAGGCTCTTGTCCTCGTTGCTCGTGATGTTGGGGCACACGAGCGTTGAGGTCACCGACACCGAGGCCTGCCTCGCCCGGCTACGGTCTCGCGGCGCCGGCGTGCTGCTCGCGTGGGAACCGGGTCGACCCGAGGGCCTGGAGTTCGTGCGCCAACTGCGGACGGATCCGGCGCTCCGGCACACGCCGGTGATCCTGATGCCCGTCACCGCGACTCGGGAGCAGGTGATTCACGCGGCCTCGGTGGGTATCCAGGGAATGCTGCTCAAGAGCCAGATCGAGCCCGGCCGGCTGCGGGTGGCGCTCCGGCGGGCGATGCCCGGGCGGAGCGGGGCGGGCGTGGCTGCGGCAACGCCGCTCGGGCAGGGGGCGGTGGTTCCGAAGCGGGCGGCGACGGCCCCGGGCTTCAGCGCGCCTCCCGGGGGCGAGACGCCGGCGCTACCGGCGTTGCAGCCCGCGCCGCAGCCCGAGACGCCGGCGGCGGCCCCCGCGACGGCGCTGCGGGACCTCAAGCCGATCTTGGCCCGCGCCGGGTTGCTCGATCGGCTGGGGGAGATCGGGCAGACCAAGGCGTTGCCGCCCACGCTGACGCAGTTGATGCGGATGATGCGGAACCCCAACTGCTCGATCGACGCGCTGGCGGAGGTGATCTCGCACGACCAGAGTGTGGCGGTGAAGATCCTCAAGCTGGCCAACAGCGCGGTGTACTCGCGTGGCGACGCGGTCACCTCGGTGAAGGAGGCGGTGCTGCGGATCGGGCTGGAGCGGATCGGCCAGGCGGTGATCAACATCGGCGTGGTCGACCAGTTCGGGGCCGCGGATGTCTCCGCGCACTTCAACTTCGTGCATTTCTGGGAGCACTCGATCTGCTGCGGTCTTATCGCCAGCGGGCTGGGTGAGGCGACGGGGGCCCTGGACCCGGACAAGGCGTTCGCTCTGGGCCTGCTGCACGATGTGGGGCGGATGGTGCTGATCGAGCACTTCCACGAGGAGTACGAGGAGGTGCTGGAGACAGCCGCCCGCCTCGATCTGCCGCTCGAGCAGGTCGAGTCGAGGCTCCTGCTGCTCAACCACGCGGCGGTGGTGGAGCGGGTGCTGCACAACTGGGGGATCCCCAAAGACCTGATCGGGCCGATGGCCAACCACCACCTGTCCGCGGCGAACCTGCGCGAGCACGCGGGCAAGCAACTGGCGGAGACGGCGATCCTGGCGTTGGCCAACCGGCTGAGCCATGCGCTGCTGGTGGGGTCCAGCGGCAACGACGCGGTGTACCCGACCGAGGCGCTGTGCAAGCTGCTGCGGGTTTCGGCGCAGACGATCGCCGAGGTGCTCGAGACCGCCGAGGAGCAGACCCGCCAGATCAAGTTCGCGCTGCTGATGGTCTCCGACCAGCAGCCCTGGCCCTCGGTGCTGACCAGCCGCCGGGCGGAGCTCAGGACCAAGCCCCGGCCGCTGTACATCGGGGACGATGAGGGGCTCGACGCGTTCCGCATCGTGTCGTCCCGGCTGTCGGCGATCGGCGACGAGCCGCCGAATTTGGCGATTGTCCGGCTGGACGCCAAGCGGCAGGTGGTGCGGCTGGGGGTGATGCTCGCGGCGCGGGAGGAGGAGCTGGGGCTGCCGCCGCTGCCGACGATGGTGATCTCGCCCGGCGGCGACCTGGAGCTGGACCACGGGCAGATGGTCCGGCGTCGGGTGGTGAAGGTGCCGGCGCCGCTGACGATGCGGCGGCTGATCGCGACGATCAACGGGCTGCTGTCGGAGGGTGCGGGGCAGCAGGCCGCGGCGTAGGGGTTGTCGGGGGTTGCGCGTCGGTGGCGCTCCTGCTCACCGGTTCACTCGGCAAGCAACGCCGCGACCAGGTCGGCGTGGGCGTCGGTCCAGGCTCTGGCGGCGGGGCCGGGCGTGGCCCATTGCACATCGCGCGCGAGCGGGACGAGAGCGGCGGCGTCGCGCGAGGCGACCATCCAGTGGCTCTGATACTGGCCGAGGTCGGTCTGCTGCTCGAGGGAGCGTTCGTCGCGCCGCTCCAGCGCGACCAGGCCGGCGTCGCGGAGCCCGGCCGCGACGAACGGGCCGAGGTGCAGGTGCAGGTTGGAGAGGTGGACGAGCAGCAGGGCGTCGGGCTTGAGCTTGGAGGCGTAGACCTCGAACGCCTCGCGGGTGAGCAGGTGCATGGGGACGGCGTCGGAGCTGAAGGCGTCGAGGACGATGAGGTCGTAGGTCGATCCGGCCGCCCGGCCGAGCATGAGCCGCCCGTCGCCGATCACGAACGACACCTCCGCCGGCGAATCGGCGAGGAAGGGGAAGAACTCGGGGTTGCTGGCGATGCGGACGACGGCGGGGTCGATCTCGTAGAAGTCGAACCGTTGGCCCTCGCGGGCGTAGGCCGCCAGGGAGCCGGCGCCCAGGCCGATGAACGCCGCGCGGTCGAAGCGGTCGCCGAAGCGGGTGAAGACCTGGCCGGCGGGGCCTTGGCGGTGGTAGTAGGTGAGCGGCTCGCCGTGCTTTGCCGGGTCGAGCCAGGCCATGCCGTGGATGGTGACACCGTGGCCGAGCTGGCGGAACCTGGCGTCGGCGTCGATGCGGACGGTGTGGATGCCGAAGAAGGAGCGTTCGCGGAGCTCGATGCGTGAGCCGTCGGAGCGCAGGGCGATGGCCAGGAGCATGGCCGCGGTGGCTGCGGTGAAGAGCACGCGGCGCTTGGAGAGCAGGAACAGCGCGAGCACCGGGAGCCCCACGACCGCGAAGAGCCGGATGTCCTGGCCCGTGCCGGACTCGGTGAGGTTTGTCCGGGGCCCGAGCCAGACCCAGGCCAGCAGGGCGATGGGCACGAGCCAGAGCGCACGCGGCCGGAGGCGCTCGGCGGGCGATGCGGCGGTGCGAGGGGCGGCGGTGGCGCGGGGCATCGCCAGGCATGCCAGGGCGATGGCGGCGGGGTATTCGTGCAGGTTGTTGAAGACGACGGGGGCGATGAGGCTGTTGCAGACGCCGCCCAAGGCCCCGCCGACGGCGAGGCACAGGTAGAACTCGGTCAGCCGGGCGACGCCGGGTCTCGCCGCACGCAGCCGACCGTGGCAGAGGCATCCGGCCGCCGCCAGCACCGCGAGGTGCAGGCCGATGATCGCCAGGATGGGCTGCCTGGCCTGGAGCAGGAAAGCGAGCACGACGGCGGCGACAGCCATGGGCCAGGCTCGGGCCGCGGCGCGGGCGACGAGATCGCCGAACCGGCTGAAGGCGGCGACAAAGGTCAGGAGGTAGATGCCCAGGGGGAGTACCCAGAGCAGGGGCACCGCGGCGAGGTCGGTCGAGAGGTACTGGGTCACGCCGAGCATGAGGCTGGAGGGGACGAGCGCGAGGAAGACCCACCAGGCCCGCTCGCGCCAAATGCGTCCGGCGCCGCCCGGATCTGCCGTGCCCGCGGTCGCGTGGGCGGGGTCGCGGGGCGCGAGTGTTGGGTCGGGGGTTGAATCGGGACCTCGGGGGGCCGCGAGCCCCGCGGTGATGGTCAGGAGCGCGAACACCACGAACCCGCCGCGCCACCAGGCGGCCTGCTCGGGCAGCGACCAGACGCGCTCGATCACCAGCGGGTAGGCCAGCAAGCCGACGAAGCTCCCCGCGTTGCTCGCGGCGTAGAGGAAGTACGGGTCACCCGCCGAGCGGTGTGTCGTGTCGGCGAACCACCGCTGGAGCAGCGGGCCGGCGGTGGCAACGGCGAAGAACGGCAGGCCTACGCCGCGGGCGAGCAGCACCAGCAGCTCCCACACCCCGGCCTGCCCAGTGCCGCCGGCCGGCGCGTCGGCGTCGATGCCGACGGGCAGCAGGGCGGCGAGGGCCAGCACGGCCAGGTGCGTGGCTACCTGCGCCCGGCGGGGCAGGCGGGTGGTGAGGAGGTGGGCGTAGACATAGCCGGCGAGCAGGCAGACCTGGAAGAACATGACGGCGGTGTTCCAGACCGCCGGGCTGCCGCCGAAGATGGGGAGGACCTGCCTGGCCGCGAAGGGCTCGATGGCGAAGAGGAGCGCCGCCGCGAGGAATGTCGCCGCCGTGGAGATGCGGAGCATGGTGGCGATGGTATGGGCAGGGGGAGAGGGGGAATGGATGGGTGAGTGGGTGAATGGGTGAAGGGGTGATTGGCGGGGTTAGGGGTCGGGCATGGGGGCGAGGGGGGAGATGTGGAACTTGCCGCCGAGGATTTTGGCGCCTGGGGCGACGAAGACGGCGGGGGCTTCGAGGTCGCCGTCGATCTGCGCGGTGTCGCCCAGGGTCACGGGCCCCATGGAGACGATGCGCCCCTTGAGTGTGCCGTGGATCTCGACGCCGCCGCAGGCGCGGAGGGTGTTGACGCGGACATCGGCCTTGCGTTCGAGCACGATCCGGCCGCAGGTCTGGAGGTTGCTGCCCCAGTGGCGGGCGCGGACGACGATGTCGGCGATGGCGAGCTGGCGGTGGCAGTGGGCGCAGGAGCTGCTCATGGCCCGGGCGCTGACCTCGCACTCACGCCGGCAGTGGTAGCAGAGGACCACCCTGGTGGGGTTGTCCGGCGGCGGGATCGGCGACATGGACTGGCTGGCTGCGCACACGCCCGGCACCCCGCTTGTCGATCGCTTCAGGCAGCGCCCTCGGCGGGCTGCCGCGTGGTCGGGCCCCAGCCGGTCTTGGCGTTGGCGTCGGTGGTGACGGGTTGGCCGACCCAGTCGAACTTGGGCCCGCCGGGCCTGAGCTCGGGTTTGGCGTCGGGGGCGGCGGGCGTCGCGGGCTGGGGCTTGGCCTCGATCTGGGGCTTATGGTCGGGCCTGGTGGTGGTCATCGGCTTGGGCTGCGGGGCCGAGGCATTGGCGACGGCCTCGGGACCGACGCGGCAGTGGCCGCTGAAGGACGCGCCCTCGGAGACGATCAGCTTCTCGGCGACGACATCGCCGTTGACCCGCGCCGAGCCATTGAGCTGGACGCAGTCGCGGGCGAGGATGTCGCCCTCGACGAGGCCATCGATGATGATGGTGCCGGCCTGGAGGGCGGCCTTGCAGTGGGCGGAGGCGCCGATCTGCAGCTCGCCGTCGGTGGTGACGAGGCCCTCGAAGTGGCCGAGGATTCGTGCGGTGCGGTCGAAGCTCATCTCACCCTTGATGCGGGTGTCGGGTCCGATGACGGTGATCTGCGGATCGTGCTCGGTCATGGGTGTCTCCATCGAAGTGTCAGTCGGGGCGCTGGGGTCCCCGGCAGCCCTGACATCGGCCCCGGCGGGCGGGTTGCTCCACATTCCCGGACCTGTGGTAGGCTGGGTGCGCCCGTGCCCCCGAAAGGAGCCAACCCCATGCTGAGCCGATTCCTTTTCTGCCTGTGCGCCGCCCTGGTGCTGCTTGTGTCGCCCGGCTGCGAGAGCAAGGTCACGGTCGAGTCGTTCGACCAGATCGAGGTCGGGATGGATCTCGCCCAGGTCGAGGACATCCTCGGCGGGCCGGGGGAGATCCAGGAGGCGGGCGGCGTGGGGATCGGCGCCGAGGGGCTGGTGGAGGCCCAGGGCGAGAGCCGGTCGCAGGACTATCTGTGGGGGGATGAGAACACCGGGATCCTCGTGAAGTTCAAGGACGGGAAGGTGTTCTTCAAGCAGAAGATGGGGCTCTGAGGGGGAATCGGGCGCGCACCGGCGGGGAGCCCGCGGACCCGCTCAGAAAAAGTCCCCGGCCGCCTGGGGGACAGGAGCGGCCGGGGCACGAAGAGGATCTGTCGGAACGCCCAGTGTCGGGGTTCCGCAGGATCAACACCGCGGCGCGGCGAGGTATTCCGGGTTTCGAGAACGGCGTGGGCCGCGCTACCACGGGCGCCGGGCCGCCAGCGGGGCGGCCAGGCGGCCGATCGCCACCGCCGCGATCGACTTGACGACCAGTCCGGGGACGAACGGCAGGAAGCCGCCCTCAATCGCCCGCGGCAGGCTGAAGTTGTTCACGATGGCCAGCCAGGGCACACCCAGCCCGAAGACCACCGCGTTCCCGGCCAGCACCGCGGCGATCATCGCCAGCCAGCCGCGCACCGAGCCGTCGCGACGCCGGGCGATCGTGCCGACGATCGGCTGGCAGAGGACGAAGCCGACGAGGTAGCCCCCGGTCTGCCCGAGCAGCACGCCGAAGCCCTTGGCCCCTTGCGCGAACACCGCCCCGCCGAGGATCCCGATCGCCAGGTACAGGAGCATGCTGACGGCGCCAACCCGGGGCCCGAGGCAGAGCGCCGCGCAGAGCACGGCGAGCGTCTGGAGTGTCATCGGCACGCCGTCGGGCGGCAGGGGGATATGCACCTGGGCGGCCAGCGAGGTGAGCAGGGCGAAGCCGGAGGCGGCGAGGAGGTCGCGCAGCAGGCGTTCGCGGCCGCGGTCGCGTGGGATCGGGAGGGCGTGGTCGGGTGCGTGGTACGGCATGGTCGGCGATGGTATCCGTCGTGGTCCAGTGGGTGCCGGGGTCCCCTGGGTGCCGTAGTTCCCTGGGTGCCGTGGTCCAAACGGAGCGCAGCGGAGTGCAGGCCACGCGGCTGCGCAACCGCGTGGCCCTCGCTCGAAGCTCGCCCAGGCCACGGCATCCGGCCGCGTGCGAACGACAATGCTGGCCCGCAGGGCCTGCGGGCCGGCGGCGCGGGGATTGGTGACAAGAGGCGAATGGAGGCTCCAAGCCACAGCGGGCCGCAGGAGCACCTGCGGGGAGAAGAGAACACACGCACACTCGCGAGTTCGGGGACGGGAGGACGATCCGCAAGCAGATGCCCGGGAACTGAGGACGGGACCCACCGCGCTCCCTTGAGACGGGGTGCTCCAAAATGAACGCCCCGGCCGCTTGGGGGAGATTGCGGCCGGGGCGCGAAGCGGATTGGTCGGAGCGCCCGTTCACGGGTCGAGTGCTCCGGCTGCGTACAGGGCACAGTGCCCTGTCAATCGCAACTATTCCAGCGTCCAGCGAAGAATGCCGAATCAGTGGAATCCCAACTGTTGCTGCAATCGAAATCGGCTTCCACATCGTGCGCATTCCAGGACGCAATGAATGCAGAAGCGTCCGCGACATCGATGTCCCCGTCGGCGTCCCAATCGGCCACCGACCTCACCCGGGTAACATTCTGCACGGAAATCGCGCAATTCCCACTGTAATCCCCTGCATTCACCAAGTCTAGATTGCCACCGAGGTAGAGCCACCCATTCACAACGCACGAATCATTCACTACCCTCCCAGAAGTGCCATCATCCGGGACCCCAAGGCCCAACGAAGTCCAGGAAGTACCGTCAAAGGACCAGCCAAGCGTACCTGTGCTGCCTGGCCAACCGTCAACTATCATTGCAACTAACCAGTCGCACGAGCCGGCACTAAGCGTGGTGAGGTGCGACGCCTTGCGCCGAGCTGTTTCAGCGTCGCCACCCGGGCCGCTGCCGATGTTTGCCCATGTTCCGGGCCAGGTACCCGAGTTGTAGAAGATCGTCCCGCAGTCCTCCGCGGTGACGGGGCCGGCCGCGTACAGTTGCCCATTATATGTTGGCAGACTGTTCGGGATAACGGGCAGTTCCGCCACGGCGGACTGGGTGTTGCAGGTCTGACGCGACCAATTCTGCCAGTCCGACGAGGAGTAGCGGAACACCGTTCCATCGACGCAATTGCTCCCACTACCACCGCAGAGCAAAACATCGGAGGATCCCGTGTCGAAGGTGCTCAAGCTGGAGTACTCAACAACATCCGTGGGGTCGACACTCCAAGCCAGCCCGTTGTAGATGTAGAGCGTGGGGCTCGAGCAATTCCCACCCAGCGGGAACCCCACTGTGTAGAGGTTTCCATCGTACTCCTTGAGAAACGCCAACTGCGAGGCATCGTAATTCGGCATGCCCAGGCTGCTCAGCGCGTGCCACACCCCGTTGAGCAATCTTGAGTATTTCAGCGTTGAGGAAGAAGATGTCTGGTATATACAGTATAGCGTCCCATTATACTCCTCGAGATCCAGAACGACCGCATCGGTTGATAAGCCGCCGGATGCGACCGCCCAAGTATCGTTGGAGGGGTTGTATGATGCGAGCCCCCGAGCATTGAGAAACCCGGCCACGCTCGTAAAGGCCCCGCCGAAGTACACCTTCCCGCCATACTCATGGACTGCGAAGACCTCGCCCTCCGGGCCGTTCGCGCCGAAGTTGGGGTCAAACAACAAGTCGCCGTGAGTCTGCCCAAAGGCAGCAGATACTCCCAGAGCCGTTACGGCCATCAAAGAGACTTTGACATTCGGCATGATCCATACCCTTCTTCGGCGCGCGGCCGATTTGTGGACGCTCGAGGCCGGAGCCCAAAGCCAATACACATGCTTCCCCAGTCCCGCATCCCATGATACAGGAGCTTATGGGGATTGAGTTCGGGCTGTCAACCATGAGCCCGAATAAACTCCAGAAAGCCGCGGCGTGCTTCTGCGTGTGTGCGGAAGTTGTGAGACGGATCGCGCCTGGCGGCGGCGCGAAGCTAGCGAAAGCCAACAGGTCGCGCCAACAATCGGCGAGGCCGTGGCCGCGTGGGTCCGATGGGCGCGCTCGGGGCGGTGGTGCGCATGGTCGGCGATCGCCGCTGGCGGCGGGGTGTCACGATCAAGAACAACGCCGGCCCGCAGTCTCTGCGGGCCGGCGCCTTTCATCACGGGTGGTGGCCCGGGTCAGTCGTTGTATTTGATCGCCGAGCCGCCGTAGTCGACGCCGTGGAGACCTTCGCGGGTCCAGCGGAAGTAGCTCTCGAGGTCCTCGTCCTTGACGCCGCCGCGGGCGGGTGGCTCGAAGACGGGGTTGGGGACATAGTCCATCGGCGAGCCCCTGTCCTGCTGCGGTTGGTTGGGCCAGAAGCTCAGGTTGGAGGCGCCGGTCTGGAGGTAGCGGACGGAGCCGTCGAAGAAGAGAAGGTCGGTCTTGGCGTCGGGGTAGGCGTAGAACTGCTCCTTCGAGCCGCCGTGGCGGTCGTAGAAATCGAACATCTGCACCTTGGAGGCGGGGAAGTCGACCTCGCGGAGTTGGCGCTCGCCGTACCTGGCGGAGGGGTTGAAGGAGAAGAGATCGTGGTTGCCGGCGTATTGCTGGACGGTCTGCCTGCTGCCGATCTTCTTGTCGGGCGCCCAGGACGCGGGCACGAACTGGTAGCTGGAGATGTACGGGAACATCATGCTGTAGGTCTCGCCGCCCTGCTCGTTGAGATCGGGGTAGTCGTCCGGATCGCGCTGCCACTGCTGGAGCAGCCGGTCCTCGGGGCAGGCGGCGGTCTCTTCGGGGATCTTGTCGGCCATGTAGTCGATGATCACCGCGTGGCTGAAGCGGCGCTGCGGGGCCCGGTCGTCGAGCTTGGGGAAGGTGTCGTCCCCGGTTTTCTTTCGGATGATCTCGGTGAGCTGATACATGCACGCGGTGACATCGTCGGGCGGGTCCCTGAGGTCGCTGTACTCGGTCGTGTAGTTGGTCGGCCCCCCTTGCCAGGAATAGGAGGCGATCTTGTCCTCGTAATCCGCGGCGTAGCTGTTGACGGCGACGCCCACCTGCTTGAGGTTGCTGCCGCAGATCGCCAGACGCGCCACCCGCCGGGCCTTGCCCAGCGCGGGGAGCAGGATGCCGATCAGCAGCGCGATGATCGCGATGACCACCAGCAACTCGATCAGGGTGAAGCCAAGTCGCTTCCTCTTCCGCGGACTGTCCATGGGGGATCCTTTCATCAGTGGGCGATTCGGATATGGGTTATTCCGAGGAAGCCAGAACGGCAGCAGCCACCAGGGACGAATGCCCCTGCCCATACCTCCAGCATACAAAAAGCCGGCCCGTCGTCAAGACGGGCCGGCAGGTGGATTCACCAGTTTTCAGAGACGGATCAGTCGTTGTAGTTGATGGCGGAGCCGCCGTAGTCGACGCCGTGGAGGCCCTCGCGGGTCCAGCGGAAGTAGCACTCGAGGTCATCGTCCCGGGTGCCGGAGCGGGCGGCGGGCTCGTAGACGGGGTTGGGGACATAGTCCATCTTCGAGGTCAGGTTCGAGTTGCCGGGTGTGTTGGGCCTGAAGCTGAGGTTGGACTCACCGGTCTGGAGGTAGCGGACGGAGCCGTCGAAGAAGAGGAGGTCCGTCTTGGCGTCCGGGTAGGCGTAGAACTGCTCCTTCGAGCCGCCGTGGCGGTCGTAGAAGTCAAACATCTGCACCTTGGAGGCGGGGAAGTCGACCTCGCGGATCTGCCGCTCACCGAGCTTGACCGAGGGGAACCAGAACAGATCGTGGTTCTGCTCATACTGGTAGACAGTCTGCCTGCCGCCGATCTTCTTGTCGGGGGCCCAGGTGGCGGGGGTGAACTGGTAGCTCGAGGCGTAGGGGAACATCCGGTCGTACGCGTCGCCGCCCTGCTCGTTGAGGTCGGGGAAATCGGAGGGGTCGCGCTGCCACTGCTGGAGGAGTCGATCCTCGGGGCAGGCGGCGGTCTCCTCGGGGATCTTGTCGGCCATGTAGTCGACGATGACCGCGTGGCTGAACCGGCGGTGCGGGGCGCGGTCGTCGAGCTTGGGGAAGGTGTCATCGCCGGTCTTGCGGCGGATGATCTCGGTGAGCTGGAACATCGTCGCGGTCACATGGTCGCCGTTCGGGGGGTTCCGAAGATCGGCGTACTCCGTGGTGTAATTCGTGGGCCCGCCACCAACACCCGCGTTCCAGGTGTAGGAGGCGACCTTGTCCTCGAAGTCGGCGGCGTAGCTATTGACCGCGACGCCCACCTGCTTGAGGTTGCTGCCGCAGATCGCCAGACGCGCCACGCGACGGGCCTTGCCCAGCGCGGGGAGCAGGATGCCGATGAGCAGCGCGATGATCGCGATGACCACCAGCAACTCGATCAGCGTAAAGCCCAATCGCTTCTTCATAATACGACTCCCTTTTTGTCATCTCCGACTCATCCCGAGACCCGGGAGAGCGAGGCTCACGCCCCAGTGTTTCCGCTTCCGGCATAGACGCCGGCGGCGTCGCCTGTACGCCGATCCTCTTGCCATTCGCCGCCCGGGACCGTCCCGTTCCGGCGTTTTTGCACTTTCTCGTCTCTCGGGCGGGATCGCCCGGTTCGCCCGCGTCGCCGCGGGGCACAAGAACACTCATCCGGGCAAGCCCGGCTACCTGCACCCGCATCGTCGCGAACCCGGGGTGCTCAGAACGAGGACCCCTCGCAACCGTCTGCGTCGCTATTATCGCGCAATCTTCTTCGACTTGCAAGCGCTGCGGACCAGAAAGTCCGACGAAACTCGCCCCGCGGCCAGAAACCCGTTAGGGCTTTCAACGGCATCCAGCCCCCACCATGCTTGAAATCGGGATCATTCTGGCACTCATCCTCCTCAACGGCCTGCTCGCGGGCTCGGAGGCAGGGGTCGTCGCGGCCCGCAAGGTGCGGCGCCGCGAGCAGGCCCGGGCGGGTGTGCGGGGGGCCCGGGCGGCGCTCCAGACCGTGGAATCGCCGGTCAGGTTTCTGTCCACGGTCCAGATCGGCATCACGCTGATCGGAATATTTTCGGGTGTCTACGGCGGGGCGACGATCGCGGAGGAACTCGCGTCGTGGTTCGGCCAATCGACGCGGCTCGCCCCCTTTGCGCGCCCGCTGGCGCTGGGGATCGTGGTGGTGGCGATCACCTACCTCTCCCTGGTACTCGGCGAACTGGTGCCCAAGCGGCTGGCGATGGAGCACCCCGAGGCCGTCGCCCGGCGGGTCGCCGGCCCGATGGGGGTGCTCGCGAAGGCGGCGAGCCCGGCGGTGTGGTTCCTCTCGTTCTCGACCGATCTGCTGCTCCGCCCGCTGGGCGTGGGCAGCCACCGGGCGGAGACGGTGAGCGACGAGGAGATCCGCAGCGTGGTCCGCCTCGGGGCGGCGTCGGGCGTGCTGGAGGAGGCCGAGGGGCGGGTCATCGAGCGGGTGTTCGCGATGGCCGACCGGCGGGCCGGGTCGTTCGTGATCCCCCGGCGGGATGTGGTGTGCATCGAGGCGGGGGCGGATCGGAAAGAGATCGCCCGGGTCGCCCGGGCCAGCCGTGACACCCACCTGCCGGTCTCGGTCGGCGGGCTGGACGGGTTGCTGGGCGTGGTGTCGCTGGTCGAGCTGGCGCATGCGGGCGACAGGGCGCTGCGGGAGCTGGTGCGGCCGGCGCTTTTCATTCCCGAGCAGGCGAACGCGCTGCGGGCGATCGAGTCTTTCCGGGAGGCCAACGCGCAGATCGCGTTTGTCGCGGACGAGCGGGGCACGATCGAGGGCATGCTGCGGCTGACGGACCTCGTCGAGGAGATCCTCGGTCGGGCGGGCGGGCCGCGGGCCGACGAGGCGGGGCTGACACGCCGGGAGGATGGGTCGCTGCTTCTCGATGGCCTGCTGCCGCTGGCGGAGTTTCTTGAGGCGGTCGGCGCGGAGCCGGGCGGGGGGCCCGGCGCCGGGCCCGGCGCGGGGCCAGGCGCGGGGTTTGACCCGGCGGTGTCGCACACCGTCGGGGGGCTCGTGGTGCACCACCTAGGGAGGGTGCCCGAGGTCGGCGACTCGGTGGCGATCGGGGCCTGGCGGTTCGAGGTGGTGGACATGGACGGGCGGCGGGTGGACAAGCTGCTGGCGACATCGACCGCATGACGGGCGGTCTGTGCCCTGTGTCGGCGAGCGGGCAACAATCCCCCATGCTCGATCCCGACCGGTACGAGGTGCTCTCGTTCGACTGCTACGGCACGCTCATCGACTGGGAGTCGGGGATCCTGGCGGCGCTGGGCGGGTTGCTCGGGCGACACGGGGTGGAGGCACCGGACGACGCCGAGCTGCTGGCCCTGTACGCCGAGCTGGAGCCGGCGGCCCAGGCGGGGGAGTACCGCCCCTACCGCGAGGTACTCGCCGAGGTGACGCGGGGCTTTGCCGGGGCGCTGGGTTTCGGGCTGGCGGCGGGCGAGGAGCACACCATCGCCGAGTCGATCACCGACTGGCCGGCCTTCGGGGACACGCCCCGGGCGCTGGCCCGCCTGGCGCGGCGGTACGACCTGGCGATCCTGTCGAACATCGACCGGGACCTCTTCGCGGGCACCCGGCCCAAGCTGATCGGCGGGCAGGGGTTCGACTTTGCGGCGGTGGTGACGGCGGAGGACACCCGCAGCTACAAGCCGTCGATCGGGCACTTCTGGCGGGCGATCGAGACACTGGGCGTGCCGGGGGCGCGGATCCTGCATGTCGCGCAGAGCCTGTACCACGACATCACGCCGGCGCAGTCGATGGGCATCTCGACGGTGTGGGTCGACCGGCGTGCCGGGAGCGGGGGCCACGGCGCGACGCCCTTCACCGAGGCGCAGCAGGAGGTCGAGCCCGACCTGGTTGTCCACGACTTACGCACACTCGCAGATTTGCTTGGCGCGTAGCGGGCTCCCGGCTATGTTCGTGAGGTTCGGCCGGGACGGAACCACGGACGGGGAAGTGCGGCCGGGCGGGACTCCGAGCATCGGGGGTCGGGCATGGAACATAACATCCGCATCAATCTTCTCGGCGCGGTCGCGACGCTCGTGCTGGGCGTCGGGCTCAGCGTCATCGTCTCCACCTCGCTGGCCACCCGGGCCTACCGCGCCCGGGTCGATCAACTCGAACGGGCCGACCAAGCGGTCACGGTCAAGGGCTACGCCCGCTCGCCGATCCGCTCGGACCGCGCGGTGTGGACGATGCGGGTCTCCGGGCGCGGCGGGTCGCTCCCCGAGACCTTCGCCGAGCTCGACGCGGGCGTGGCCCGGACCACCGCCTTCCTCACCGAGGCGGGCTTCCCCCCCGGGTCGGTCACCCTGTCGGCGATCACCACGACGGAGTACCCGATCCTCGACGACCACGGACGCCAGACGCTGCAGATGCTCGGCTACGCCATGACCCGGTCGCTGACGGTCTCGTCCGAGGATGTGGAGCGGGTCGCCCGGGCGGCCAGCGCCGCGACCTCGCTGCTGCAAGAGGGCGTTCCGCTCGTCTCGCAGCCGCCGGAGTACACCTACTCGGGCCTGTCCGAGACCAAGGTGGACATCATCGGGCGGGCCTCGGCGGACGCCCGGGTCCGCGCCGAGGCGATCGCCAAGGAGGCCGGCTCGGCGCTCGCCGAGGTCCGCACCGCCTGGCAGGGCGTGATGCAGGTCACCACGCCCGACTCGACCCAGGTCGAGAGCTACGGCGTCTACGACACGACCACCATCGACAAGGACGCCTCGATCGTCGTGACCGTGACCTTCGGGCTCGTGGACCAACGCTGACGCGCGGGGGTCACCGTCCGGCGGACCTGCGTGAGCGTGAGTGATGCAGAAAAAAGGCCGGCGATCGCGAGGAGCGGATCGGCCGGCCTGGAGGGGAGTGAGGAAAGGACTTGGTTGGCGCTCAGGCGCGGCGGCGCCTGGCGGCGGCGAGCAGGCCCAGCCCGGCGACCGAGAGCACGCCCGGGGCGGGGACGAAGCCGACATTGTCGACGAGCGCCCGGACGGTGGTGTAGTCGCCGTTGAGGGTGGCGGTCAGGCGCATGGTGTCGAAGGAGGGGGCGGTGGCGGACATGTGCATGGCGGCGGGGTTGTCGCGACCGCCGCCGTCGGCGACGAGGAAGGACGACGAGCCGACCACCGAGCCGCGGCTGAGGGCCTCGAGGGTGACCTCGATGCCGCCCCAGGGGCCGTTCTCGTAGTAGATGATGTCGAGGCTGCCGGCGGTGAAGGAGCCGACCGCGCTCATCGACAGGGTCGCGAGGGGGCCGATGGTGACATTGTCGCCAGGGATGAAGGCCTTGCCGAAGGTGAGCGTGTTGGGGAAGGAGACAAAGCCGGGGAAGTCGTTCCACACCACGCCGGAGCGTTCGATGATGAGGTCGGTGCCGAGCTCGGCGGGGTCGAACGGCGTGCCGTCGGGGTAGAACCCGTTGACATTGTTGGCCTCGAAGAAGTTGATGCCGCCGGTGTTGTAGCTGTCGCCGAGGAAGCCCTCGGTCTCGCTGTCGAAATCGGCGAACTGGGCGAGTGCGGGGGTGGCGGCGGCGCCCACGAGGGCTGCGAGGGCGATGGTCCTGATCATGTCTCTCTCCTTCGTACGGGATGATAGGGTGTCGGGGTGCTGGGTGATCGGGCGGCAGGTTTACCGGCAGGCGGCCCACTCGTTGAGGAACGCGAGGAAGTCGAGCGTGTCCACGCTGCCGTCGGCGTTCCAGTCGGCGGCGGGGTCCTGCGTGCCCCAGAGGTTGAGGAATGCGAGGAAGTCCTGGGTGTCGGTCACGCCGTCGTCATTGAGGTCGGTGGCGCAGGGCAGCGGCACGGCGCCGGTGAGGACGAAGCCGCGGATCGCGCCCTCGGTGGTGACGCCGTACCCGACGATGTCGTTGTTGTCGTTGATCGCCTGGGCGCTGAGGAGGACGAGCCAATCGGTCTGGCCCGGTTCGAGGGAGTCGTTGAGGTCGTGCATGGCGCCGTCGTAGTAGGCCCAGGCCCGCGG
>CAYJPX010000080.1:0-13228 GCA_964372195.1 uncultured Phycisphaeraceae bacterium
GGGGTTTTTCGCGCCCGGGGGGGCGGGGGGGGGGGGGGCGTTTGTGGCCGGGGGGCCTTGGGGGGGGGCAGGACCCGGGCGGTTGGGACCGGAAGATGATCCCGCGGGAGATCTCGCCGACGCGGCGGATGTTCCTAGAGGTCTACTAGGTGGTGGGCGGTTGGGGGGGATTGTGGCTCGGGCGGTTGGGGTCGTGATTGGGGCGGTTTGGTGGCGTCCGGGGGGTTCGGGCGTGCGTATGGTTGACCGCTGTGGGGTCGGGTGGTAGGTTTCCCGCTCTGTCGGTATCGCCGCCCACACCGTTGGCCGGGGCAACCGGCTGGGGTTCGTCGCTGCCGGGCAGCCGGTCGCAGAAGGGTGTCGTCCTTGGCCGAACGGATCAACAGCATTATGAGATCATTCTTGGCAGCCGCGGTGATCGCGTTCGGCGTTTGCGCACCAGTCGCGATGGGGCAGATCGAGCCCCTTCCGGCGTCGGACCGGACGAGCTACACCCAGCCCGAGCAGGGGCAGGTGGCGGCGTACATGCTCGGTCGGGTGGCGGTGATCGGCGCCGACGACGCCGAGGCCCGGGAGCGGGCGCGGGCGGAGATCCTCGCGCCGCTGCGTCGGGGCGGGGTGTCGGTGGCGTTCCGGCGGGTGGTGGAGACGGCGACGCTCGAGCCCCTGACCAGGCTCGCGGACAGCACCGACGAGAGCATCGTGACCAACGCCCTGTTCGTGCTCGCGGAGATCGGGACGGACGCGACGCGGCAGGTGGTGCAGCAGCACACCGATGACGAGTCCCGGGCGGTGCGGTTCGCGGCGGTGGCCGCGATGAAGCAGAGCTTCCGGGTGGTGAACAACTTCTCGCCGGCGATCGATCAGGGCCGGGTGCTGGAGATGGTCTCGCACCTCGCGCGGCGGCTGGCCGAGGAGCAGGACGCCCAGGTCGGCGACGGGCTCTCGCGGGCGCTGCTGCAGGCCTCACGGATCCGTCGCGAGGGGTTCGAGACCCCGGCGACTCGGGCCCTGGTCGAGGTCGCGGCGGGTGTGGGGGCGAGGCTGCGGCACGCCGACCCGTCGGCGTACGAGTTGGAGATGACGCCGTGCCTGCTGGTCGGCGAGGAGTTCGTCGGGCGGCTGGGTGCGGCGGGGACGCCGCCCTCCGAGCTATCGCGGGCGGGCGCGGCGTTCGGGGGAGAGATGCTGGCCTACCTGGCGTTCGCGGCCAAGGACGGGCGGCTGGGCGAGACCCGGCACTCTGAGGTCAAGCTGGCCCAGGTGGCCGAGCGGTGCGTGCAGTTCGCGCAGATCAAGCTGGGCGGGACGCCCAGCGAGCCGGGGCTCGCGGCGCTGCTCGAGGCGGGGAAGGACCAGGAGTTTGCCAACGCCACGGGGCAGTTTGTGCTGCGGCTCAGCGGCGAGCCCTGCAGGCTCCCGGCGCCGGACATGCAGCGGGTCCGCGATGCCCTGGACGGGAAGTAGCCCCCCCACTGCCGCGGTTGTTGATCGGGCAGGGCCGGCGGGTCCGGGGCGTGGTACCGTGTTGGCATGAGCCGGCTGCTGCTGCCCTTTGTGTTGTTCGTCGTGGTGCTCGGGGCGATCGTGCTGTCGGATCGGCCGATGCCGCGGGCGGACCTGGCGATCAGCAACGGGAACGATGTCACGACCCTCGACCCGCAGCGGATGAGCTGGACGCACGACCTGCGCATGTCGCGGCTGGTGTTCGAGGGGCTGGTCGCGAACGATGTGTTCGACCCGGACTTCACCATCATCCCGGCGGTGGCGGAGCGGTGGGAGGTCTCGCCCGACGGGCGGGAGTACCGGTTCTTCCTGCGCGGGGACGCGAAGTGGTCGAACGGCGAACCGGTGCGGGCTCGGGACTTTGTGTACGCGTGGCGCCGGGCGATCCTGCCCGACACCGCGGCCGACTACTACACCTTCTTCGAGTACATCGACGGGGTCGAGGAGTTCTTCCACTGGCGGCAGGGGGCGCTGGAGAGCTTCGCCGACGACACGGCGGGGATGACGCCGGCCGCGCGTGCCGAGGCGGCCCGGGCGCTCTGGGCTCAGACCGAGGCGCGGTTCGCCGAGCTGGTCGCGGTCGAGGCGGTGAACGACCGCGAGCTGACGATCCGGCTGGTGCGGCCGATCCCGTTCTTTCTGGACCTGTGCGCGTTTACCACCTACTACCCGGTGTACCGGCCGCTGGTGGAGCAGTACGAGCATGTGGACACGGAGACCGGGAGGCTGATCGCGGAGGGTGGCTGGACCAAGCCGCCGCAGGTGGTGAGCAACGGGCCCTACCGGCTGACGGTGTGGCGGTTCAAGCGGGACATGCGTCTGGAGATCAACCCCCACTACTGGAATCGCGGGTCGCTCAATATCCGGACGATCGAGCTGCCGTCGATCGCGGACCCCTCGGCGCAGGTGCTGGCGTACCAGACGGGGGCGGTGGACTATGTGGCGGATGTGACGGCCCCCTACCGGCGGGAGATGGTGGCGCAGAAGAACGCGTTCTATCGGGAGCACTGGGAGCAGTATCAGGCGCTGGTGGCGGAGGGGTGGGACCTGTTCCAGATCGATCGGATGTTGCCGCCGGACCCGCGGAAGGCCGTCCATGTGACGCCGGCGTTCGGGACCTATTTCTGGAACTTCAACTGCCAGCAGACGCTCCCCGACGGGCGGCCAAACCCGCTGGGCGATGCGCGGGTGCGTCGGGCGTTGGCGTTGATGGTGGACAAGCGGCTGATCGCCGAGGGGGTGCGTGGGCTGGGCGAGCCGGTGGCGCGGACGCTGGTCCCGCCGGGGTCGATCGCGGGGTACGAGTCGCCGGAGGGGCTGCCCTGCCTGAGCGACTGCGAGACCGGCGGGGAGCGGGCGGCGCTCATCGCCCGGGCGCGGGCGCTGCTCGCCGAGGCGGGGTACGCCGAGCCCTCGGAGATGCCGACGATCGAGCTGGAGTTCAACAAGGACTCGGGGCACGACCTGATCGCGCAGTCGGTGGCGAAGAACTGGCAGGAAACGCTGGGGATCCCGGTGCGGCTGGCGCAGAAGGAGCTGACCGTCTTCCGCGATGACCTGAAGAAGCACAACTTCATGACCTCCCGCGCGGGGTGGTACGGGGACTACCCCGACCCCCTGACCTTCCTCGAGATCAGCCGGACGGGGGATGGCAACAACGACCGGGCGTTCACTAACGCGGTGTTCGACGCGCTGCTCGACGCGGCGTATGTCGAGCCGGACGCGGCCAAGCGGGCGGCGGGGCTGGCCGAGGCCGAGCGGATGCTCATGGAGGACGAGCTGCCGATGATCCCGATCTTCCACTACGCGAATGTGTTCATGTTCGACGCCGAGACGCTGAGCGGGCCCAACCCGCACCCCCGGACGAACGAGAACTTTTTCTTGTACGACATCCTCGGGGACGGGATCGGCTCGGACCGGGTGCGGATGATGCCGCGGTCGCCGCGGTGAGAGGGGAGGGGCTGTGCTGGCGCTTGTGATCCGTCGTCTGGTGCAGCTGCCGATCATCGTGTGGGTGATCTATACCCTGACGCTGGTGCTGGCGTGGGCGGTGCCGGGCAACCCGCTGGAGAACCCCGAGGGCCGCAAGCCCCCCGAGGAGGTCATGGCGGCGATGAAGGCGCAGTACAACCTCGACAGCTTCCCGAAGTTCTACTTCTCGTACCTCGACAGCGCGATGGGGGTCAAGTGGGTGCGGGAGACGGTCAACGGCGAGGCGGCCCGCGCGGCAGCGGCGGCGCGGGAGGCCGGGCTCGAGCCCAGGCCCCGCCCGGTGTTCGACCTCGGCCCCTCGCTCAAGCACCGCGACGAGCGGGTGGACGCGATCCTGGCCGGGGCGCTGCCGGTGTCGGTCTCGCTGGGGCTCCTGGCGATCATCATCGCGGTGTCGATCGGTGTGGCGGCCGGGGTGGTGGGCGCTGTGAAGCCGAACTCGCTGGCCGACCTCTCGACACTGATCGTGGCCTTGGTGGGGATCAGCCTGCCGAGCTTTGTGATCGGGACGGCGCTGCTCCTGGTGTTCGGGGTGTGGTGGAAGCTCCTGCCGGTGGGCGGGTGGGGGACGATCGGGCAGATGGTGCTGCCGGCGGTGACGCTGAGCCTGCCCTTCGCGGCGTATATCGCCAGGCTCACGCGGATGGGGATGATCGAGCACCTGGGGGCCGACTATGTGCGCACGGCACGGGCCAAGGGCGTGAGCGAGCGGGCGGTGCTGCTCAAGCACGCGCTGAAGAACGCCTTCCTGCCGGTGCTGAGCTACCTGGGCCCGGCGACCGCGTTGGCGATGACCGGGTCGTTTGTGGTCGAGCGGGTGTTCAATGTGCCGGGGCTCGGGCAGCACTTTGTCGATGCGGTGCAGAGCAAGGATTTGTTCCTGATCATCGGGGTGGTGCTGGTGTTCTCGACGATGCTGGTGCTGTTCAACCTGGCGGTGGATGTGCTGTACCGGTGGGTGGATCCGAGGATCGAGTAGGAGGAACGCAGAGGACGCGGAGCTTCGGCGCAGAGTACGCAGAGCAGAACAGGGGGCAGCGCCCGAGCACGGCATGGTGGAAGGCTGGCGATGGGTCGCTCCCGCGGCTTTCGCGCACGGCGTCGATCCCTCCAGAACTCGCCAGTCCATTCCCGCCGCTCTTTGCGTCCTCTGCGTCAGGGCTCCGCGCCCTCTGCGTTCCCCTGTATGCTGGCCCCGTGGCGGACGACACTCGCAGCGATACCGAGCTCATCGACGCGATCCGGGCGGGGGATGGGTCGGCGTTCGAGTCGCTGTACCTGCGGCATCGCGACTGGGCGTTCCGCGTTGCTCGCCGGCTCGTCCCCGACGACGGGCTGGCGGTCGATGCGGTGCAGGAGGCGTTCCTGTACCTGCACCGCAAGGGACGCGGGCTGCGGCTGACCGCGCGGTTCACGACCTTCCTTTACCCGGTGGTGCGGCACGAGGCCCAGCGGCTGGGGCGGAAGGCCCGCCGTTCGGCCGGGGCAGGGGCGGATGGCGAGGCGGCGGGATCGGGGCCGGGCGTCGGGCTGGATGCCGAGAGCCTCCGGGTCCTCGCGCAGGCGCTGGGCGGCCTGCCCGAGGCGCAGCGCGAGGCGCTGCTCATGGCGGCGGTCGATGGCATGACCCACGCCGAGATCTCGATCGCCCTGGGCATGCCGCTCGGGACGGTCAAGAGCAGGATCCACGCGGCGCTCACCGCCCTGCGGGCGGACGACCGGCTCGCGTCGTACTTCGATCGGTAGAGGCCGATCTATGCCTCTACGAGCCCCGAGCGCAAGCTCGGGTTGGTGCCTTTACGAGCCCCGAGCGCAAGCTCGGGATGGTGTCTTTACGAGCCCCGAGCGCAAGCTCGGGAATCTCCCCGGAGGATTCCCCACACCCCCGCCTTGGGCGTTTTGACCCGAGCTTGCGCTCGGGGCTCGTAGAGCCCAACTGCCCGAGCTTGCGCTCGGGGCTCGTAGAGGCCTGCGGATTCGGGTATCTTGGGTCCATGATCCCGCCGCTCGCCTACTTCCTTACATGGACAACCTATGGGACCCGTCTCCACGGCGACCCGCGCGGCACGGTGGATGAGGAGCACAACCGCGTGGGCGAACCCGTACTGCCGTTCGACCCGGCCCGGCACGGGTTCATGCGAACCAAGCTCGCCCAGCCGCCGCTGACGCTCTCCGCCGCCGCCCAGGTCGCGGTGCAGGACATCGTCATGAAGCACACCTCCCTTCGCGGCTGGCGATTGCTGGCGCTGGCGACGCCGGTGACGCATGTCCATGTCGTGGTCGATTGCCGTGTGGCCGGAGAGCCGATGCCCAAGGACCCGGAGTTGGTCATGGAGGAGTACAAGTCCTGGGGCACGCGGGAGCTGCGCCGTCGGGGGATTGTGGGGCCCAACCGGCGGGTGTGGACCGACCACGGCAGCACGCGGTGGATCAACAGCGATCAAGGGCTGCACGCGGCGATCGATTATGTGACCCGGCTGCAGTGACCCACGCAAAGGCCGGCTTTACGAGCCCCGAGCGCAAGCTCGGGATGGTGCCTTTACAAGCCCCGAGCGCAAGCTCGGGTCAGAATCTTCAGGGGTCGCGGGAGTCGGGGACTCTGAGGGAGATTCCCGAGCTTGCGCTCGGGGCTCGTAGAGGCAATTGCTCGGAATCTCACGGGTTTCCCAGAATCACCGAACCAATCTCTCCCGGCGCGCCCTTCACACTTTGGAGGCACGATGGACCCGTATCCAAACCAACGCGACGAGCCGCAGATCCCGGAGGCCCTGGCCTCGGGGATCGGGCAGTTGGACCGCTCGCGCCGACCTGACTGGCCCGAGGAGGACCGCGTGCTCGCGGCCGTGGATGCCCCGCGAGGGCGGCCCTGGCGGGTGGTCGGGTGGTCGGCGGGGCTGACGGCGGCGGCGGCGGGGTTGGCGGTGTCGGCGATCGTGTGGTTCGGCGGTCCGGCCCAGCACGGGGCGTCGCGCGGGGAGGGGCAGGCGGCAGCGGGCGGGTCGCCCGCGGCGCCCGCTTCGCCTGTCACCATGCTCGATGCCTACCGGCTCACGCTCATGCTCGAACGCCGCGAGTCGCCGGCCCTCGCCTGGGATGCCGATGCGGACGGGCGGGTGACGGGCGCGGATGTCGATGCCCTGGCGGCGGCAGCGGTACGGCTCGGGGAGGCCTCGTCATGAACCGCACGAACCCCATGACCCACATGCCGCGCAAGACGCGCACGACGCGGGCGATCCGGGCGCTCGGCGTGGTGGTGGCGGCGGTGCTCGGCCTAGGCGTGATCGGCCTGGCGGCGGCGCAGCCCGGGGGGGGGGCCGCCGGGGGCGGGCAGCCGGGGGCGGCGGAGCTCGGCGTGCGGTTCGGGTATGTCGATGTGTTCATCGACTCGGGCGAGCGCGGGCTGGCGGTGTATCAGGTCGAGTTGCGGGCGACGGCGGGGGATATCCGGATCGTCGGCGTCGAGGGCGGGGATACGGCGGCGTTTGCGGGGCCGCCGCGGTACGACCCGGCGGCGTTGCTGGATGGGGAGCGGATCGTGCTGGGGGACTTCTCGACCGGGTCGGTGTTGCCGCGCGGGAGGACGCGCCTCGCGCGGGTGCACCTGCGGATCGATGGGCCGCCGCCGTCGTTGGTGCTTGATCTTGTGGTTGCGGGGGACGCCGGGGGCGAGCGGATCGACGCGGTCGCCAGCTCCACGACATCGTTCCAGACCCAGAACGGGAGGAATCCATGAAGCGGTGGTATCTGCTCATCTCGTTGATCGCGTTCGTGGCTGCGGCGGTGGTGCTGGCGTCGGTGAGTGCGTGCTCGTCCGGGCGCGGACGAGATATGGACACCATGCTCGACCAGAACGCGGAGTTGCAGGGACAACTCGAAACCACTGAGACAGCATTGCGATCCATCGGCAACCTTCCGGCCCCTACTCCGCCTCCGGGCATCACAGACTACCCCGCGGATGGACAGCAGAATGATCTCGGTGGGTACTCGGCACTTATGAGAGAAGACCGGGCACTTACGGCCGAGCTTAAGCGCATTCTCGAGTCGAGCCAGGGTGGCGGGGATGGCGTTGGCGCCTCGGGCATTTGGGAGTTCCAATCCTCGGCCAACGGGCTCCCCATTCCTGGCGACTCCAACTTGCTCGGTCTGATCGGACAGGAGCCTGGCATTGCGGGTCAAGATAAGCAGAACTCGGCGGCATTCATCCCGCCTCCACCAGACTTCCGACTCCGGCTGCAGATGCAACTCGAATACGGCCAAGAACTCTCCAAGCAGATGTCCACCATCCCCGGCGCCCTCCCCTCCCTCGAAGACGAGATCTGGATCATTCAGAAGCCGGCGAACTGGGACACCGCTTCCAGGTCCGACGACACGCCCGGCTCGGGCAGCCTGCTCTGCGGCTTCGAGCCCGACACGCCGACGGACAAGCTGGTGCCGGTGCCGCTCGCGCACACCGAGGTGCGGGCGCATGTCGGCGGGATGATCGCGTCGACGGTGGTGACGCAGAAGTTCGAGAACCCCTACGACCGCAAGATCGAGGCGGTGTATGTGTTCCCGCTGCCGCAGAACGCGGCGGTCAACGAGTTCGTCATGACCATCGGCGAGCGGCGGATCCGGGGGATCATCCGCGACAAGGCCGAGGCCGAGCAGTTGTACGCCGAGGCGCGGGCGCAGGGGTATGTGGCGAGCCTGCTGACGCAGGAGCGGCCGAATGTCTTCACGCAGAAGGTGGCGAACATCGAGCCGGGGAAAGCGATCGATGTGGCGATCACCTACTTCCACACGCTGGCGTACCGGGACGGGTCGTTCGAGTATGTATTCCCGATGGTGGTCGGGCCGCGGTTCAACCCGGCGCCGTCGGAGGGGTTCGCGGCGGGGTCGGGGGTCGGGGCGGCGCCCCGGGGGGCGTTGGGGGCGAGCGGGCAGGCGACGGAGGTGCAGTACCTCGCCCCGGGCGAGCGGTCGGGGCACGACATCGCGCTCTCGATCGAGATCGACGCGGGCGTGCCGTTGGGTGAGATCGCGTGCAAGAGCCACACGATCGCGGTGCGCCACGACTCGGCCACGAGCGCGACGGTGCAGCTCGCCAGCGAGACGACGATCGCGAACAAGGACTTTGTGCTGCGGTTCACGCCGCGGGTGACGCAGGCGACACCGGGGATGATCACCTGGGTCGACCCCGAGACGGGCGTGGGGTACTTCGCGATGCTGGTGGTGCCGCCGGCGGAGCTGGCGAGCCTGCCGCGGCGGCCGATGGAGCTGGTCTTCGTCGTGGACGCCTCGGGCAGCATGAGCGGCGCGCCGATCGAACAGGCCAAGGACGCGGTGCGGACGGGGCTCTCGATGCTTGAGCCGGGCGACACCTTCCAGTTGATCAACTTCTCCGATACCTCCAGCCAGCTCGGGGCCACGCCCCTGGCCGCCACCCCCGACAACACCACCCGGGCCGAGCGCTCCCTCAACCGGCTGGTCGGGGCCGGGGGGACGATGATGATCAACGGCATCCGGGCCTCGCTGGACTTCCCCGGCGACGGTGAGCGGACGCGGTTCGTGTGCTTCCTCACCGACGGGTTCATCGGCAACGAGGCGGAGATCCTGGGCGAGATGCGGTTGCGGCTGGGCGGGGCGCATGTGTTCAGCTTCGGCGTGGGCTCGGCCCCCAACCGGTATCTGATCGAGCGGATGGCCAAGCTCGGCAATGGGGCGGTGGCGTACCTGTCCCTGGAGGACGACGGCGGCGAGGTGATGGCCAACTTCTTCGAGCACGCGGCGCACCCGGCGCTCTGCGACCTCGCCATCGACTGGCCGGCGCTCCTGGCGGCCGAGGTCTACCCCGCCAGCCTGCCGGATGTGTATGTCGGACGGCCGATCGTGATCACCGGGCGGTTCGACCCGGCGCTGGCGGACGCGCCGGTGCGGCTGACGGGGGCGGCGGGGGCGGTCGACTTCTCGCTCGATGTGCCCGTGACGGCGGTCGAGGACGATGCGCTGGCCCGCGGGCTGCGGGCGGTGTGGGCGCGGAACAAGATCGCGGCCCTGATGGACGAGGCGACCTTCGAGCCCAACCCGACGCTGGCGGGGGATGTGCGGTCGATCGCGCTGGAGCACAGCCTGATGTCGGCGTTCACGGCGTTCATCGCGGTGGATTCGTCCCGGGTGACCGAGGGGTCGATGGGGACGACGGTCGCGGTGCCGGTGCTCGTGCCCGAGGGCGTGAAGTACGAGACGACGGTGCCGGGCGGGGGGTGAAGCCCGGCGGCGCAGTCGAGAAACGAGGAAGCCCATGGATCGCGCGGTGGTGTCGATACTCGCGTTGGTAGTGACGCTGGGCGGCTGCGGGCACTCGCGGTATGTCGCGCCCGGCCGGGCCGCGGATATGTCGGTCTTTGGCGGGGATGCGCGGCACGCCCTGACCGACGCGGGCATCCGGCAGGTGCTCGAACGCCCGGTGCTCGCGCGGCTGCCGACGACGCTGGCGGTCGCCCGGGTGCAGGAGGCCGGGTATACCAGCTTCCAGGCCCGCGGCTGGGGGGAGGGGCGGTACAGCGTGGTGACCACTCGCGATGTCGAAAGCGACGAAGACCTCCAACTGCTCGGCGGGCTGGAAGGGGTCGGCGGGGCGGTGCGGGTCGGGCGGCTGCTCCTGCCCGAGCGGCTCGGGTCGGACCGAGAGCTGCGAGCGGCGGCGGCCTCGCTCGGAGCGGACCTCTTGCTGGTCTATACCTTCGACACGACCTTCCACACCGAGGACGGGTTCGCGCCGCTGACGGTCGTGTCCCTGGGGCTGTTCCCGACGAAGACCGCTCGGGTGAGCAGCACGGCGTCGGCGGTGGTGGTCGACACCCGGTCGGGCCATGTGTACGCCGCCTGCGAGGCGACCGAGGACACCACGCAGTTGGCCAACGCCTGGACGAGCAGCACGGCGGTGGACCAGTCACGCCGGCGGGCCGAGCAGCGGGCGTGGGAGGGACTGCTCGGGGAGGTCGAGCGGGGCTGGGCGGGGGTGGTGAGGCAGGTCGCGGCGGCCCCGGCGCCGAGCCTGTCCGGCGGGACGACCTCGGGCGGGTGGCAGTGGCGTTCGAGTGCCCCAACCCCACCACCGCCGCCGCCGGGGCCGATGTACAGGACGGGGGGTGGCTGAGCCGGCACCGGGGCGTCGTTGGCGGGTGGAGTGGGAGCGGGGAGGGCATTGCAAATAGCCAAAGGGCCAAAGGGCCAAAGGGCCAAATAGAGACACATGCGGCGCTGGGCGTTCGGGTTGCTCGGCGTGCCCGTGCTCAACACAGAGACGCAGAGGCACAGAGGAAAGACAGACACTCAATACGCGCCGCAGTTGGACACAGGTGACGCCGAGTCAGGCGAAGCCTGACTCATCCAGTGCCTCGTGCGTTTATCTGTGTTCATCTGTGGCAATACTGCATTCCTCTGTGTCTCTGCGTCTCTGTGTTAGACTGCCTTTCTTGTCCTCGTCCGTGCTCACCTTGGCGACGAGCGGGGCCGGCGGAAGCCCGAGCTTGCGCCGGGGCCTCTGACGGAGGTCGTTGAGCCGCGCACGGGATGGCCGCGTTGCGAACGGACGGCAGCCGAATCAGTCGCGTTTGGTGTTGACCCACGCGGCGGCGAGGTAGGCCCAGTCGGGGTTGCCGGGGCAGGCGGTGTCGAACCGTTGCTGCTCGGTCATCTCGATGGTCTGGCGGGACTGCCAGTGGTGGACCTCGGCGTGGCCGTCGGCGTAGCCGAGGGTGCTGCTGTCGTCGTGCCAGACGGTGACGGGGTCCACCCATCGTTCCTCGTCGAGGTGCATGACCCAGGAGTTCATGTTGACGCCTCGGGGGTCGGATTCTTCGAGGAAGACGACTTTCGTCGTGGGGAACTCGATGTTGACGATGCGTTCGGTGACGAACTTCGAGCCGCACCAGACTTCCCAGCCCGCGTCGCCGTTCATGCAGTTGGGCATGGAGTAGGTGCGCCAGGCGATCGCGCCGGCGAGACCGCGGCCCTTGCCCCGGATGTCCGAGGGGCAGTGGTAGATCTCGATGTTCTCGAGGTAGGGCCAGAGCTGGCCGTTGCGGATGCCGCGGTAGTGGCCCTCGAGGTCTTGGGCGTTCTTGAGCTGGTTTGTGGTCATGCGCTGGCCGGTGGGCCGCATGGGCCAGTCGACCCAGCTGTGGTCCATGCCGTTGTTCGGGTTGGGGTCGCGGTTGGTCCAGGAGCCGACGACGCCGTCGTCGTTGTCGCTGGCGTACATGACGAACGCGGCGGCGAGGTTGCGCTGGCCCGAGAGGCAGACGGTGGTCTTGCCGGCCTCGCGGGCGCGGCCGAGGGCGGGGAGGAGGATGCCGATGAGCAGGGCGATGATCGCGATCACCACGAGCAGCTCGATCAGGGTGAAGGCGCGGGGGCGTCGCGGTCGTGGGATGGTCGGCATCGCTCCACACTACCGGGCGGTAGGCGGTGATGCAAGAGCGACTCCCCGGCGTCGGCGTGGGCTCGGGCGGCGAACCCGCCTCGGGTTCGATTATGGACCTTTCTATGCGTGGGGGCTCGCGGCGGGCGGAGGCGGGGGGATGGTGGCGGCGGCCAGCCGCGGGCGCAACACGACACCCCGCCGGGGGGAGCGGGGTGTCGGCGCGGGGTGAGGATGAGCCGCCCCGCGGGAGAGCCGGGTTCGCCGCCGCGGCGGTGCGGGGCTAGAGGTCGCAGCCGGCGGTGAAGGCGTTGAGGAAGAGGAGGACATCCTGGGTGTTGATGGCGCCGTTGTGGTCCATGTCGGCGGAGGAATCGCCGGCGCCCCAGGCGTTGAGGAAGGCGAGGAAGTCGAGCGTGTTGATCTGGCCGTCGCCGTCAAAGTCGGCGGCGCAGGCCTCGGCGGCGGTCATGGCGGTGACGGTCAGGCCGGTGTTGTAGACCTGCTCGATGGCGCCGGTGTCGGGGTTCATGCGGTGGACCTTGCCGTTGGAGCCGGCGATGAAGAGCTTGCCGTCGACATAGGAAATGCCGACGCAGTCGGAGGCGACGGCGAAGGTGGCCTTGTAGTTGCCGGTGACGGCGTCGTAGAAGTAGACCGTGCCCTCGCGGGCGCCGATGATGAGGTCGACGCCGTCGGTGGTCATGGAGTTGACGCTCCCGCCGCAGGCGGTGAAGAAGTCGAAGGTGAGGTCGCCGATGGGCGAGGTGTAGACCGCGGTGCTCCAGCTTCCGGTGAAGATGGTGTTGCCGAAGAGGACGGTGGCCTGGAGCGGGTCGTTGGTGTAGTAGGTGTCGATCAGCGAGCCATCGTCGGCGTTGAGCCACTGCATGTCGCCCGTCGTGGTGGTGAGGTAGAGGGTGTTGCCCCAGCGGGTGAGCGAGAGCGGCGAGCCGTTGGTGAGGATGGTGTTCTCGATCGCGCCGGTGTCGAGGTCGATGCGGTAGATCTTGTTGTCGGAGCTGGCGGCGAGGATGTCGCGGCCCTGGACCACCAGGCCCTGCACCGTGGCGCCGCACGAGACGGGCTGGTCGAGGGTGCCGGTCGAGGTATCGAAGTGCCAGATGACCCCGGCATTGCCGGCGATGTAGAGGTCTCCGGCGGAGACCGACGCGGCGAGGGCAGCGGTGCAGGTCAGGGCGAGGGCGGCGGTGCGGGTGCGGATCAGGGACATGGGGTGCCTCCGGTTTGCGGGTTTGTGCATGGGTGCGCCGGGTGTTGCGTCTCCCGGTCGTGGACATCATCCGCCGCCGTCTGGGGCAACCC
>CAYJPX010000080.1:13238-16052 GCA_964372195.1 uncultured Phycisphaeraceae bacterium
ACCAAATGGTGGGTATATTATGGAGCCGTGGATCCGATGTTGGTGGGCCTAGTCGGGGAGCCCTGACGGCGGGGGCTCGCGGCCGATGAAGAGAGCCATCAGCTCGGCGCGGGACCCGACCTGGAAGTGGCGATAGACCGCGAGCACATGCTCGTGGACGGTCGCCCGCCCGATCCCGAGCTGGGCGGCGAGGTCTTTCTCGGCGAGGCCCTCGAGCAGTCCGGCCAGGACCTCCCGTCTGCGGGGGGTGAGGTCGGAGAGTTTGGGCTCTGCGGGCGAGGCGAGGGCGTTGCCGATGTGCCGCCCGATTTCTTCGTGGACGCATCGGACGATCCACCAGTCGCGGCGGTTGAACCCCGGCTGCCCGATGGCGCGGTGGATCCAGAGCGAGTGCCACATATCGCCGAAGGGGAGGCGCTGGATGGAGATGATGTAGTCGTCGATGCCGACGCGTTTATGCCGCTCGTTGTAGGTGCGTGAGCGGTACCACGCCTCGCGCCCCCAGAGCTGGTCGCGGGTGCGGGTGACGAGGCGGTCGTGCTTGCCGACGAGGGCGGGGTACTCGGGGGTTCGTTCGACGGGGACATTGGTGGCGTAGTCGAGCCAGAATCGCTCGGCCTGCTCGTCGGGCCAGCCGATGCGGACCGAGCCGAGGGATTCCGCATCGCCGGCGCCGAAGCGTCGCATGTTGCCGCTGATCCCGACCTGGGCGTCGAGGAACGCGCAGAGCCCCTCGAGGAGGTGTTTCTGCCAGGCATCGGCGTCGGCGCCGAGGTCTCGGCACTCCCCGATCAGGCGGTAGGCGGCCCGGATATCACGGGGCTTCAGTCGATCCGGTCTGCTCACCCGCCCGGACCCGGCCGGGGGGCACCCGGGCCGCCGCCGACGGCATTGCCGGTGGTGGCGGTGACGGGCTGGTTGGCGAAGCCGTCGACGGTGGAGATCCCGGTGTCGACACCGATGCTGACATAGCGTCTGCCGCCCTCCATGGAGACGGAGGTCTGGGCGGCGGGCCACCACGGGTAGCCGCCGACCTGTCGGTGGACATAGTCGGGCGCCCGGACGAGGAGGCTGCCCTGGAAGTAGCGGATCGAGGCGGACCCGCCGCCGCTGAGCCAGCTCTCGGGCTCGACGAGCGCCTCGATGATGTCGATGACATCCTGGGCTCGTTCGCTCTTGGGCCTGCGGTCGAGGTCCTGCTGCTGGTTGGTGTTCTGGAACGGGCTCTGCCCGCCGCCGCCGCCCTGTGAGCTTTGGAGGACGCTCTGGAGGTCGATCTCGGGGGCCTCGTCGTAGTCGGGGATCTGCCAGAGGAGGTCGTCGATGGAGTAGACCTCGAGGCGTTGGTGCTTGGCGAGGCGTTCTTTGGGGCCGCACTCGATGCTGCCCCAGTCGGTCATCTGCCAGGTCGAGCCGCCGGCGTAGAGGCCGGTGTCGTCGGCGGCCTTCTCGAGGACCATCTCGAGGAGTCTGAGGGCGGAGACGCGTTTGGCGGTGAGGGTGATGAGGGCGTCCTTGTCGAGCCCATCGACGGATTGGTCGTCGATCCAGAGGGGCTCGATGTCGGCGCCGGTGATCTCGGTGATGAAGTTGATCACATCTTCGAGCCGGTGCTCCTGGAAATCGACATCGGGCACCGGCCGCATCATTTTGTTGAGCGTGTCGCGTTTGAGCTGGCTCTCGCTGGGCGCTCGTGCCGCGGCCGGCGTGGCGGTGGCCTGGGCAGAGGCCGGGGCGACCAGCGCGAAGGCAAACCCGGCGGCGATGGCGACCATGACCGCGGCGCTGGTGCTGGGATTCGATCGGACCTTCATCTGAGGCCTCCTTTGGGGCGACCCCCGCCGGGGCTGGGAGTCCCCGGGGGAACTCATCGGCTGTCCGGGGCGACAGCCTCGATCCGCCCCGCCCATTGAGTGTACCCGACGCGTGTGTGCGACGGAAGTTTCACGATTGAGGCCGACGCTCGGCGTCGATCGTGAATTGTTCGGGTGTCTTCTGCGGGCCTCGTGGGGGCCCGTGGTTCCCGTGCACCAGGTTCTACGGGCTGGGTGTGCTGCGGGATGCAGCGGGGCGTGTGGCGGGAAAAAAGAAAATCGGGCGCGTGCCGCCACGGTTCTCACCCCGCGGTCCCCATAGGTCGATGTACCCAGCCCGCGGTCCGATCACCCGCACGGCCTGGGTCGGGCGGACGCGCAGAAATCGCCCCAACCGACGGCCGGTATGGTCGTCCAACCCGAAACTCCGGCTCGGGCTCGTGCCCGGCCGATGGATCAGGTCACGCTGATTCTGGCGAACACCCACAACTCACCAAGTCCCGAGAGCTAGAGAAAGGAACGCACGATGAACACCACCATCCCCACCCCCAACTGCACCCCCTGGAACCAGGCCCCGTGGAGTTGGAACCAGTCCAGCACCTTCGGCACGCCTCAGGCCTTCAACGGCTTCAACGGCTTCAACACCCCCTTCGGCTATTCGAACCCCGGCTACGGCTACGGGCCCAACGGTTGGTCGTTTGGCAATGGTGTCGGCTACGGGTACTCCTCCATGCCCGGGTTCGGGAGCAGCCAGCCCTGGTCGAACGCCTTCACCAGCCCCTGGAACTCCGGCCAGTCGACGCCGTGGAACTCGATGCCGTGGAACAACACTCCCTGGTTCGGGAACAACAGCTTCGGCACGCCCTGGTACGCCAACAACTGGTTCGGCTACCAGCACGCCAACACGATCCAGCCCTGGAACCAGACCACTCCCAACTTCAACGCCCCCTACTTCAACGCCCCCTACTTCAACGCCCCCTACTTCAACACCCCCTACTAC
>CAYJPX010000081.1:0-15615 GCA_964372195.1 uncultured Phycisphaeraceae bacterium
GGCCGGTGGGGGGGTCGAGGGGGCCGGCGAGGAGCAGGGCGGCTGAGCCGAGGGCGAGGGCCGTGGCGGCGCGTGCGAGGGAGGCTCGGTTCATGGGGCATACTCCTGTCGACGGGGGGCGGATCGGAGACGGGGATTCAGTGGGCGAAGTTGGCCCAGGGGTGTGTGGTGCCGGTGGTGTCGGCGGCGGAGTTGCCGCTCACGGCGGGCGTGCCGCCGGCGGTGATGTCGATGACGGGGCCGTAGCGGTTGTGTGCGGCGAACTCGTAGTTGATCGTGTTGCCGGAGCAGTTGTTCTTGAGGATGAGGTTCCCGCCCGATTCGATCACGATGCCGCGGTCGGCGTAGGAGCAGTTGTTGCCCTCGATCCGGTTATCCTCTCCCGACACGATTCTGATGCCGGCCCCGAAGGCGGCGCCGAACCCGTTGCTCGAGCAGAGATTGCCGACAATCACGCTCTGAAACCAGGCTTCGATGCCGTCGCCGTCGTTTTCCGACGCGACACAGCCCGACACGGTGACCGAGCCGATGGTGAAGAACCCGTCGCCGGCGTTCAGGTTGGCGGTGCAGTCGGTGATCGTCGAGGAGCCCAGCACCGAGAAGCCTGCCGCCCCGTTGCTCCGGGCGATGCACCCGGAGAAGGTCGAAGGCCCGCTGACATCGAAACCGGTTCCGGCGTTGTCCGCGGCCAGGCATGAGGCGAAGACGACTCCCTGGGCCGCGAGGAATCCGGTCGCGCCGTTTGACTGGGCGACGCAGTTGCGCAGGGCGCTGTTGTCGTTGGGGAAGCAGCCCCAGATCCCGTTGCCGGAGATCAGGAGGTCGGCGAGGACGCCCCCGAGCCCGATCTGCCCGGGGGAGGCGACGGCGACGCCGACGCCGTCGAAGCCGCGGACGACGCCGTTGCGGATGGTGATGTTGTCTCGGGGGCCGTCGGAGTGGATGCCGTCCAGCGTGCCGCGGCCGCCCACGACCTCGAAGCCCATGAGGTCGATGGAGACATGGTCGGCGGCGATTTCAACGGCGTGCTTGCCGGAGACTCCCGTGATGTTGCCGGTGAGGTAGTAAGACCCGGGCAGGGTGATCTTGAAGAGGCTGTCGGCGTCGCCGCGGGTGTTGGTGGAGTTGATGGCGATGCGCGGCTCGACCTCGGTAAGGGTCTTGTAAGTTGGGGTGATGGGGCCGGTGGGGGGGTCGAGTGGGCCGGCGATCAGGGTGAGGGCCGCGAGCGCCAGGACAACGACACCGCCCAGGGCGGCGGGGCGGATGGGTTGACGGGGCATGGCGCTCTCTCCTGGCCCGCGGCGGAATGCCGTGGGTCTGGGAGCGAGTCTATCGGAAGGGGTCCCTCGAGCAAGGGGAATCTCTGTTAGTGGGACGGCCGGGCCGTGCGTGTCCGCACCCTTGCCTGCCCGCGCTGGGGCGTGTCCGCGCCGATGCGTGGCCACGCGACTGGCGCAGAACCCGGGTGCCGCCGGAGTGGGCTGCGATTCACTCCTAGGAAGTCCGCTGATCGCGACGGGGTCTCAGCAGCCGGCGGCCCAGGCGGCGAGGAAGGTGATGAAGTCGCGGGTGTCGACGATGCCGTTGCGGTCGAGGTCGGCGGTGCAGGTGTAGTCGGAGCAGTCGGCGTCTCGCTGAGCGCTCCAGCGGTCGAGGTAGGCGAGGAAGTCCTGGGTGTCGGTGTCGTCGTCGTCGTCGAGGTCGGGGAGGCAGGGGGCGCCGGGGCACTGGTTGAGGAAGACCGAGACACCGCCGCCGCTGCTCGCCACGACCAGGATGTCCATGGCTCCGTCGCTGTCGAGGTCGCCGACCGGGGAGCCGAGCATCGGGTCGAAGCCGTTGCCGAAGCGTGTCTCGCGGATGACCTCCCCGAATGCGTTAAACGCTACGACCGCAGCCTTCTGATCCTGGTCGGCCTGGCTCGTGCAGACCAACTCGTCCAATCCATCGCCGTGGAGGTCGACCACGCCCGGGTCCCGAACCGCGAAGTACCGGTCGAGCGTCGCGGTGTGCAGGAATGTGCCGTCGCGTTGGTTGGTCATGAGCCGGATATCACGGCTGATCCACGCATAGACGACGAAGTCCGTCCAGCCGTCGCCGTTGAAGTCGCCGGGCATGGCGTAGGGCAGCTCGGCCGCGAACACCGTTGTTGGCTGGGGTTCGTAGAAGTTCGCGAAGGGTTTGCGGTAGCAGATCTGGAGCTCGGGCTCCGTGGAGGTCGTGTCGGCACAGAGGATGTCCTTTCGCCCGTCGTTGTCGAAGTCTGCGTACGCGAGGATCTGGTCGGCCTGGGGGGTCTCGAAAAACCTCTGCTCGAAGTCCCAACCGCCCCGGTTGACATAGACGGAGTATCCCCGGGCCTCCCCGTTGGTGTTTCCGGCGAGGATGTCGGGGAGGTCGTCGTTGTTGCTGTAGCCCACGAACGGGACGGCGGTGGGGCCGCCGTCGCGGTGGGGGAGGAGGTGGACCTGGGAGAAGAAGCCGTCGGGCGTGTTCTCGTAGATCCAGAGGCCGAGCTCGGCGGTCCAGGCGAGGATGTCGAGGTCGCCGTCGGCGTCGAAGTCGGCCAGGGCGGTTCGCTCGTACACGGTGGAAGGGGCGGCCATGGCGGCGGCGGTGGTGAAGGTCCCCGTGCCATCGTTGGCGAGGACCTTGATCGCGGGCTCGGGGTCGTCGCCGGTGGCGACGATGTCGAGGTCGCCGTCGGCGTCGATATCGCCGAGCGTGGCTCTCCGGAGCGTGCCAGCGAAGAAGCTGTAGAACGGCACATCGCCGAAGCGGCCGTCGCCCGATCCGAAGCGGAGGTCGATCGAGCGATACCGATCCGCGACCACATCGAGGAATCCGTCGCGGTCAACATCGGCGAGCAGGGTGTCCTCGTCGCTGGTGTAGCCGGCGACCAGGCCCGGGCGTACCAGGAAGCTGAAACTGCCGGCGCCGTCGTTGAGCATGGAGAACGAGCCGGAGCCGCCCGCGACATCCGCCGCGTTGACGAGCAGGTCGATGTCGCCGTCTTGGTCGAGGTCGTGGAGTTTGATGAGTTTCCCGATCCGCGGGTCGAGCTCCGGCCCCTCGCCGAACGCCCCGGCGCCCTCCCCGAGCATCACCCGGTGCGTTTCGTGGAGGATATCGGTGAACCCATCACCGTTGATGTCTCCTGGCAGGATCGGTTCGCCCCCGGGGTTGTAGACATCGATCGGCGTGAGCAGCTCGAAAGTGCCGTCGGCTCGCTGGCGGAGCGGGGTGATCAGGTTCCATGTGAGCACGAGCATGTCGGGCAAGGTGTCGTGGTCGAGTGTCGCCGGGAGGATCTCCATGACCTGCTCGAAGGGCACGCTGGTCGCCTCGGTGAATGTCCCGTCGGCGGCATTGCGGTACACCCGGATGTCGGAGGGCGTCGTGACCACGAGATCGGGCAGCCCGTCCAGATCGAAGTCCGACGCGAGGCAGAGCTTGATGAGCCCGGGGATCTCGGTTCCAGGCCCCTCGACGAGCGTGCCCGCTGTGTTGTCGAAAAAGTGGACGGCTTCGGTGGAGATGTGCCCGGTAAGGAGATCGGTGTCGCCATCGCCATCGAAGTCACCGGACAGCAGACCACGGCTCGTGTTGCTGCTCACCGAGCCAACAAAGGTCGCGGCTCCGTTGGGTCCGAAGCGCCAAACCTCGAGCCCGTCGTAGTGGGCGTTGCCGACGAGGTGGAGCCAGCCGTGCGGATCGAGATCGACCATCGCGAAGCCGAGGGTGTAAAAGTCGCCTATCTGCGGGTGCTTGAACCACGGCTCGCACCCCTCCTGAGCCCGGGCAAACCCGACAGCGAGCGAGAGCGCGACGGCGGCGAGACGAGAACACGATGACATGCCCGATGACATGGTGGTTTGCCTTTCTCCATCGGCGGGGGCGCCGCGCGCCACAGCCTGGCCCCGAATTGGCATAGTCCTGTCCAGAGCATACTGCCAACTTGGCAGACGGTTGCGGGTATTCTCGTGAGTATCGCGGACGCGGCCCCGGGCTGGAGGACCGGGGCTGGCGCGCGGGTTGCATCCGGCACTCCACTGGGGCCATCAGCCCCCGGGAGGCCACTGCACCATGCAACCAGACAAACTCACAACCACCGCCCAGCAGGCCCTCGCCGACGCCCAGCGGGCCGCCATGGGGCGGAACCACCCCGAAGTGGGGGGGTTGCATGTGCTTTGGGCGTTGGTCGAGGACAAGGCCGGGCCGGTGGCGGCGATCCTGGGCAAGGCCGGGGTGGACGCGGGGCGGGTGCGGCAGGTCGTCGAGGGTGAGCTGGGGCGGATCCCGACGACCAGCGCGGGGGCGGGCTCGACCGGGCGGGAGATCGTCGAGCTGCTCGCCAAGGCCGAGCAGGAGAGCAAGGGGCTCAAGGACTCCTACATCTCCAGCGAGCACCTGCTGCTGGCCCTCGCCGCGGTCAAGGGCAAGGCGCGGGAGGTGCTCGACACGCTGGGCGTGCAGCGCAAGCACCTGGCCGACGCGGTCGCGCAGCTGCGCAAGGCGTCGGGCGTCGAGACCATCACCGACCAGAACGCCGAGAGCAACTACGAGGCGCTCAAGAAGTACTCGATCGACCTGACCGAGAAGGCCCAGCAGGGCAAGCTCGACCCGGTGATCGGGCGAGATGAGGAGATCCGCCGGTGCATGCAGGTGCTGAGCCGTCGGACCAAGAACAACCCGGTGCTGATTGGTGAGCCCGGCGTGGGCAAGACCGCGATCGCCGAGGGGCTCGCCCTGCGCATCGTCAACGGCGACTGCCCAGAGGGGATGCGCGACAAGCGGATCGTGGCGCTCGATGTCGGGCAGCTGCTCGCCGGGGCCAAGTACCGCGGCGAGTTCGAGGAACGGCTCAAGAGCGTGCTGCGGGAGGTGCAGGCGGCCGGGGGGCAGATCATCATGTTTATCGACGAGCTGCACACGATCCTCGGGGCCGGGGCGGCCGAGGGGGCGGTGAGCGCGGGGAACATGCTCAAGCCGGCGCTGGCGCGGGGCGAGCTGCGGTGCATCGGCGCGACGACGCTCGATGAATACCGTAAGCACATCGAGAAGGACGCGGCGTTCGAGCGGCGGTTCCAGCCGATCCTCGTCGATCAGCCCAGCGTCGAGGAGACGGTGGCGATCCTCCGCGGGCTCAAGGACCGCTACGAAGCCCACCACGGCGTGCGGATCCAGGACGCCGCCATCCTCGCCGCCGCCAGCCTGAGCAACCGGTACATCGCCGATCGATTCCTGCCGGACAAGGCGATCGACCTCGTTGACGAGGCGGCCAGCAGGCTGCGGATCGAGAACGACAGCATGCCGACGGAGCTGGATGAGCTGCGACGCCGGATCATGCAGTTGGAGATCGAGCGGGAGGCGGTGCGGATCGAAGCGACGGAGCGACGGAGCGACGAAGCGACCAAGGGGGATGGCTCGCGGAAGGAGCTCGACCGGATCGAGCGGGAGCTGGCCGACTTGCAGGAGAAGAACCGGGCGCTGTCGGCCCGGTGGGAGGAGGAGAAGCGCGACCTCGACGCCGTCAAGACCGTCAAGGCGCGGATCGACTCGAAGAAGGTCGAGCTCGAGCAGGCCCAGCGTCGAGGTGACCTGGAGACCGCCGCCCGGATCCAGTACGGCGAGCTGCGCGAGCTCGCCCAGCAGCTCGACACCGCCGAAGCGGCGATGGACAAGCGCCAGGCCGCCGGCGGGGCATTGGTGAAGGAGGAGGTCGACGCCGAGCAGATCGCCCATATCGTCGCGCGGTGGACCGGCATCCCCGTCACGCGGCTCATCGAGACCGAACGCGACAAGCTCACGCACATGGAGCAGCACCTCGGCGAGCGCGTGATCGGCCAAGAGGACGGCCTGCGCGCGGTTGCCGATGCGGTCCGGCGTTCGCGGGCCGGGCTCAGCGACCCGCACCGCCCGATCGGCTCGTTCCTGTTCCTGGGCCCCACCGGCGTGGGCAAGACCGAGACCTGCAAGGCGCTCGCCGAGTTCCTGTTTGACACCGAGGATGCGCTCATCCGCGTGGACATGAGCGAGTTCATGGAGAAGCACTCGGTCGCCCGCATGATCGGCGCGCCCCCCGGCTATGTCGGCTACGAGGAGGGCGGCGTGCTGACCGAGGCGGTCCGGCGACGCCCCTACAGCGTGCTGCTGCTCGACGAGGTCGAGAAGGCGCACCCGGATGTTTTCAATGTGCTCCTCCAACTGCTCGATGACGGGCGCCTCACCGACGGCCAGGGCCGCACCGTCGACTTCCGCAACACCATCGTCGTCATGACCAGCAACCTGGGCAGCCAGAAGATCCAGGAGATGACCGAGAAGGGCGCCGAGGACTGGGAGATCGAGGCCACCGTCCGCGACCTGATCAAGCGCGGCCCCGGCGCCGAGGTCGGCGGCAAGGGCATGACGCCCGACCTCGAGAGCGGCGAGCTCAACGCCCGGTTCGACTTCGGCGTGCGCGAGCAGTTCTTCCGCCCCGAGCTCCTCAACCGCATCGACGAGATCGTCGTCTTCCACCAGCTCAAGCGCGAGCAGATGGCCGGGATCGCCGAGATCCAGCTTGGGCGACTGCGCGAGCGGCTCGCCGAGCGCGAGATGACCATCGAGCTGACCGACGCCGCCAAGGAGCTGCTCGCCCAGGAGGGTTGGGACCCGGCCTACGGCGCCCGCCCCCTCAAGCGGGCCATCCAGCAGCGGATCGAGAACCCCCTGGCGACCCGGATTTTGAACGGCGAGTTCGGGCCGGGCGATGCGATCGTGGTCGATGCGGCGGGGCATGGCTTCTCGTTCGCCCCCAGGCAGGCCGATGGGACGCCGGCATGAGCAGCGGACCAACCGGTATCGGCGTGGGTGGGGAGGCTGCCCCGTGGTATGCTCTTTGAATCAGGAGACGGGCCTAGCTCGAAGTGGGGCCGTTTCTTGAAATGGCTGCCGGGTCGCCCCGGCCGAACTCTGCGTCCGTCCGGGCCGTATAGCCGATTGGAGGGGACAAGGAGACCAGCATGTTCCACCTTGAGATCTCGTATTCGGGAACCGAACGGTCTGATGCGCTGGACGAGCATGTCCACAAGCAGGTCGAGCACGAGAACAAGCGGTTTGCCGATCGGCTGACACGGGTCGAGGCCTATGTCTCCGATGACAACGCGGGCAAGCACGGCAAGCGGGATAAGAAGTGCGTGCTCGAGGCACGCCCGCGCGGCATGGACCCGATCGCGGTGACCGAGGAGGGCGACGATCTCTACCAGGTGGTCCGTGAGGCGTCGCGCAAACTGGCGCGAGCGCTGGGCAAGCGCTTCGAGAAGGCCGATGCGGCGGCGTGAGGAAGACGGCCTGCCGCCACGCCGCCCAAGGTCGCCGTCGTCGCACGCGCCTTGATGTGCGATTTGAGATCTGAAATCTGAAATCTGAGATTCGCTGTTCGCCCCGCCGACCAGCCGGATGATCCGCGGAACTCGAACCGTGGGAGAAAGTCAGCAACGCCGGGGCGTGCGCCAGGGTCTCTGGTCTGCTCTTGGCGCACAGCTCGCTCGTCCCTCGCGCGTCCACGGCGGGCTCGCTACTCCTCGAACTCCGTCCGGCAGGTAATGAGCAAGCGCCCGCGTTCGGGGACGAGCCCCAGCAGCCGCACGCGCCGCCCGTCGCCGAGGTCGAGCACGGGATCCCCGACGAGCGGCCCGTCGCCGGCCAGCGCCGCGAGGATGTGCGCCACCTCCGGCTGCTCGAACAGGTGCGTGGGCAGCATGTCGGGCGGGTGCTCTCCCGCCCGGTCGACGATCCACCCCGCCGGGATCGGCAGGCGTCCGACCATCATCGATTCGACCCGGACCCACAGAGAGCCGTCGCGGCGGAACTCCGGCCGCAGCGACGCCGAGAGCACCTGCGTCCGCTCGGCCCCCCGCACCAGCACGCCCACCTGGATGAGCCCATCGTCGAACTCGACCTGCAGGTCGCTGATCTCCTCGGGCCAGGAGAACTCGGCATCCGCGTTGGCGAGCCACTGCTCGAAGCGCGTGTTGAGCCAGGCGTTGGCGTCCGGCGCGCGCAGAGCGGCGGCCCACGCATCGGCCGGCTCACCCCGGACCGCGTACACCAGGTTCACCACCTCGTTCTCGATCGTCTCGGCCGCCGCGGCCGTCGCCGGGTCGTCGGCGTGGACCGTTCGCCACCAGGTCGGCGAGAGCCGGGTCAGCCCGAGCGAGACCACCACCAGCACGCTGGCGAAGAGCACCAAGGCCACACCCACGCCCAGCAGCCATCTGCGAGCCCGGCGGATCGTGCGGTGTGGGTTGGGCGCGTCGGCCATGGACCATCCATCGTGACCGGTCGAGGCCCGGCAATCAACCCCGTGGTCTCAGAGTTCCGGCCGATACCCCCGGAAACCAGATCCGACCTCCGCCTCGTCGTGTACCCGCCGCCCCGAGGGCTGAAAAAAAGGGCCCGACCATCATGGTCGGGCCCCTGGCGAAGAACAGTGGGGGGGTGAGGATTACCGCTTGGAGAACTGGAAGCGGGCGCGGGCGCCGGGCTGGCCGTACTTCTTCCGCTCGACCTTGCGGGCGTCGCGGGTCAGGAAGCCGGCGTCACGCAGGGCGTTCTCAGTGTTCGGGTCGTACCCGACCAGGGCGCGGGCGATCGCCAGGCGGGTCGCCTGGGCCTGCCCGGTGATCCCGCCGCCACGGATGCGGAGCACCACATCGAGCTTGCCCTCGAGATCGGTGAGCTTCAGCGGGGCGTAGACATCGTTGCGGTCCTGTATCTCGGTGAAATACTCCTCGACCGTCTTGAACTGCTTGCGGTTGATCTGGATCTGGATCTTGCCCTCGCCCTCCTTGGCCACGCGGCAGCGGCTGCGGGAGACGGCGGTCTTGCGACGCCCGGTGCCCCACCACCAGCCGTTGGCGTCGGGCGCCACGGGCTCGCGGAGGGGGCGGACCTGGTTGCCGGTCTTCTCGGTCTGGGTGGGGTTCAGTTCGCTGGCGAGTGTCGTCATGGTCGTCCTCGTTGCGGGCAGGCCTTGCGGGGCTGGCCCGCGGGCGCGGTGGTCGTTGTCGGGGTCAGACAGTCATGGCCTCGGGCTGCTGGGCCTGGTGGGGGTGCTCGGCGCCGGGATAGACCTTGAGCTTCTTGAGCATCTGACGCCCGAGCCGGGTCTTGGGCAACATGCGGCGGACGGCGTCCACGATGAGCTTCTCGGGACGCCCGTCGCGGACCCAGCCATAGGTCTCGACCTTGAACCCCCCCGGGTAGCCGGTGTAGTGCTTCTTGAGCTTCTGGCTGGCCTTGTTGCCGGTGAGGCCGACCTTCGAGCCGTTGGTGACGATGACGAAGTCACCGACATCGGTGTGCGGGGTGTACTCGGGGCGGTGCTTGCCCATGAGGACGACGGCGACATCGGACGCGAGCCGGCCGAGGCTGACGCCGTCGGCGTCGACCACATGCCACTTCTTGTCCACATCGCCGGGCTTTGCGAAATAGGTCTGGCGCCGAAGCATCGGGTACCTCCGAGGGGCACAATGGGCCCGAACTGCCGCGTCGGGACCGGTCGGCCGCGACGCCTGGGTGCATGCTCGCCGCCTACCGGGCGGGGCGGGCCGGGCCGAGCGGGGCTCGAAACCGGCAGGATTCAGTCTTCCGGCGGCTCTCGGGGCCTCCCAGCCCACACGCCGCGGTGTTGATAGCCAGCAAGGATAGGCCGATCCACGGGGCGGTCAAGACGCCCGGGGGGCCTCCCGATCCGGGCGTCCTGTGGCCGGGAGTCCCCGGCTGGCCGATGATGGGGCGATGACCCAAGCCCCGACCCCACCGCCCTTCAACCCGATGGCCCCCTGGGATTCCCCTCGCGTCGGTGAGATCGGGACCGCGCCTGATATCGGGACGCCCACCAGCCGCACCTTCGCCCTGGTGCTTGTCTGTGTGCTCTACGCGGTGCTGGCCCTGGTGCAGAACCTGACCCCGTACCTCACGCCCAAGCCCGACCCCCTGGGGCGCCGCCCCGCGGGCGGGGAGGCCGCCAAGATCATGCTGCTGCTCGGCGAGGCGTTCGAGCGGGCGGGCTTGCCCACCAGCGACATGCTCGGGCGTGCGGCAGCGGCCCAGTACGCCAACGACCGGCTCTACCCGGCCGACAAACTCCAGGCGGTGCTGGTGCTCGGAGAGACAGACTCGCCCGAGGCGGCGCTGGCCTGGCTCTCGGCGATCGAGGGGGGGGCGCAACTCGAACCGCTCGCCGGGCAGCTCGCCGAGGGTAGTGATTGGTCGAGCCAAGCCCAGCCCCAGACCGCGGGCAACGCCTGGGCAATCATCGACACACCCGACGGCGAGCAACTCGATGAGGAAGTCATCGCCGACGCCGGAGCGATGCGGGCGCTCTATGGCGTCGGCCCCGGGTCGCTGAACGCAGAGCAGAGCGACCGCCTCCGCGACCGCTACGGCTGGCTCGGTGAGCTGGCGGTCGCGCCGGACGGCTCGGCGGAGCGCGATGCGCTCTTCGCCGATATCCCCTGGGCAATCGCGCTGATCGTCCTGGTCATGGTGATGTTCGCTGTCGCCGGCCTGGGCGGGCTGGTCATGTTCATCCTGGCGGCGGTCTACTTCTTCACCGGGCGGCTCAGGCGCCGGTTCGTCCCGCCGCCGCGGGGCGGGAGCGTGTTCCTCGAGACCTTCGCGGTGTTCCTGGCGGGGTTCGGGGTCGTGCACTTTGGGTCCGGGTTTGCCGCGATGCTCGTCTCGCCGCCGCCCGAGACGCCCGCCGCCGACAGCGTGGTGCGTTGGATCATGCTCGGCACGCTCGTGGCGCAGTGGTGCCTGCTCCTGACGATCTTCTGGCCCCGCCTGCGCGGTGTGAGTTGGTCGGGCTGGCGGGACGCGCTGGGCTGGCGGGCCCCGCGGGGGGTGTGGCGCGAGGTGCTCGCGGGGATCGCCGGGTACTTCGCCGGCCTGCCGCTGCTCATCGCCGCGATGGTGCTGACCGCGGCGATCACGATCTTCACCCAGTGGCTCTCCAAGGGCCCGATCGAGACGCCTGAGAACCCGATGGTGGAGCTCGTCGCAAGCGGCGATGCGCTGGTGATCCTGCTGTTTCTCTCGCTCGCGACTGTCTGGGCGCCGATCGTCGAGGAGACCCTCTTCCGCGGCGGCCTCTTCCGCCACATGCGGGCCAGGCACGGCGCGTTCGTCTGCGCCCTGGCGACCGCGCTGCTCTTTGCCTTCATGCACAGCTACGGCCCGCTGATGGTCTCGCCCCTGATCGCCCTGGGATTCACCTTCGCCATGATCCGCGAGTGGCGCGGCTCGCTCATCGGCTCGGTCACCGCCCACTGCCTGCACAACTCCACGATCATGGTGATCATGCTGGTGGGGCTGCGGGCGATGACCTGATCACACGCCCGGTTGCCCCGCCCCGGCGACGGGAGCGGCGCCCGTAACCCGCTTCACCGCCCGGTTACCGATCCACAGCACGATCCCGAACACCACCAGCATCGACGCGATCGCCACGATCTTGACCCACTTGGGCCCGGCGGCCTCGACCGACGACTTGCTCAGCTCCTGCACCCCGGCGGCGAGGTACACCGCCAGCCCCGTCCGCGGCGCCATGCCCAACGCCGTGCCCAGGACGAACGCCCGCTTGGGCACCCCCGCCGAGGCCATCACCAGGTTGGTGATGGCGAAGGGTGAGTTGAGCGGCAGGCGCAGCAGCGTGACCATGCCCAGCGTCATCCAGAAGCTGTGCCCGACCAGCGCCTCGCGGACCGCCAGGGCCTTGGGGTTCTCGGCGATCAGCTTCTCGGCGCGGTCCTCGCTGGCCATCCGGGCCGTCAGATAGCCGACGACCGCGGCCCCCGTGACGCCGGCGATCGCGGCGGGCATGCCCCAGAGAGCCCCGAACGCCCACCCGCCGAGGATCGCCTGCACATAGGTGGGCAGCAGGCCGAACCCGGCGCTCAAGATGAAGATCGCGATATAGAGCACCACACCCGTCGATTGGTGCTCCCGCAGCCACACCCCGATCTCGCCCATGTTGAGCCAGAGCAGGATGCTGCCCAGGACCGGCACCGCCGCCCAGGCCACCGCCAGGTAGCCGGCCGGCCCCAGGCGTCGGAACACCTCGCCGAGCCCGATGACCTCGTCGGGCTGCGGGGTGGGCTCTGGAGCGTTGGGGGTGCTTTCAGAATCTCGCGGTTCGGGCTCGTGTGATTCGATCTCGTGCATAGAGCTGGAGGATATAGCAGGCTGTGCAGGCTGGAAGCCTGCACCACAACGCCCGCAGGCTGGAAGCCTGCACCACAACCTCTGGCGGGCTGGAAGCCCACCCCGCATGCTGATAGCATCGCCCCCACACCCGGCCCCAGCCCCTCACCCCAACGCGAGCCGGCCCACACACCACCCAGCCCGGGCGAAAGCCCGCTGCGGAGACTTCGCTGATGCTCCCCAAACCGCCTGCCCGGGAGACCTCGCTCGGCTTTCTCTACCTGCCGCCCTTCCGCGTGCAGGGCATCTCGATCGCCGGCGAGGCCACCTGCGTCCAGATCCCCGAGCTCGATATCGCCTTTGACATGGGCGCGTGCCCCCGCGCCGCCCTGCCGAGCAGCTTCGTCGCGCTGTCGCACGGCCACATGGACCATGTCGGCGGCCTGGCGTACTACTGCTCGCAGCGTCGCTTCCAGGGCATGGGCACCGGCAAGGTCGTCTGCGACCAGCGCATCGCGCCGTCGGTCAAGGCCATGCTCGAGGGATACCACGAGCTCGAACAGCAGGAGACCCCCTTCGAGATCATCCCCCTCGAGCACGAGCAGCAGGTCAAGATCAAGAACAACACCAGCCTCCGCGGCTTCCACACCGAGCATACCAGCCCGTCGATGGGCTACTGCGTGGTCGAGCACCGCACCAAGCTCAAGCCCGAGTACGCCGAACTGCCGCAGGAGAAGCTCAAGGAGCTCAAGGACCGCGGCGAGGAGATCACCCGCCACCTGGAGATCCCGCTGATCGCGTACCTCGGCGACACGATGGCCGGCCCGCACCTGGTGCGTGAGGATGTGCGCAAGGCGAAGATCATCATCACCGAGTGCACCTTCTTCGAGCCGGGGCACCGCAGCCGCGCGAAGATCGGCAAGCACCTCCACGCCGACGACATCGCCGAGTGGCTCCGCGTCGCCGAGTGCGAGGCGATGGTGATCGTGCATGTCTCGCGCCGGACCCACCTGGGCGAGGCCCGCGCACAACTCGTCCAGGCCCTGGGCGGGAAGGACAACGGGCGGGTGATGTTCCTGATGGACCACCGGGCGAACCGCGAGCGGTACGAGCAACAGATCATCAAGGCCGGTGGTGTGGTGCCGCAGCGACGATAGCGGTCTTTCCCGCACCGACAGCGTTTTGTGGGCCGCGCGTTGACACCACCGCGGCGTCCGATTACCTTTGCACGGCTCTATTTGTCCGATCCATCGCGCTCGACTGGGAGGCCGGGCCGATTCGAAAAAACTCCTTCCTGGCGCCCGCCAGACCGAGAGGTTGTCCCACCGATGACCAATCCAGATCGCAAGGTCTGGGACGGTGTGCTTGCGCATCTGCGGAAGCACCATCCCTCGCTCTTCCGCAAGTGGTTCGAGGAGGAGCTCGAGCCCCTGGCGCTGGCGGGGGGCACGCTGCCGGTACGCACAAAATCTGGTGTCCACAGGGCCTATCTCACCCAGAACTGCCTCGAACAGTTCAACGACGCCCTCCGCCAGATCACCGGGGCGCTGGTCAGCGTGCGCTTCCTCGAGCCCGGCGAGACCATCGAGCCGGTCGCCCGCGTGGTGATGGACAACGGCGCGCGCAAGGCCGCCGCACAACTCGCCGAGAGCACACTCGCGGTCAATCCCGACTTCGGGTTCGACTCCTTCGTGCCCGGCCCGACCAACCGCCTCGCACACGCCGCGGCACAAGCTGTAGCGGCGCAACCGGGCCGGTCATACAACCCCTTGTTCATCCACGGCGATGTCGGCCTCGGGAAGACGCACCTCTTGCAGGCGATCTGCCTCGCCGTCCGCGAGCGCGACCCGTCGGTCACGCTCTGCTACCTCTCGTGCGAGGGGTTCATCACCCAGTTCATCGAGGCGGTCCAGAGCGGCCAGATGTCCGACTTCCGCCACCGCTTCCGAGAGGTCGACATCCTCGTCATCGACGACATCCAGACCCTGGGCACCAAGGACCGCACCCAGGAGGAGTTCTTCCACACCTTCAACAGCCTCTACCAGGCCCAGAAGCAGATCGTGCTCTCGTCGGACGCCCCGCCCGACCTCATCCCCGACCTGCAGAAGCGGCTGGTCTCGCGCTTCAAGTGGGGGCTGGTCACCCAGATCGACCCGCCCTGCTTCGAGACCCGCACCGCTATCCTGCAGAGCAAGGCCCGCCTCCGGGGGATCAACCTGCCCGCGGATGTCGCGAGCTTTGTCGCCCAGGCCATCGACACCAACATCCGCGAGCTCGAAGGGGCGATCGGCACGCTCCAGATCACCGCGTCGGTCGAGGGGGTCGAGATCGACCTGGACCTCGCCCGAAGGGTCATCGGGGGCCAACCCACCGCCGAGCACGGGCGCCATGCCACGATCCAGACCATCGTCGACGCGGTGACCGACTTCTACGGCGTGCGGCTGAGCGACCTGCAGTCCAAACGCCGGGCCCGCTCGGTGACCATCCCACGCCAGGTGTGCATGTTCCTGGCCCGGCAATGCACCAGGCACTCCCTGGAGGAGATCGGCGGCTACTTCGGCGGGCGGGACCACACAACCGTGATGCACGCCGTCCGCATGACCGAGGAACGCCGTGGGCAGGACCCGGAGTTTGAGGCGGATGTCCGAACGCTTGAGGACCGGCTGTCGCCGCCATCGCGAGCGGCAAAGACCCATACATAGGCCGATTCTGCTCTGGTTGCCGTTGTCCACAGCCGGTGTGGACAACCTGTGCCGCGGCGCTCGGCGGGTGGTGGTCGAGGGTTGGTGGTTTGAGTGGCGCAGGCGGGCGGGACGCTCGACGGCCTCTGGGGTGTCAGATTCTGGGCGCCCGCGACAACAACCGACAGGCTTCTGCACACCCGGCGTGTGGCGCAAAGGGCTGTCAGTCAATGGTTTATGGTGGTCGGCTCGCCATGGTCCACGACCGACAGCCGGTACAACGACGAGGATGAGATTCTCTTCTCTTCAAGAAAGAGGAGACATTCAGAAGACAGGTGCTGCCTGTTGGTTGTCTCAGACACCCGGAGGAAATACGCCCGGGGATTTCGCCAATGCCGAAGGGGACGAGTTGTGGATAACAAGCTCCGGGACTTTCACCCCCCAATCGGCTGGCAGTCTGGGCAGTGCGTCGTGGATCGCCCGGCGATTCGGCTGGGTTCGAGCGGGGTCTGACAGACCGGGCAGGGCTGGTCAGATCGGGCATAGACGCGAAAGCGGGTCTGCTGGCTGCCGGGGCGGAGTTCGGCATCGAGGTAGTCCCGGAGGCTCGACCCACGGGCCCGTACCGCGTCACGGAGGGTTGTGCGGAGGGCGGCCGCGAGGCGGGTGGTCTGGGCGGGGGCGAGGTCTCGGGCGGGTGTGTGCGGGTTGATGCGTGCCCGGAAGAGGGCCTCGTCGGCGT
>CAYJPX010000082.1:0-7783 GCA_964372195.1 uncultured Phycisphaeraceae bacterium
AGCTTGGAGAGGACCTCACACGGGCACTTGCCATCCCACACGGTGCCCTCCAGGGCGGCATTGGCGTTGTTCACATAGGCCTGGTGGTGCTTGCCGTGGTGGATCTGCATGGTCCGAGCATCGATGTGCGGCTCGAGGGCGTCGTAGGCGTATGGCAGGTCTGGCAGGGTATAGGGCATGATAATCTCCAGAAATAGGCCCAGAAAAAACACTGGATCTGAAACAAGCGACGAAAAGGAGGCGTAGGACTTGCGTCCAGCCCGATTGTAGGTAAGCTCATCGACCCGGAAGTTCGCCAGCAGGGAGGCTGGGAGACGCTGGCCGGGCTCCAAAACCAGAGTAATGCGTGGGGTTTTGGTGCGGCGCGTGACCGCCGAGGGCGAGACGACAGACGCTCAGGGGGGTGTTTCTCAACGCGGGCACGGATGCGGACCAGGATTATCGCAGCACCGGCTCGCCGGGCTGGGGGTTTTTGCCGCCGGAACCAATCCCCGGCGGCGAAATCGAAACTCCCGGGGTTCGAAAAGCGTAAGAATGCCGCCGGCGTGGTACGCTGGCGGTGACAGCAGGAGCGGCTGTGGGGGCCGCACCCGGGGGTGGGGCCCCGGGCCAGCCAGGACGGTGGGGTATTGACGCCGGCAACGGCAAGGAACGACGGATGAAGCAGGTCAGAGAAAACCGAAAGCTGACACCGCTCGAGCAGGTGCGTCGGAGGCACCGGGTCGGGCTGGCGTCGTCTTCGGCGGGGCCTGAGGGTCGCGGCGCGACCCGCAAGCGGCTCAGCATAGAGGACGAGCGGCTGCTCAAGCACCTGCTCAGCAACGAGCAGGACTTTATCGACAGCCCGGTCTTCTACGAGAAGGGCGCCGAGGGTGAGATCTACGACCAGGCGCCCGATATCCAGAAGCCCGACACCACCTGGTACCACCCCGTGATGGACGACCTGTCGAGCTCGCGGAGCAGCCGGACGGTCAAGAGCTCCCAGCAGGTGATCCTGACCGGCGCCGAGGAGCGGGTGCTCTTCCACCAGTTCAACTACGCCCGCTACCGGGTGTGGAAGCTCCAGCAGGAGGTCTGGGCGGGCGCCTCGCGCCAGCCCACGCCCGAGCAGGCCGGGGAGATCCTCTCCTGGCACCGCCGGGCCGAGGTCATCCGCGAGCAGATCGCCGAGACCAACCTCGCGCTGGTGCTGGCGATGGCCAAGCGCACCCGCATGAGCGAGGTGGACTTTGCGGACCTGGTGAGCGAGGGCAACATGGCCCTGCTCCGCGCGGTGGACAAGTTCGATGCCGGGCGCGGGTACAAGTTCTCGACCTACGCCTGCCGGGCGATCCTCAAGGCCTTCAGCCGCCAGGGGATGAAGCTCAGCAAGTACCGCCAGCGGTTCCCGACCGACTTCGACCCCAAGCTCGAGAAGTCGAACCATGTCGAGGCCAAGCGGGAGGACTTCGAGAAGGACGCCGCCGAGGAGGTCAAGCGGATCGTCTCGGAGAACCGCGCCGACCTGACCGAGGTCGAGCGGACGGTGATCGAGCACCGGTTCGGGCTGGAGAGCGGTGAGGAGAAGCCCATGACCCTCGAGCAGGTCGGGCAGATCATCGGCGTCACCAAGGAGCGGGTCCGCCAGATCCAGAACAAGGCGATGGAGAAGATCCGCGTGACGCTGGAAGAGAGCTTCCTCGGGGCCAAACCCCCGGAGGCGGAGACCGAGGAGAACGGGGCCGACGCCCGTGCCCCGGTCACGGTCGACTGACTTCCGACACCACCTACCTCTTCAGGAGCCCGGGCATCGCCCGGGCTCCTGTCGCCTTTGGGGAGTTCCCGGGCTCCCGGCCTCGGAACCAACGCGGAGGCTCTGCGAATGGACCGGAACGCGACCGGGAGCGCCGCCGAGTATGGTGCGCGCCCGCCGTGCGGCGTGCGGAGTTGCTAGGCTTCCCGCCACGGCCGCGATCCCCGGGCCCCGGGCCCGGGGGAGGGTGAGGTACCGCCCGGCCCGCTCAGGCGGCCGCCGGGCAGTGTTCGGCCAAGAGCCAGGAGATGCACCGCGATGACGGTCGAGTCAGAAGTCCATACAGATGTCGGGCATGTCGGCCATGTCGTCTTGCCGGGCAAGAAGAAGAGCGACCCCTTTGAGACCCGGTGGGGGAAGTTCCTCCAGGCGACCATCAAGTTCGAGGCCTCGGACCTCATCATGAAGACCGGGCAGCCGCCGAAGATCCGTCTCCGCGGCGCCCTCAAGCCGCTGGACGCGAGGCCGGTCGACGAGGAGGAGTTCTGGCAGATCGCCCGGGCGATCATGAGCCCCGAGCAGATCGAGGACCTGCACAAGTTCGGCTCGTCCGACTTCGCCTACGACTTCGACGACGACACCCGCTACCGCGTCAACCTGTTCATGGCCCGCGGCAAGCTCTCGATCGCCGCCCGACGCATCACCAGCAACATCCTCCCCTTCGAGGGGCTGTACCTCCCGGCGGTGATGTCCGACATCGCCATGCAGCCGCAGGGGATCGTGCTGCTCTGCGGCGTGACGGGGTCGGGCAAGTCCACGACGATCGCCTCGATGCTGCAGTATGTGAACGAGCGCAAGCCCGTGCACATCGTCACCATCGAGGACCCGATCGAGTACATCTTCAACGACGCCAAGGCGACGATCAACCAGCGCGAGATCGGCATCGACTGCCTGGACTTCAAGATCGCCCTCCGCGCCCTGGTCCGGGAGAACCCCGACATCGTCCTCATCGGCGAGATGCGCGACAACGAGACCTTCGAGGCCGCCCTCATGGCCGCCGAGACCGGACACCTGGTCTACGGGACCATCCACGCCAGCTCGACAACGCAGACCTTCAGCCGCATCTACGGCCTGTTCGAGCAGGAGGATGTCGAGGGCGTCCGCAAGATCCTGGCCTACCAGATGCGGGCGTTCGTCTACCAGAAGCTGCTGCCCACCCTGCACGCGGGGATCCACCGGATCCCGGCGATCGAGATCCTCATCAACAACACGGTCGTGCAGAAGCACATCCTCGAGGGGCGGGAGGGCGAGCTGCGCGAGTACCTCAACAGCGTCGAGGCCATGCAGACCGGCATGAAGGACTTCAACCTCTCGCTGGTGGAGCTGGTCGAGAAAGAGTACATTCACATGCGCACGGCCATCGAGTCGTCGCCCAATGTCGATGAGCTGATGATGCGGCTCAAGAAGCTCGGCTGACACGCCGCGTAGGCATGTCGGCGTGGTTCCGACGGGGGGGTCGTCCCACCGGCGGTTTGAAGGGGCGGGTATCGCCGGTGATCGCAATCTTGAACAACCGTTGGGGGTCGTCATGTCGCTGACGCTGGCGCAGGACGCGTACATCCTGGTTTCGCCGTGGAAACCGGTGCTGTTTCTCATCCCGCTGGTCGCGTGGGCGTGGCTGATCTCCACGATCTACGACAAGCACGCCGCCCGATTCCACCTCGAGCCGAAGAAGTGGAACGCCTTCCACCTGTTCGTGGGCCTGGTGGCGGTCCTCGTGGCGTTCGGGATGCCCCTGAAGGGCCCCGCCGGGACCTGGGTCGCGCTGGCCGCCGAGATGGCGATCCTCGCCGTCAGCGTCGCCGCCTACCCGATCATCTCCAACAAGGACGAGCGCGTCCCCGCCGAGCACCATGTGAAGCTGGACTTCTCGCACCTCGCCGAGGCCAGGAAGGCCAAGGGCGAGGCCAAGATCGCCGGCACCGCCGAGCTCTCGATCAAGGCCGAGGACGGCACGCTCGCGGTCGTGCCCAACAAGGAGTCGCCGGAGTTCGCCGTCCGCGTCGCCGCCGAGGGGGTCCTCATCCGCGGCGTCGAGGCCCGGGCCTCGGAGATCGTCGTCCGGCCGACGGGCAAGGACCAGACCTACGGCGTGGCCTTCCTCATCGACGGCGTGGCGACCGCCGACTCGACCCTGCCCGCCGCCGACGCCGTCAAGCTCATCGACTACTGGAAGGGCGCCGGCAAGCTGGACATCAACGACCGTCGCCGCAGGCAGATGGCCCAGGTGCAGGTCAATCGGCGGGACAAGCGCTACGCCGTCCGCCTCACCAGCGCAGGCGGGCAGGCGGGCATGGTGCTCACGCTCATGGTCGATCCGGGCCTGGCGGTCCGCCGCAAGTTCGCCGAGCTGGGCCTGCTCGAACCCCAGGCCGAGATCGTCAAGCAGATCGTCGCCGACGCCACGGGCGTGGTGCTGCTCGCGGCCCCGCCCGACGGCGGGGGCACAACCCTTCTCTACAACCTCGTCAAGTTGCACGATGCCTACACCCAGAATGTGCAGACGATCGAGATCGACAAGCAGGATGGGCTCGAGGGCGTCCGCCAGAATGTCTTCGACCCGACGAAGGAGGGCCAGGAGCACTCGACCCTCGTCCGGTCGATCCTCCGCCGCGACCCGGATGTCGTCGGCATCGCCGAGATCCCCGATACCGCCAGCTCGCTCGAGGTCTGCCGCGCAGACCACGAGCGCACCAGGCAGTATGTCCTGCTGAAGGCCGCCGGCTCGCTGGCCGCCCTCCAGACCTGGTGCAAGACCGTCGGCAGCCTCCCCACCGCCGCCGAACCCCTGCACGGCGTGATCGCCGGGCGCCTTCTCCGCAAGCTGTGCCAGAACTGCCGCGTCGGGTACGCCCCCTCGGCCGACATGCTCAAGAAGCTCGGCCTGCCCTCCGACAAGGTCCCCCAGCTCTTCAAAAAGGGCGGCCAGGTGCTCATCAAGAACAAGCCCGAAACCTGCCCGGTCTGCAACGGTATCGGGTATGTGGGCCAGGAGGGCGTCTTCGAGGCCTATGTGCTCGGCAAGACCGAACGGGAGCTGATCAAGAGCGGCAACCTCGCCGCCCTTCGGGCCGAGTTCCGCAAGCGCGGGGCCCCCACCATCCAGCAGGCCGCCCTGCTCAAGGCCGTCGAGGGCATCACCAGTATCGAAGAGATCATGCGCGTCACCGCCTCGGCCGAGGAAACCAAGAAGTAGCCCGCCGGGTCAGGCCCTGAACCCGCGACGCCGCACGAAGCCAAGACCCGCCGTCGGGCGGGCACACCAGCCCGGAGCCACAGGAGATCGAACCATGATCATGAACCTGCTCGTGATCGCCATCGTGCTGGCCATGGCCTATTTCGGGGTGCTCAGGCACTTCTTCTCGTCCCTGCTGCACATGGCGTGCGTGGTCATCGCCGGGGCCCTCGCCTTCGCCTTCTGGGAGCCGGTCACCTACATCCTGCTCGAGAAGGCCCCGACCCGCGGGTTCTTCGAGTTCGTCGAGTACAACGCCTGGGCGATCGGCCTGATCGTGCCCTTCGCGGCGAGCCTCGCGGTGCTCCGCGTCGCCACCGACAAGCTCGCCCCCGCCAACGCCCTGGCCCTCCCCGCGGCCGATGCGGTCGGCGGCGCAATCTGCGGCGCCGTCACCGGGGTCATCACCGCCGGCATCCTCGTCATCGCCATCGGCACCATGCAGGGCAAGCCCGACCGCCTGGGCTACGCCCCCGTGCGCTACACCGGCGCCAGCCTCCAGCGATCCAGCGGCCTCTGGCTCCCCGCCGATCGCCTCGTCGGCAACTTCTACGCCCACGCCAGCGAGGCCTCGTTCGCGACCGCCAACCCGCTCGCCAAGTGGCGTCCCGAGTCCTGGCACCCCGCCGAGGTCATGCGCATCACCGACAAGGGACTCGGCCGCAACACCGCAAAGCCCAAGGACTACTCCCTCGCCGCCCGCTACCGCGTGACCGCCGCCGACGGCGAGAACCTCCTCCAGGACCGCTGGGCCAACCGCCCCCACGACGCCACGATGCTCGACGGCGAACGCTACCCCGCGGCCGCCCGCATCGAGGGGGTCCTCCTCAAGCTCGAGACCTCCCTGCGAGAGCGCGGCGGGGGCAGCTTCACCGCCCTCACCGAGGGCCAGCTGTGGATGGTCGCCACCAATGCGGCCACGGGCGAGCGGCTCAACCTCCACCCCGTCGCGGTGATCGCCAACCCGGTGGGCGCCGAGACCTCCCTCGCCCGCTTCCCCTTCGAGTCGCCCAACTTCGCGGTCTCCTCGGCCGGAGCGGCCTCCCTGCCCTGGGCGTTCGAGTTCGTCGTCCCCGACGGGTTCGAGCCCATCGCGGTCTACCTCCGCAACATCCGCCAGGAGCTCAAGCCCAGCCAGAGCGTGACCGAGTTCGCCTCGGTCGCCGACCGCGACGCGGCGATCCTCGACGGGTCGCTGATCGCCGGCGCCGAGGTCTACACCGCCCAGCCCACCGGCGACGGCGACGCCAGGAACGACGCCGAACAAGACGAGTACGACCGCAACGGTGTCTATGCTCGCAACACCCTGCCCAACCGGCGGACCATCATGAAGGGCTCGCAGAAGGGCCTGCGCATCACCGAGAACAACCTCATCACCGAGGGCGAGGCCAAGTTCTCCCCCGCCGAACTGTCCGAGCGCATCGTCGACCGAAACCTCCGCATCGAAAAGTTCGACCTCTCCGGCGATGTCGTCATGGTCCAGGTCGATGTCTACGGCGACAAGCCCGGGAGCATGTACGGGGTCGCCATGGCCGCCGCCAACCGGGTCATGCCCCCCCAGCTCGAAGACACCAACGCCCTGCGCTACGAGGCCGTCGGCTGGGTCTACGAGGACCGCGACATGGTCCACATCCGCTTCACTCCGGGCCAGCCCATCCGCGGGCTCAGCGAGCTGGCCGACGCGGGGATCGTGCTCAGCAGCAGCCGCTCCGACCAGAAGCTGACGCTGCTCTTCCTCTGCACCTACAAGTCGTCGATCGTCAGCTTCAATGTCGGCCCCACGGAGATCTTCCGGTTCGAGGAGCCGCTGCTGCTCGACCAGAAGCAGAACCGGTAGAGCTGCCCTCGCCACACGGGCAACGCCAGAAACCCAATGACAACGCCCCGGCATTCGGCATGCCGGGGCGTTCCTTTGTGGTCGGGTTGTCGGTGCTCCGACGCGGTCCGGTTCACCCCTGCTCGGTCGTCGCCTCCGCGGCCGCGGGCGCCGCGGCCTCACCACGCTTCTTCTTGGGCTTGCGGATCCACTCGCCCTCGTTGTCGAACTCCATCTCTTCCTTGTCGTCCTCTGCGATGGTCCGGTCGGCGACCACATGGAGCTTCACGATCGACTCGAGGTCCGACGAGAACTTCACGAGCACATCGAAGTCATCGATCCGCTTGATGGTGAAGGGCAGCCGCACCTCGCGGGGCTTCACGCTGAACCCCGCCGCGGTGAGCGCGCCGGCCACATCCTGCTGCGTCACCGAGCCGTAGAGGTGCCCGATGTCGTTGCACGACCGCGCGATGGTGATCTCCAGACCCGCCATTTTGCCGATCGCGACCTTGCGCTGCTCGCGCAGGACGGCCCGGTCCTTCTCGGCCTGGGCCCGCTTCTCGGCCAGCTCGGCCAGCTTGTCGTCGGAGGGGGTCGTCGCCAGCTCGCGGGGGAGCAGGAAGTTGCGGGCATAGCCCAGCCGCACACTCACCACATCGCCCACGATGCCGAGGTTGTCCACATTCTCGGTCAGCAGCAGCTTGATGGTCTTCGTCGCCATGGCCGGTCCTTTCGCTGTCCTTGGCCCCACCCGCCGGGGCGGGGCAAGTTCAGGAGCCCGTCTCCGGACCCCAACGGTTCCCCGTGACCGACGCTCGGCCCGGGGCGGTGATGGTAGGCCGGGGCCCTCGCGCCGGCCCACGCGCCTCAGAACGGGATGTCATCGTCGGGCGGGATGTCGTCGTAGCCCTGGTCGCCGCCGGATCGTGCCCCGGCGGGC
>CAYJPX010000082.1:7793-15577 GCA_964372195.1 uncultured Phycisphaeraceae bacterium
GGGGGTTGGCGCGTTCCCCGTGGCCCCCGCGGCCGCCCCCCCCCGCGCCCGGCCGCCCCCCCCCCCCCCCGCCGCCGCCCCCGCCCTCGGTCCGGGAGTCCACAAACTGGAAGTTCTCGACGACGACCAGCAGGCGCGACCGCTTCTGCCCGGTGCTCTTGTCGTCCCATTGGTCGAGCCTGAGCCGCCCCTCGATGAAGACCGGGCGCCCCTTGGTGAGGTACTGGCCCATGACCTCGGCGGTCCGGCCCCACGCCTCGCAATCGACGAAGGTGGTCTCCTCTCGCTGCTCCCGGCTCGGGCCCTCGCCGACGCTGTACCGCCGGTTGACCGCGAGGCCGAACTTGCCGATCGCGGTGTTGTTCTGCGTGTGGCGGAGCTCGATATCCCGCGTCAGGTTGCCCATCAGCAGGACCTTGTTGAAATTGCCAGCCATGTTTGGTTCCCTCGGTGCGGGTGGATCGGACCCGGGCCGAGCGACGGCCCCGGGGCGTTCGGTTCATGGAAGGATAGCAGGCCGGACCCCGGCCCGCCTCACTCCGCCGCGGCGGGCTCCCCGTCGGGCACCCCCACCCGGGCCGCCGCGGGGGCCTCGGCGGCCTTCTGGGCGCGGAGCTTGGCCTCGGCCACCAGCCCGTGGCGGTCGTCCTGGGCGGCGATCTCCTGCTCGCTCAGGTGCCCGGCCTCCAGGATCAGCACCCGCATGATCCGCTCGCTGAGGTTGCAGTCACGCTCGATGTGCGCGATGGACCGCGTGGGCGCCCGGAAGTAGCACAGGATGTACACGCCGCGGCGCTGCTTGTCGATCTCGAAGGCGAGCCGACGCTCGTCCCACTTGCGCATCGCGACGATCTCGGCGTCGCCGCGGCCGAGGATGCCCTCGATGTGCGCCACCGCGCCCTGCAGATCGGCGGCCTCGCCCTGGCTGATCAGGAACATCGACTCATAGACACTGGTTCGTTCGGACATGGTCTGTGGACCTTTCGCTTGGGCCGTGGCCGGCGTCGCCGGGCGCAGCGGGATTCACTCTTGCACGCCCCAGCCGTCCTCCGACTCGGGGCTCGATTTCACCTTGCTGTTGAAACGGTTCATCGCCGAGGCGATCCCCGACGAGACAAACTCCTCGACCGCGTCGGCCGCGGCCGTGATCGAGGCGGAGACCAGCTCGGCCTCCTCCTCGGCAAACCTCGAGAGCACGAACGCCGCCTGGTCGAACATCGGCGGCTTGGGCCCGATCCCCACGCGGCACCGCGGGTACTCGGCCGACCCGAGCCGGAGCTCGATGTCGCCCAGCCCGTTGTGCCCGCCCGCCCCGCCGCCGGCCCGGAGCCGGATCGACCCCACCGGCAGCGCCAGGTCGTCGGTCACGACCAGCATGTCGGCGAGGGGGATCTTGTAGAACTGCACCGCCTGGAGCACCGACTGCCCCGAGAGGTTCATGAAGGTCATGGGCTTGAGGAGCAGGCACCTGGTCGCCGCGATCGACGCCTCGACGCAATCGGCCTGGAAGCGGGCCTTGACGACGGCGCCCGGCGCGTGCCGATCGGCCAGGCGATCGACAGCCATGAACCCGGCGTTGTGCCGGGTCTTGGCGTATGGGGAACCGGGATTGCCGAGGCCGACGATCAGCTTCATGGCTCTGCCTGCTCCAGGGGTCAGTCGGCGTCCTGGTCCTTCTTCTCGGTGATGACCTCGGGCTGGGCGGTGGTGCCGACCGCGCCGGCCTCGGCGGTGGGCGCGACCACGGTCTCCAACTGCACCACGATCTGCGCGACGATCGAGTCGGCATCGGTGATGAGCTTCATGGTCGGGAGGGGCAGCGTGATCTCGCCGGCGTGGAGGATCCCCCCGGCCTGGAGGTTGGTGATATCCACCTCGATGTAGTCGGGCAGGTTCGCCACCTTGCACTCGATCTCGATCTCGTTGGTCGGGTGGATCAGGATCGCCCCGGCGGTCTTGAGCCCGACCGACTCGCCCACCAGGTGGACCGCCACCCGCACCTCGACGCGTTCCTCGAGGTCCACACGGGCAAAGTCGGCGTGCACGATGTTCGTGCCCAGGTGGTCGAACTGGAGGTCCTTGATCAGCACCACCTGCCCGGCGCTCTCGCCCTCGAGGCGGAGCTCGAAGAGCTTCTCGCCCTTGGTCAGGTGGCGGACGGTCTCCCTGGCGTCGACCGAGATCGCCACCGGCGTCTGGCCGTGGCCATAGACCACCGCGGGCAGCCCCCCCGCCTGGCGGATCCGGTTGCAGTAGCGGGTGCCGACGCGCTCGCGGCGTGTGGCGGTCAGAACTGGTTGGCTCTCATTCATGGCTTTCTTCCTTCTTCCTCGGTGGATTCCTGCTTGTGGGTTCGTCCCCTACCGCTTCGTGCCGGCTGTGCGCTCGAACAGCGCACTCAGGGAGAGGTTGTTGTGGATACGGTGGATCGCCTCGCCGAGCAGCTCGCCCACGCACAGCACGCGCAGGCGGTCGCCCAGCGGCTCGAGGCGGTTGTCGATCGGGATGGTGTTGGTGATGACCAGGCTCGAGACCGGCGAGGCGGCGATCCGCTCGATCGCCCTCCCGCAGAGCACCCCGTGGGTCGCCGCGGCGATCACATCGACCGCCCCCTGGTCCATCACCAGCTTCGCCGCCTCGCAGATGGTCCCGCCGGTCGAGATCATGTCGTCGAACATCAGCACCGTCTTGCCCCGGACCGACCCGATGATGTGCTCGGTGACGACCTCGGTGCCCGAGACCCGCCGCTTGTTGATGATCGCCAGGTCGCCGCCGAGCAGGTTGGCAAACCCCTCGGCGACCTTGACATTGCCCACATCCGGGCTCACCAGGCACAGGTCGCCGAGCTTCTCGCGGATCGACTGGAAATAGTCGAGGAACACCGGCGTCGCCGACAAGTGATCGACCGGGATATCGAAGAACCCCTGGATCTGCGCCGCGTGCAGGTCGAGGGCGAGCACGCGGTCGGCGCGGCTGGCGGTGATGAGGTTCGCCACCAGCTTGGCGGTGATCGGGACCCGGCCCTTGTCCTTGCGGTCCTGCCGCCCGTAGCCGAAGTAGGGCGTCACGATCGTCACCCGCTTGGCGCTCGCCCGCTTGAGACAATCGATGAAGATCAACAGCTCCATGAGGTTGTCGTTCACCGGCTCGCAGGTCGAGAGCACCACATAGCAGTCGCGCCCGCGGACATCCTCCTGCAGCCGCACGAGGAGCTCCCCGTCGGGGAAGATGTCGGTCCGGGCCTCCCCGAGGGGCATGCCGAGTCGTTCGCACACCCGCTCGGCGAGGAAACGGCTGTTCCGGCCCGCGAAGACCTTCAGGTCGTGGTTGTCGTTCATCGTCATCGCGAGCCTCCGTCGGCGCCGGCCAGACGCCCGCGCAGGATGCGGTCGACCTCGGCGAGCTGGTCCGGGGTGTTGATACTCAGCACATCCTCGGCCGGGACCGCGTCGATCACCTCGACCCGCTCGCCGCCCGCCATCAAGATCGACGGCACATCGGTGAGGTAGAACTCGCCCGAGGCCTCGTTGCGCTCCACCCGGTCGAGCCCGGCCCGCAGCGACCCGAGCCCGAAGCAGTAGTAGCTCGGGTTCACCTCGCGGATCGCCAGCTGCGCGGGGCTCGCGTTCTTGTGCTCGACGATCGCCGCGAAGCGACCCGCTCGGTCCCGCACAATCCGCCCGTACCCCGTCGGGTCCTCGATCACACTCGTCGCCAGCGTCGCCGACGCCCCGGTCTCCGCGTGCCGTCGCAGCAACTCCCGCAGCGTCTCGGCCCGGATCAACGGCCCGTCCCCGGCCAACACCAGCACCGGCGTCCCGTCGCCCAGCCCCGCCAACTCGCCCTGGGCGCACTGCACCGCGTGCCCGGTGCCCAGTTGCTCGGCCTGGACCGCGAACCGCACCCGCTCGCCGAAGCCCGCCAGCGCCTCGCGGACCAACCCCTGCCCGTACCCCACGATCACCACCACGCGCTCGCACCCGGCCTGCAGGCTGGCCTCGACCACATGGCACACCATGGGCCGATCCGCCACCGGATGGACGACCTTGGGCAGGTCGGAGTTCATCCGCGTGCCCTTGCCCGCCGCCATGATGACCGCGACGGGGCGACCGGGTTGTTCAGCGTGCTCAGCCATCGCAGGCCGACTCCACCACCACAGACGAAGCACAAACTACCCGGCCGGGACTCGAACCCAGACTCTCAGTACCAAAAACTGATGTGCTACCATTACACCACCGGGCAGTGGTTTGTCTGTGCGGGGCGTGCCGCATCTCCTTCTCTCCCACGCCGGAAAAGAGCCGACGCGGTGGGACCACGAAATCTCGCGGTCCGCTGTCCCCGGCATGCACCCATGCCGGTCGAAGGACGACGGCCGCGGCGGTGATCGGGCACAAACTCCCGACCCGGAGCTGGATCTTGCCGGCCGCGGGGGCGACTGAACGCCCTCCAAGAAGCAAAACCCCTGACCACGCCTCGGCCGGGCCGCCCCTCTGGGTCGCCCGGCGTCCGTCGTCGTCGGCTCCGAAACATCTGCCCCCAAGTATCTGGCCCCGACACCCCGGAGTCAAAGCCCCCCGGGTCAATCCCGGCGTCTCACCCGCCTCCGGCACCGCCCTCGGCGAGCAGCCCCCGGTAGTGCCGGAGCACATGCACCACGGTTCTCGCGAGAATATCGGTCTCCAGGTTCACCCTCGAACCGACCCCCAACCCGCCCAGCGTGGTCAGATCCAGCGTCGTCGGGATCAACGCCACCTCGAACCAGCCCCCCGCCGGGCTCACCTCGGCGACCGTCAGCGACACGCCGTCCACGCCCACCGAGCCCTTGGGCACGATGCACGCCATCAGGGCGGCGGGCGGGGCGATCCGAACCCTGTACTCCCCCTCGCTCACCACCCCCACGACCTCGCCCACCCCCTCGATATGGCCCTGGACCATGTGGCCGTCCATGGAGGTCGCCGCCGTGACCGAGGGCTCCAGATTGACACGCCCCCCGGGCGCCAGCCCGCCGAGCGTGGTCTTCGCCAGGGTCTCGGGGATGGCGTCGAACGCCAGGACGCCGTCCGGCCCGACCGCGGCCGCGAGGGTCAGGCAGCAGCCGGAGACGCAGATCGAGTCCCCCACCCTGGGGTGCCTGCCCCAACCCCCGGGGTCAACAGTGATGCGTCGTCCCGCGGGGGTGGCCTCGACCGCCACCACCCGGCCCGTCGTCTGGATGATGCCGCTGAACATGCCTCATCTTTGGCCCTTCGACAACCGCCCGCCGATCCGCCCGCGGTCGGCGGCGTACCGTCTGCACGGCGATCGGGCGGCTTGACCACAAGGCCGCCACCCTCGATACTCCACAGCCGCTGCTCGCAAGGCAGCCGCCCACGAAAGCACGGGGCCTAGACGCCCCTCCCGAAGAGACGGGGCCCGCGGGTCCCAGCCCGCAAGCAGGAGTGCCGCTGCCATGACCAAGGTCGAACTGGACCACCGCCGTGCGTGTCGATTCGGCGGGATCTTCCGCACGCTGCCCGCGTTCGCGTCCATGGCCGCGATACTCACGCTCGCGGCCGGCTGCACCACCTCCGGCCTCGGCGGCGGCTCGTCCTCCCGCGTCCGCTCGGCAAAAGAAGCCAGCAAGCTGATCGACGCCCGACGCGAGGCGTTCCAGATCGACCACGACGCCTACGCCGAGCTCGGCTACAGGCTCGACTGGCGCGGCTTCCCCGTCGTTCAGCGCGGCGAGCACATCCAGTTCTTCGATGCCTACGACGATGTCATCGTCGCCCACGAGTCCGCCGCCACCATCAGCGTCCTCGAAGCATCCAACGGCGCCCTGCGGAACTCCAGCCAGGTCGCCAGCTCGCTCACCCGATTCGTCGGCAACTTCCGCGACGGCAACCGCGTGATCGTCTCGAGCGACAACGAGGCCGCCATCATCGACCTCGAAACCGGCGACATCCTCCAACGCGACGACCTCGACCGCGTCGTCTCCACCGCCCCGGTCTCGATCGCCGGCCAGAAGATCTACGGCACCTCCATCGGGCATGTCTACTCGCACTACCTCAGCCCGCCGGTCAACGCCTGGGCCTTCGATCTCGGCAGCCCCATCGACGCCGAGCTCGCCCTCGTCGGCCAGACCGTCGTCGCCGTCTCCCGCAACGGCCGTATCGCCATGCTCGACGCCCCCACCGGCACGCTGGTCGCCCAGGCCAGTATCTTCGGCGGGTGCGAGGCGGACCCCATCGCGGGCGATGGAGCCGTCTTCTTTGCCAGCCTCGACCAGTCCATCTACGCCTTCAACCTCGACGGCCACCGCATGTGGCGCATCCGCACCGAGCAGCCGCTCCACATCACCCCCACCTACTACGCCGGCGTGCTCTATGTCCCAAGCGACGACCAGGGGCTCCGCGCCATCGACGCCAACACCGGCACACAGCTCTGGAACCAGGAGAAGGTCGCCGGCCGGGTCGTCGCCCTGCGCGATGGCAAGCTCCTGACCTGGGACGGCGCCTCGGCCGCCGCCATCGACCCTGCCACCGGCGATGTCATCTCCAGCGCCCAGCTCCCCGCGGTCGAGATCCTCAAGCCCGACCACTTCGTCGACGGCAACCTCTACGCGGTGAGTGCGGACGGCGTGGTCGCCAAGTTCAAGCCCCGCGACTAGCCCGGCCCGACACCCGGGGGCTCGCCCGAGTATCCTCACGCGATGTCTGCCCCCCCGCTGCTCTCGGTCGACCTCGCGGGCATGCCGCTGCGCAGCCCGATCATCCTCGCCGCGGGGACCGCCGGCACGCTCGACGAGCTCGCCGATGTGCTCGACCTCTCCCGCGTCGGGGCGATCGTCTCAAAGTCGATCACCCCCCAGCCGCGCGAGGGCAACCAGACCTGGCGCATCCTCGAGACCAAGGCCGGCATGCTCAACGCCATCGGCCTGGCCAATGTCGGCATCGACGACTTCGGGCGCCACATCGCCCCGCGCATCCCCGGCGTGCCCACCACCGTCATCGGCTCGGCCGCCGGCTTCAGCATCGACGACTATGTGCGCGTCGCCGCCGCCATGGACGCCATCGACGCCATGCCCGCCGTCGAGCTCAATGTCTCCTGCCCCAATGTCCGCGGCGGGACCGAGTTCGGCGCCGAGCCGGCCCTGCTGCGAGAGCTCGTCGCCGCCGTCAGGCCCGCCCTGCCCAACACCCGCCTGATCGTGAAGCTCAGCCCCGCGGTGGTCGGCCACCCCGACGGCGTGGCCGGCTTCGCCCGCGCCGCGATCGACGCGGGCGCCCAGCCCCACGGCCCGAACCAGCGCCCCGGCGCCGATGCCCTGTGCATCGCCAACACCATGCCCGCGATGGCAATCGACCCCCGCACCCGCCGCCCGCGCCTGGCCAACACCACCGGCGGGCTCAGCGGGCCGGCGATCCATCCCATCGCCGTCAAGCTGGTCTACGACGCCCACCGCCTGGTCTGCCGCGACGCCGGCGTCCCGATCATCGGCCTCGGCGGCGTGCTCGGCTGGGAGGACGCGGCCGAGTTCATCCTCGCCGGGGCGACCGCCATCGCCATCGGCACCGGCCTCTTCGCCGACCCGCGCCTGCCGGTCAAGGTCGGGCGGGGGCTGGAGCGGTGGGTGCGGGCGCAGGGGCGAGAGACCGTGGCCGAACTCGTCGGTGCGGTTGAAGTTGAATAGTGCGCGCAATGGGTGCCGTGGTCTGAGCGAGCTTCGAGCGAAGGCCACGCGGTTGCGCGCAATGGGTGCCGTGGTCTGAGCGAGCTTCGAGCGAAGGCCACGCGGTTGCTCG
>CAYJPX010000083.1:0-15481 GCA_964372195.1 uncultured Phycisphaeraceae bacterium
ATGCTGCGGGTCCGCATCGTCAGCAGCTCTTCGGATTGCGACTCATCCGTGTAGAGCCTCAGGTCCTCTCGGAGCCGGAAGGCCTTCTGGCGGCAGAAGGCCACGACGGCGCCCGACGGGTCGTAGACATGGAACGAGGCGCCGAAGATGGTGAAGACCTTGCGGCGGATCGTGTACAGCTCTCCGGGGGCGGGCGTGAATGCCATGGCGGGCGTCCTCCTGGCCCGGACATCCGCCGGGCGACCAGAGAGCCTAGCAAAAAGGGCAGCCGCGTGGCTGCCCAGGTGTGAACCGGTTGTGCCCGCCCCGCCGGGGGGTCTTAGCCCGCCGCGTCCTCGCCGACCATCCAGCGGTGGAACGCCTTGATGGTGGTGCCCTTGCCGATCACCTCGGCGATGGTCCGGCTGGGGTCCTTCACGAAGGGTTGGAGGGTCAGGGCGACCTCCTCGTAGTACTTGCGCATGCCGCCCTCGACGATCTTCTCGGCGATCTCTTTGGGCTTGCCGGACTCGATGGCCTGCTGGAGGCGGAAGGCCTTCTCCTTCTCGACGGCCTCGGGGGGGATGTCGCCGGCCGAGACCCCCAGGGGCACGGCCGGGACCCCCGCGGTGATGTGCATGCACACATCGCGCAGGATTGCCTCGGGGGCGTCGCCCTCGATCTCGATCATCGCGGCGGTCTTGCCGTCGTGGTGGATGTAGTACCCGAACCGCCCGGCGGGGTTGCTGAACTTGCAGACCCGCGCGATCGAGCAGTTCTCGCCGGTCGAGATGCGGACATCGTCGACCAGCGCGGTCATGGCGTCGGTCGGGTGGACGCAGCCGTCGGCGGCGTCGAGGGCGAGCTCGGCGACCTTCTGGGCGGCGTTGGCGAACCGCTCGTTCTTGGCGGTGAAGTCGGTCTCGGCGCGGACCTCGGCGAGCACCGCGGAGCCCTTTCGGGTGGCGATGGAGATGCACCCATCGGCGGCGGCGCGCTCGGTGCGCTTGTCCATCTTGCCCTTGAGCTTCAGGCGGAGAAGGGTCTCGGCCTTCTCGGGGTCGCCCTCGGCCTCGGCGAGCGCTTTCTTGCACTCCATCATGGGCAGGCCTGTGGAGTTGCGGAGCTTCATGACATCCTTGGCGTTGATCTCGGCCATCTCTCGTGTCTCCCGGTTCGGGGGGTCAGTGTGTGCTCCCGTTCGCGGCGGCAAGGATCGCGGCGAACCCGCGGATTGAGCCGGGGCGAACGGGTGGTTTCTTCAGATGCTCTCGTCGCGGCCGGCGCCTCCGGCGGCGGCGGATTACTCGGCGTTGGTCGCGACGGCCTCGTTGCTGGGCTCGCCGCCCTCGCCCCGGCCCTCCGTGCTGTCCTCGGCCCGGAACTGGGCGCGGCGCGAACGCCGGCGGGGCTCTTCGCCGGCGACGCTCTCGGCGTCGTCCTTGCCGCCCTCGGTCTGCCGCTGCTGCTTGCCCTCGGTGATCGCCATGCACAGCTCACGCAGGATCACATCGATCGACCGCATGCTGTCGTCGTTGCCGGGGATGGGCAGGTCGACCATGTCGGGGTTGCCGTCCGTGTCGATCAGGGCGATCGTGGGGATGCCCAGCTTGCGGGCCTCGCGCAGGGCGGTGGTCTCGTGGCGGACATCGATGATGACCAGTGCGCCGGGGAGCTTGTCCATCGCCCGCACGCCGTCGAGGTTGCGCTTGATCTTGCGCAGCTCGCGGCGGAGTTGGCTCTCCATCTTCTTGGAGTAGCTGGCGAAGTTGTCGTGCTGCTCGATCGCCTCGAGCTCCTCGAGCCGCTTGAGCCGGCTGCGGATCGTGCGGAAGTTGGTGAGCGTGCCGCCCAGCCACCGCTCGGTGACATAGTGCATCTTGATGTCGGAAACCCTCTCCTCGATCACGCTCTTGGCCTGCCGCTTGGTCCCGACGAAGCAGACATCCTTGCCGTCGGCGACGACCCGGCCGAGCAGCCGCTTGGCGAGCAGCAGGCCCTTGACCGTCTCCTTGATGTCGATGATGTGGATGCCCTGGCGTTTGGCGTAGATGTACGGCTGCATCTTCGGGTTCCAGTTGCTGGCCCGCTGGCCAAAGTGGATACCCGACTCGATAAGGTCTTGGACAAGTGTGTTCGACATGACTGCGTTCCTGGCAGCGACACCCGCGGGAACCGACCGCCCCGGCGCCCCGAAGACATGCTCCGAAGGACACCGGCGGCCCGCGACAAGGGCGCTTGGGTGGTGGACGGCAAGCCGTCCTATGGACCTTGTACACAGATCCGGTGGGTCGCCGCGGTGGGACCCCCGGCCCCCGCCCACGGTGAGGCGGAAGGGGCAACTATAGAACATCACCCCGCCAGAGCAAGCCCCGCCCGGGGGATTGGCGCTTGCTGGTGGCCACCGGAGGGCTCAATCCAGGGAAACTCTTGTGCCCGGCAAGTTCCTGCCCTAGGGTGGACCGAATAGCCCAAATACAGAGGAGCGTGAGAAATGAAGACTATTCGCCTTATGTGCGGTGTAGCCGCCCTTCCCCTCTCGATCGGCACGGCCCTTGCCCAGCCCACGCTCACCACCGAGCGGGTCGCCGCGGGCCTGGCCAGCCCGCTGGCCTTTACCCATGCCGGGGACCCCGACCGGGCGTTCATCGTCCAGCAGCGGGGGCTGATCCGCGTGCTCGACCTGACTACCGACACGGTGCTCCCGACCCCGTTCCTGAATCTGGCAGGCCGGGTCAGCCAATCGGGCAATGAGAGGGGGCTCCTGGGGCTGGCGTTCCACCCCGACTACGCCAACAACGGGCTGTTCTTTGTCAATTACACCGACACCGCCTCGGGCGACACGGTGATCGCGCGGTTCAGCGTGGGGGGCGACCCGGATATCGCCGACCCGAACTCGTTTGTCCAGGTCCTCACCTTCGACCAGCCGTTCAGCAACCACAACGGCGGCTGGATCGGGTTCGGGCCCAACGATGGGTACCTGTACATCTCGGCCGGCGATGGCGGCAGCGGCAATGACCCGGGCAACCGCGCCCAGAACACAACCCTGTTGCTCGGCAAAATGCTCCGGATCGATATCGATGGGGACGACTTCCCCAACGACCCCGACGCCAACTACGCCATCCCGGCCTCCAACCCCTTCGCGGGAGGCGGCGGCGCCGGCGAGGTCTGGGCGTACGGCCTGCGCAACCCCTGGCGGAGCAGCTTCGACCGCGCCACCGGCGACCTCTGGATCGCCGATGTCGGGCAGAACAACTACGAGGAGATCGATTTCGAGCCCGCCGGCAGCGCGGGAGGGAACAACTACGGCTGGCGCTGCATGGAGGGCTTCCACTGCACCGGCCTCACCGGCTGCACCTGCAACGACGCCGGGCTGGTGCTCCCCATCCACGAGTACACCCACAGCCAGGGCTGCTCGGTCACCGGCGGTTCGGTCTACCGCGGGGCCGCCATCCCCCATCTGCGGGGCACCTACTTCTTCGGCGACTACTGCACCGCCAAACTCTGGTCGTTCCGCTACGACGGCAGCAGCAAGACCGAGTTCGCCGATCGCACCGCCGAGCTCGCGCCCGGCGGCGGCGTGTCGATCAACAGCGTCGCCTCCTTCGGCGAGGACGCCAACGGCGAGATCTACATCTGCGATCTCGGTGGCGAGGTCTTCCGCGCGATCCCCCGGTGTCGGGTCGACCTCAACGGCGACGGCGCCGCCGACACCCTGGATGTCCTCGCCTATCTCAACTACTGGAGCAACGCGGACCCCGCCGCCGACTTCACCGGCGATGGGGTGGTCAACACCCTGGATGTCCTGCGGTTCCTCAACGACTGGAGCGAGGGCTGCCCCTGACCCCGGTCCCGATCGGCCGCTGAACCCGGCCCGGCCCCCGCCCGCCTGACGGGCCGTCCTCACGACGAGCGTCGACTGCGCCCGCCAGGCCACCCGGGCGGCTGGCCGTCCGGAAGAGGCGGGGTATACTGTTGCCCGATCCCGCAAGGGCGGGCCCCGTTTGGGGCGCATAGCTCAGTTGGCTAGAGCGCATCCGTCACATGGATGAGGTCACAGGTTCGAGTCCTGTTGCGCCCATTGGTTTCCCCGGCCTGAGCCGCCCAAACCCGTCTAGAACCGTCAGAATGCAGTTTCTTGTTTTTGGTTGTCGGCTTCTGTCTGGTGCCGGCGGCGCGGGACGGTGCCGAAAAAGGTGCCAGAATCTGGCCCCGCACGGCCCGCTCGAGATCTGAATCACGGACCAGGCGGTAGTGGGCCTCGGATGCGTCGAGCAGCACCGCCCTGAGCTCAGGGAACAGCGGGAGCTTCCGGCCCGCCTTGCCCTCGTGGTGCTCGGTTTTCGGGCTGCGCGCCCAGCGGTGGCCTGCAACCCCATCCCAGTCGATGTCCGACCACCGCATCCGGAGCACCTCCGAGGGACAGCGCAGGCCCCCGTACCGGCTCAGGGCCACGATGCAGCGCCAGTCGGCGTCCGGGTATTCTTGACCCCGAAACTTGCTCCGGCGTGAGAGAGAGCTTTCGGGGATGATGGCGGCCCATGTTCGAGAAGCCGATGCCACGCAGACCGAGTCAGTGTGGGGTCCGGGTCGGCGCTGCTGTTCGGGCTCCGGGGATCACAGGGTGTGGGGCAAAGCGAACCGCTTTCTGCGCCGCGTTGTGTCGAAGGCCCCTTTGATGGGGCCTTCGATGCGGTTGTTCAAGTCCGGCCCTGGTCATCGGATAGATCGTCAGTCCCAGTCCATGCCCGCTTCTGGCCGCCGGAAGCTGGCTTTGCGTGGGGGGGTGTCGGGGCCCGGCGGGGGTTGACGAGGTGTGGCGGGGGCTTGGCGGGGGTGGGCGGGTTGGGTCGGCGGGGGTGCCCGCGATGTCAGTGGCCGGGCTGGATTGCGTCGATCCTCATGACTGCCAGGCCGGCGATTTCGGTGACGGCGCCGGTGATGCGCACGGGCTCGGCGATGTAGGGGATGACGATGTCGTTGGCGGGGTTGCCGTTGCGGTCGGTGAGCAGGGTGTAGACCGGCGTGCCGTCGGGGGCGGCGCTGACGAGGATGGGGGGGATGCCGCCGCGGATGCAGAGGGTGGCGCAGGCGCGGTGGGTCTTTCCTTCGCCGGGCTTCATCGCGCCGAGGCAGCACTTGCTGTCGACGATCTCGCCGCGGAGCACCGCGGGGGTGGGCGGGGTGTTCGGCGTTGTCTGGGCGGGGCCGGCGAGACGCTGGGGGGCGTGGGCGCTGTCGAGTTCGAGCATGTGGGCGTCGGCGCGGACGAGCGGGCGGCCTCGCAGTTCGACCCGCGCGCCGTCCAGGTCGGCGAGGGGCGCGGCCCCGAACTTGCCTTGCGCGACGATCAGCAGGGGCGGACGCGCGGGATCGTCTGGGAGGAGGATCGGGTAGGGGCGGCAGACCAGTGTGCCGGTGAACGGTTCGGCGTCGGGGGCCCAGCGCCCCGGCCCGGGGTCGCGCTGCAGCGCCGCGACGGTGAGCGCGAGGGCGACAACGAGCACGCCGAGCGCGGGGAGGAGGCGTCGGAGCAGCCGCCGGTGGGGGGCCGGGAGCGGGAGGTAGCCGACATACAGGGGGGGCGGGTTGTTGGGGTGGGGCACCGCGGCTCTCCGTTCTCGGCGGCGCCGGGCGCCGCATCGGGGATCACGGCCGGGGGCGTCGGGGTCCCGGGCGGGAGCGGCACGGGGTTGAGCAGCACGCGCCGGGCGCGGACGCGGACCTCGTAGGTGGGGATCTTCTCGGTGAACGGCGGCGGGCTCTGCCCGCTCTCGGGGAGGTACTGGTAGCCGTGCCACGGGCAGGTGATGCAGCCGCCGATGACGCGTCCCTCGCCGAGGGGTCCGCCCTGATGCGCACAAACATTGGAGACGGCCGAGACCTTGCCGTCGTGGCGGAAGATGGCGACGCGCTCGCGCCCGGCCAGGCAGACGACTTTGGCGGCGTTCTCGGGGATCTCGTCGACGCCGGCGACATCGAGCCAGGCTTCGTCGGCGGGGTGGGGGTGGGGTTGGGGTTGTCGGGCGTCGCGGCGCTGCTCCCGGGCACCGGCGGCGATGTGGAGCGAAACGAGCGCGACGGCGCCCGCGAGGAGGAGGGCGGCGTAGAGCGGTGTGCGTTCGGCCTGGAGCGCGCCGAGGGCGACATGGAGGACGACGAGCCAGTAGGCGGCGTAGACGCTCATATGGATCCACTTCCAGATGCGGGGGGAGAGGTTGACGAGCCAGAAGTCGTGGCTCGTCGCGGCCATGACGAAGAAGATCGCCAGGGCGGCGAAGCCGAGGACCTCGAAGGGGAAGGCGCTCACCGACCAGAACGAGCCGTAGCCGGCGAGCATGGCGACGGCGGGGTTCTGCGCGCCGAACCCGCCGTAGTAGAGGACGGCGAGCGTGGCGTGGGCGAGCGCCACCAGGAAGAAGCTCACGCCCAGGTGGCGGCGGTTGTAGAGCAGCGGGGCGAAGCGCGGGTCGAGCCGGGCCAGGGGGCCGATGGCGAGGATGATGTGGAGCATGACGATGGCGAGCGTCGCGAGGGCGCGGAGCAGGAGGATGGGGAGCGAGATCTGGTGGGGCGGGCGGTGGGTGACCGCGCCCGCGCCGACGAAGGCGAGCAGGTAGAGCATGATGCCGGCGGCGATGACGGCGTCGTAGACGCGCTTGTGGGTGTTCCACTGCACGGTCTTGTAGCCGACGCTCATGGCGTCACCTCGGTGGTCGGGGTGTGGGCCGGGTCGGGCCGGCGCGCGGGGTCGGCGGGGCGGGCCAGGAGCAGCACCGCGGTGATCGCCAGCAAAAGCGGGGCGGCGAGGCTCCACCAGAGGCGGTGGGCCCGGCGCTGCGGGGCGATCACGGGCGGCCTCCGGGGCGGATCGCACGCCGCCACTTGACGGCCATGACCGGCCAGAGCGCCGCCAGCCCGGGCGTGATCAGCAGCCGGAAGGCGCGCGAGGCGCCGTGCGCGGCGGGGTCGGTGCGCTCGAGCCCCCGCGCATGGAACAGCGCGGCGAAGAGCAGGCCGGCGCCGAGATAGAGCGCGGCCAGCACGAGGACGACACGCATCAGGATCACGGGCTCCCCCTCCCGGCCGATGCCGGGGTCGCGAGGGCGGTTTCGGCGCGGGGCGCCTCCGGGCGGGGTTTCTCGAGCAGGGTGTACAGGACGAAGTCGGCGAAGGCCGGGTCGCGGGTCAGCCCGACATGGTCCTCGGAGAGGAAGACCACCGAGTCCCAGGCGATCGGCGAGCGCAGGCGCGGGAGGTACTCGGCGCCGGCCCGCTCGTCCATCAGTGCGCTGGCGCGGGTGACCGTGTTGTCGCCCGGGGCCTCGCCGACGGCGCTGATGGCGCCGCGGGCATCGACCGCGAGCTGGTCGGCGGTCGGCCGGGCGTCGCCGGCGATGAGTGTGAGCGTGCAGCCCGGCGGCGGGGAGGCGGGGGCGTCGAGGGCCTCGAAGAGCTGGCGGGCACGGTCGAGGCACTTGCCGAGGTGGTCGAGCGCGATCCGGCGGCGGGCCTGCGCCGCCTCGACCCCCGGGAGCAGCTGGCGCAGGACGGCGTCCTGGCCCGGGTCGGCGAGCCCCCAGCCGTATCGCTCCCAGGTCTCGGCCCGGAGGAAATCGATCGGCTCGCCGGTCTGGGCGTCGATGACGCGGGCGTGGCGGGGGCGGGGGAGCAGCTGGTAGACGGCGGGCATGGTGCCGAGCACGGCGGGACGATAGGTGGGCGTGATGAGGGCGGCGTAACGCACGCCCCGGGCGAGGTCTCGCATGGCGAGCACGCTGCCGGCGTTGGGTGTCCCCACGAGGATCGCGTTCTCGACATTGGCGGCGCCCTCCCAGGTGAGCGTCGGCGGGGTTCCGTCGGCGGGGAGCGGGTGCGGGCCGTAGCGGAGGTAGTACCGGAGCACGAGACCGCCCATCGAGTGGGCGACGACATCGACCCTGGGCGGCTCGGGCGAGCCCGTCGCGGCTTGGGCGTTGTGTTGAGCTTCGGTGATGAGTTCGTGGAGCGCGACGGCCTGCTCGGAGATGTCGCGACGCCAGTCGTAGGCGAATTGGTAGCAGGTGTAGTGGAGCCCGGCGTAGTCGACGGGCGAACTCCGGGAGAGGGTCTGGTCGCGGTACTTGCCGGCGGCCAGGGTGCGGAGGATGTCCACATAGGCGCCGAACTCGACGCCCCGGATCAGGCCCACATCCACGGTGAGGGTGTCGAGCACCTCGGTGGGGACGACCTCGTCGCGGAGGTCGGCGAGCGTGCGGCCCTCGCCCATGGGGAGGGCGACGAGCCGGGCGCCTTCGGGGGTGTCGGGGTCGGCGGCGCCGTAGATGAACGATCCCCAGATGGGCCGGTGCGAGCCGGGCTCCTCGAGCTTGGAGCCGAGGATGCCGGGGATGACGACGACCGGGTTGCGCGACGCGCCGATGTGCTGGGCGGGCCGGTCGTAGAGCGCGTGCAGGTCCGGCGCGGCGCCCCGTTGGGGGGCGCAGGCCTGGAGGCAGACGGCCGCGAGGGCGCCGAGGAGAGCGGGGATCGACCGGGAGGGCTGGAGCAGTGTGTATCGGTCCATCGGCGACCCCTCGGGTGGTGCGTGTGGGACCGGACGCCCCGGAATGTGGGCAGGTTACTGGAGAATCCGCATCGTTCGGCGGTCGGCCGGCATCAGAGGTGTGTCGGTGGGCGCGGGCATCGGCCCGCGGCCACAGAACCAGGAGGGGTCGATGACTGCATTCGAGACTACGAGCGACGCCGCGGAGGGCCTGCGGGAACTGGTTTGCGGGCTGCGGGCCGGCGGCGAGGACGCCGTGAGGCAGCTTTTCGCCGAGCACGGGCCGGGGCTTGTGGCGCTGGCCCGGTCGATCGTTGGGTGCGAGCAGCGTGCCCAGGATGTCGTCCAGGACGCGGTAGTGCGGGCGCTGCGGTCGCTGGGGACCCTGGAGCGGCCCGAAGCGCTGGGGGCCTGGCTGCGGCGCATTACGACGAATGTGGCGCTGCAGGAGCTTCGCACCAGGGGGCGGCGCCGGGAGCGGTCAATCGAGACTCTTTTGCCGGTTTTCCGTAACGATGGTCACCGGGAGGGGGTCAGAGAGTCGTGGGCCGGGGCCGATCGGTCGCCGATGGAGCGGGAGGAAACCCGCCGGGCGGTCCGGGACGCCGTCGAGGCCCTGCCGGATTCCTACCGTGAGATCATCATGTTGAGGGACCTGATGGGCATGGACACGGCGGAGACCTCGGCGGTTCTAGGCATCAGCCAGAACCTCGCGAAGGTCCGCCTTCACCGGGCTCGCCAGGCGCTGCGTTCGTTGCTGGAAGAGGAGTTTGGATCATGAGCGATCTCACCTGTCGCGAGCTGATTGAGTTCCTGGACTCCTATGTGGCCGACGAGCTTGACGCCGCCCGCCGGGCGGGCTTCGAGTCGCACTTGGCCGTGTGCGGCGCGTGCCGCGACTATCTGGCCGAGTACGAGCGGTCGATCGCGCTGGTGCGTGCGCTTCGGGAGAGCCCGGAGCGCCCGGCGGCGGAGGCCGCGGCGCCGGAGGGTCTGATCCTCGCGGTTCTGGCGGCGGTCAAGCGGTCTTGAGGCGGTGGGCTCCGGCGCCGGTCGCGTTCTCGCGGCTCGGCGAGGGGCCGGCGTTGCGCGCGCCTGGGCGCCTGGGCGCGCCGGGGCGCTGCTGGGATCGGGCTGTTCGTGGATTCGCTGCACTGCGCGGGCTCGCCGCGCGAGCACGCCACCGGCCGCCCGCGCCCCGCTCACGCGGGGGCGGGCAGCGCTGCGTGGGCTCGCGGGGCGTGCAGGGTCGCCTGTTCGTGGGCGTGGCGTCCCGGCGTGGGGTCCGCCGGTCGGGCGTCGGCGCGCTCGATGCGCCGGAGCAGGGCCTCGATTCGGAGCAGCTCCGAGAGCGACCAGGCCTGGAACGGGCATCCGCGGGAGCGGCGCGGCGGATCGGCGTCGAGGATCTCGGAGATGTGCCCGAGGCCGCCTTCGGTCAGCCGGTCGCGCCACGGCCCGACGAAGCGCCGACGGGCCTCCGCGGCGTGCTCGGGCGTCTGGGCGCGCACGCGGAGCCAGGCCTCGACGAACGGGCCGAGGAGCCAGGGCCAGACCGTGCCCTGGTGATAGGCGCCGTCGCGGTCCAGCGGGGCGCCCTCGTATCGGCGGCGGTAGCCGGCCGAGCCGGGGGCCAGCGAGCGGAGCCCCGCCGGGGTGAGCAGGTCTCGGGAGACTCGGTCCACAACGCTCGCGGCCTGGTCGCCGGCGAGGATCGGCAGCGGCAGGCCGCCGACCGCGAACAACTGGTTGGGGCGGATGGAGTCGTCGTTGCGCCCGTGCTGGTGGTCGACATCGATGACATCGAAGAGGCACCGGCATTCGGCGTTCCAGAACCGCTTGGCGAACGAGGCGGTGGCGAGGCGTTGGAGCCGCTCCCACTCGGGCGAGACGGCGGCGCCGGCGGCGAGGGCGTTGATCCAGAGCGCCTGGACCTCCACGGGCTTGCCGATCCGGGGGGTGACGACCCAGTCGCCGACCTTGGCGTCCATCCAGGTGAGCTGCACGCCGGGCTGGCCGGCGGCGAGGAGGCCGTCGGAGTCGGCGTGGATGTTGTAGCGAGTGCCGCGGGAGTAGCCCTCAAGGATGGCCTGGATCGTCGCCTCGATCTCGCGGTATCGCTTGCGTTTGCCGTTGACGGCGGTGAGGAACTCGCCGGCGGCGACGACATACCAGAGCGAGGCGTCGACGGAGTTGAACTCGGGGGCGCCGCCGGCGTCGACGAACCGGTTGGGGAGCATGCCCTCGCTGACGGCGGAGGCCCACTGGGTGAGCATGTCTCCGGCCTCGCGGAGGCGGCCGGTGGCCAGGCACAGGCCGCGCATGGCGATGAAGGTGTCGCGTCCCCAGTCCTCGAACCAGGGGTACCCGGCGACGATGGTCTTGCCCTCGCCCCGGCGGACGATGTAGGCGTCGGCGCTGAGGTGGAGGGGAGACTCGGCCCGGGCGCGTCGCCTGGCCTCGGCGTCCCACTCGGCGGCGACGAACTGGGCGACGGCGTGGGCGTCGGCGTCGGGGTCGGTCGCGGGCTTTCGGGCGCGGAACACCAGGACCGCCTCCGCGCCGTCGTCGAGGGAGAACTCGAACTCGCCGGGCGAGGCGAGGTCCTCCGTGCAGTCGAGCCCGCGCTCGGCCTCTTCGGTGTAGAGGAAGTTCTCGTACCACGCCGGGTCGTGGCGGTAGCGGCCGTTGGAGCCGGCGGCGACGGGCGTGGAGCCCATGTAGAGCTGCCAGGAGAGGGTCGCGGGCCCGAGCCAGGTCGGGTCGGTGTGGGCGTCGGGGTTGCGGTGCTGGGTGGTGTGCAGGCCGCTGGCGGCGAGGAAGGGGCGCACGATGAGCCGGACGCTCGCGCCGGCGCCGGGTGCTCGCCACCGCAGCAGGACGGTCTCGCGCTCCGGGAGCACGACGAGCTCCTGCTCGATCACCAGGCCGGTGGGCAGTCGGTATGTCCACCGTGGCCACGGGTGGTGCTCGAAGGCGCTGAGGTGTGAGGCGCCGTCGGGGTGGGCATCGACGCCGGGGTACCGCTGCGAGGAGATCGCGAACCGGCCCTCGGGCGACTCGACCCACGCGTCGAACCCCTTGACGAGGTGGACGCGGTCGGAGGGCGGGTGGTCGGCGACGGTCAGCAGGGAGTGGTAGCGTCGGGTGCGGACGCCGGTGGCGGTGCCCATGGCGAAGCCGCCCAGGCCGTCGGGCTCGAGCCATTCCAGGGATTCGTCGAGACGGGTGGGCATGGGGTTCTCCCTCGTTGCGGGTGTCAGCGTGTGAAGAGCAGGACGGCGTGCCCGGCGGGGTCTCTAGCGAGCGTGGCGGGCCCGGCGTCGGCGGTGGGGAGGTCGGCGTCGGTGGGGATCGCGGTGACGATGGCGCCGCCGGCGCCCTCGATCAGGTCGGCGTCGGCGGGCGCCTCGGGCAGGCGCATCGCGATGTGCCAGTGCCAGAGGTCGTGGGCGCGGGTGTCGGGGGGCATGGGGCGTCCGCCGCGGGGTGTCCGGTACTCCAGCAGCTCGACGGCGGGGCCGGCGTCGGCGCGGAGGGTGGTGATGCGCAGCCGGGCGCCGAAGACGCCGTTGAGCCGGTCCTGCTCGGGGCCGTGGTTGTCGCTGGCGCCGACGACGCGGAGGCCGAGGGTGTCGCGGTAGAAGCGGAGACTGGCGTCGGTGTCGGGGGTGACGATCGCGGTGTGGTCGATGCCGAGGAACAGGCGGTCCGAGGGGGTGTGCCAGCGGGCGTCGCCCTTGCCCTCGGGGAAGTGCAGGACCTCGAGGAAGTGGCCGTCGGGGTCTCGGAAGTACATCGCCTCGATGCCGCCGGCGTTGGGGTTCCAGTCCGGTAGGCGCTGCGGGCCGCTGGAGGCGATCCGGACGCCGTGCTCGGCCAGTCGTGCGACGGCGGCGTCCATGTCGCTGACGATGATAGCGATGTGCTGGAACCAGAGGTCTCCGGCGGACGAGTCGGCGGGGACGGGGCGGCCCTCGGGGGTGAGGAAGTCGATGAGGTCGAGGTGCTCGTCGCCGAGGCGGAGGCGCGTGACGCGGGCCCTGGCGCCGAAGACGCCGAGCAGGCGTTCGGCCTGTTCGCCGGCGATCTCGCGCCGCCACTCCGGGCGGAAGTCGAGCACCTGGGTGTACCAGGCTTCGGCGCGGTCGAGGTCGTCGACGGTCACCGCGATCGATTCGACCGCTTCGACCCGCATGCGGGCGTCGCCGTCGGGCCCGGCGGGGAGGGGGCCGACGATGGGGGCCAGCGAGAGCAGTGTCACGAGGCTCGGGGTGATGAGCATGGGTCGTTCCTCGCGTGGTGAAACGGGCCTGCCGCCCGTCGGGGCGGGCAGGTCCGGAGGGGGGGGTCAGCGTTGGCGTGAGGTCTCGCCGGAGATCTGGGTCCAGTTGCGGTCGGCGGCGGGCTCCCATTCCTTCTCGCGCTTGTTCCAGTCCTTCAGCGCGTCGCCGAAGGCGCTCTTGTAGAAGAGGAAAAGCCGACCGTTCTTGACCTTGAAGTTGGTGGGGTCGATCGCGACCTTCCGCCCGCCGTCGCCCATGGCGCTGGCGCACCAGCCGCCGTAGGTGGGGAGGTACCGGGCGGGGTCGGCGTCGAAGAGGCGCCGGTGCTCGGCGGTTGCGAATCGGTAGGTGACGCCCTGGTAGACCGACTCGAACGCGGCCTTGCCCTGCGCGGGCGCATGGTCCGTGAAGTAGGCGACGGGGTCGTAGCCCTGGAGCGCAAGGCCCGAGCCGGGGGGGAGGTTGTAGTGGTCGACGGGCGCGGGGCGGGTGGTGCGGGTGAACTCGGCCCGGAGGTGGGCGGCGTGTTCGGCGTTGGCGGGGTCGCCCCGGGCGGTGAACAGGACGCCACCGTCCGGGGCGAGGAAGACGCTGACGACGCCGTCGCCGTGGGAGGTCGGGACATCGGCGGCACGCACGCCGGAGACCTCGAGCAGGGATTGGTCGTCGACGACGAACAGGTGGTGGACGCCCGCCAGAGTGGTCGCGGCGTCCAGGACTTCCGCGAGCTGCGAGGCGGCGCGGTCGGTGCTGTCGGGGTCGAGCCGGTGGACGGCGACGACCGCCGTGTGTCCGAGCGCGGCGTGGCCGGCCTGGAGGGCGACGCCCTGCTGGGCCTGGCCCGGGACCTGGGGCACGCCGGCGAAGAGGACCGGGGTGAGGGTGATGCCTGTCATGGCGAGGAGCGTTCGGGTGAGCATGGGGTCCTCCGGGTGGGCGGTGAGTTCGTGGGTGCGTGTGGTGAGATGCCGGGGCGGGGCGCGCGGTTACGGCGTGGGGCCTGCGACGCCGAGGCGCACGCGGTACAACCCCGTGTGACAGGTCATGTAGAGGGTGCGCCCGTCGGGGTCTCCGAAGGCGATGTTGTGCGGGGGTTCGGGGTTCTGGAGGAACGCCAGTTTGTCGCCGTCGGCGGAGAAGACCCAGAGGCCGCCGGGCCCGCAGACATAGACATTGCCGCGGGCGTCGACTTTCACGCCGTCGATGGCCTCCTCGCCGGGCTCTCGGGTGAGGTCGCAGAACACCTCGCCGGGTCCGAGGGCCCCGCCCGGGACGACCGGGTAGCGCATGACGACCTTGTGGTCCTCGTCCCAGTCGCCGACATACAGGACGGTTTCCTTGTTGTTGAACGCCAGGCCGTTCGGGCCGCGGAGGTCGGTGGTCAGGAGGTGCAGGCCGGTGCCGTCGAGGCGGTAGACCCCGGCGTGCGGGGTCTCCCTGCGCGGGTCGTCGTACGCGCGTGGCAGGCCGAAGGGCGGGTCGGTGAAGTAGAGCGAGCCGTCGGAGCGGTAGACCAGGTCGTTGGGGCTGTTGAGGCGCATGCCCTGGTAGCGGTCGGCGAGGGTCGTGAGCGCACCGTCGGGGTCGAGCCGGACGACGCGGCGGTGGCCGTGCTGGTCGATGGTGAGCCGGCCTTCGGGGTCGAAGGTGAGCCCGTTGGAGCCGGGCTGGCGGTATTCGGCGATGTCGGCGCCGTCGTAGCCGCTGTGGCGCATGAATGTCTCCACGCCGCCTGAGGGCCGCCAGCGGTAGATGGTGTTCTCGTTGGGATCGCTGAAGAGCAGGGAGGCGTCGTGGGCGTCCCAGACTGGCCCTTCGGTGAACACGAACCCGGTGGCGACGCGCTCGACGGTGGTGGTGCGGGGGAAGATCTCTTCCGCGCGGGGATCGAACCGGTGGATCTGGGCGGAGACCGCCTCGGGGCCGACGGCGCGCGGGTGGGCGTAGAGCTCGAGCGAGGCGTCGCGGACCCAGACCCAGTTGGTGGGCGACTCGGAGATGGGGCCGTTGACCGCGAAGACCGCGATGTCGAAGCGTTCGCCGACGCGGGCGTTCGGCGTGAGCACGAGCCGGTTTGGGGCGTTCCAGCCGGCGACGACGGCCCCGCCGGACTGGGCGAAGTGGTAGGGGAGCTGCCCGTTGACCCAGACCTCCGCGTAGTCGTCGATGCGCAGATCGAGGACAAGCGTCGCGCCGGTCGGGTCGGCCCCGGCGATGCTCTCAGGGACGCGCAGCGAGAGGCGGTACCAGACCGACGAGGCTTGCCCGGGGCCGAGGCGCCGCTCGAGCTCGCCGGGCGCCAGGTCGGTCCAGGGCGCGGCGTCGAAGTCCGGCGTGCCGGGCCTGGGGTGCACGGCCAGGGTGGCCTGCGGCGGGCCGGTGGGTTTGCCTGCGGCGTCGGGGGCGGGCATGGACGCGTTGACGAGGTGAACCTCGGCGGCCTGCCAGCGGGCGTCGACGGCGGACGCGCCCTGCGCGGTCTTCAGGTCGAGCGTCGCGCGGGGCTTGGACGCGAGCGGGGCGATGTCGGGCCCGGCCGCGCCGAGGGCGACCGCCGCCGCGGCGAGCGAGAGGAGGATGGGCATGGTGGGACTCCGGTTGGAGGTGGTGTGTGGGAGGGGGGGCGCGGCGGGTATTACCGCCCGTGTCTGATGATCAGGCCGGGCCAGTT
>CAYJPX010000084.1:0-14894 GCA_964372195.1 uncultured Phycisphaeraceae bacterium
GGGGTCGGCGCCGCGGACAGCGACGGCGCCCCGCGGGGGCTGGGGGTGGAGCACGCACCCCTTGCGGAGCGCGGCGTACTCGAGCTCGATCGGGCCGAACGCCTCGACGACCGCGGCGAAGCGGGCGGGGTCGGCGGGGTCGGGGTAGGGCAGGATGGAGCCGCCCCGGTCGAGGTGGGCCTGGGTCAGCGGGCTGTGGAGGCTCATGGCGGAGTGTATGGGCGGCCCCCTACGCTCTGGCGTGGAGGAGGGCGATCGGAATCACGCTCCAAGTATCTGGCGAAAGGACAACGACATGGCGAAGCGCACCGCGAAGAAGTCGGCGAAGCAGGGCTCGAAGGCCCCGGCCGCCAGGCGAGCCGCCCGCTCGGGCGGTCTCAACCTCGACCTGCTGACACGGCTCTGCGAGACGCCCGGCGTGCCCGGGCGGGAGGAGCGCGTGCGGGCGCTGATCGAGCGCGAGATCGAGGGGCTCTTCGACACCGTCGAGACCGACGCGATGCGCTCCTTGATCTGCACCCGCAAGGCGAGGGGGCGCAAGGCGGACCCCACGCGGGTCATGCTGCTCTGCCACATGGACGAGATCGGGTTCCATGTCGCGCACATTGACGACAAGGGGTTCATCTGGGTCGATCCCGCCGGCGGGTTTGACCCGCGGAATCTGTTCTCGCGCCGGGTGCTGGTGTGCACGAAGAACCGGGACTACCACGGCGTGATGAACCCCGCCGGGCGGCCGATCCACATCTCGGCCCCTGAGGAGCGCACCAAGGTGCCGGCGGTGAAGGAGTTCTTCGTCGACATCGGCCTGGCCGCCGACGATGTCAAGAAGCATGTGAAGATCGGCGACTTCATCGTGATGGACGAGCCGGCCCGCGAGATGGGGGACAAGTTCACCAGCAAGGCCCTCGACAACCGCGTCGCCTGCTGGCTGGGCATCGAGGCGGTGCGGGAGCTGGTGCGGCTGGGCGGCTCGCACGCGTGCGAGGTGATCGTCGCGTTCACGACGCAGGAGGAGGTCGGCCTCCGTGGCGCCAAGACCGCGAGCTACGCCGTCAAGCCCTGCATCGGCCTGGGCATCGATGTCACGCTGGCGTGCGACACGCCGGGCGTGCCCGACAGCGAGGCGGTGACCTGGCACGGCAAGGGGTTCGGGCTGCATGTCAAGGACAGCTCGTTCATCGCCGACCACGAGCTGGTCGACACGGTCGAGGCGATCGCGATCAAGCACAGCATCCCCTACCAGAGGACCATCCTCCGCGCGGGCGGGCAGGACGGGGCCGCGGCGCAGCAGGCGGCCGCCGGGGCCAAGGCGGTGGGGATCACCGTCGGCACGCGGTACATCCACACGGTGACGGAGATGATCGACAAGGGCGACCTGGCGGCGGCGCGGGATGTGCTGGCGCGGATCCTCAAAGAGACGCCCTGACGCGCCGGGCGGGCCGGAGCGAAAGAAAAAGAAGCCCCGGGAGCAGGCTCTCGGGGCATCCTGTTGCGTTGGGTTTCCCAGTCTGGTCTTCTGGGAGACCTGGCGTTAGCGGACGAGATTGGTGGCGGCCTCGATGGCCTCGACGACCTGGCGGACCTGGAAGGGCTTGCGGAGGAAGCCCTCGAAGCCGTTGGAGCGCAGGCTGTGGGCCTGGGTGTCGGTGAGCTTGCTGCTCATGGCGACGATTTTGGTCATCTGGAGGGAGTCGCTGGAGTGGACGAGCTTGGCGACCTTGTGCGAGTCGCCGTCGCCGAGGTGGGCGTCGAGCAGGAGGACATGGGGTTTGAACTTCTCGCACTCGAGTCCGGCCTCGAAGGCGCTGGTGGCGGTGGCGACCTCGTAGTTGGTCTGCTCGGTGAGGACCTTGCGGAGGACATCGACGACATCGGCGTCGTCGTCGACGATGAGGACACGGGTCCGGCCGCTGTTGAGGCCCTCGAGGGGTATACCGTGGGCTTTCATGAACTTGAGCAGCTCGCCCAGGGGGATCCTCCGGTCCTTTGAACCGGGGATTCGGTAGCCCTTGAGGGTCCCCGAGTCGAACCACTTGGAGACGGTCCGGGGGGCGACATTGCACATCTTCGCCACTTCGCCGGTTGTCAGAACATCCTTTTCGATGGGCATCGTCTCACCTCTCCAAAACATCTGAAGTGGGCGTGCCGAGCGCCGCCTCCACCCGGAAGAGCCGATCGGCGATGCAGGCCCCCGGCTTGACCGGTGGGGCGTGCGGGGGACGAATTCGGTGTTCCCGGACTACTTATGGGGGGTGTTTTGCCGGAGAGGGACCCTGCCGGCGACGGCGGGCCTGGTCCGGGGTGTGCCCGGCGGGTTCCCCCGGATTGACACCCCGAGCGTTGAGTGTGTACATTGGCCGACCCGGCTTCGAACAGAAGCGGCATCTTCCCGGGACTTTCGGGCGTACCGTTGGTCACAGCCGGGGCGGCGGATGCCCCGGCGTGGTCCCCCAGGGCCACGCAGGACCGAAGCAGGAGCAATCCGGCCCGGGTCGCCAGGGCGCCCCGGCTTGCATCGAGGAGTGAACCGTGCGCCGAACGCCGACCGGTCGTGTTCTCTGTGTCGTGGCGTCAGCGGTGACGCTCTGGGCCTCTGCCGGGAGCGTGCTCGCCCAGCCCGCCGACGATGCGACTCCGGAGCAGAAGCTCCGCGACTTCATCCACTATGTGCTCATCAACCGCAACGACGCGGCGGAGCTCATCGGGCAGCAGTTGCTCGCCGGCGACCTGCCGCCGCAGGCGTTCACCGACCTGGTGGACTCCAGCGGCGAGTACCAGCGGTTCCGCAGCGCCATCGGGGAGGCGATGCGTTCCCAGCCGGGCGGGGCGTTGGAGGCGACGGCCGCGGCGTTGGAGGGTCGCTACGAGCAGGGGCGGCTCGAGCGGGCCCGCTCGCCGCAGGAGATCGACCGCAACATCGAGCTGCTCACCGGGCAGTTGCAGGGCCGGTACCTGGCGACGCAGCGGCTGCTGACGGCCGGGGAGTACGCCGCGCCGCAGTTGTTCGAGGCGTTGGTCGATTCGTCCAACCCCGAGCTGCAGGCGATCGCCCAGCAGATCCTGATCGAGATGGGTTCGCAGTCGGTGATGCCGCTGTGCGTGGCGTTGGGCAGCGAGAAGGGCCCGCGGCAGGAGCTGATCGCGGATGTCCTGGGCCTCAAGGGCTACCGGACCGCGGTGCCGTTCCTGGCCGAGGCCGCCCAGTCGGCCTCGACCCCCGAGGCGAGGGAGGCGTGCGAGGGGGCGATCGCCCGCCTGGGCGGGACCGACGGGGCGACGATGTCCGGCCTGTTTCTCCAGCTCGGCGAGATTTTCTACGCCGAGCGCCCCGAGGTGACCAGCTTCCCGGGCGAGGAGCACCAACTGCTGTGGTCGTACCTGCCCAGCGCGGCCTCGGTCTCGCTGGTGGCGACGCCGATCCAGACGGGGGTCTACCACGAGGCGATGACGATGCGGATGGCCGAGCGGGCGCTGCAGGCGGACGCCCAGGACCTCGACGCCGCGGGGCTCTGGGTCGCGGCGAACATCAAGCGGAGCGTGGAGCAGGCCGAGGGGTACGAGAATCCCGCGTACAGCTCGGCCCGGCGTGACCCGGCCTACTTCGCGGCCGCGGCGGGCATGGCGGTGGATACCCGCGTGCTGGCGCGCGGCCTGGACACCCGCAACACCCCGCTGGCCCGGGCCGCGATCGCGGCGATCGAGGAGATCGCCGGCGGGTCGCAGCTCTGGTCGGGGGCCGAGGACCGCCAGCCCCTGGTCGAGGCGCTCGGGTACGCCAACCGGCGGGTGCAGTACGAGGCGGCGCTGGCGTTCGGCTCGGCGCAGCCCGGCGAGTCGTTCGAGGGCGCCGACCGGGTCGTCCCGCTGCTGGCCAGTGCGATCCGGGAGGCCTCGCAGCGCAACGCGGTGGTCTTCACCGAGGACCTCGAGGCCTACCAGGGCGTGCGGCGCGTGCTCGAGGGCAGGGGCTACACGGTCCTGCCCCGCGGCAGCGGCCCGCTGGGCCTGGAGCGGGAGATCGCCGAGGCGGCCGGGATCGATGTCATCGTGACGATGCTCGCGAAGGACGCCTCGCTGGGCGTGATCGACCAGGCTCGGTTCAGCTCGAAGCTGGCGGCGACGCCGATGCTGGTCCTGCTCGGTTCGGAGGAGGCCGCGGCGTTGACCCCGCTCTATGAGCGTGACCCGATGGTGATGGTCCGGCGTTCGGGCCTGCCCGCGGACACGCTGGGCGCGGCCATCGACACGCTGGTGTTCGACGCCTCCGGCGGGCCGATCACGCCCGAGGAGGCCAGCGGGTACGCGGAGCGGTCGATCGCGGTCCTCCGCGACCTCGCGGTGAGCGGGAACCCGGTGCTCCGGGTCGGGGACGCGACCGCGTCGCTGGTGGCCGCCGTGGCCGATACCAGCGGCGGGCGGCGGATGTCGATCGCCGAGGTGCTGTCCTTTGTCAACGACAGCCGTGCCCAGCAGGCGATCGCCGACGCGGCGATCGGCTCGTCCGGGGCGGAGCGGGCGGCGCTGCTCGGCCTGGTCGCCGATTCGGCCAAGCGGTTCGGCAACCAGCTCGAGGACCGCCAGGTGGCCCAGGTGGTCGCGATCGCCAAAAGCAAGTCCGCCGAGGAGTCGACGGCGGCGGCGGCGCTGCTCGGCGCCCTGGGCGTGCCCAACGCGGACTTCCTGCCCCAGTTGCTCGGCCAGTAGGCCGCACGGGGGTCGCCCCCCAACGCGACCCACGACCTGAATCTCAAGCACGCGGGCCGCTCCGGCGGCCCGCGTGTCGTTTTGGGCTGTTGGTGGGCGAAGGGGGTTCCCGGACCCGTGCGCCAAAGTCCGGAATCATCGGGCTCAAGGGGGGTTGGGGGAGGACTGATCGCGCAAGTCTGGCGCAACCCGCACAGCCCCAACCGGATTGGGGATCGCGGTGTCGTTGGGCCCAAGCCCCGTCGCGGGCAGGCCGATGCGTGGCCTGTGAGCCAGGGTCGGGACCGGGCGTGCGGAGGAGCACGCCCGCCTCGACCCGGCGGCCGCGGCGTTCGCGACCGTCTGAACCGGAGGGAACCGGCCGCCCGGTGGCGGACCGCTCGCAAATGTTTCCCGTGTGTGAAGGAGTGCGCAGCATGCAAGTTCGTAACCGTGGTCGGAATCGTGCGTTTACACTGGTCGAAATCCTGATCGTCGTCGTGATCCTCGGCATCCTTGCCGCGATCGTCGTCCCGCAGTTCACCAACGCGGCCAACGATGCCCGCGGCGGGAACATCACCACACAGCTCCAGACACTCAACAACCAGAACGAGCTGTTCGCCGCCCGCAACAACGGCACCTACCCGGACTACGCCGTCGACGGCTGGGGCGACGACGCCACCGCCGGCACCATGATCGGCGACGACTACCTCAAGACCGAGCCGGCCAACCCCGCCTGGAACGACGCCGCCACCAACACCACTATCGAGGTCGTGGCCTCGGGCGTGACCGGGTCGGCGACCGCCGCCTGGGTGTTCGACGGCGAGACGATCTACGCCTCGTACTACAACGAGACGACCGGCGAGATCTCGACGGTCGCGACCGACTGATCCGGCTTCATGATTGCACGAACGACAGACCGGCCCGCCGCTCGAGAGGGCGTCGGGCCGTTTCTTGAAGCGGGCGCTCCGGCAACACCCCGCGGGTGAGGGGGCCGGGGCCACAAGGAGGGTTGCCATGCGTCGGACGAGTCGGGGGTTCACGCTGGTCGAGATCCTGATCGTGGTGGTGATCCTGGGCATCCTCGCGGCGGTCGTCGTGCCGCAGTACCTCGGGGCCTCCGAGGACGCGTCCAAGAAGGCCGCGGTGCACGAGGTCCAGCGGCTGCGCAAGGCGGTCGAGGTGTACCTGATCCGCCACGGCAATGTGCTGCCGGATGTGGCCGAGGGCAACGGCACCTGGGGCGGCCTGATCACCGCCAAGGACTACCTGAAGACCGCCCCGGTCAACCCGTGGATCGGGAGCCCCAACGCGGGGCTCATCGTGTTCGGCAACGCCGCGGACGGGGCGTACCACACCAACTACGGCTGGGTGTACGACCCGGCGACCGGCGATGTCTGGGCCGGCGGCTTTGACGCCGACGACAACCCCCTGCCCAAGCCCTAGCCCACGGGGGTGGCCCGAGGAAACGCCATGCTCGCACGATTGAACGCCGACCCGATTCGCCGCTGCTCGAGGGGAGCGTACACGCTCATCGAGCTGCTCCTGGTGATTGTGATCCTCGGGATCTCGGGGGCGATGGTGATCCCGCACACCAGCCAGGCGCAGGTGCTGCGGATCCACGCGGCGGTGCGAACGCTGGTGTCTGACATCACCTTCGCCCAGACCGACGCGCTCGCGTACCAGGAGCGGCGGGCGATCCTCTTCGACGAGGAGGCCAACACCTACACCATCGCCGAGGTGGTGGTGTCGTCGGGCGGAGGGGTCTCGTACATCCCGCTGTTCCTGAGCGGCGGGCCCGACGGGCAGTATGTCGTCGACTTCGACCTGGGCGGGTTCGACGGGGCGCGCCTCCGGATGCCCGACTTTGAGGGCGACGCGATCCTGGTCTTTGACGAGATCGGGGCCCCCGTCGTTGACGGGGCGAGCGACACGGCGGCGGGTCTGGGGTCGGTGTACATCGATAGCGATCAGTCGACCTTCCGGGTGGATATCTCGCCGTACACCGGGCAGGTGAGGATCGAGAAGGTCGCCGGGCTGCCCGGGGGGTGACGCGGGGTGGGGGCGTGAATGGGTGATGGGTGATGGGTGATGGGTGAATGGGTGAGTGGGTGGGGACAGGGAGTGGGAGGGGTGCACGGTGGGTAGCGCACGCAAGCACGGTTGCTCGGTCCGTCGTCGCTCGGCCCGCGGGGTCGGGACGATGCTGTTGCTGGCCCTGGGGCTCCTGCTCTGGGCGAGGCTCAAGCTGGTGACCGACACGCCGCGCATGGTGTACGCCGATCCGAAGGCGGCGGCGACCACCGAGCAGCCCCCGGCCGGGGTGGCTTCGGGGACGGGGCGCCCGACGGTGGTCGTCGAGCCGGACGACCGATAACTCCAGCGCCGCCGGCGGCCCGACCGGCGACCCCCCCAGCCCGTGGCGGGCTGCGCCGGCGAGTATTCCGGTTGTGCGGGGTCATATCGGGCACAAACCGCAGACTGGCCCCAAGTCCCCGTCGGGAGCGGACGACAAGTGCATGGCATTCCTCGCGCTCGGGCCGACACGGTGTCGGTGCTCCCTTCCGATCGCGACGCTCACCGGCGGGGATGACGAGCCATGATGAACCACCACAACCGTGCAGACAAGACCAGCCGTCCTCACTTCGTTCTGACAGCCGCGGCGTTGGCCATGCTGGCCGGCGCCCCCGCGGGCTTCGCCCAGGAGAGCACCGATGAGCCGGCGCCCAGCGGCGGGCTCGGCTCGCTGCTGAACTTCATGGGAGGGGGTTCCCAGGACACCGCCCAGCCGGGCGCGGACGAGGAGTTCCGCACCGACGGGGTCTACTACGACGACGGCATGACCGTCGAGCTCCATGTCCAGGACGAGGAGCTGACCAATGTGCTCCAGATGCTGAGCATCCAGAGCGAGCGGAACATCGTCGCCAATGACCAGGTGTCGGCGCGGATCACCGCCAACCTCTACGGCGTGACCTTCTACGAGGCGCTCGAGGCCATCCTGCATGTCAACGGCTACGGGTACATCGAGAAGGGCAACTTCATCTATGTCTACCCCGCCGAGACGCTCATCGAGATCCAGGAGGCCGCCCGCCAGCCCGAGGGGCATGTGTTCCGCCTGAGCTTCCTCAGCGCGGTCGACGCGGCCGACTTCGTCACCCCGCTGCTCAGCGAGGGCGGCGAGATCAAGTCCAACGGCAAGATCGCCGGGTGGAGCGACCTGACGACCCCGACCGGCAACGAGGAGTTCGCCTCGGATTCGACGCTGATCGTCTACGATTTCCCCGAGAACATCGAGGCGATCGGCAAGATGCTCGCCGAGCTGGACACCCGGCCGGCGCAGATCCTCGTCGAGGCGACGATCGTGCAGACCTCGCTCAACGAGGCCAACGCCTTCGGCGTGGACTTCTCGATCATCGCCGACTTTGACTACGCCGACTTCGCCAGCCCCCTCGACGCGGTCGAGGCGCTGGTCGACGGCAGCGACGGCTCGAGCCGCATCCCCGCCGACGGCGGGGCGAGCGCGATCGTCGGCACCCCCGGCAACATCTCCGGCCCCGGCACCTTCAAGGCCGGCATCGTGAGCAACGATGTCTCGGTCTTCCTCCGCATGCTCAACGAGGTCACCAGCACGACGATCATCTCGAACCCGAAGGTCGTGACGCTGAACCGCCAGCCCGGCCGCGTGCTCGTGGGCCGCAAGGTCGGCTACCTCCAGACCACATCCACCGACACCTCGACCACCCAGAGCGTCGAGTTCCTGGACACGGGCACCCAGCTGAACTTCCGCCCGTTCACCAACGGCGACGGGATCATCCGCATGGAGCTCAAGCCGCAGGTTTCCGAGGCGCAGCTGCGCTCGGCGACCGACGCGACCGGCGCCGCGGTGACCATCCCCGACGAGGTGACCAACGAGCTGATCGCCAATGTCATGGTGCCCGACGGGCACACGATCGTCCTCGGCGGGTTGTTCCGCGAGGCGACCACCGCGACCCGGCGCCAGGTGCCGGTGCTGGGCGACATCCCGATCCTCGGGACGGCGTTCCGCGGGCATGACGACGACATCCAGCGTCAGGAGATCATCTTCCTGATCACGCCGTCGATCGTGAGCGACCAGGTGCTGGTGACCCAGGGCATGCGGGCCGAGGACTCTGTCCGGCAGGTCCGGGCCGGGGCTCGGGAGGGCACGCTGCCCTTCTCGCAGAGCCGCCAAGCGGCGCAGGCGCTGGTGGAGGCCGAGCAGCTCGCCGCCGCGGGCAACACCGACAAGGCCCTGCACAAGGTCCGGCGCGCGCTGCACCTCGAGCCGCACAATGCCCAGGCGATCGCGCTGCGTGAGCAACTGGTCAACAAGCAGGACAACTGGCCGACCGGCAGCCTGCTCGAGGACATCGTCAACGGGGCGGCGGAGAACCGCGCCCAGCAGAACATCCTCCAGCACGGCTGGCGGGGCGATATCTCCCAGGCCGACACGCAGCCCGAGGTGGACCACCGCGTCGCGAGCGATCACCCCGCGGTGGACCAGAACCCCGGCCAGAACACCGGCCGGAACGGCGTGAAGTACCACAACTCCACCGCCGGCTCGAACTTCAACAACGGGCACGCCGGGCACTCCTCCCCCAACAACACCAACACCTACGCCCAGGGCGTGGCCAACCCCGGCCGCGACTTCGGCGACGCGACAATCCCGACGCCGTCCTACGACAGCACCAACTGGTGGACCAGCCCCGAGTTCGATGTGTTCATGGTGGCCTGGTCGGCGGCATCGGCGCTGGAGCAGAACGAGGAGTTCGACCCCGCGAACCGCTGGTGGACGACCGATCAGTTCCGCGACTTCTTCGGGGCGTACCAGGTCGCGCAGGCCCAACCCGGGGGCGAGAACTGGTCGCAGAGCCCCGAGTTCCAGCAGTTCATGCAGGTCTGGCAGAGCGCCGCGGAGCGGGAGCGGTACGCCGCGGCCAACGCCGGTGACAACAGCACCGACAACGACTGGTGGCACAGCCCCGAGTTCGCCCAGTTCATGGCGGCCTGGGCGGATGCCGCGGCCCAGGAGCAGTACGCCGCGGCCAGCGCCGCCGACACCGGCACCGAGAACAACTGGTGGCAGAGCCCCGAGTTCGGGCAGTTCATGAACGCCTGGGCGGAGGCCGCCGCGACCGAGCAGACCCAGTACGCCCAGGCCGCGGAATGGTGGAAGAGCGAGGCGTTCCGCGAGTTCATGGCGGCGTTCAACACGGCGGTCGAGAAGGCCGACGCGTTGGACAATACCGAGGGCAACCACGACGCCGGCGTCCAGACCACGCCGTCCGACACCGGTTACACGAATGTTCCGGGCGATAACGAGGACTGATTCAACTCGGACCATGGAACGCCGATAAGAGGGCCACCGGGGCCCGCCCAGAAACGGGCGGGCCTCTTTCTTTGGATCACCCCAATCTCCGGGAGGCCACCGATGACCGCACGCAGCACACGAACCACGCTCCGCCTCGCCACCCTCGCCGCCGGGCTGTCCGCCACGCTGTTGGCGGGGTGCGCGGGCAGCGGCTCGTACACGAAGGGGACGGCGACCGAGCACATGTCCAAGATGGATGTGATGAAATCGGCGACCGAGTACGACATGGCCAAGCAGTCGTACTTCGCGGGCGACCTGCTCAAGGCGCTCGACCGCATCGACCGCTCGATCGCGATCAACAGCCAGGTCGCCAAGAGCCACATCCTCCGCGGGCGGATCCAGCTCGAGATGAGCGAGCTCGACGGGGCCCTCGACAGCCTGCACACCGGGGAGGCGCTGGCGCCGGAGAACACCGACGCGCAGTACTACCTCGGCCTGGTGTACGAGCGCCTGGCGTCGTACGACGAGGCGCTGACGCACTACCAGGCGGCGGCGGAGCTCGACCCCGAGGAAGCGCAGTATGTGGTCGCGGCCGCGGAGATGTTCATCGACGCCGGCCGCGTGGACGAGGCCGAGGAGTACATCCTCAGCCGCCGCGACCGGTTCGACCACAACGCCGGGGTGCGGCAGACCCTGGGCCACATCGCGATGATGCAGGGCGACCACAGCCGGGCGTTGGCGATGTTCAGCGAGGCCCGCCTGCTCGCGCCCGAGGATACGGACATCCTCGAGGACCTCGCCCAGACGCAGATGTCGCTCGGCCGCTACGCCGACGCGGCCGGGAGCCTGAGCAAGCTGCTCAAGGACGAAGAGATCGCGGCCCGGCGGCGCGACCTGCGGCACATGTACGGGCGGTGCCTCATCGAGACCACCCGCTACACCGAGGCCCGCGAGGTCTACCTCGGGCTGACCGAGGACGACGAGGGCGGGGCCGATGTCGACGCCTGGATCGGCCTCGGCAATGTCGCGGCGGTGATGAAGGACCCCTACCGGCTCCGCTCGGCGGCACGCCGGGTGTCGAACCTCGCGCCCGAGCGTGAGGAGGGCTACCTGCTGTACGCGATCTACCACCGTCGCCGGGCCGAGCTCGCCGACGCGCTGCACTACCTCGAGCTGGGCAGCCGCAATGTCACCGACCCGCACGCGATTTACACGCTGGCCGGCGTGGTGCTCACCGAGATGGGCCGGGACGAGGACGCCCAGAAGGTGCTCGCCGCCGCCCACGACGCCGACCCCGACAACCAGGCGGTCGCCGGCATGCTCGACAGCTTCAACCTCAGCGACGACTAAGCCCCGCTGGAGACTGTGAGAGACTCCCGTTCGCGGCGATCGAGGCGGCGGATGCACAGATCGTGCATCTCCGCCTCGACGCTCGTTGCGCCGCCCCAGGCGGAGAGCATGGGCCTGGCGAGGATCTCGACGGGCATGCCGGCGGCCAGGTCTCCGGCGTGCTCGCCCCAGCGCCAGCCGATGCACTTGAGCAGCCGGCCGTGCCCGCGTACACGGAGCTGCAGGTGCTTGCCCTGCTTGCCGACCTGCCGGGGCGCCTCGGCGATCGTGAGGTCGCGGATGCGCAGGCGGACCGACGGGTTGCCCGCGCCGAAGGGGCCCATCGCGGTGAGCTCGGCGACGCTGGAGACCGTGAGTTCGTCGAGCGTCGCCTCGCAGTCGTAGCCGAGCGTCCGGACGAGGTCCGCCTCGCCGAGCACCCCGTTGACCTGCCCGATGAGGGCGTCCTGGAACGCGGCGAGGTTGCCGCGTTTGAGGGACAAACCCGCGGCCATGTCGTGCCCGCCCCAGCGTTCGAGCAGGTGGGCGCAGTGCCCGAGGACGGCGTGCAGGTTCACGCCCTTGACCGAGCGCCCCGAGCCGTGGCACGCCTCGCCGTCGTCGTCGAGCAGGATGGTCGGGCGGCAATACCGCTCGACGAGGCGGGAGCAGGCGATGCCGACGACCCCCGGGTGCCAGCCGGCGCCGGCGAGGACGATGGCGCGGCGGTCGGGGCCCGTCATGCCGGCGGCCTCGGCCATCTCCGCGGCCTGATCCACGATCGCCTCCTCGATCTTGCGTCTGGCGGCGTTCTGGCCGTTCAGTTCGTCGGCGATCGAGAACGCCTCGTCGTAGGAGGCCTCGGTGAGCATGCGGACCGCGTCGCGGGCGTGGCCCAGTCGTCCGCAGGCGTTGAGCCGGGGGGCGAGCGTGAACGCCACGCGTTCGGCGTCGATGTCGGCGCCGTCGAGGCCCGAGGCGTCGATCAGCGCCCGCAGGCCGGCGATGGGGGACTGCTTGAGGCGCCCGAGCCCGAAGCGGGCGATGATGCGGTTCTCGCCGACGAGCGGGACGATGTCGGCGATCGAGCCCAGCGCTGCGAGGGCGAGCAGGTGGAGGAGCAGCTCGCGGAGGCGCTTGGAGACCCGCGCCGAGCCCTCGGACATGGTGACGAGCCGCCACGCGAGCTTGTAGGCGACGCCCGCGCCGCAGAGCTCGCCGAAGGGGTAGGCGCTTCCGGGGGCGCGCGGGTGCACCGCCGCGAAGGCCTGGGGCATCTCCGCGGCGGTTGCCGGCGGGTTGTGGTGGTCGGTGATGATGAGATCCACGCCGAGGCGTTTGGCGACGAGCGCCGACTCACACGCGGTGATGCCGCAATCGACGCTGACGATCACCCCGGCGCCGCCCTCGGCGAGTGCGGCGATGGCCTCGGCGTTGAGGCCGTAGCCCTCGTCGAGGCGGTGGGGGATGTAGGTCCGGATCTGGGCGTCGGGGGCGAGGGCCTTGATGGTGTGCCAGAGGATGGCGGTCGCGGTCACGCCGTCGACATCGTAATCGCCGTAGATCACGATCAGCTCGCCGGCGTGGATGGCGTCGAGGATCCGCTCGGCGGCCCGGTCGGCGTCGGGGAGAAGGGAGGGGTCGTGCAGGCCGAGCAGGGAGGGGTTGAGGAAGGCCTCGGCCTCGGCGGGGTCGCCGAGCGCCCGGGCCGCCAGCACCCGCCCGGCCAGCGCCGAGACCCCGGGGTTCGACGCCCTTGCCGGCGGCTCGGGCGATCGCAGCGACCAGCACGCCCGGAGCCCGCGCGCGAGCACCGCCCCGGGGGCATCGGGTACACTCGTGCTCGGAGAGGTGGTCTGCAAGGCCGGCCGCCGATCTGCCAAGAAGTGAACCCCCCAATGGTCAAGCTCAACCGGATTTATACCAGAACAGGCGACGACGGCTCGACGGGGCTTGTGTCGGGCGCGCGGGTCTCGAAGGCCTCGCTCCGTGTCGAAGCCTATGGCGCGGTCGACGAGGCGAACGCGGCGGTTGGGCTGGCGGTCGTGGCGGCCGAGAGGGAGGGGATCCGGGGTGGGGGCGGGGCCTCGCTCGCCGAGGTGCTGCGGTCGGTCCAGCACGACCTCTTCGATGCCGGGGCCGACCTGGCGACGCCCGTGGCGCCCGGCGAGGCTCCCGGCGCGGCCCTGCGGGTGACCCCGGCCCAGACCGCCCGGCTGGAGGGGCTCATCGACCGGTGGAACGCCGATCTCGCCCCCCTGACGAGCTTCGTGCTCCCCGGGGGGAGCGGGTCGGCCGCGGCGCTGCACCTGGCGCGGACGATCGTCCGCCGGGCCGAGCGGTTGATCGTCGCCCTGAGGGCCGCCGAGCCAGACGCGACGGGCGCCGAAGTGCTGCGGTACTGCAATCGTCTGAGCGATCTCCTGTTTGTGCTCGGCCGGGCGGCGAACGATCTCGGAAGGGGCGATGTGCTCTGGGAGCCCGGGGCGAACCGCGGGTCGCCATAATCAACCCGGCGGGCGTCTCGCCGACGGGCCGGATGGGAAGGGTTGAGGGAAGGGTTGGCAAAGAACATCCGCACATCCGCTGCGTACACGACCGAGTTTCACCACGAGTTTCGTGCCGAGACCGGTCGTCTGCTGCGCAAGAGATTCCTGTGGTTCACGGCGGTGGTGGGCACGATCGGGCTCGGGTTGATCGTCGGCGGGGTCGTGGCGGTGCTTTTCGGTGGCGCACCGACCTCGGGGGAGGCGGTCTCCGGGGCTTCTCGGTTTACCTGGCAATTCTGGACGCTCTCGGCGTTGCTGGCGGCGGTCTACGCGGGGGCGTTCGCGTTCGCGCTGCTGCGGAGGCCGCGCGACGCCCAACTGCTTGACCTCTCGCTGTGGCTCATCACGATCGACGGGCTGCTCTATGTCCTGATGCGGGCTTTCGGGTTCGAGGGCGCGCTGCCGAATGTGGGCTGGTTCTTCATCAAGCACCTGATCGCCTGCGGGTTCCTGCCCTGGACCGCGTGGCAGTCTCTGCGTCCCATGGCGATCGTGCTGGGGGCCAACGCGGCGGCGTGGCTGCTGCTGCCCGAGGCCTACGGCGCCACGCCGGAGGACCCGCGCGGGATCGGGCTGTCCCTCGCGTTGATCGTGGCCTCCAGCTTTCTTGCGGTCCCCGGGTTCGTGCTGTGCTGGCTGCGGCACTCCAAGCGGACGCAGGACTTCAAGCTCCGGTTCATGAGCAGCCGGTACACCGAGATGCGCCGCGAGCTGGTCGACGCCCGCCGGATCCACGAGTCGCTCTTCCCCGCGGGCATCGAGATCGGCGAGCTGCGGTTTACCTTTGAGTACGAGCCCATGCGGCAGATCGGGGGCGACTTCCTCTTCGCGCACAGGCTCAAACGCGGGGACGGGGCGCTCGACGATGGGCCGCTCAGTGTCGTCCTCCTGGATGTCACCGGCCACGGCATCCCCGCGGCCCTCACGGTGAACCGGCTCCACGGCGAGCTCGAGCGGGTCTACGCCGAGAACCCCGAGGTCGGCCCCGGCGAGGTGCTCGGGCT
>CAYJPX010000085.1:0-14854 GCA_964372195.1 uncultured Phycisphaeraceae bacterium
CCTCCACCCGTTCAGCTACCCTCCCCCCATGGCGTCACCGTCCGATCCGCCCGAGCGCCCCGACCTCACCACGCCCATCGACAAGCTCCCGGGCGTCGGCGCCAAGCGTGCCCACGCCATGGCCGCCCTGGGCCTGACCAACCTCGGCAAGCTCGTCGCCCACCTGCCCATGCGCCACGAGTTCCAGGCCGGCGAGACCACCATTGGCCAGTTGGTGCCCGGGCAGATCGTGAGCACCCGCGGCGAGATCACCGCCACCCGGCCGCACTTCGTCGGCAGCCATCCCCGGTTCGAGGCGGTGCTCATGGACGGGACCGGCCGGCTTGATCTGGTCTGGTTCAACCAGAACTACCTGCGTGACAAGCTGCACCCCGGGGCCCGCGTGCGGGTGCAGGGCGAGCTCAAACGCCGTGCCCACAAGCTCCAGATCGCCAACGCCCGCTGGGAGCTCCTGCCCCTCGAGGGCGAGGAGCCCGCCAGCCGGCGCGAGCGGCTCCGCCCGGTCTACCCCGCCAGCGAGCGGGTCAAGAGCTGGGAGATCGAGCACACCATCGCCGGCGTGCTCGACGCCGCCGTTGCTCAGATCGAGGAGCACCTGCCCGAGCCCTTCCGACGCGAGCGGAACCTGCCCTCGCTCGCCGAGGCCTACCGCATGATGCACCGGCCCGGGAGCGAGGACGAGGTCGCCCAGGCGCGGCGACGCCTGGCCTACGACGAGCTGCTCATGCTCCAGCTCGGGGTCTTCCTCAAGCGGGCCCACCTGCGCCAGGCGCTGCGGGCGCCGGCCCTGCGGCACAGCGCCGAGATCGACGCCCGCATCCGCGCCCGGTTCCCCTTCACCCTCACCACGGCTCAGGACAAGGTCGTCGGCGAGATCGTGCGCGACATCACGGGAAGCGTGCCTGCCAACCGCCTGCTCCAGGGCGATGTGGGCTCGGGCAAGACCGTGGTCGCGCTCTACGCGATGCTCCTGGCGGTGGCGAGCGAGCACCAGGCGGCCCTCATGGCCCCCACCGAGATCCTCGCCGAGCAGCACTACGCCAGCGTCTCGCGCCTGCTCGAAGGGTCCAAGGTCCGCGTCGGGCTGCTCACCGGGGCGGTGGTCGGCGCCGACCGCGAGGTGCTCCTGGGCCGGCTGGCGCGGGGCGAGATCGACATCATCATCGGCACGCACGCGCTGCTCACCGAGACCGTCGCCTTCCACAGCCTGGCGGTCGCGGTGATCGACGAGCAGCACCGCTTCGGCGTCCACCAGCGGGCGACGCTGCGGGTCAAGGGGGCGGCCGTGACCACCGATGTCACCAAGCCGGTGGTGCTCTCGACGCCGCATGTCCTGGTGATGACCGCGACGCCGATCCCGCGGACGCTGGGGATTACGCTCTTCGGCGACCTCGATATCTCGACGATCGACGCCCTGCCGCCCGGGCGCACGCCGATCGAGACGCGGGTGGTCGCGCCGGCCGAGCGGGCGGGCGTGTACGCGTTCGTGCGCCAGCGGGTCGAGGCCGGGGAGCAGGCGTACATCGTCGTGCCGACGATCGACGGCGGGGAGGGTGAGTCGCCCAGCGAGCGCGACCTCGCCGGCGTGCGGTCGCTGCTCAAGGAGCTCGAGGCCGGGCCCCTCGCGGGCAAACACCTGGCGGCCCTCCACGGCCGCCTGAAGCGCCAGACCCGCGAGCAGGTCATGGAGCGCTTCCGCGGCGGGCGTATCGACTGCCTGGTGGCGACGACCGTGATCGAGGTCGGCGTCGATGTGCCCAACGCGACGGTGATGGTCGTCGAGCACGCCGACCGGTTCGGGCTCGCCCAGCTCCACCAGCTTCGCGGGCGCGTCGGGCGGGGCGGGGCCAAGTCGTACTGCATCCTCATCGGCGAGCCCTCGACGCCGGACGCCCTAGAGCGGCTGGGCGTCCTCGCCCAGACCAGCGACGGGTTCGTGCTCGCCGAGAAGGACCTGGAGATCCGGGGCCCCGGCGAGGTGTTCGGCAGCCGCCAGTCCGGGGCCTCGCCCATGAAGGTCGCCGACCTGATGCGCGACCGCGAACTCCTGGCGATGGCCCGGCGCGACGCCCGGGCCTGGATCGAGCAGAGCCCCGCCCTCGCCAAGCCCGAGGAGCGGACGCTGCTGCGCCGGCTGCTCAAGGCCTACGGCGAGACTCTCGGCCTCGGCGATGTCGGGTGAACCGCGGAGCACGCGGAGAGCGCGGAGGATGGCCGGGGGCTGACGATCGCGCGGACGGACTCTGTGCGACACGCGCCGCTCGTTATGGAGCGCGCGACCCAGGGCTCATCCGCGGCGGGCCCTTTGCCCCGACCTCCATGCCTGTGCGGCCGGTACCCTCCTGCTTCGCTCCGCGCTCTCCGCGTGCTCCGCGGTTTCACAGCCCCGCACCACCCCCGACTACCATCCCCCATGAGCTTCAACCACACCGCCATCCGCCTGCTCAACGAGATCGCCCAGATGCTCGAGCTCCTGGGCGAGAACCCGTTCAAGGTCAACGCCCACGCGCGGGCCGCCCGTGCGATCGAGGGCGAGACGCGCGACCTCGCGACGCTCGACCGCGCCGGGCTCATCGCCATCGAAGGCATCGGCGCCAAGATCGCAGACAAGCTCATCGAGCTGGCCGAGACCGGGGGGATCGCCGAGCACGCCGCCCTCGCGGCCCAGGTGCCGCCGGGTCTTATGCGGCTGCTCGATATCCCGGGCCTGGGGCCTAAGACCGTGCGCATGTTGTGGCAGGAGCGGGGGATCACCGACCTCGCGGGGCTCAAGGCGATCATCGCCGACGGGTCGATCCTCGAGCTGCCCCGCATGGGCAAGAAGGCCGTCGAGAAGATCGCCCGCGCCATCGCCTACGCCGAGCAGGACACCGGCAGGCTCCACCTGGGCGTCGCGATGCCCGTGGCTATGGCGATCGTCGAGCACATGCGCACGGTCGGGGGTGTCACGCAGGCGGCGTACGCCGGGTCGCTGCGCCGGGGGCAGGAGACGATCGGCGATATCGACATCCTCGTCAGCGCGGACGATCCGAAGGCGGCGGGCGCCGCCTTCTGCACCATGCCGGGCGTGGTCGCGGTGATCGCGTCGGGCGAGACCAAGTCGAGCGTGCGGTTCGCGCTGGATATCGACCTGGGCCGGTGGGAGTTCGAGGGCAAGGCCGGCGACGCGGAGGACCGCCCGAGCGTGCAGGTCGATCTGCGCGTGGTGCCGCGGAGCGCGTGGGGGGCGGCGCTCATGTACTTCTCGGGCTCCAAGGAGCACAATGTCCGGCTCCGCGAGCGAGCGCTCAAGCAGGGGCTCACGCTGAACGAGTACGGGCTGTTCCCCGAGGATAAGCAGGCGGAGGGCTCGCCCCAGTCGCGCGGGGTCGAGCCCGTGGCGGGCAAGAGCGAGGAGGAGATCTACAGCAAGCTCGGCCTGCCCTTCGTGCCGCCCGAGCTGCGCGAGGACCGCGGCGAGCTGGCGATCACCGAGACGCCCCGCCTGGTCGAGGTGGGCGACATCCGGGCCGAGCTGCACGCGCACACCACCGAGTCGGACGGCTCCCTCGGGCTCGAGCAGCTCGTTAGCCACGCGCGCGACCGCGGCTTCCACACCATCGCGATCACCGACCACTCCAAGAGCTCGGCCATCGCCGGCGGGCTCGATGTCAAGCGGCTCAAGACGCAGCGCGAGGCGATCGACCGCCTGCGGTCACGCACGACCGATATCACCATCCTCCACGGCTCGGAGGTCGACATCCTCGCCGACGGGTCGCTGGACTTCGACGACCAGACGCTGGCGTGGCTCGAGGTGGTGGTCGCCAGCCCGCACGCCTCGCTGAGCCAGGACCCCAAGACCGCGACCGCGCGGCTGCTCCGGGCGATCGAGAACCCGTTCGTCCATGTGCTCGGCCACCCCACGGGGAGGCTGATCAACAAGCGGCCCGGGCTCGAGCCGGCGATGGGCGAGCTCTTCGCCGCCGCGCGGGAGCACCAGGTCGCCCTCGAAATCAACGCCCACTGGCTCCGGCTCGACCTGCGGGACACGCATGTCCGGGCCGCGGTCGAGGCCGGCTGCCTCATCGCGATCGACTGCGATGTGCACCAGGCGGCGGACTTCGAGAACCTGTTCTACGGCGTGCTGACCGGGCGGCGCGGGTGGCTGCCGCCGGATCAGTGCATAAACGCATGGCCGGCGGCGAAACTCCACGCGTGGCTCGCGCGAGGGTGAACCCCGGGGATCACCCCTTGGGGGTTTCCACCCGGTCTGCCGCGGTTGGTCTCAGTTGGCGACCGGGCCTCACCCGCGCCTCGGACCTGGCCGATAGCCGATGGTGGGATCGTCCCAGCCCAGTCCCGGCGATTCGGTCGGCAGACGCCGGGGTGATCGCGCTGTCCCGCCGAAGGCGGGCCCGGCCGGCGGCCCGCGTCGGTGGCTGCGGCGCCTGGACCTGGTTCGGGATGCCGGCGTGGTGTTCGTGGTCGTGGCGGGCACGGGCATCGCCGCCACCGGGAGCCTGCGGCTGACGGCGGAGGCAGCCTACCGGGCCGAGGTGGTCAAGTCGCTCCGCAACATCGCGGACGCCGCCGCGTCGCTGATCGAGGTGGACGACCTGGCGAAGCTCACCAGTCCCGAGCAGCACGGCTCGCCGGAGTTCGAGGCGATCGCCGCGCCGATGCGGAAGATCTTGTACGCCGTCGAAGATATCAAGTACCTCTACACGGTGCAGGTGCGGGGCGATCGGGTTGAGTTCCTGGTGGACTCGGTCCTGCCCGGCGACGCCGACAACGACGGCGTCGAGGACCAGTCCCAGTTGTTCGAGCCCTATGACGACGCCCCGCCCGAGGCGTTCGCCGCGGCGAAGAGCGGCGAGGCCACATGGACCAAGGAGCCCTACACCGACGACTGGGGCACCTTCGTCACGCTCTGGCTCCCGCTCAAGAATTCGGCGGGCGAGGTCTCGGCGCTGATGGGCGTGGACATGGAGGCCGACCACTACCTCGCCGAGATGGCGCAGATCCGCCGGACCGCGTGGGTCGGGTGGTCGATCTCGCTCGGCTGCGCGTCGGTAATCGCGCCTTGGTACTACCTTGCACGCCGGCGGAGCGGCCGCATGGAGCGAGCGCTCCGGGAGAGCGAGTCAAGGTTCCGCGAGATCACCAACGCCGTTCCGGTGATGATGTGGCTGACCGACGCCGGGCACCGGTTCAGCTACTTCAACCGGCGCTGGATCGAGTGTACCGGTCGGGGCGGCGACAACACCCTGCCCGACGGGCTGGCGGGCCTGGTCCATGAGGAAGACCTGTCGCGGGTGCTCGCCGCCCGCGAGGCCGCCATGGGCGCCCGGGGAAGGTTCGAGATCGAGTACCGGCTCCGGCGGCACGACGGGGAGTACTGCTGGGTCGCCGACCAGGGGACGCCGCGGTTCGGGGCGGATGGGCGGTTCGAGGGGTACGCCGGGGGGGCGATCGACATCGGCGTGCGCAAGGCCGCCGAACTGCAGCAGGAGGCGATGGAGGCTGAGTTGCGGCTGGCGGCGACTACGGACCGGCTGACGGGGCTGCCCAACCGGGCGATGCTCGCCGACCGCATCAAGGCTGCATTGACCGATCGCGACGAGCTCGGCGGGCCGGCGGTGCTGTTCCTCGACTTCGATCGCTTCAAGCTGGTCAACGACTCGCTCGGGCACGAGATCGGCGACCGCCTGCTGGTCTCGATCGCCGGGCGGCTCCGCCGCGAGTGCAACCAGATCCGCTCGGCCGACGGCGACGGCGTGCGGGCGATGCCCTCGCGGATCGGCGGGGACGAGTTCGTGGTCGTCCTCGAGGGCGTGCGGGACACGGCGTCGCTGGTGCGGATCGCCGAGGACCTGCTCGATGCGCTCACCCCGCCGCACGAGATCGACCACTACAGGCTCACCAGCGCGGCGAGCATCGGGGCGGTGACTGTAGGCCCCGGCTACCGCACCGCCGACGAGGTGCTCCGTGATGCGGACACCGCGCTGTACGAGGCCAAGCGCGCCGGCCGCGGGCGGGTGGTGGTCTTCGACTCCGCGATGCGGGACAGCGTCCGGCGTCGCACGATGCTGGAGGCGTCCATGCGCGACGCCGTCGGCGGCGACCAGTTCAAGATCCTCTACCAGCCCATCGTCGACGCCGAGAGCGGTATCGTCGTCGCGGCCGAGGCGCTGCTCCGGTGGCAACACCCGGACTTCGGGCTGGTCTCGCCCACCGAGTTCATCCCCGTCGCCGAGGAGTGCGGGCTGATCGTCCCGCTCACCGAGTGGGTGCTCCGGACCGCCGCCCACACCGCCGCCCAGCTCGCCTCGCGATGGCGGGCCGACGACGCCCCCGGGCACGCGCCCTCGGTGTGCGTGAATCTCTCCCGGACGCACTTCCTGCTCCCCGGCATGGCCGACCGCCTGCGCGAGATCGTCGAGGCCGCCGGGCTCCACCCGCGGCAGTTCCACCTCGAAATCACCGAGAGCGCCGTGATGTGCGATGTCGATGCCGGCATCGCGGTGCTCCGCCGGCTCCGCGAGGCCGGTTTCACCATCGCTCTCGACGACTTCGGGACCGGGTACTCCTCGCTGGCGTGCCTGCACCGCTTCCCGATCGATGTCCTCAAGATCGACCGTAGCTTCGTGCTCAACCTCAGCCTCGGCCGCGAGCACATCAGCCTCGTCCACGCCATCGCCGACCTCGCCCACAACCTCGGGATGGGCGTCATCGCCGAGGGGGTCGAGACCCGCGAGCAGCTCGCCGCCATCCAGGCGATCGGCTGCGAGTTTGTCCAGGGGTACCTCTTCGGGAAGCCCATGACGCCCCTGCAGCTCGCGTCGGTCCTGTTCCCCGAGCAACGCGAGGCCGCCTGACCCAGCGGGCCTGGGGCGGACGCCGGTGTCGCATATCTATATATTTTGGGTGTCTTTTAGTTGATCTTGAGTCTCAATCTCAATACCGTGCCGCTCGCACGAAACGGAGACTCCCATGTCCACCAAGAGAGACGCCTTCACCCTGATCGAACTCCTGGTTGTGATCGCCATCATCGCCCTACTGATCGGGATCCTGCTCCCAGCACTAGGGAAAGCCCGTGCTGCGGCACGGACCGCCGGCAACCTGAGCAACCTGCGGTCCCTGGGCCAGGGGATGGCCATGTACACCGACACGCACGCCGAGTCGCTCCTCCCCATGCGCCTGCCGGCGGGGGCGGTGCACCAGGAGTCCGGGCGTCCCAGGGCCCGCTGGCACTGGCCGCTCGGCGAGTTCGTCGGCCTGCCCTACCTGCCGCAGAATGCCGAGGAGTACGACAGGTTCCTCAACTCCGACGACTTCGACCGCCTGGACACCGAGGTCTTCCTCGACCCCAGCCAGCGGCTCGAGGACTTCGCCAACAAGGACGACGGCTTCCTCCAGGTGCTCCGCAACGGGTCCTACGGGTACAACTACCACTACCTCGGCAACACCCGCACCGAGGGCCCGGGCGGCTCGTTCGCCAACTACCCCGTGCGCCTGGCCAAGATCCACACGCCCTTCGACACCATTGCCCTCGCCGACAGCTCGGGCTCGCAGTTCATACGGCGCGACACCGGCTACCGCGAGCACGCGTACACCCACGACCCCCCGCGCCACGACACCGAGCGCAACAACGCCCAGACCTTCGCCACGGGTGACGGGCCGAGCCCGGCGCACAACCGCCACGGCGGGAAGGTCACGACCGCGTTCCTCGACGGGCACGCGACGCTGCACTCCCTCACGGAACTCGGCTACGCCGTCGAGGACGAGGGACTCGGCATCGTCCGCGTCGACGCCGGCAGCAACGCCCGGTTCAACGGCCTGGGGCACGATCCTGATGAGGACGAGTAGCACCTCTACTATCCGTGCTCCTGCCACGCGCCGTTGGAGCCGCGGATGAACGCAGATGAACGCGGATTGAAGCATCAGCAACTGACCGCGAAGGTCATCGGGGTGTTCTTCGAGGTCTACAACGAGCTTGGCGCAGGGTTCCTTGAATCCGTCTACGAGTCCAGCATGGCCATCGCGCTCCGGCGGGCCGGGCTCGAGACCGTGCAACAGTGGCCTATCCCGGTCCGGTTTCGCGGTGAAGTGGTCGGAGAGTTCCGAGCCGACCTGCTCGTTGAACACCTGGTCATCCTGGAGCTGAAGGCCGCGCGAGCGATCGACCCTGCATTCGAAGCCCAGATGCTCAACTACCTCAGGGCGACGCCGATCGAGGTCGGCCTTCTCCTCAACTTCGGCCCCAAGCCCGAGTTCAAGCGGTTCGCCTACGAGAATTCCCGCAAGCAGCCCAATTCCCCCCGGCGTGCTTGAACGCCTCGATGGATCTCAACCCCTTCTCCGAATCCGCGTTGAACTGCGTTCATCCGCGGCCAGCCCCCTCCGTACATCCGCTCCGCGATCAGCTCCCCCACCAGGGCCATGTGATCCCGAGGACGGAGTTGGCGAGCGAGACGCCCAGCACCATCAGGATCACCCGGTCGTTGAGCACTCTCCCGGTCTCGCGGATGCGGGCGGCAATGATCCCGGCGCCCAGGCTCGACCACGCCGCCACGAGCGGGAGGTACACCCCGGCGTGGAGCGTGGCCTGGCGGGCGGGCATGAGCCCGGCCCGGTCGATCGACTCGAACGCCGCCGCACACACCAGCCCGCCGATGTTGAACGGCACCGCGACCAGCGGCCCGAACACCAGCGCCGGGAAGTCGTAGCCGTTGGTCCCCTCGATCGCCCACAGGAACTGGCCGATCCCGACGGGCACCGCGAGGATGGCGAGCATCCCCAGCCCCCGCGCAAAGCACACCGCCGGCGCCCGTCGGCCTGGCAGGAACGCCAACGCGCACAGACCCAGGCCGAGCAATGCCAGCGGGATGTTGGTCACCATCGAGCCCACACGCCCTCCGATCGGGCCACAGCCTACCATGCCCGGCTGCGGTCACAGCCCTGACAACCAACTCCCCCCCGGAGCCCGGCCCACCCGCCGGGGCGATTGTCATGTTCGGACGACTCAGCGAGGGATTCGGCAAGGCCTTCCGGAACCTGACCGGCAAGGGCCAGATCACCGAGAAGAATATCGCCGACACCATGGACGAGGTGCGGACCGCCCTGCTCGAGGCCGATGTCCAACTCCAGGTGGTGGACGAGTTCTGCGCGCAGGTCAAGGCCGACGCCCTCGGCACCGAGGTCTTGAAGAGCCTCCAGCCCGGCGAGCAGATGGTCGGCATCGTGCACCGGCGGCTGGTCGAGTTCCTCGGCGGCGAGCCCGACGAGACCGGCCGGGACACCGCCCCGCCCCCCGAGATCATGAAGATCGCCCCCGGGCCGACCATCGTGATGATGTGCGGGCTGCAGGGCTCGGGCAAGACCACCACCTGCGGCAAGCTGGCGGCGTACCTGAAGAAGCGGGGGCGCTCGGTCATGCTCGCGGCGGCCGACCTCCAGCGACCCGCCGCGGTCGAGCAGCTCGAGACCGTCGCCAGACGGGTCAACGAGGAGGCGCCGGGCGGGGCGCAGGTCCACTTCTACGGCGAGCCCGACAAATGCGCCGAGTACGGCAAGGCCGTCGGCGTGGCGGTGCAGGTCTGCCGTGCGGCGCTCGTCGAGGCCCGCAAGAAGGGCGTCGATGTCCTGATCCTCGACACCGCCGGCCGGCTGCACATCAACGACGAGCTGATGGGCGAGCTCCAGCAGATCAACCGGGCCCTGAACCCCCAGCACATCTTCCTCATCGCCGACGCGATGACCGGCCAGGACGCGGTCAACAGCGCCAAGGCCTTCCACCAGAAGCTCGAGGTCGACGGGCTCATCCTGACCAAGTTCGACTCCGACACCCGCGGCGGCGCGGCGCTCAGCGTCAAGAAGGTCACGGGAGCGCCGATCAAGTTCATCGGCGTGGGCGAGAAGTGGGACGCGCTCGAGGAGTTTCACGCCGAGCGCATGGCAGGGCGCGTGCTCGGCATGGGCGATGTGGTCGGCCTCGCCGAGCGGGCGGCCGCGGAAGTGAGCGAGAAGGAGGCCGAGGAGCTCGAGGCCAAGATGGCCAAGGGCGAGATGACGATGGTCGACTTCGTCAAGCAGCTCAGGGCCCTGCGCCGGATGGGCCCGCTCAAGCAGATCATGGGCATGCTGCCGGGCGTGGGCGCGATGCTCGGCGACGCCCACATCGACGACAAGCAGCTCGACCGCGTCGAGGCGATGATCGGCTCGATGACCGCGAAAGAGCGCGTGAAGCCGGAGATCATCACCATCAGCCGGCGCAAGCGCATCGCCCGGGGCAGCGGGGTCAAGGTCGAGGAGGTCGGCCAGCTCGTCAAGCAGTTCGAGACGCTCAACAAGCTGACCAAGACCATGGCCGGCATGTCGGCCAAGCAGAAGGTCGCGGCGGTGAAGGGCATGAGCGGCGGGATGGGCGACATGATCCCCGGCATGGAGGGCATGCCGAGCTTCCACAGCAAGGGCTCGACCAAGAGCACGGCCGGACGCGGGTTCAAGAGCCGCAAGAAGCGGCGGTGACCGCACGCCCCTGCCCTATCACTCGCGGCTGATCGGCAGGAAGTCCCTCTCCCGGCCCTCGGCCCAGGCCTTGAACCTGGGCCAGAAGACCTCCTGCGTCAAGATCTTGAGGCAGGCGGCGATGGGGATGGCGATCAGCAGCCCGAAGACGCCGAAGAGCGCCCCGCCCGCGAGCGAGGCGAACAGGATGGTGGGCGTATCCATGCCGGTGGACTTGCCCTGGATCAACGGGGTCCAGACATAGTCGTCCAGGGCCTGGCCGATGAAGTAGAACACGGTCGGTGCGCCCAGGATCCACCACCACTGGGCGTGCAGGCTCTCTTCGGGGCTCGGCGCCAGCGCGAGCAGCAGGATCGAGACGGGGACACCGACGAGCGCGAGGTAGGGGACGATCGAGAGGACCGCGACGACGGGCCCGAGGATGAACGCCGCGGGCACCCCGATGATCAGGTACCCGATGGAGAACACGAACGCCTGGAGAAAGGCGATGGTCAGGCGTCCGCGGATGAACCCGGAGATCACCCTGTCGAACCGGCCGAGCAGGTGGACGATCAGGTCGCGGTTCCGGTCGGGCAGGAGCTTCGCGCCGAAGCCCTTGAGCTTGATCCACTCGGTCGCGACGAAGAAGAAGAAAAACGCCGTCACGAAGAGGGTGAAGGTCATGCCGAACGCGGCGCCGACGAAGCCGAGGACCGCGCTGGCGGTCTGCGCGCCGAACGAAGCCGCGGTCTTGGCGATCTCCTCGCGGTTGGCATCGATCCAGGCGATCACGGCGTCGAGGGTGCTCCCGAGGGTCGTGTCCTCCTTCTGCGAGTGGCGGACCTGGTCGTAGATCCAGAGCCAGGTCTGGCCGATCCCGGGGTCGTTGTGCGCTTCGGCAAACTCGGCCCAGACCTGCTCCACACCGGCCGGATCATCGCGAGCGTCCTGCTTCTCGTCCTGCTTGGCGTCTGGCGTCTGGGCAGGCTGCGCGGGCGGCTCCTGGACCGGCTCCGCGCCGCTCGGCGCGTTGATGTCCTGCGCGCCGGGTGCCGCCTCTGGGGGCAGGGGCACCGCGAGCGCCGCGCGGACGGCCGCCGCGCTATCGACCGACCGGCTCGCGAAGTTCGCGAGCTGGACCACGCCGAACGAGGCGCCCACCACCGCCGGGACGAGCACGACCGCCCCGACAAAGACCATGATCGCGACCACCGCGCTCCGCCGCTTGACCTTGAGCCGCCCCATCGTCCAGACGATCACCGGCTCGAAGAGATAGGCGAGCAGCACCGCGAGCAGCAGCGGCACGGTCACCACGCTGGTCTTGTGCCCGACCCACAGCAGCCCAAACACCGTCAGCACAACCAGCACATCCCGCACCCCCTGGATCTGCCAGAGGTGCAGGCCCTTCCAGTCGGCCTTGCCGGCCCCCGATGCTGGTTTCTTCCGACGATCAGGATTCTCGGTCATGCCCGGATGGTACCGCAAGCCCGTGGCCCGGGCAGACCGCGCGTATGCACGCGCGGGCGGCCGCCGGGCCACTCACCGCTGCGTGGGTGCTGCAGCAGCGCGGCTAACCTGCGCGTCGTGGTTGACGGGCCAACCACGGCTCGTCTCCGCTGCGTGCTCGGGGCCCCAACCCCGGCTGCTCCCGCCCCAGTGATTGGCTGGCCAGCCTAGCGAGAGATCGCGCACATGTACCCCGGCCACGGCATCCCCCGCCGGAGCCCGCCAGTCCCGCTTGTACTCGTAGGTCGCGGCCGTCCACGCTGTCGGGTCGCCGACATCCAGGATCACCGCCTCGAGATCCTTCTCGAGTTCGGTCCCCGACTCGTACGCCCGGTAGGGGCTGATCGCCACCCGCTGGCCTTCGACCTTCAGGAAGTTCCCGTGCTCGTCCAGCCCGCCGGCGTCCTGGACATAGGGGTACGCCTCTTCGAGCATCTCCCGCAACGGCAGCCGGGGTGGCACCTGGTCAAACGGCCCGTCATACCAAGTGTTCTGCGAGATCTCGCGACGATTGACACCGACGAGGATGAACCTCCCTGTGGCGGGGTGCTTCACAAAGCAGAACCGCGAGCGCTCGCCAAACCACGCCTCGACCTGCTGGCTTTCGCCTCGCACCCATCCCTCGGGGCGGGGGTGGCGATCGTCGAGCACATAATAAAGCGATCGCCCGGGGGCGTAGTAGAGAAGCTGCAGGAAGTACCCCGACTCGTCCCGCACTGCGGTGACATGCTGTTCGCCCGACAGCAGCGGGAAGCCGGGCGGCTCCAGAGCGCTGCGGTCGAGCACGAACACCCGCGAGAGCCCGTCCAGGCCCAGCGCCACCTCTCCGGTCTGGGCGTCGTAGCGCGCCGACACGCCGTCTTCGCCGTGCGTGAAGTGCCCGACCTGCATGTCGCTCTGGTTGTAGGCGTCGAAGTACCCGACGCTGAACGCCCCGTCCTCGGCGTCGGCGAACCGGATGTTGCCGCTCACGACCCGGCCCCCGAGCGTGAACTTGTAGTAGTAGTACCGCTCGGTCGGGTAGACCATCGCCCGCTCTGGGGCCGCGGACATCACGAACCGGAGGATGGATCGCGGGTCATCAAAGGACGGCTCGCCCGCGGGACTCGACATAGAGGACTTCAGGGTCGAATCGCCTCCGTCCCATGCGATGCCCGGACGCAGGGCCATCTCGTTGAGCATGACATTCACTCCGGTATCTGCCGAGACCCCCAGCGGTGATGCACACCCAGGCACACCCCATGCGATGAACCACGCCGACCACCCCAGCACCGCGATTGCCCATGGGCGATCGGCCCGGCATCCTTCCCCAGGCGCCCGACTTGTCGATGCCCGTTGGTCCGGGAGAGTCACTCGGCCCCTCCCCAGGGCAGGCGGGGAATCCAGTTCGTGATATCTTGGAATGTCGTCCACCAGGAATGGTCCGGCGGGAAGATCGGCCAACCTCCAGAGTCCGGTTCACCCCAAGACTCGGAGACCACAAAGAGGTGCCCGGGTGGCCACCCGGATTGGGGGCCGGGCCAGGTCTGAGTGGCAAAGAGGAGGTGCCCGGGCGGATAGGACAGGCTCGTGCCATGGCTGTGGGCTGGACCCCAGCCGTTCGAGACATGGATAGTGTGATTGGGTGGCCACGCGTTCTGAGAGTTCCCAATCTCATGCACCCATGAATCGGTGAACTCCGTCCAGTGGTGTGGCGGCATGATCCTCCCCATCGAGTCCTCGTAGGTGTGATTCGGCCACCATATCCTCGACACTGTGGACTCATGCTCCGGCGGAAGCGGGCGAGTTGATGAGGCGTATTCGGTGTGCCCGGCAGGCCAGCTCTTGCTCACCTCTGTGTGGTGGTACACCTCGTCTGGATCATACGAAACGAAAATCTGGTGGCCGCTCCTGGGGGGGAGCCATGTGTGCGATGCATACCAGAAGTGGTTTGCCGGCCACTGTTCACTGATGGCGTAGTTGTGACTCTCCGTCGGCGTGATGCTGGACGCGTGGGTGTCGTGTTCCCCGGTTGGCGGTTCGCCCTCGTATCCCGCCGAGATACTCCAGAGATGGTTCGGTTGCCACCATCCGGGATGATTGGGTGGCCAGGTGTCGCTGACGGCAGGGAGGTGCGTGGACGGCGCGGGCACAGAACTCATGAACCCGTCACGCCCGTATGTCTGGATGGCGCCGATGTACTCCGCCGCCAGCTGTGCCGCCTGCTCGATGTCGAAATCGTTCACCTCCTCGCCGAATCGATCCACCGTCACATATAGATCTGCAGTGTCCACCGCCCCGTCGAGATTCAGGTCCCCCGCGATAGTCCCACTGGAAACCGCAATGACCGTCTGCTGAAGATCGGTTGGCCCAACGATCTCCTGCCCGTCAATCGCGGTCTTTCCGAACGCGCTCTTCATCAGCAACCCAACTGCTGAGACGAAGTCCTGGTAGGTCTCGACGCCGTCCTCATCCAGATCGCCCACGATCAGATCTGTGCCGTACAACTCGACCATTCGATCGAGGAACGACATGGCGAGATCCACATCACTCACGGCGCTGTCGCCGTTTAGGTCTGTCATCACCATGCTCGATCTCGACATGAATCGCGTGACAGCCGTCCGGTCGGGCGGGCCGTACTGCGCCGTGGCACTCCCGGCCATCAACGCGACCCCGCACGCCGCAGTCATCAAAACTGGAAGCGTGAACACCGCGGGCTCCCGGCAGAGGGTCGTAACTTGCTGCGTCATGATGTTGTCTCCCTTTGGCACGCTCCGGGTGCCTAGATTGGGTGTCCCTGTATCGGCGAACGCCGGAGGTAGAGTGGCGCCGCGGCGCCGGGGGGGGGGGCGGGCGGGGGGCGGGGGGGGGGGGGGGGGGG
>CAYJPX010000086.1:0-14697 GCA_964372195.1 uncultured Phycisphaeraceae bacterium
CGGCTCCGGCAAGACCACGACGCTCTACACCGCCATCAAGCGGCTCAACACCCCCGAACGCAATCTCATGACGATCGAGGACCCCGTCGAGATCCGCATGCCGATGGTCCGGCAGTTGCAGGTCAATCCCGAGATCGGGATGACCTTCGCCGGGGCGTTGCGGTCGATCCTCCGGCAGGACCCCGATGTGGTGCTCGTCGGCGAGATCCGGGATGAAGAGACCGCGCGGATCGCCTGCCAGGCCGCGCTCACCGGCCACCTGGTGCTCTCGACCCTGCACACCAACGACGCGCCCGGCGCGGTGGGGCGTCTGCGCGATATGGGCTGCCCGGCCTTCGCGATCAACGCGGCCCTGCTCGGCGTGCTCGCCCAGCGGCTGGTCCGCCGCGTGTGCGCCCACTGCGTCAAGCCCGATCACCCCGAGGGGCTGCTCCTCCGCCGGTTCGGGCTCGACGCCGACGCCAAGGGCCTCGTCCGGGGCTCGGGCTGCGGCAAGTGCATGGGCAGCGGCTTCCGCGGGCGGCTCTCGGTGACCGAGATGTTTGTCAGTACCCGCGAGATCCAGGAACTGGTCGAGCGCGGCGCCCCGGCGGCGAGCATCCGCGAAGCGGCCCTCCGGTCCGGCATGCGCCCCATGTGGCGCGACGGGCTCGAGAAGGCGCTCGTGGGATTCACCACGCTCGAAGAGGTCGCGCGGAACATCGCGGTGGCCGCCGAGGAGAGCGTCGAGACGCCGGTTGCCCTGGAGCGAGCCGCATGACGACCGCCGCCTTCGACTACCGGGCGATGGACCGAGCCGGGCGTGAGTCGCGGGGCACGGTCGCCGCGCCCAACAAGGACCAGGCGTTCCGCAAGGTGGTCGAGTGCGGCCTCACCCCGCTGTCGATCCGGCCGGCGAGGGAGCACCGGAAGGGGCGCGGGAGGCGTGTCCGACTCCGCGATATCTCGCAGTTCACCTACCAGCTGCAGGTGCTCCTCGAGGCGAGGATCCCCATCGGCGACGGCCTCGCCGACCTCGCCAAGCAGGAGACCAACCCTCGATTCCGTGAGGTCTTGCTCGATATCGCGGCCCAGGTCGAGTCCGGGCACACCATCGCCGGCTCCATGGAGAAACACCGCTCGGTCTTCGGCGATGTGTATGTCGAGACGATCAACGCCGCGGAGAAGAGCGGCACCATGCTCCGCACGCTCGAGCACCTCTGCGAGGCGCTCGAACGCATGGAGAGCTCCAAGCGTCAGGTCGTCGGCGCCCTGCTCTACCCGCTGTGCGTGCTGGTGACGCTGTTCCTTGCCACCGGGTTCCTGGTGACCTACACGATCCCCAAGTTCGCGACGATGTTCGCTGCACGCGGGGTCGAGCTGCCGCTGCTCACCCGGGCGCTCGCCGGCGTGGGCACCAGCGTGCAAGCACACTGGTGGGGCTACCTGCTGGTGGTCGGCGGGGCGGTGTTCGGCGGCAGGTGGTTGATCGCCAAGCAACCGGGGCTTGTGGACCGGGTGCTCCACCGCGTGCCCGCGGTGACTTCGGTGCTCGAGGGCCTGGCCATGGCGAGGTTCTCGCGGGTGTTCTCCGTGAGCCTGTCCGCGGGGCTGGGCCTGCTCGAGGCGCTGGAGATGGGCAAGCGGGCCGCGGGCCGACAGCAGCTCACCGCCGATATCGACCGGATGACCATGGAGATCCGTGTCGGGCGTCGGCTGAGCGACGGCCTGGACGGGGCCAGGTACATCCCGTCCTTCGCCCGCCGGATGCTCTCGGCGGGCGAGCAATCGGGGGAGCTTGTCCGGATGACCACCGTCGTCGCCAAGCACTACGAGCGCGAGACCGAACACCGCGTCAAGACGCTGACCACGGTGCTGGAGCCTGTACTGGTTGTAACGATTGCCGGGGTTGTGCTCGTCGTGGCGCTGGCGATTTTCCTCCCGATGTGGAACATGGTCCAATTGATGAGTTGAACCTCCGATGTGCCGATGTGAACTCGTGGGGGAAACTGCCCACAGAAAGACATGAGGAGAGCAGTATGAAGCACCAGAGAACATCCAGGCGAAGCAGCCGCTCGGCGTTCACGCTCATCGAGTTGATCGCCGTGATCATCGTGCTCGCGATTCTCGCGGGCGTGGCGCTGCCCAAGTACTTCGACTACTCGACCAAGGCCAAGGAGTCGGCCGCCAAGGCGACGCTCGGGGCCACCCGCTCGGCGATCGCCAACTTCTATGCCAACGCCGCGTTGACCAACGGCTCGGCGGCCTTCCCCACGCTCGTCCAGCTCGAAGCCGATAGCACCGTCCTCGAACAGGGCGTGCCCGAGAACCCCTACAACGGCTCGAACGATATCCAGGCCGCCACCTGGGATGTTGCCGACCCGCCCGTGAGCGGCACCGCCGGGTGGAACTACGACGCCTCGGCCGGGCGGTTCTGGGCCAACACCGACACCTCGGGGGTCGACGAGAACGAGTGGTGATCGGAGAGTGACCCTCTCGAGGCGAACGGCCTGGAGGCTGGGCATGCCGACGCACGCATTCACCCTTGTCGAACTCATCGCCGTGATCATCATCACGGCGATTCTCGCTGGGGTGGCGCTGCCCGCGGTGCGAAACATCGGCGATTCCCGCGACGCCGCGGCCGGGCGCGTCATCGGTCAGCACCTCTCGTTCGCCCGCGAGCAGGCCCTCAACTCGGGCGACCGGGTGTGGGTCGTCTTCGAGGTCGACTCCGAGAGCTACCAGGTGCTCGCCGAGCCCGACGCCGGGACGGGTTTCGCCGATGCAGAGCCCCTCCCCGATCCGACGACAGGGCGCACACTCGGCCTCACGCTCGGCCAGGGCGAGTTCCCCGGTGTCGGGATCGCCTCGGCCTCGTTCGACGGCGGCCCGGTCGTGGGCTTCGACTGGCTGGGCAGCCCGCTGGCCGGGTCCGGCGCGGGCCTCGCCGCCGACGGCCAGGTCACGCTCGACTCGGGCCTCTCGATCCGGGTCCGCACGCTCACCGGTGATGTCCGTATCACGCCATAGCGGAGGGTCATGGTCTTGCGGCGACGCGGCTTCACACTCATAGACGCGGTCGTGGCGATCGTCATCCTCGGCGTGGCCACCCCGCCGATGCTCGTCGCCCTCGCCGGCGCCCACCGGGACCGCGTGCTCCCCGCCATGGCCTCCCAGGCGCGGTGGCTCGCGATGGAGAAGCTCGAGGACATCCTCGCCGATCGATCGAGCCCCACGCGGGGCTGGGACTATGTCGACGCCGCGAACTACCCCGACGAGCCCTCCGCCCCCGGCATGCCGGGCTACTCCCGCGCCGTGACCATCACCGAGACCGGGGCCGACCTGCAGTCGCCCGGCACGGGGTACAAGACCATCGAGGTGGCGGTCGGCTGGATGGGCGCCGACAGCCAACCCCACGAACTCACCCTGGCCACGGTCGTGACGGAGATGCCCGAATGAGCCGTCGACCCGTCGCCACCCGCCGAGCGTTCACGCTGATAGAGGCCATCGCGGCCATGGTTGTGCTGGCGGTGGTGTCGACGGCGCTCTCGGGCGTGGTCTGGGCCGCGGTCCGGTCGTTCGACGAAGGGGCCGAATCGGCCCGGATGCACAGCGAGGCCTCGATCGCCATGGAGCGGATGACCCGCGACCTGCGAGCGATCCCGCTCGCGGCCTCGGGCGCTCCCGACATCTCCGGCGTGGGGGAGAGCTCCATCACCTGGGATGCCGCCACCCGCTCGATCGCGATGGTCAACGACGAGCTGGTGTTGACCGTGGACGGCGTCCCCGCGGTGCTGCTCTCCGATGTGAGCGCCTTCCAGGTGCGGGCGTTTGATGCCTCGAACGCGCCCCTGGCGACCACGCTGAGCGGCTCGGCGACCGAGCCGATCCGTCGTCTGTCGCTCGAGCTGACCACCGCCCGCGGCCGCGCCGGCGCGACGGTCAGGACCAAGGTCTTCCTCCGCTGCATGATGCTGGAGGACATGCAATGAGCCGGCACAGACGCGGCGCTGTCGGGATCGCGGTCGTCGGCCTCCTGGTCCTGCTCGAGGTGGTCGTGGTGGTTGCGGTCGTCGGGGGCGGTTTGCACCAGGACCTCACCATGCAGCGGATCGACACCAACCGGGCGTTCTACGCCGCCGAGGGCGGCGTCGCCATGGCGGTCCGCGAGGCCTGGATCGCCACCGACGAGGACGGTGACGGCGTCATCGGCGGGGTCTCCGACGATGGGGACCAGCCGAACAACCCATCGATCGGCGGGGCCTCGGTCTCGGTCTCTCCGACCCTGGCCGGGGGGGTGACCACCTTCTCGGCGACCGGGTGGGCCGAACGGGCCCGACGAAAGATCGAGATCCAGATGGTCCAGCCGTAGGTCCGTGGTGCCGGCCCATCCGGGGCCTGGGCGGAAAGTCGGGGCCGGATCGGGCCGAAGTACCCCGGGAACGCCCCCGCAGCGAGGATGCAGATGCGCAGACGCCACAGAGAGGTCATCGTCGAGATCTCGCCGACGAGGCACGAGCTGGCGGTCTTCGAGGCCGGGCGGCTTATCGGACATCGCGCCGCGCGCCCCCCGCAGGACGGCGAAGCCGGCGACTGGGCCGAGGTGGTGCGGATCGTCGAGCGGGAATTGGCCGGCTGGGTCCAAGACCTCAAAGTGGAGGGTGAGCGGGCGACGGTGGTCTACACCGGCCCCGATACGGCCGCGTCGGTCTACGACTGCCCCGCCAGCGCGGGGGAGGCCAGGGCCAAGCTCGCGGCCCGCTTGGCGATGGCCGACACGATCTCGTTCCCCCTCGAACAGAACGCCCACGCCGAGCACTGCCTCTGCAAGGACCGCCGCGCTGTCGGAGACCAGCAGCCCAAGCTCCGCACCCTCGCGATCGCGGACACCGAGGCCGCGGTGCTCTCGCTCTCGCTCTCGATCGAGAGGGCCGGTCTCAAGCCCGGCCGATTCGTCCCTGCTCCCGGCGCCTCGCTCGCCGCGGCGGTCGAGCAACTGGTCGGGCTCGCCACGCTGGACGCCCCACAGGTGGTGCTGTGGATCGGGGAGCACTCGAGCGTCATGACCGGCGGCGAGGGCGAGCAGGTCGCGTTCGCCCGGCTTATCCCGGTGGGGACCGAGACGCTGGTCGAGTCGCTCTCCAGGCGGGTCAGCCACCACGGGGCCGAGCCCGCGCTCGTGCTCGACCGGTTCACCGCACGCGAGATGCTCTTCGCCTCCGGTGTCCCCACGATCGACGGGTGGCACGACGCGACCACCACCCTGGATGCCCGGGCGGTCCTTCCCCTCATCCAGCCCGTACTCCAACGCCTCGTCGTCGAGCTCAAGCAGTCGATCCGCTTCGGCCTCGAGCCGGGCGCGAGGGAGCGGGTGGTGCTGACGGTCTGCGGCCCGGGGTCGCACATCGTCGGGCTCGGCGCCTCGATCAGCAGCGGCGCGGGGATCTGCCTGGCCGACCGCACACCCGACACGCCATCCGGCGCTGGGGCGATCCAGGGCGACATCGCGGCGGTCCTGGCGCTGGGCGCCCGGGCGCCCGTGCTTCTGACGCACGCCGCCACATCCACGCGGACCCTCGCCGCGACGCGCCGCGCCCTGGTTGTCGGCGCCGTGCTGGGGCTCGTGGCGATCGGCGTCGACGCCCTCCAATCCTGGGACCGCGCCCGCGAGGCCGAGACGACGCTCCAAGCTCTCTCCGGGGTGTCCGCCGAGGGGAGCACCATCGCCGTGCGCACCCTGCGCGAGGCCGTCTCGGCGCGCATGGGGCTCGCCCGCGCCCAAACCACCATGCGTGAGGTGCTCGGCGCCGAAGTCCCGCAGGGCGAGGTCCTCGCGGCGATCGCCGCGGCGACCCCGCCGGGGGTCGAGCTCGCGGAGATCGTCATCACCGAGGACGCCAACGGCTCGCGGTGCGGGCTGCGGGGCAGGGCGTTCGGCGATGCCACGATCGGGGACTCGGACCGTTTCCGCGCATACGCCGCAGTCCTGGCCGAGTGCCCGCTGGTGTCGGGGACGACACTGGGCGAAACGCGACGGACCAGCGAGCAGGGACGCCAGACGCTGAGCTTCGCGATCACGCTCGACCTGGTCCGGCTCCCCAGCGGGGCCCTGGCCGGCGCGAGCGAATCCACCGAGGGCGACGGGCCATGAATACCGAACAGACGCGGAAGCTGGTTGCGGAGCTGGCCATCGCCGCGGCGGTGTGCGGCGGCGCCTACGCGATGATCGCCGGCCCGCTCCGCGACCGGGCGAACGAGTCCGAGACCAGGCTCGCCGCGATCATCGGGGAGCACCATGACGCCGCCTCGCTGCTCGCCGACCTGCCGCGCGTCGTTGAGACGCTCGATGCGACCCGCGAGGGCGTCGAGGGGGTCAACGCACGCAACCGGGCCGCCCTGGACGAATCTGAGATGTTCGCCGGGGTGATGGACCTCGCCGATGCCGCCGGCGTCGAACTCGACCAGATCCTGCCTGTCGACAGAAGCCCCGCGACCGCCCACGCGAAGGCGCCGGCGGCCTTCCCGGGCGACCACCGCGCGGGGTACACACTCGTCGGCGGCGGCTCGTACGAGGCAACCCGCAGGTTCCTCGCGCAGCTGCAGTCCGATTGGGGGTACTGTGCGCCCCGGCAGGTGCGGATCACCCCCGACTACCAGGCCGGCCCGCTCGGCGATGTCCGGTTCTCGATCACGATCGAGGTGTTCAGCTTTGATGTCAGCCCGATCGCCTTGGCTCCGGGCTCCGGGGAGGGCACGCCATGAACCTCAGATCCCCCGGCTCGGGACGGTACATGCCGCTCGCCGGTATCCTCGCGCCGATGGCGGCGGTGCTGGCGGCGCGGGTGCTCTCCTCCACCGGCCCCGCCGAGGCGCCGGCCGCGGAGCCCGAGCCCGCGAGCACCCCCGCGGCCGTGCTGCAGCCAACGGTCGCCGCCCCGCCGCTCACCGACGGGCAGGCCGCCGCGGTCGAGTATGCCGCTGGCCTGGCGGGGCGGGCGATCACCCGGTCTCCGATGGTGCGGCCCGCTCCAGAGCAGACGACCGAACCGAAGACCGAGACACTCCGGGCCGCTCCCCCGCCCAAGGACCCCGGCGACGACCTGACACTCCTCTCGGTCGTCGGCAAGGGCGACCGGGCGATTGCATCGATCAGCGGCCGGATCTACCGGCTCGGCGACGAGGTGGTCGACGGCTGGCGGATCCAGGCGATCGATGTCCGCGAGCGGCGGGTGACCCTCGCCCACGCCGACGGGCGGGAGTGCATCCTCAAGCCCGAGCGCGACGACTGAGCCAGGCCAGCCCACCGCCGGCGGCATCCCAGCCCCGGTCCGGCCGTATCGTTGGGCATGGCGCCACCGAACCGAGCCCTGCACACCGCGATCGGCCTGGCCGCCCTGGCGCTGTGCTGCCGGGCGAGCGCGGCCCGCGGCCCGTTCGACTTTGACGGCAAGCCGGCCACGCGCGTCGTGGTCACCTGGGGCGAGGTTCTCCCTGAGACCATCTTCGAGAATGCCCCGATGGCCAACCGGCTGATCGGTGTGGCGGTTGTGCCCGCGCCGATGGAGACGCGCAGCCTCGCCATCGCCTCGCGCCGGGCCGAGGCGGTCGGTTGGCCCGCCGAGACGCGGGTCCTCGGGTTTGTCCATGTCTCGCGCGACGCTGAGGCCAAGACGCTCCGGGTCGGGGTGACGCCCGACGGGCTGGCGCTCTTCGCCGGCGTGGATGACCAGGCGGCCGAGTCGCTCCCGGTCGAGGTCTGCGGGCCGATCCTCACACCGCTCCGCCGGTACGCGGGGAGTTTCGTGGTCGAGCCGCCGATGCCACCCGGCCAGACGCTAGCGTTCGCCGGCGAGTACAGCCACTCGCCGATCCTGCTCGACACCGCGACCATCCGCGACCGGCTGAACGCCGGCCGCCAGACGCGGCTGCCCGAGACCGAGCGATTCCTCGCCGATGAGCAGTTCTTCGTCCGCGTTCCCGTGGGCTACACCCACCGCGAGCCCGCGGGGCTCCTGGTCTGGGTGAGCGCCAGCGCCGACGGCAAGCCCCCCCCGGCTTTCGACGCCGCGGCCGATGCGCTGGGCCTGGTGATGATCGGGGCCGGCGACTCGGGCAACGCCCGGCTCGCGACCGACCGCTACCAGCTCGCGCTCGACGCGGTCGCGACCGCCACCGCCCAGTTCCACATCGACCCCGAACGCGTCTATGCGACCGGCATCTCGGGGGGCGGACGCATCTGCTCGGGGCTCGTCGCGTGCTTCCCCGACCTCTTTACCGGGGCGGTGCCCATCGTCGGTGTCAACGCGTATGAGCGCGTCCCGCTCGGCGACGGGCGGTTCATCGTCGCCGGGTATCGCAGGCCCGACGCCGCCCGCTGGAAGCTGCTCCGGACGCACCGAATCGCGGCGATCTCGGGCCCGCTCGACGCCAACTACCGCGAGATCGTCAGCGCCATCCGGATCTTCCAGCGCGACGGCCTCGACGCCCGACTCTTCGAATACGACGACATGGCCCACACCCTGCCGACCGCCGAGCGATTCCTCGAGGCGATCACTTGGGTCGACGCGCCCGCGGCCGAACGCCGAGCGGAGGCATGGGCCGACGCCCAGGAACTGCTCGATACCTACCTCCTCCGCTTCGATGCACTCCCGGTGAACAGCGACACGCAGCGCCGGCTGCTCGAGCGGATCACGGCCGCCGGGCCCTGGTCGCCCGCCGCGTGGAGGGCCTGCGAGTTGCTCGGTGTCGTCGGAACGACGGACCCTAGCCAGAACAGGACCGAAACACGCTGATCGCCCGCGCCCGGCTCGATCGAAGATCGGCGATCGGCGCCGGGTAGTCGGCGCCGGCCCGCTGCTCGGCGGATGGCTCGTGGATCGACCGGTCGTCGAGCGTCCGTAACTCGGGGATCCACCGCCGCAGGTACGCGCCCTCCGGGTCGAACTTCCGCGACTGGCTGATCGGGTTGAAGACGCGGAAGTAGGGTGCCGCGTCGGTTCCCGTCGAGGCCGCCCACTGCCAGCCGCCGTTGTTGTTCGCGAGGTCGCCATCGACCAAGCAGTGCATGAAGTGCCGCTCCCCGTGGCGCCAGTCGATCAAGAGGTTCTTCGTCAGGAACATCGCCACGATCATCCGGCAGCGGTTGTGCATCCAGCCCGTGTGCGTGAGCTGTCGCATCGCCGCATCGACGATCGGCACGCCCGTGAGGCCATCCTTCCATGCCGCGAAGTCGGCTTCATCCCACCGCCAGGGCAGGGCGTCGTACCGGGCCTGGAAGTTCCTCCCCTTGCAGAGCTTGGGATACGCCACCAGCAGGTGCCGAGAGAACTCCCGCCAGAGCAGTTGATCGATCCACCTGCCGAGGCCCGACTCTCGCGGCACTCGGTCCAGCCGGGGTGCGCCGGATGCCCGCAACGCGGCGGTCAAGCACACCCTCGGCGAGATCGAGCCGCACGCCAGATGTGGTGAGAGCGCGCTCGTCCCGTCCCGTGATGGGAGGTCGCGGTGCTCGGCGTACAGCGTTCCCGGTCCGCGGAGAAACTCCCGCAACTTGGCCGCCGCCACGCGAGCTCCAGCGGGCCACTCCGCGGCAAGGTCGACCGCCGCGAATCCCTCCACCCGCCGGGGCACCGCATCCGGCTCGCACACCATCGCGGCCTGGGCCTTTGGCTTGGCGGAGAGCGTGACCCCACCCTCTTCCTCCAACACACGCAGGAACTTGCGCCGGAACGGCGTGTACACCCCGTACCACCCACCCTGCTCGGTCATGACAGCGCCGGGCTCGAGCACCGTCGCATCGTCAAACTCGTGGACGCCAATCCCCTGGCCCCGGGCCACCTCCCGAAAGGCCGAGTCCCGGCGTTGCTCGTTGACCTCGATCTCGCGGTTGAGGTAGACCGCATCGCAGGCGAGTGACTTCGCCAGCCTGCAAAGCACACCCGGCACACGCGGGAAGGTCGGGGCGCTCAGCACCCGCAGCGGGATGCGCAACTCGCCGAGGTCCTCCGATAGGGCGGCGAGGCTCCGCAGCACGAAATCCACCTTGGGTCCGCCCCAGTCGTGTGCCCGCCACTGCTCGGCGCAGACCACGAAGACACCCACCACCCCCCGGCTCGCCGCCTTGGTCGCCGCGGTCAGCGCCGGGTTATCCGTCACCCGCAGATCGCTTCGAAACCACACCAGAGCCCGCATGCAGCCTCCTCGAGAGGGGGATACACCACCCGTACGCTGCCCACCGTATCCTGCCCCCGAGGAGACCGCGTGCCCGACCTGCAGACCCAGCCCGGATTGGACCAGATCGAGGGGTTCTTCGCCCGGCGGGGCTGGCAGCCCTTCCCCTTCCAGCGGGAGGCCTGGGACGCCTACCTCGCCGGCAGGAGCGGGCTGATCACCGTGCCGACGGGGGCGGGCAAGACCTACGCGGCCTACGGCGGCCCGCTCGCCGAACTCGCTGACCTTGCGGGGCAGGGTCCCCCGCCGACGACGGGCGGGCGCAGAGCCCGATCGCTGCAGGTGCTCTACATCACCCCGCTCCGGGCCGTCTCCCGCGACATCGAGCTGGCCCTCAGGCTCCCCGTCCGGGAACTCGGCCTGCCCATCGAGGTCGAGAGCCGTACCGGCGACACACCCACCTCCGTGCGCACACGCCAGCGCACCAGCCTGCCCGAGGTGCTCATCACCACCCCCGAGTCGCTGTGCCTGCTGCTGAGCTACGCCGACGCCCCGCAGCGATTCGCCCGTGTTCGATCCATCATCGTCGACGAGTGGCACGAGCTGCTGACCTCGAAGCGCGGCACGCAGGTCGAGCTCGCCCTCGCCCGCATCCGGGAGTTCTCTCCGTGCGCGCGCACCTGGGCGCTCTCGGCGACCCTCGGCAACATCGACGAGGCCGCCCGGGCGGTGGTGGGGGTGCGGGACGAGCCGGTGGTGGTCTCCGGCGACATGGCTCGCCCGGTCGAGATCGAGACCGTGCTGCCGCGGGAGGCGCGCGAGCTGCCCTGGGCCGGGCACCTCGGCCTGCGGATGCTGCCCCGGGTGCTCGAAGCGATCGACCCCGACCGCTCGACGCTGCTGTTTGTGAACACCCGGGCCCAGGCCGAGCTGTGGCACGGGGCGATCCTCGCGACGCGCCCCGAGTGGGAGCCGACCACGGCGCTGCACCACGGCTCGATCGACCGCGCCGAGCGGGAGCGCGTCGAGGGCGGGCTCAAGAACGGCTCGCTCCGGCTTGTGGTGGCGACCAGCTCGCTCGATCTCGGTGTGGACTTTTCCCCGGTCGAGCGGGTGTTCCAGATCGGTTCGCCCAAGGGTATCTCGCGGCTCTTGCAGCGGGCGGGTCGGTCGGGGCACCGGCCGGGCGAGGCGTGCCGGATCGTCTGCGTGCCCACGCACGCCATGGAGCTGGTCGAGATCGCCGCGGTGCGGGACGCGGTGGCCCGGGGGGAGATCGAACCCCGCTCGGTCCAGCCCAGGCCGCTGGACGTCCTCGCCCAGCACATGGTCACCTGTGCGCTCGGCGGCGGGTTCCGGCCGGAGGAGTTCTTCGACGAGGTGCGCACAACCGCGGGCTTTGCCGACCTCACGCGCCCGGACTTCGATTGGACGCTCGACCTCGTCACGCGCGGCGGCTCGACGCTGGCGGCCTACCCCGAGTTCCACAAGGTCGCCCTCGACGCCGAGGGTGTCGCCCGCGTCGAGGCCAAACGCACCGCCCAGCTCCACCGCCTCAACATCGGCACCATCACCGGCGAGGCGACGGTCCCCGTCCGCTATGTCGGTGGCCGGTCGCTGGGGTCGATCGAGGAGTACTTCATCGCCGGCCTCAAGGCCGGGCAGAAGTTCATGTTCGCGGGCAAGGTGGTCGAGTTCGTCCGCCTGCACGACCTGGTCGCCTATGTGCGCCCCGCCAAGGGCAAGACCAACTTCACGCCCCACTGGGCCGGCACGCGCCTGCCCATCTCCGAGTCGCTCGGCCGGGGTGTGCGGGCGATGCTCGAGCACGCCGAGGACGGGGACGCGGTGCGAGACGCCTCGGTCGAGCTGGCCGCGGTGGCCGGCCTCGTGCGCGCGCAGGCGTCTCTCTCCGCGGTCCCCACCAGCGGGCAGGTGCTCGTCGAGATGATGGACTCCCGCGAGGGCAGCCACCTCTTCGTGTTCCCGTTCGACGGGCGGCTGGTGCACGGCGGGATCGCCTCGATCGCGGCCCTCCGCCTGGGCCGGGTTGTGCCCACGACCTTCACGGTGACCGCCAATGACTACGGCTTTGAGCTGCTCGCCGAACGCGGGTACCCCTTCGCCGAGCTCTTCCACGCCGGTCTGTTCGCGGCAACAGATCTTGTCGGCGATGCCGAGGAGAGTGTGAACCTCTCCGAGCTCGCCAAGAGCCAGTTCCGCGAGGTCGCCCGGGTGTCGGGGCTGGTGTTCCAGACCTACCCCGGCGCCCCCAAGTCGGCCCGCCAGCTCGGGGCGAGCAGCTCGCTGATCTTCGATGTATTCGCCCAGTTCGACCCCGATAACCTGCTGCTGTGCCAGGCCCGGCGAGAGGTGCTCGAACGCCAGTTCGAGCGCACCCGCATGGCCCGCACGCTCGCCCGGCTCACGAGTGCGGAGCTGCTCATCACCCACCCGGAGCGCCCCACCCCGCTGGCCTTCCCCCTCATGGCCGACCGCTTCGGCACGACGCTGAGCCACGGCAGCCTCGCCGAGCGGATCGACAAGATGCAGCAGCTCTGGGAGCGGGAGGCGGCCGGTGCGTGAGGTCGCGGTGATCGAGGTCGGCGGCGAGCGGGTCGAGCTCCTGCCCGAGCGGGCGGCATGGTGGCCGGGCGCGCGCACGCTGCTGGTCGCCGACCTGCACCTGGGCAAGGAGCACGCCTTCGCGGCGGTGGGCATCGGCCTGCCGGGCACGGTGCTCGACGAGACGCTCGCCCGGCTGGCCCGCTGCATCGCTGAGACGGGGGCCGTGCGGGTGGTCATCGTCGGCGACCTGCTGCACGCGAAGTTCGGCACGACGCCCGAGGTCATCGACCGCGTGGCGGCGTGGAGGCGATCGGTCCCGGCGGACCTGCTCCTCATCCCCGGCAATCACGACCGCGCTGTCGCGGAGGTCGCGGGGGCGTGGTCGATCGAGCTGGGCGAGGCCGAGCACCGCGACGGGGCGTTCCGGTTTGTGCACGAGCCCGATGCGGGCGTGGCGGAGGCCTACACCTGGGCCGGGCACCTCCACCCCGCGGTGCGGCTGAGCGCCGGGCGCGATGCGGTGAGGCTCCCCTGCTTTGCGGTCGGCGAGCGGACGGGCGTGCTGCCGGCGTTTAGCTTGTTCACCGGGCGCACGACCTCGGCGGTCGGGCCGGGCGACCGGGCCTGGGCGATCGCGGGCGAGCGGGTGTTCCTCGCCCCGACGCTTGCCGCACGCCGTGGATAGGCTGGGGGCATGACCGACCCCGTGCGCACACACCGCGTCGCCGCCCGGCTCCGCCCCTTCGGAACCAGTATCTTCGCCGAGATGACCGCGCTGGCGAACCAGCACCAGGCGATCAATCTCTCGCAGGGCTTCCCCGACTTTGACGCCCCGGAGTTCCTCAAGCGGGCCGCCGCCGAGGCGATCGACACCGGGCACAACCAGTACGCCCGCACGCAGGGCGTGCCGGTGCTCAACACGGCGATCGCGGGGTGGTGGCGGCGGTTCGGCGGGCGCGAGCTCGACCCCCAAGCGGAGGTGACGGTCACCAGCGGCTGCACCGAGGCGCTGGCGGCGTGCTGCCTGGGGCTGCTCGGGCCGGGGGATGAGGTCGTGGTGTTCGAGCCGTTCTACGACGCGTACCCGCCCGGGTTGGCGATGGCGGGGGCGACGGCGCGGGCCGTGACGCTCCGGCCCGGGGCGGGCGGCGGGGCGTTTGTGTTTGACCCCGCGGAGCTTCGCGCCGCGTTCGGGCCGCGCACGCGGGCGGTGCTGCTCAACACGCCGCACAACCCGACGGGGAAGGTCTTCACGCGTGAGGAGCTGGGGTGGATCGCCTCGCTGTGCATCGAGCACGATGCGATCGTGATCGCCGACGAGGTGTACGAGCGGCTGACCTTTGACTCGGCGCGGCCGCATGTCTCGATCGCGTCGCTCCCGGGCATGGCGCAGCGGACGGTGACGCTCTCGAGCCTGGGCAAGACCTTTAGCGCGACGGGGTGGAAGATCGGCTGGGCGATCGCGCCGCCGGCGCTGACCGCCGGGGTGCGGGCGGCCCACCAGTTCCTCACCTACGCGACGGCCACCCCGCTGCAGCACGGGGCGGCGGCGGCGCTGTCGGGCGAGGAGGGGGTGGCCTATGTCCGCGAGCTGGTCTCGATCTACACCGCCCGGCGCCGCTTCCTGTGCGATGCGTTGACCGACCTGGGTTTCGGGGTGGCCGAGCCCGAGGGGACCTACTTCATCATGGCCGACCACTCGGCGATCAGCGAGCGGTTAGGGGTTGCCGGCGTGGATGGCGGGGTCGATGACTTCGCGTTCTGCCGGTGGCTGATCGCCGAGGCGGGGGTGGCGGCGATCCCGCCGAGTGCGTTCTACGAGCACAAGGCCGAGGGGCGGAGGCTGGTGCGGTTCGCGTTCTGCAAGCGGCAGGAGACGCTGGACGCGGCGGTGGGGAGGATGCGGCGGGTGCTGGGGTGAGGATGCCAGCGGGGTGTGCGTCACTCGGGCGTACCCCTCCTCCTTGAGGAGGGGTCGGG
>CAYJPX010000087.1:0-3802 GCA_964372195.1 uncultured Phycisphaeraceae bacterium
GCCGCTATGGACGCTCGGGGGCGATAAGCCTGTTATCCCCGGAGTACCTTTTATCCGTTGAGCTACGACCCTTCCACACGGGATCGCAGGATCACTAGAACCTACTTTCGTAACTGCTCGTCCTGTCGGACTCACAGTAAAGCCGGCTTGTGCTCTTACACTCTGACACGCGGTTTCCATCCGCGCTGAGCCGACCTTTGTACTCCTCCGTTACTCTTTAGGAGGAGACCGCCCCAGTCAAACTAACCAGCACCCACTGTCCCCCGCCCGGATTCACGGGATTCGGGGTTAGGACACACGCGTATTCAGGGTGGTATTTCACCTTTGGCTCCACCAGGGCCTGAACCCTGGCTTCAAAGCCTCCCACCTATGCTACGCAGAACATGCACGTGACCAATGGAAGCCTATAGTGAAGGTTCACGGGGTCTTTCCGTCTTGCTGCGGGTAGGCGGCATCTTCACCGCCACTACTATTTCACCGAGTCGGTCGTGGAGACAGTGCTCCAGTGATTACGCTATTCATGCGCGTCGGAACTTACCCGACAAGGAATTTCGCTACCTTAGGACCGTCATAGTTACGGCCGCCATTGACCGGTGCTTGGGTCGCGAGCTTCGCCGAAGCTAACCCGCTTCCGTGACATTCCGGCATTGGGCAAGCGTCACACTGTATACATCCTCTTGCGAGTTAGCACAGTGCTGTGTTTTTGATAAACAGTTCCCAGAGCCTTTTCTCTGCGCCCCGAAGGGCCCCCTTATTGCGAACGTACGGGGTTAATTTGCCTAGTTCCTTCACGACCGTTCTCTCGAGCGCCTGAGGTTATTCACCACATCCACCTGTGTCAGTTTTGGTACGGGCCTCGCTTTGCCCCCATGGCTTTTCTAGGGACTCCCGCCTCCGACATCGGCCACAAGGGCCTGGGCACAACTGGTCACCCCGTCGAATTAAGAAATCCGCACCATGGTTTGATCGCTGCGAGGGGGACGGAATATTAACCGTCTGTCCATCGACTACGCCCTTCGGCCTCGCCTTAGGTCCCGCCTAACCCTGGGAGGATTTACCTTCCCCAGGAAACCTTGGATTTTCGGCGAGAGGGATTCTCACCCTCTTTATCGTTACTCAAGCCCGCATATGCACTTGCTGCCGCTCCACGCACCGTTCCCGGGACGCTTCACCGCCGGCAGCAACGCTCTCCTACCACTCCTTGCGGAGTCCACAGCTTCGGCTCCCTGCTTATTCCCGATCATTATCGGCGCCAGACTCCTCGACCAGTGAGCTATTACGCACTCTTTAAATGGTGGCTGCTTCTAAGCCAACATCCTGGCTGTCACAGCAATCTGACTTCCTTAAGAACTAAACAGAGATTGGGGACCTTAGCTGGTGGTCTGGATTATTCTCCTTTTGACGACGGATATTGTCACTCGCCGTCTATCTCCCAGGTCTTGGCCGTTGGTATTCGGAGTTTGGTTCGGTGGGGTACCCGGGTAGGGCCCACCACCGATCCAGTCGCTCTACCCCCAACGGTTGCTTCCTGAGGCTAACCCTAAAGTTATTTCGGAGAGAACGAGCTATCTCCCGGTTTGATTAGACTTTGACTCCTCCCCACAGCTCATCCCATAACTTTTCAACGTTAACGGGTTCGGTCCTCCAGAGGGTCTTACCCCTCCTTCAACCTGGCCATGGGTAGATCACACGGGTTTCGCGTCTAGCCCCTACGACTCAGCGCCCTATTCAGACTCGCTTTCGCTCCGCCTCCGGCCCGGTAGGCCTTAGGCTCGCCGTAGAGACTAACTCGCGGGCTCATTATGCAAAAAGCACGCCGTCACCCCGGAGGGCTCCGACAGCTTGTAGGCACATGGTTTCAGGTTCTCTTTCACACCCCTCATCGGGGGTCTTGTCATCTTTCAGTCACCTTACTGATCCACTATCGGTCGTCGAGGAGTACTTAGCCTTGGAGGGTGGACCCCCCATGTTCAGTCCGGGTTTCACGAGCCCGAACCTACTCTATGGCTTACGACACCTTCCGGCTACAGGGCTTTCACCTTCTTCGGCTCGCCATTCAAGCGATTCACTCTTCCGATGCCGCATCCGCTTTCGCTCGCCGCTACTCACGGAGTCGCTGTTGCTTTCCTTTCCTATGGGTACTGAGATGTTTCAGTTCCCCACGTTCGCTTCGTACACCTATGCATTCAGTGCACGATGACCAAGATTGGCCGGGTTTCCCCATTCGGACATCCCGAGATCACAGCCTGGTTACCGGCTCCCTCGGGCTTTTCGCAGGTTCCTACGTCCTTCATCGCCTCTCGACGCCAAGACATCCGCCATGTGCCCTTGGTTCGCTTGATCACGCCAACCCGATGCCGAGAACACCCCGCACACAACACGCGGAGCCCACCCGACAGCGAGCCAACTCAAGCGCCAACACTACAACACTCAGACGCAGCTTGTTTTGTCTCTTGCTTCCCGGCCCGGGGTTTGGGATCCCGGACCGATTGCTTCTGCCACTGCCCGGTTGTCAAAGAGCCGGAAGCCCGTCCCGGTTCACCCGGTCCGGACTCCCCCGTCGGCCTCCCGACGGCACCTCCTGGAGAGGCGGGGGGATACTAGCCCCGCACCCGCGATCGTCAAGGCCCAACCACCCTCTTTCCGCAGTCAGGCCCAATTTCTCTGTCAATTAACCACCGCCCGGACCACCACCGCCGCCGCCCGGATCGCGCAGAACCTCTTCCTCCTCGATCGGCTGCCGTTCGGTCGTATCCGGTTCGGGTCGGCCCTGGTCCGCGCCCTCCCGGGCGTTGGCGGCCAGGCGGCGGTACAGCAGCCCCGAGCGGTCCGCGGACGCGTCCCGGGTCACCAGCGTGCCGTCGGGGCCGCGCAGCACCGCCTGGAGGCCCCCATCGGCCCCCGGCAGCATCACGACATCGAGCAGCATCGCGTGCACATCCAGGTCCAGAGTCGCGGGCCCGGTGCTCGCTCCCTCGGGCAGCGGCACCACCGCGGGGTCGCCGCCCCGGGTGCCGGGCACGGACGCGGGGTCGCCGAACCGCGGGTCACGCTCGTTGCGCGCCCCCTCGGGCCCGCCCGGCAGGCGCCCGAAGTCCTCGGGGCCTCGACCGGGCATCCGCGGATTGCCCGGCGTCGGCGTGCGCCCCAGCTCCTTGAGCTTGGCCGGGTCCCAGAGCAGCAGGTTCTCCGGCAGCTTGGTGCTCGCGTGGATCGAGTCGCCCGGGGTGAGCGTCGTCGAGCCCTTGCGCCAGTAGCCGTAGTAGAACTCATACACCTCGACCGCCGCCCGAGGCCCGCTGCCGAGCTGGTCGTCCTCGTTCGCGCTCACCACAAAGAAGTGCCGATCGGTCTCGACCTCGATCGGGCTCGACCAGGGCGACCACGCCCCCTCGATCGTCGCCGACTCGGCCGACGCCTGCTGCCCCTCCGACAGGTAATCCGCACGCCCGAACAGCGGGTTGTTCAGCACGACCCGCATCCGGTAGCGATAGGTCTTGCCCGGATCCGCCGAGAAGTCGTGGACCCACACCGGCATCTCCGCGGCCTCGAGAATCCCCGGAAGGGGCGGCTCGGGCTCGTTGGAAGTCTGTTCGGGCTGCGCGTCCTCAGCGACCAAGACGCCGAGGTCGGCGAGCTGCCCGATGAGCCGCTCCCGGGTTCGCTGGTACTGCTCGAGCTGTCGCTGGAGGGTCTCCTGACGCCGCTGGGTGGTGTCCGTGCCCCCCCCCCCCCCCCCCCCCCCCCCCCCCCCCCCCCCCCGGCGGGCCCGAGGCGGGGGGGGGAACCCCCCCCCCCCGGC
>CAYJPX010000087.1:3812-14667 GCA_964372195.1 uncultured Phycisphaeraceae bacterium
CGCCGCCTCTGCCGGTCCTCTCATTGCCGATGCCTCCCCCGCCGCTGCTGCCGCCGAGTTCCTCGAGGCGCTGGGTCGCGGACGCGATCTGGCGATCGGTCCGGTCGAGCTGCTTCTTGAGCCGGCTGATCTCGAGTTCTTGGTCGGAAAGCCCCAGGTCGGCCTCCTGCTCGCTCGGCCTGATCCAATCCGGGCCCGCGATGGTGCGGGGGAACGCCGGCTGGGCGATCTCACGGAGGTACTGCCTCGAACTCTGGGCGATCTCGGTCAGGCCAGCAGGGGTGATCCCAGGAGCGCGGACCTCATCGAGCACCGACACGCCGCCGGGCATCCCGGCGATGACCTTCTGCCCGGCCCACGACCCGTCGGACGCGAGTTCCTCGCGCTGCACCTCGACACCCAGCATGTCCAGGTTTCCCCGCCACCAGGAGAGGGGCAGCGGGCGGACGGGCCCATCCTCCCCATCGGGGTCTTTCTGGAGGCTCTCGATGAGTGCCGTGCTATCGACCATCCCCTCGACGCTGACGGCCAGGGCGTCGAACGGCTGCTCGGCGGGCAGGTAGGCCAGGAGCGCCTCGTTGGCGATCGCCTCGAAGGGGTCGATCGTGCCGCGGTGGGTCGCGGCCGCGACCGACGCGGGCACCGGCAATGCCGGCATCGCATAGGTCGTCGCGGCCAGCTCGGTCGACACCAGCCCGCCCTCGGGCCCCTCGACCGCGACCGCCTTGCCGAAGTTGCCGAGCTTCATCTCCCCGGCGAGGCTCAGCGTCCGCACCTGCTCGAAGCGGCGGAGCACATCCTGGTCGGGCACCGACGGCAGGCTGGGCTCGGGGTTGCGCATCTGGGCGAGCAGTGCCTCGGCGTCGTTCTCGATCGACTCGAACACCCGGTGGGGCGCGACCGCCTCGGCGCTGTTGCCCACCTTCACCGCGTTGGGCTGGGTCAGGAACTGCATGGACACCACGCCCAGCAGCACCACGGAGACACCCGCCAGGATGACCTTCTCGAAGTGCTGCTCGATGGGATTGATTCGGTTCTTCTTCATCGCGTGTTCTCCGGCGGGGGGCCGCCGTCTGTGCGCTCGTTCGCGCGGGTCGTGCGTTCAGCCCTCGTCGTCGATCTCGTCCTCGGCCGGGATGCCCAGCGCCTCTTTCACGCTGTCGGGCATCAGCGGCGTGGTCCACTGGCGGAGCCAGACCGTCTCGACCTCGAGATCGACCCGGAGCACCGCCCCGTCGCCGTAGTAGTACCCCTCGCGGAGATCGCTCCAGATATCCACCTCGCGGACATCCAGGTCCAGCACCGTCATGAGGTTGGTCTCGGCGATCGCCTGGAACAGCGTCGGCAGCGACTGGGCGTCAACCACCAGCGTGAGCTTGGCGTGGACGACATCGAAATCGCTGTTGCTCACCCGCCCGGTGACGCTGACGCTCGGGTCGGTCGCGGCGTCGGTGGGCGCCTCCTCGAGCGGTTCCTCCACCCCCAGGGCATTGGGATCGGCCTTGACCTCGACGGGCAGGGCCTCGATCGCGATCCGCTCGATACGCTTGACCACCGCGTTCTCGACATTCGCCCGCACGCCCCCGGCGTTGGTGTTGGCCCGGTCGATCGCCGTGAGCAGGTCGCTGGCGACCCAGTAGTCAAAGTTCCATCCGAACGCCTCGCCCAGCGAGGGCGCCACGCTCGAGCCGCGCTCGTCGCGAGCGACCGGCGGGATGACCGCGCTCTTGTCGCCGAACCCCGCCGGGTCGAACACCTCGACCCCGGCGTAGACCGAGATCTCCTTGGCACGGCGCTGGGCCTCGGCGACCCGCCGATCGCTCAGGAGCTTGGTGAGCGCGTCCTTCTCCTCGATGGTCAGGGCCGCCGAGCCGCTCTCGTCGATCGCCCGCTCGGTCTCGCGCTCGCTGAGGTCCTGGATGCTCGTGGCCAGCTTGATCGGGTCGGGCGGGCTGCCCGCGCCGATCCCGCTGAAGAGGTCCAGGTACACCGACCGGACCCCCAGCCGCTTGTCGCCGGCGAACCTGGCGAGCATGTCGTACTTGAGCTGCGTTTCCTGCTGCGGATCCGCCGGCTTGGGCAGCAGCCGCGGCTCGGCCAGCACATGGCCACGCCGGTTGAACCCCTCGACCTCGCTGACGATCCCCCCCGCGCGGCCCAGCCGCTTGTCACGCTGCTCGGCGACATACTCGGTCAGATACGGGTTGGGCGCGAGCGTCTCGCTCCACGCCGGTTCGTCGGGCAGCAGCGAGGGGATGACATAGGTCACCTTCGCGCTCTTGATTTTGTTGTACGCGCTGTTCGCCCGCTGCTCCTGCCCGGTGCGGATCTTCTCGTTCCACTTCGAGCTGAAGATCCACCCCGAGGCCAGCGAGACGGGCACCACGACCGTGCAGATCACGATCAGGAGGTGCGACTTGAGCCAGGTCAGAACGCCTTTCATTGGTCACCCTCCGCATCCTCGGCCGGCCTCTCGCCCAGCACCGCCACGAACGCCACACGCAGCACGGTCTCGATCGTCCCCGCGGGCGGGGCCTCGTCCTCGGGCGGCATGATCGGCGCGAGCTGGTTGAGCGACCCGATCGCCTGGGCCGTGTCCTGCGGCAACTGCCCCCCGCCGCCGGTGCGGCTCGGCTGCGACCTGCCCGCCAGGCCCGGGACCTGCATCCGCTCGTTGCGTGCGCCGCCGCCCTCGGGGCTGCCCCCACCCTCCGGACCGGCCCCGACAGTCTCGCCCTCGCCCTCGCCGCGGGGATTGCGTCGCCCGACGCCCGCCCCACCGGGCAGCGACCGCCCCCCGGCCTCGGCCTTGGCGGCGGCGATCTGGTCGTGGTCGATCTGGTACAGCTTCGTCCACCGGAACTCTTCGATGTTGAAGTAGTACGGCATGTCGCCCCGGTCGGCCTGGGTCTCGAGCCAGCGCTTGACCTCTGACTCGACGAACACCTCCGTCAACGGCTGGGTGGTCGAGAGCTCGAGCGTGATCGCCACCCGCGGGCCGGTCGCGCCCTCCTCGACCACCGCCCCGATGGCCGACCCGCCGCCCATGCCTTCCGACATCCTCGCCCGTTCGTCCATCTGGCGGCCCTCCGGCGAGCCGCCGAGGCCCAGGGTCATCATGGGTTGGTCGAACTCTTCCTCGACCACCCCGCCGCCGGTCGCCTGCGCGCCGCCGAAGGACGGGATCGCCATGGCGCCGTAGAGGAAGTCGCTCTTGAGCGACTTGAGCTTGAAGCCCTGGCCGGTGCCCTTGCCCTGCTGGGCGTCGCGCTCGGCGGCGGCCTGCGCCGAGTCGAGCATGCGGTCGACATCGCCGAGCAGCCGCAGGTGGATGTCGCGCGCCTCGTAGAGCGCCATGAGCTTGGCGATCTTCTCGCCCTGGGCCACATCCTGCGTGACCTGGAGCTCGTTGGCCTGGTTCACCAGCGTCTTCGACTGGTTCACCGCGTCCATCACCGCCTTGGGCTCGACGATGTTCAGCGCCTGCTGGTCGAGGAAGGGCCGGATAAACATCGCCCCGCCCGCTACCAGCGACAACCCCGCCGCCGCGGCGAACCACTTGCTCTTGGCGGCCCACATCGCCTGCTTGGCGACATCGAGCGGCATGAGGTTGGCGTTGAGCGCCGACATCCCGAGGCCCTGCAGCGCCAGGCCGTAGGCGGTCGCGAAGTTGAGCGTGTGGGTGGCGAACTCGGCGGCGTGCGGGCCCTCGCTGCTGAGCTTCTTGAAGCCCTCGAGCCGGTAGACATTCATGCCCAGCTGCTGCTTGAGGTACTTGCGCAGCCCCGGGAGCTGGAAGGTCGAGCCCATGCCCACCAGCCGCTCGAGCTGCGCGCCCTTGTGCATCGACTGGTAGTACCCGATCGACCGCTGCACATCCTGCACCAAGTCGCTGAAAACAGGCCGCAGCGCCTGGAACACATGCCTCGCGTGCTTGCTGGTCTCGGCCTCGCGCTTCAGCTTCTCGGCCTTGGGGTAGCTCAGCTTGAACGCCTCCACCAGGGCGTTGGTGAACTCGTGCCCGCCGATCGGGAAGGTCCGCACCCACACGCGCCCGGCCTCGGCGATCACCAGGTCCGTCGAGGTCGTCCCCACATCGAGCAGGATCGTCCCCGGGCTGGTCTCCGTGAACTGCAGGTCATAGGCGATCGCGTTGTACACCGCCACCGGCGACAGCGTCACCACATCCGGCGTCAGGTTCACATCGTGCAGGATCGCCAGCTCCGACGCGATCCGCTGCTTGGTGATCGCGAAAATCCCCACCTCCACATCCGGCGAGTCGGGGCTCACAAAGGTCTGGTAGTCCCACTCCACCTGGTCCAGCGGGAAGGGGATCTGCTGCACCGCCTCAAACTTCACGATGTCCGGCACCTTCTTGGCCTCGACCGGCGGCAGCTTGGCGAAGCGGGCGAACGCCGAGTGCCCCGGCACGCTCACCGCCACCGTCGCCTTGGAGAGGTCGTACTCGCTCACCAGACGCCCCAGCGCGACGCGCTTGGCGTCGTCGGGGTCAATGTCCGGCGTCGAGAGCACCCGGGCGTGGGGGATATAGGCAAAGTCCGCCACCCGCAGGTCGTCGCCGTCGAGCACGATCTTGATCGCCTTGATCGCTCCTGCCCCGATCTCGATACCCCAGCACGCATTCGATGACGCCATGGCTCACCTCGCTGTCAGTCGTCCGCCGGGCGCCCCTGGGGCCCTTCCCCGGCCAAATGGAGCGGCATGGTACTCAAACCGCCCCGATCACTCGACCCCATTCCCGGCCCATTCTCCGGCCTCCCGCCGGATCCGCGCCGGGCAGGGTCGCTTGGTCATACGGGCACCATATCGACGCTGTTTCCCCGCCGGAACCACCTTGTCCCCACCCGTTACACCCGTGTGACAGAGCGAACCGGCCCCCACGCTCTCCAGGGGCCGCGAGCCGGGGCCCATGGGGCTCAGCCTCACGCCTCCCCATCGCCCCGCTCGACCCGCTCGGCAACCAGCGACCCCACGACCGCCAACACGATGCCCCCCGCCACCACCCACCAGAGGTCGATCGGCACCGCGACCAGCGCCACCACCGGCCCGAGCGAGTACGCCGCCGCGTGGTACGCCCCAACGAAAGCACACACCCCCAGCGTCAGGCAGGTGGGGTTCCCGACCCGCCCGAGCATCGGCAGCACCACCCGCCGCTCATCATCGGCCCGCGCCCGGGCCGCCCCGAGCAGCCAGAACGCCGCCACCACCAACGCCAGGGCGCCGACCAGCCCGGCAACCTGCGCCAGCCCGAGTTGCCCGATCGCGCCCATGGGTTATCGGATCACCAGCGCCGCGTGGGTCACCAGGCCCATGCCCTGGGGGTCCATCGCCCCCGCATAGCTCAGGACCTCGACCTCCTCGGGCTGGGTGATGCCGAGCGTCGCCACCAGGTTGCCGACCGAGCACCACCGCGTGGGGTTGCCCTGCCAGGCCATTGCGCCGACAAGGTCATCGGGCTTGTTCTGCTCGAGCATGGCCAGCAGCTCCCGATCGCCGCTGGCGACCCGGCTGCGGAACTGCTCGGCCTCGCCGCCCTCGCCCGCGAGCGGCTGCTTGTCGCCGAACATCGGGCCGACATGGCTGAGGTCCGCCGAGGCGACCACCAGGGTCTTCCCGGGCAGCTCTGCGAGCACCTCCCGCATCGCCCCGACGAAGGCGGGCAACGAGATCCCCTGCCCGTCGTACGACTCGCCGTTGTTCACCGCCGGGTCGTGCACCAACGCCCCGAAGACCTTGCAGTACGACCCGTCGGCGCCCTGACCCAGGCAGTGCTGGAGCCAGGCGATCTGGAGCTCGATCGAGTGCTCCCGCTCGTGGTCGTAGCGGTGGGCAAAGAGCCGGTCCCCCAGCCGCTGACGCAGCCCAGCGACGAGGTCGGCATCCACCGGGCACTCGCCCAACGGCGTGGAGAAGCCCTTGTCGCACCCGACAACGCCGGTGCCTGACCCGAAGTGGTTGGTGCCCAGGATCACGACCCGGTCGGGCCGGTCCACGACCCGCAGGCGGCCCCAGACCTTGGCGTAGTTGATCCACCCGCGGGGGTAGTCGATGTGCGGCGCCACGATGGCCTTGGGCAGCGAATCGAACGCCGGGGAATCCTCGTCCTTGAGAGCCTCGTCGATCCACCGGTCCATCGCCGCGCCGAGCTTGGCCGCGCCGTGCTCGGCCTTCTGCTCCTCGGTCGCCCGCTCGCCCTCGGCCATATCAGCCTGGACCAGCATGTCCGCGATGGTGGCGGTCGAGCCGGGTGGCAGGGTGGTCGAGCTGTCAAACTGGGCGCGCATCTTCGCCAGCATGGCGTCGAAGGTCGGCCCCTCGAGCAGCCCCGCCGCGTCGAGCTGGGCGACCAGGGGCTCGAGGTGCTGGCGGGTAAGCCCCCGCCCGACCTTCGCAACGATCCCGTCGAGCGAGAGCTCGCCGTTCAACAGCGGCAGCAGGTTGCGGGCCTGGGGCGAGACGACCACCGGCGGCTTGTCCGATATTTGCTTGGCATCCGCCAGTCCCAGGAATGTGGCTTGTTGCCCGTCCGGACCCTGCATGGGCACGGGGAACCCCCGGACAGGTCTCAGTTTGGGGGTCTGCATGTGCGCGGCGTCGGGGTCGAAGACCGCCTGGGGCGGCTGGGACGGCGTGGGATCGGTAGTCATGCGGCAAGTCTATGGGTGGTCACCGGAAAAGGCGCTTGGCGGGCCGCACGGGCCGGCCTATTGTTCTTGTCCACGCCCGGGCCCCTGGTGGGTCGGCGGTCGTCCAGGACGGAGTGCTCCAGATGTCTGAGATCAACTACAAGGCCGGCGACAAGATCCAGTGCACCGTCACCTCGGTGCCCCGTGCCGGCGCCAAGACCGAGACCATCGCCCGGCTGATGCGTCGCGACCCCACCACCGTCCGTGCACTCCGGCGGGCCCAGCGCCTCCGCCGCCAGCGGATGCACTCGTATATCCGCGGCGGGCGCCGGTGGTACGACCGCGAGCACCCCGCCAAGGTCATCCGTGTCGAGACCGGTGAGTGCTGGCAGATGACCTTCACGCACGACATCGCCGCCGACCTGGCGTCGGTGGGTTCGTACCTCAAGATCACAAAGGCCTGAGATGTCCCGCCAATCAAGCTGTTTCTCCGCCGCCGCGGCCGTCGTGGCGGTGGGTTTGTTTTTGGGCTGCTCCAAGGGCGACCCCGCCGCCGACGCCCCCGCCCCGATCCAGCACACCTACACCGTGCGCGGGCAAGTGGTCGTCATCCCCTCGGCCGAGCGCCCCTTCGACGACCTGGAGATCCGCCACGAGGCGATCCCCGACTACAAGCAGCGCAACGGCGAGGTGAATGTCAACTCCAAAGGCATCGCCGGGATGGGCAGCATGACCATGGGCTTCCCCGTGGCCAAGGGCGTGAGCCTCGATGGCATCGAGCCGGGCGACAAGGTTGAGTTTGTGTTCGTCACCACCTGGGGAGAGAAGTTCCTCGAGTACGAGGTGACGGAGATCCGAGAACTCCCCGCCGAGACCGAACTGAACTTCGGCGGATGATGGTTGGGCCAAACCCCGCCGGAACGGCCCCAGCGGGCTCGACTCGCCGGGGTGCGCGCAAAAAACCCGATGCCCAGCTACACAAAGCTGCCGAGCACCGGGTCTCGTGGGGGTCTGATTGTCGCCGTCGGGAGTTCTCTCTCCCTTTGGTGCATGACGATTCGCAACGGGTTCCGGGTCGGTTGCAGAAGATGCCCCACATTTTTGGGGGGTGGTTTCTCCGCCCGCCGTGGAGTTCCACGGGCTCAGCCGCCGGCGAGCTTGGCCACGACCATCTGCAGGTCGGCCCAGACCTTTTTGCGGTTGTCGGGGGTGTACGACCGCAGCAGGAACGCCGGGTGGTAGGTGGGCATGACCGCAACCCGCGGGCCATCCACGCCGGGGCCGACATACTCGGCCCACCGGCCCCGCATCTGGCCCATCGACTCGGTCGAGCCGAGGATCAGCCGGCTCGCGGGCAGACCCAGCGTCACGATCACCTCGGGCCGCACGATCGCGATCTGCTCGTGGAGGTAGGGCTCGCAGAGCGTGGCCTCGTCGACGGTCGGGGTGGCGTTGTTGGGCGGGCGGGTCTTGAGGACATTGGCGATGTAGACCTCCTCGCGGCGGAGGCCCATGGCGGTGATCATCTTGTCGAGCAGTTGCCCGGCGCGCCCGACGAAGGGCACGCCGGTGGCGTCCTCGTCGGCGCCCGGCGCCTCGCCGATGAACATCAGCCGGGCGCACACATCGCCGTCGCCCCAGACCAGGTTGGTGTACTTGTGCGGCGTGGCGAACCGCGCGTGCGGGGCGTCGGCCTCGTACCGGGCGCGGAGCTTGTCCATCGCCTGCCGGGCCGCGGCCCGCTCGGGGTCGTCGCCCGCTGCGACAGCCACGCTCGGGGCCGCCACCTCGGCGATCCCCGCGCCGGTGCGGAAACAAGGGACAAAGTCCACCCCGAGCATGGCGGCAGTCTCGGCCTGCTGGCGGACCGCGCGCCGGGCGTGGGTGATGTCATCGGCTTCGGTGGGCATGGTGGAGGGTAGGGATGAAAGTGGCCGATTCCGAGCGCCCAGCGAGCCGGCCCGTGTCGGGCCGGTGGGGCCATGCCAGGCGCAACGCACGAGGTCAACCGCCGAGCAACTTCTCAATCGCCTCGATGAGCTTGCCCATCTCCCCGTCGGTCGAGAAGGGCCCGGGGCTGGCCCGGACCGCGCCGCCGGTGTCGAGCGTGCCCATCGCCCGGTGGGCCGAGGGGGCGCAGTGCAGGCCGGCGCGGATGGCGATGCCCCACTCGGTGTCGAGGTAGGCCGAGACCTCCTGGGGCGAGTAGCCGTCGATGTTGAAGGTGACCACGCCGTGGCGCCGGTCGACCCCGCGGGGGCCGAGGATGGTGACCCGCTCGTCGGCCGTGAATCGCTCGATGAACATGCCGATGAGCCGGCGCTCGTGGGCGAGGGCAACCGGCTGGCTGGGCACCCCCTCATCTTCGAGCGCGGCGAGCAGCCCGGCGCGCCCCACGACATTGCTGGTCCCGACCTCGAACACCCCGGGCAGGTCGGAGGGGTTGAAGTCCTCGACGCTCCCGGCCAGCGTGCCGCCCGTGCCGCCGAAGTGGGTCGGGCGGACCGGCCCGCCCTCGCCGGCGACGCCGGTGGTGGCGTAGGCGCGGTGGGAGAGGTACATCCCCCCCGTGCCGCCCGGCCCGAGCATGGCCTTGTGCCCGCTGAAGGCGAGGACATCGACCGCCATGGCCTGGACATCGATCGGCAGCGCCGCCATCGCCTGGGCGGCGTCGAGGATGAACAAGGCGTGCGGGGCGCGCTCGCGCAGCTTCCGGCCGATCGCGTCGACCGGCTGGGCCGTGCCGATGACATTGCTGCACGCGGTCATCGCGACCGCGACGCAGCGTGGGTCGCTCGCGGCGGCCGCGATCTCGTCGGGGTCGACGAAGCCGTCGGGCGAGCAGCCGACCTCGACGACCTCGCACACGCCGTCGCGCTCCTGGTGCTTGAGCGGACGCCGGACGGCGTTGTGCTCGAGCACGGTGGTGACCACGATGGGCCGTGCGCCTGCCGGCTTGGGCGCAAACCAGAGCAGGCCGAGCAGGGCCATGTTGAGCGAGGCGGTCGAGCCGCTGGAGAGGCAGATCCGCTCGGGCGCGGGGGCGTTAACCAGGGCGGCGATCCGCTCGCGCAGGCGCAGGGTCGCCTCACCGGCGCGCCTCGAGACGCGGTGCTGCCCGCGCCCGGGGTTGCCGGCCGGGGCGTGGATCGCTTCGAGCATGGCGGGGGCGACCGCGGGGGCCTTGGGCCAGCTCGTCGAGGCGTTGTCCAGGTAGGTCAGTTGGTGTGGCACGCGGCCACTGTACGCGATCACGCGCGCGGCGGAGCCCATCCCGGACGCCGCGAACAGCGGTCACCAATATCCGGTTTGGCGTGCGACGGCGTGGCCGACCCGGGTTCCTTGCGAGGTCTCGCGTCCGCTCGGCGTGGAGAGGCGGCCCCTCCGACTTCAGCCACCGTCGTCAGGGTCGTCCGTGCCGCCGCCGGCGCCTGGGTCGTCCGCGGGCGGACTGACCTCCTCGTCGGGGTTGCCCGCGCCGGGGTCGGACGCGCCGGGTTGGTCGTCCTCGGGTGGCGCGTCGGTCGGGTTCTCGGCGGGGGGCTCGGTGGGTATCGCGTCGCGGTCGGGGAACTCATCTCGCTCTCGCGGCGCGGTGCCCGCCGCCCCCGGCGTCCTTTCGGGCAGCTTGGCGCCCGAGAGCATCGCGGGCATGGTCGCGCCGACAAAGGCCCCGATGACCAGCCCGAGAACCAACCCCGGAACAAAGGCCTTGGCGAACCCGCCGTTGGTGTCCTGATGCTCGCCCATCGGCTGCTCCTTCTCGGCTGCTGCCGAGCGTTGCGCTTGCGTAGCGACCACCCCCGGCTTATCCGAGGCGTCGCATCCGCCCCATCCATCGGCCGTACCGCAGCCCGGCCGCCAGCAGTTCACGCTTGGAGGCGGGCGCCCCGCGTCCGAAGGCGGTGTGCCAGCGCCAAGCCCAGTACGAGCCGCGGAACCGGCAACGGCTGAGGCAGGCGAGCCGGGTGAGCTGGCAGAGGCTGTCGAGCAACGCGATGGGGGACATCGGGGAAGGATATGCGGGGGCTTTCTTGCTGGTCTTCATTCCCACTCCTTCTTGAGGAGGGTGTGGTTGCGCAGCGACCGGGGGAGGTGCGGTGGCGCGAGGGCGCGAGCAGTTTGCCAGACCCCGCACCTCCCCCCGCCCCCGCCCGCCCGGGCCCCCCCCCCCCCCGCGGGGGGGGGGGAGGGGGGGGGGGGGGGCG
>CAYJPX010000088.1:0-14578 GCA_964372195.1 uncultured Phycisphaeraceae bacterium
CCTTCGTGCCTTCGTGCCTTCGTGCCTTCGTGCCTTCGTGCCTTCGTGCCTTCGTCCATCGGCTCCTTGGCTATTTCCCGAGCAGGTGCCACAGGAGCGCGTTCTGCACCCACATGCGGTTTTCGGCCTGGTCGAAGACGATGGACCGTGGTGAGTCCATGACTTCGTTGGTGACCTCTTGCCCGCGGTGGGCGGGCAGGCAGTGCATGAAGAGGGGCCACTCGTTGCCCGGCTTGGTGATGTGGCCCATGAGTTCCTCGTTGACCTGGTACTTCTCGAACACGCCGTCGCGCAGGGCCTTCTGGTGGTCCTGGCCCATGCTCAGCCAGCAGTCGGTGTAGACGGCGCTGTGCCCGGCGGCGGCGGCGGGGGTGTGGCTGAGGGTGATCGTGGCGCCGGTGCGCTTCGCGTCGGCGAGGGCATCGCGCACGACCTGGAACTGCGGCTCAAAGCCCCTGGGCGTGATGGCGGTGAAGTCGACCCCCAGCTTGGCGCACAGCAGCATCAGCGAGTGGCACACATTGTTGCCGTCGCCCAGCCAGGCCATCCGGGCGCCCGACAGGGCGCCCAGGTTCTCCTCGAGGGTGAAAAGGTCGGCGAGCGCCTGGCAGGGGTGTTCGAGGTCGCAGAGGGCGTTGATGACGGGGACGCCGGCGTGCTCGGCCAGCTCGCGCACGACGCTGTGGTTGAAGACGCGGGCGGCGATGCAGTCGACCCAGCGTTCCAGGTTTTTGGCGTAGTCCTTGACGCTCTCGCGCTGGCCGATCCGCTGCTGGGAGTGGTCGAAGTACATCGCGTGGGCGCCCATCTTGGTCGGGCCGACCTCGAAGGTCACCCGCGTGCGCAGCGAGGGCTTCTCGAAGAGCATCATGATGGTCCGCCCCGCGAGCGAGCCGGCGTAGGGCGAGAGGTCGCGTTTCATCGCCCGGGCGGTGGCGAAGACCGCCCCGACCTCGTCGGCGCTGAGCTGGCTGATCGAGACCAGGTCGCGCCCGAGGAGCACGGGGGAAGCGGGGGTTGGCGGGTGCGGTGTGGTCATGGTCGGCTCGATGGTAAAGGAGGGCAATGGCATGGGTCGGTCCTGAGGTGTGTTCCCGCAAGTGCGGGGGCGTGTGGGTTGGTTGAAACGAGGCACGGCGCGGCGTTCGGGGACGGCTAGCGGCCGGCCCCGATCGGCCTGGTACGCCGTGGGAGCACGCGGGTGCCCACCAGCCCGCCCCGGGCGAGTTCGGCGAGGCGGTCGGCCCGCGACCACGAGGCGATGACGGTGGGCACGCCGCTGGCTTCGGCGCTGGCGGCGGCGGCGCGGGCTTTGGGGATCATCCCGCCGGTGATGGCGCCGCTGTCGATGAGCCGCTCGATCCCGGCCGTGTCGGTCTCGTCGACCAGCGTGCCATCGGCGTCGAGGATGCCCGCGACATCGGTCAGGAGCACGAGCATGGAGGCGTGGAGGATCTGGGCCACGCCCAGCGCGGCGTCGTCGGCGTTGACATTGAGCGGGGAGCCGGCGTGGTCGAGGCCGATGGAGCAGATCACGGGCACGAAGCCGTCGGCGAGCAGCTCGCGCCAGAGCCTGCCCGGTTCGGAGTCGTGGCACACATCGGTCAGCACGCGGCCGACCCGGCCGAGGTCGATCCCGTCTGGCTGGTGCTTGACGCAGATGCACGCGGCGCCGTCGGAGAGGCCGAGCCCGACCGCTCGGGCGCCGCGGGCGTTGAGCAGGCCGACGAGTTGGGTGTTGACCCGCCCGCGCAGCACGGCGACCACCTCGCCGATCTGGTCGTCGGGCGTCACGCGGAGCCCGGCCTTGCGCTCGCTTGCCAGGCCGAGCCGGGCCAGGTGGGCATCGACCGCGCCGCCGCCGCCGTGGACCACCACGAGGCCCCCCGGCGCCTCGGCGGCCAGCGTCGCGAGCCCGTCCCAGAGGTCGGCGCGGGTGTCGGCCTCGTCGAGCGCGCGACCGCCGAGCTTGATGACGATGGGGGCGGCGGTCATGCGCCACCCCCGAGGGTGGCACGGCTCTCGGTGGCACGGCTCTCCGAGCCGTGAGTCCCTCGGCCCCGCAGCCCGGAGGTCTCGTCGAGCCCGAACCGCACATTCATGCACTGCACCGCCTGCCCGGATGCGCCCTTGAGGAGGTTGTCGATGGCGCTGACGAGGATCAGGTGCCCCGCGCCGCCGCCCCTGCCCTCGGCGAGGCCGATGTCGCAGGAGTTGGTCCCTCGCACACCGTGCACGCTCGGCCACTCGCCCGCGGGCAGCAGGCGCACGAACGCCGAGCCGGCGTACACCTCGCCCAGCAGCGTGCGCACGCGGCCCTCGGTCCACCCCTCGGCCAGCTCGACATGCAGCGTGCTCACGATCCCGCGTTCGTAGGGTCCCAGGTGGGGCGTGAACACCACGCCGCAGCCGGCGTGCGTCTCGATCTCCGGCCCGTGGCGGTGGTTCCACACGCCGTACGGCTGCACGCCGACCTCGCAGAACATGTTCCGCTCGCTCGGCGTGCGGCCCGCGCCGGAGACGCCGCTGATGCAGTCGGCGATCACCCGCGTGCCCGGCCGGATCGCGCCGGCCTCGACCAGCGGCGCGGTCGGCAGGATGACGCTGGTCGGGTAGCACCCGGGGACCGCGATGAGCTGGGCCCCGGCGAGGCGCGGGCGCGCCCGCTCGACCAGGCCGTACACCGCCTCGGCGAGCAGCTCGGGGCAGGGGTGGGTGAAGTTGTAGAACTCCCGGTACTGGGCCGCGTCGGGCAGGCGGAAGGCCGCCGAAAGGTCGAGCACGACCGCCCGGCACCCCGAGGCCCGGAGCCGGCCGACCAGGTGGGCGCTGACCTCGTGCGGGGTGCAGAGGAAGACCGCGTCGGGCCGGCACGCCATGATCGCCGCGGGCTCGGCCGGCTCGATGGGCATGTCGCACTCGCCGCGGAAGCGGGGGTGGAGCCCGCTGAAGCGCCTGGTTGGGCCTTGGCGCGCCTCCCCCTCGCGGGCCGAGCCGAACATGCCGACGATCTCGGCCCCCGGGTGGCGGAGGAGGATCGCCGCCAGCTCGGCGCCGGTGTAGCCGCTCGCCCCGACCAGTGCGCAGCGGATCACGCCTGGATCTCGTGCGCGGCGTGGAGGTCGGCGAGGCGCATGAGGTCGCGGGCCAGCTCCCTGGCCCGGTGGGCGGAGACGACGGCGACGAAGATCGTGTCGTCGCCCGCGAGGCAGCCGGCGACGCCGGGCAGCCCGGAGCGGTCGATCTCGAGGGCGACGATCTGGGCGTGCCCGGGGCCGGTCCGCAGGACGACCTGGTTGCACGCCGGCTGGACACCGGTGACGAAGCTCGAGAGGATGCGCGCCAGGGGGGCCATCGCCCGGGAGGTCTCGGCACGGGTGGTGCGGGCCGCGCTGGGGAGCTGGTACCCCCGCGGCGTCTTGACCGCGCCCAGCTCGCGGAGGTCGCGGCTGAGCGTGGCCTGGGTGACCTCGATCCCCCGGTCGGCCAGGCCGCGGCGGAGGTCCTCCTGGCTGTCCACGGGGTGGCGCTGGAGCACCTCGATGATGACTTGTTGGCGTCGGGCTCGTCCGTGCATGATGCATGATTATACAGCATTCGCATAGTCAATCAAGCCCGGGCACTCCCACGGCCACCGCCCCCCCGCCCGAGGCGGGCCCGGGGTGGGGTAGCATGCGGCATGGCCACCGAGCTGCACTGCAAGGATCTGGGCTCCGGGCCGCCGGTCGTCCTGGTCCACGGCTTCCCGCTCCAGGGTTCGATGTGGGACGCCCCCGCGGCCCTGCTCGCACCGCACCATCGCGTGCTCATCCCCGATCAGCGGGGGTTCGGGCGGACGCCCGCGAGCCCCGGCGCCACCATGGCGTCGTACGCCGACGACCTGGCCCGCGTGCTCGACCGCCACGGGGTCGACCGCCCGGCCCTGCTGGCGGGGCTCAGCTTCGGCGGGTATGTGGTGCTGGAGTTCATGCGTCGCCACGCGGATCGGCTGGACGCGGTCGGGCTGGTTGACACCCGCGAGACGCCCGACACCCCCGAGGCCGCGGCCGGACGCCGGGCGAGCGCCGATGCGCTCGACGCCGGCGGGCCGGTGTCGGCCCTGTCGGATGCGATGCTGCCGAAGCTCTTCGGCCCCGCGGCGCCGGGCGAGTTGGTCGAGCACTGGCGCCGGGTGATGGCGGGGCAGAGCCCGGTTGGCGTGGCGGCGGCGTTGCGGGCGCTCGCCGACCGGGCGGACTCGACCGAGACGCTGCGGGCCTTTGCCGGGCGTGCGCTGCTGGTCGTCGGCGAGCACGATGCCATCACGCCGGTCGGGGACCACGAGCGCATGGCGCGGCTCGCGCCCCGGGGCGAGCTGCACATTATGCCGGGCTGCGGCCACATGGCCCCGGCGGAGCGGCCGGAGGCGTTTGCCGGGATCGTCCGCGCGTTCCTCGGCGGCTCGGGCGGTATCTGCTAGACTCCCGACTCACCGCCGGGGAGTACCGATGCACGCAGACCAGACGCCGTTCGAGCCGCCCGCAACCGAGTTTGGCGCTGCGCCGCCGACCCAGGCGGGTGGCTTTGTGCCGCTCGCCCCGCCGGAGGGTTGGCCCACGGTGATCGGGGTGCTGTCGATTATCTTCGGGTCGCTGGCCTCGCTGCAGGGGTTCTGCGGACTGCTTGGCCTGATCGCATTCTCGTCCCTCCTCAGCTTCCTCCCGCAGGAGGTGCAGGATCAGATGGGGACCCAGATGCAGTCGAGCATGCCCTATCCGGGGTTCCAGGCGCTGCAGATCTTGACCGAGTTCGGCGTGGCGATCCTCCTGCTGGTCGGCGGCATCATGCTGGTGAGGCGCAAGCCGAAGTCCCGCGGGGTGCTGACCGCATTCGCGTGGATCGACCTCCTCTCCAACACCTATGTCGCGGTTCTCGGCTACTTTGTCCTCCAGGCGTCGATGGCGGCGATGAAGGACAACCCGCAAATGCAGCAGGTCCCCCCGGGCATGCTGGGGATCATGCAGAGTCTCGGCGTGGTGATGGTGCCCGTGGGTTGGTTGTTGAGCGCGATCTGGCCGGTCTTCCTGCTCATCTGGTTCCGGCGTGCGAAGATCCGGGCGTCGATGGCGGCGTGGGGCTGAGCATCAGGGCCCATCCGCCGGTGTGCCCATGCACTGCACCCGCTGCAACACCGCCCTCTGGAAGGTCCGCTCCCGTGAGTGCCCGGCGTGTGCGGCGCCCTTCAGGCCCAGCGACTACCGCTTCCGCCCGCAGACCGTCCGCTTCTGCTGCCCGCACTGCGGGCAGGGATACCTGGGCAACGGCGACGATGGGCTGCCCGAGCCGCGGCGGTTCGAGTGTGTGTACTGCGGCCGGTGGATCGGCGCCGACGAGATGGTGCTCGAGATCGCCACCGGCGTGGAGGAGTACCAGACCAGGCCCGATGCCCTGCCCTGGATCGAGCCCCACCGGGCGTGGGCGGCGCGGTGGGCGCTGACCGTGTGGATCGCCCTGGTCGAGCCCCGGCGGCTCATGCAGCTTACCCCGCGCGAGATGCCCGCCAGGCCCGCGGTGGTGTTTATGCTCGCGACCCAGTGCGGGCTCGCCGGCGTGGCGACGCTCGCCGCGTGGGGGTCGGGCACGCTGCTGGCGCTGCCCGGCGGGTCGCGGGCGTTCGGCGTGCTGACCCCGGGCGGTCTGGCGCGGTTGCTCGGGGCGATGCTGCTGACGGGCGTGTTTACCGCGGCGTGGGTGCGCATCGCACACGCGGTGGCGCACAGGAGGGGCGGGCGCCGTGGCGCGAAGCAGGCCGGGGGTGGCGCGGGCACGCTCTCGCGCACCGTGCAGGCGATCTTTCTGACCTCGACGCCCCACGCGCTGTGGTTCCTCCCCGTGTTCGGGGCGTTCGCCGGCTGGCTGGGCACGGCGGTGTGGGCGCGGGCGGCGGTCTTGGCGCTGGCCGAGGCGCACGCCCTGACGCCCAAGCGCGCCCGGCTCGCCGGTGGGGCGTGGCCGGCGGCGTGTCTGGCGATCGGGCTGGCGGTGTGGGGGGCCTCGGCGTTCGGCCTGCTGCGGGGCTGGGGGCCGCGCGAGGCGGTGTGGGCCGCCAGCGACACCGAATCGGTGAGCCGGTTCGACGCCCCGATCCGTGCGCTGCTCGGGCAGGGCCGCACGCCGGTGCACGCCGCCGAGCTGATGTCCGACGGGTCGCTGCGGCCGGGCGAGTTCTGCGCGCCGGGCTCGCGGACCACGGTGGGCGGGGTCGAACTCGCGGGCACGACGCTCGCGGAGTTTGGGCTGCTCGCGCCCGCGAGGCAGTTGGCGGTCATCCAGCAGGCCGCCGCACAACTCCCCGCCGGGCTGGCGGCCCACAGGCTGGGCGACTTCGTGTTCGTCTTCGACGCCCTCGCCAGCCGAGAGCCGGGGCTGTGGATCGCGGTGGAGGCCTGGGACCCGGCGCACAACGCCGCCAACGGCCCGATCCATGTGCTCCACGCCGACGGCTCGGTGCGGTCGATCAACGCCGGGGAGGTCTCGCGCAGCCTGCTGGCACAGAACCGGCTGCGGGTAAGCGTCGACCTGCCGATGCTCGGCGATCCGAGGCAGGTTCGCGAGCCGGGCGGCTGAGCCCACGGCGGGCCCGGTGTCGGGTTGCACCCGGCCTCACCACCCCTTCTCACTGAGGGGTCGGGAGCGAAGCGAACCTGGGGAGGTGCGTGCGGAGCGGGGGCGTGAGGACTGTGCTTGCGGGGACGCACCTCCCCCGGCCTCGCAGGCTCGGCCACCCCCTCCGCAGGGCGGAGTGGGAGTTGCTCGCGTCGCTCCGCTCGCGTCGCGCGGGCAGCACGCCTTGCTGTGACGCTCCTCCGCTGCCGCTCCGCGTCCACGCCCCAGGCCTGGGATTCGGTACCATGCCCCCCGCGACTCCCAACAACCACCCATGCACTGCAAGCACTGCGACTATCCCCTCTGGAACCTCCGCTCCCGGCAGTGCCCGGAGTGCGGCACGGGGTTCGTCCCCTCGGAGTTCCGCTTCGCCCTCAACACCGTCCGGTTCTGCTGCCCGCACTGCGAACAGGACTACTACGGCACCGGGGTCAACGGCCACCTCGAGCCCCGCGCGTTCGCGTGCGTCGGCTGCGGCCGGCCCATGGAGATGGACGAGATGGTGCTGCTGCCCACCGCCGGGGTCGATGAACGCCTGACCAAGGCCGACGCCAACCCGTGGCTCGATCTGGACCGCAAGTTCCTCGGCAGGTGGTTCGCCACGCTCTTTCACGGCGCGTGCAGGCCGACCTGGCTGCTTCGGGTCACGCCTGTGGACAGCGGCGGCGAGCAGGCCTGGGCGTTTGCCGCGTTCTCGCACCTCGCGATCGGGCTGGTCATGCTCATGCCGCTGCTGCTCCTGACCGCGGTCGCCGGCGGGTTTTTCGGGTTCTTGATCGCGCTGCTGGTCGGCACGGCGATCGGGACGGCGGTGTGGCTGGGCCTCTGGGTGCTCACCGCGCACGGGGTGCTCTGGCTCGGCGGGAAGACCGAGGGCGGCATGGGGCGCACCGCGCAGGCGCTGGGGTTCACCTGCGGGCCGCAGTTGGTCTTGCTCACGCCGTGCCTGGGGATCATGTACGGCTGGGTCGGGACGATCTGGTGGATCATCGTCGCGGGCTTTGCGTTGGCGACGGCGCAGAAGGTGAGCGGGCTGCGGGCGGCGATGGCGGTGGGGGTGCTGCCGTTGGTGTGTGGCGTGCTGGCGGTCGGGGGGGCGGTGACGGCGATGGTGGGGGCGGTGTCGAGCGCGCCGTCGTTCCAGGTGAGTACCGGCGAGAGCGTGACGCGCTTCCGCGATCCGCTCCGTGCCGCCGCGGTCTCCGGGGCGTGGCCCGCCCACGCCGGGCAGTTCCTGATCGACGGGCCGCTCTGGATCACCGACTACATCTCCCCGATGTCCGCCACCACCAGGGCCCATTGCCGGATCGACACCATCACGCTGGCGGACTGGGAGGGGCTCGCGCCCGAGGCCCGGCAGGGGATGGTTGACCGCGCCGTGGCGGCGATGCCCGCCGGGGTCGTCGCCCACCGGCTGGGCGACTTCGTGTTCACCTATCACGGCATCGACCCGGCCGCGCCCGACGCCGGTCTCTGGCTGGTGGTCGAGGCGTGGGATCCCACCACGGGGGCCGGGCGGCAGTCCGACATCTTCGTGCTGACCGTCGGGGGCGAGGTCCGGTCGTTCCCGCGGGACATGGTCGGGCCCAACCTCAACACCCAGAACGCCCTGCGCCGGAGCCTGGGGCTCGCGCCCTTGCCCGACCCGTTCTCGGTGCGTGCGGGGCGGCCGGCGGCGGCGGACCTGCCCGAGGACCCCGGCTGAACGCCGAGCAACTGCCGAATGTGCATGGCAGGCCCGATCGGGCGGTCGAACTGGGGCGGAGAGTGGTTTGGGCGAATCGGCGAGCCGATCTACACTGGCAACCGGGCGAGACGGAGGTGGAGATGGTGCGCACCAAGAGCGGCGGGTTCGGGGAGAGGCGTTTCGGCTGGCGGCGGCTTGCCGGCGCCGTGGGGCTGGCCTTCGTGGCGGGGATGGCCTCGGCCGGCGGCTCGGGCGAGAACATCATCATCATCGCCGACCCGCTCAACGCCGAGTCGATGTACGCGGCCAACTACTACCGGCTGGCGCGGCAGGTGCCCGACGCCAACATCTTCTACTTCTCGCCGGGGGCGGCGAGCTACCAGTCGTTCGTCGACTTCAACCTCGCGGCGCTGCGGGCGCTGGTCGCCCAGCGGGGCGTCGCCGACCAGGCCGACTACATCCTGCTCATGCCCGGCTCGCCCTTCTATATCAACGCGGCGGGCTATGTCTCCGACAGTTGCTCGCCGGTGAACCGCTTCTCGATCAGCGGCGCGTACACCACGGCGTTCGTCTCGGGCGATGTGCTCGGGGGCGTGAACTCCAGCTTCCCCAACCGCTACTCCCGCAACATCTACGACCCCGCCCGCTTCGACAGCCAGACCACCTGGTACAACGGCGCGCCCAGCGACGACCCCAACGCCAAGCGCTACTACATCGGCGCCATGCTCGGCTACACCGGCGAACGCGGCAACACCCTCGAGCAGGTCCTCGCCAATGTCGACCGCTCCGTCGCCGCCGACTGGACCCGGCCGGCCGGCACCTTCTACTTCATGAAGACCACCGACATCGCCAGGTCCGGGCCCAGGCACAACACCTACCCGGCGGTGGTCACCAGGATCCTCGCCGACGGCGGCAACGCGGTGATGGAGGAGCGATGGCTCCCGCAGAGCCGGTTCGATTGCCTCTCGATCCTCACCGGGCTGGCGACCGCGGACATCCTCGGCGGGGACTTCACCATCCTGCCCGGGGCGTACGCCGACCACCTCACAAGCTACGCGGCCACCTTCGACTCCGCGAGCCAGACCAAGCTCAGCGACTGGATCACCAAGGGCGCGACCGCCTCGTGGGGCACGGTCGAGGAGCCCTGCAACTACCCCGGCAAGTTCACCCACGCCCGCTCGATGGTCTACTACCACCAGGGTGCGTCGATGGGAGAGTCGGTTTTCCGGGCACTGGCCTACACCCCCTTCCAGGGGTTGCTCTATGGCGACCCGATGTGCCGTCCCTTCGACATGCCCGTCACGGTCACGGTCGACGACCCGCCCGCGAGCCCCGCCTCGGGCACGATCGCGATCCAACCCGTGGGGACGACCGACAAGCCGGGCGCGTTTGTGTTCTCGTTCGAGGTGCTCGTCGACAACCGGCGGGTCGCCGCCGACCTGGCCCTGCCGCTGCTGGTCGACACCACCGCGCTGGCCGACGGGTGGCACGATCTGCGGGTGCTCGGCTACGACACCTCGGTGGTCGAGACGACGGGCGTCTGGCAGAGCGAGTTGACGGTCCGCAACCTCGGCCGGTCCGCGGTCATCGACGCCCCCGCGACGACGGGCGACCTCTCGACGACCTTCGCGTTCGATGTCACCGCGATCGGGGGCGGCCTCGGCGGGCAGCCCGTCGAGGTGCGCCTGGTCCAGCACGGCCGGGTGCTCGCCGCCATCGCGGGCTGCGAGGGCACACTCCACGCCACCGGCCTGCAACTGGGCGCGGGGGCCTCGAACCTCCACGCCGAGGCGCTCTTCGCCGACGGGATGCAGGTCCGCTCGGCCCCGGTGCAGGTCATCGTCGACTACGCCGACGGCACCCCGACCGGTGCGGCGCCCGAGGTGTTCGCCTCGACCGCGTGGGCCGGCGCGGCGCCCGAGGTCCTTGTCGAGCTGCCGTACACCCACGACGACCGCGCCGACACGCCGATCTTCGAGATCGTGGACGCGCCCGCCCAGGCGGTGGTCGCCGCGGGGACGGCGGGGCCGTACCGGCTGATCCTGCCCGACCCCGGCGCGACGGGTTTCGATGTGATGACCTACCGCGTGACCAACGCCGCCGGGCAGTCGCAGCTGGGCCGGGTGGTGCTGGTCTACGACCGCCACCCCTACGACCTGACCGCCGACGGCGCGCTCGATATCGATGACCTGTATGCCATCCACCAGGCGCCGGCGGATGTCAACTTCGACGGCGTCGCCGATGCGTCCGATATCCGCGAGCTCGAGTCGCTGATCCGGTGCGGGGAGCTCCGGGACATGGGCGCGCGGTAGAGCCGGGACACCCGAGCCGGGTTGGGCAGGGCCTGGATCGGCTCGGGGAATCCATCCGCACTGTGCTGGGTGTTTCCACCCAAGACTCATCCCGGGGAGACCGATGAAGCACAGACGGGTGGAGTGGGGCGACGGTCCCCCAGCCCGGCCGGGTCTCTCCCTGGGGCGGCTCTCCGTGTCAGCGCCTGCGCAACGATACCACTGGTTCTGGCTCGGCCTGTGCCTCGCAGCGACGGTGGTCGCGGCGCAGGGCGTGCGTCTGGAGATGCTCGCGGCGAGCCGGAGCGACCTTTCGAGGTACTGCGACAGCCTCGACCAGGCGTTCCTGCATCGCATCGAGGAGCCCGGGCTCGAGTTTCGCAGCTTCCTGGCGCACTCGCGCGTATACCCATCCCTCGTCCGGGCAAGCGAGCACCTGGAGCGCGGGTCCAGCGAGATCGACTCGGTGTGGCAACTCGACGAGGCCGGCGCGCCCGGCCCGGTCTGGCGACGGGGCGGGGCCGAGGCATGCCCGCCGCCGGCCGATGAGCGCCTGGCCGAGGCGGTCGCGGCGCTCGAAGCGCAGCGTAATTCGGGCGTCACGACCGTGGTCGTGGGGTCGGGCGTGGAGTCGCGTGGCCTGTGGCTCCTGGGTCGCGGCGGCAGCGACCGACCGCTGGTGCTGGCCGGGGTGAGCCTCGACGGGCTCGTGCAGTTGGCCGCGGATCGTCTGAGCCCGGTTGCGGCCGGCGAGGTCTCGCTCCAGGTCGGGCCGCGCGAGTCCAGGCTGCTCGAACTGCCCGAGACCGAGGCGGTCGATCCGGCGATCGCGATGGTCCGGGGGTTCCCGGCCTACGACGGCGGGGTGATGATCCGGTACCGACTGCGTCCGTACGCCGACGCCTGGAGCGTGCTCCGGCCGGTGGTGTCCGGTGGGGTGCTGATCCTGGGCACGGTGGCGTCCTCGCTGCTGTTTGTGCTGGTGCGGATGCTGTGCGCGGCCCGACGGCGCCAGGCGCGCCTAACGAATCTGGGCGATGACCTGCGGCGTCGCGACCGGGAGATCGAGCACCGCCGGGCCCTGGCGGAGGCCGCCAGTGCCGCCAAGAGCGACCTGCTCGCGCGCACAAGCCACAACATGCGTTCGCCGCTCACGAGCATCCTCGGGATCACCGAGGTCTTGCTCGCCGAGGCGTGGGACGAGCCGGGGCGTGCGCAGCTCCAGACGGTGCGCTCGAGCGCGGCCCACCTGCTCGCCCTGGCCAACAGCCTGCTCGAGATCGCCCGCGCGGAGTCCGGGCGTGTGAGCCCCCGGACCGAGGCGGTGGACCCCGGCGTGCTGCTCACCGACTCGACCGAGTGCTTCCGCGAGCGGGCGGTGGCGGCGGGCCTCAGCCTGAGCGTCGCGTGGGAGGGCGTCACGCCGGCGACCATCACCACCGACCCCACACGCCTGCGCGAGATCCTGACCAACCTCGTCGATAACGCCGTCCGCCACACCGACCGCGGCGGGGTTGGTCTCACCGCCCGGGTCGAGCCCGGCGCCGAGCAGCTCACGGTCGAGGTCATCGACTCGGGGCCCGGCATCAGCCCGGAGCGGATCGAGACGCTGTTCCAGCGCGACGACACCCGGCCCGACTTCTCCCCCGATCGCGGGCTCCACGGGCTGGGGCTGTCGATCACCCGAGACCTCACCAGCGCGATGGGCGGGACGATCGATGTTGTCAGCCGTGTCGGCATGGGCACCATCGTCACGGTCCGGCTCCCCGTCGGGCCGATCACCTGGCGGAGCAACACCACGCCGGTCGAGCCGCCCCCGGCGCGGGCGACGGTCATGGTGGTCGATGACGCGGCGGAGATCCGGCAGTTCATGCGGCTTGCGCTGGGGAATCGGGGGCTGGGGGTGCACCTCGCGGCCAGCGCCGAGGAGGCGCTCGCCGCGGCGGAGCAGCCCGGGGCGGCGGCCTGCCGCGTGGTCTTTGTCGATCAGCAACTCGGGCGTTCGACCGGCGTGGCGCTGCTCGCCGGGCTCCGCGAGCGGCTGCCCGGGGCATCGTTTGTCGCGCTCACCGGCGATACCGGGTCCGGTGCGGAGCGGAGGTACCTCGACGCCGGGTTTGACGCGTACCTCGCCAAGCCCTTCGCGCCCGAGCAGCTCTCGGCCATCCTCGGGCGGCTGGGGCGTGAGGGCAAGGCCCGCGCCGCGTGACACCCCCGGGTCCCGGGCGGGGTATAAACCACCATGCGCCGCCGCGAGGGCCAACGACTCAAGCTCATCCCGATCCAGGGCCCGCCGCTCGCGCCGATCCAGGCCGAGCCGGGGGGCGTCCTCGTCCTCGGGCGCAGCGCCGGGTGTGATGTCCAGCTGCCCGACCCGGCGGTGTCGCGTCGGCACGCCACGGTGTCGTGCCCGGGCGGGGTGTGGATGCTCACCGACCTGGAGAGCCGGGCCGGCGTGCTGCTCAACGCCATGCCCCTGGCGCCCGAGGACCCGACCCCGATCACCGACCAGGACCTGATCGCGATCGGTCCCTGGGTGTTCCGGGCGCGGATCGGCATCGCCTCGGGCTCGTCGCTGCACACCGTCGCGGTGAGCGCCGACCGGCTCGACCCGGGGGAGCGCGTCGATCCGGTCTCGCCGCGGGAGCTGCGCTCGCTGGCCCGCCGGCGTCTCGATCTGCTCATCGACTGCGCCGGCAACATCAACGCGGCGACCGACGAGCTCGCGCTCGCGGTGGCGGTCATCCAGGCGGTCCGCGAGGGCACGGGGATCCCCCGCGCCGCGGTGTTCCGGCTGGCGGGCGAGGAGGTCGAGATCCTCGCCGAGGCGGGCGAGTCCGGCGACCGGGGCGGGGCGTTCTCCCGCACGCTGATCGACACCGCCGCGGCCGGGCAGGTCGCGCGGCTCAGCCACGATGCGCCGGTGATGCACGGCGAGTCGATCGCCCGGCTGGGCATCCAAGCGGCGATCTGCGCGCCGATCATGATCGGGGCCGCGGTCGAGGCCTTCCTCTACCTCGACGACCGGCGTCACAACGCCGATGTGCAGCCGGACGCGGCGGCATTCTGCCAGGCGGTCTGCCGGATCGGCGGGCTGGCGCTGGCCAACCAACGCCGTGCGGCGCTGGAACGGGCCAACGCCGAGATCATGCGTGATGTCGGCGCCGCCGCCGAGGCCCAGCGCCTGCTGATGCCCGCGCCCGACGGCGCCTGCAACGGCGTCCGCTACAGCGTGCGCATGAAGCCCGGGCGCTTCGTCGCGGGCGACCTCTTCAACATCCTGCCCATCGAGGGCGGGCGCGTGGGGGTCTACCTGGGCGATGTCGCCGGCAAGGGCGTCGGCGCCGCGATCCTCATGGCCACGACCCAGTCCATGCTCAACGCGGCGCTGCGCACCACCGGGAGCCCGGCGGCGGCGCTGCGCGCTGTCGGGCCCGAGATCGCCCCCATGCTGCCCGGCGGACGCTTCATCTCCCTCTGGGTCGCGGTCATCGAGCCGGCCGCCCGGACGGTCCGCTTCGTCGATGCCGGCCACGGGCTGTGGCTCGTCCGCCCCTCGGCCGACGCCCCGCCCACGACCCTTGTCACCGCGGGCGGGCTGCCGCTCGGCGTCGACCCCGACAGGGCGTACGCCGACGAGACGGTGCAGCTCGGACCCGAAGGGCGGATCATCCTGCTCTCCGACGGCGTGACGGAGCAGCGCTCACGCGAGGGCGAGGAGTTCGGCCTCGGCCGGGTCATCGGGACGCTCACGGGGTGCGCCGGGACGCGCGACGATGTCGAGAAGCTCTTCGCCGCGGTCCGCGCCCACGCCGGTGTCGACACCCTCAACGACGATGTCACCATCGCCAGCATCGAATGTTCACGACCGGGCTAACGGCGAAATCGCCGTAGAATCTCCATCCTTCATCCTTCATCCTTCATCCTTCATCCTTCATCCTTCATCCTTCATCCT
>CAYJPX010000089.1:0-14455 GCA_964372195.1 uncultured Phycisphaeraceae bacterium
GAGGGAGTTGAAGGCGACATCCTCGCAGCGGTCGGCCCAGATCATGTCGCCGGTGATGGCGAGGAGGAGCTCGTCGGAGAGCATGGCCTCGACCATGCCGCAGGTCTCGACGGCCTGGCGTGGGTCGTCGCACCCCTCTCGGGCGTTCTCGTCGGCGCCGAACATGCCGCCGGGGACCTGCCCGAACTTGGTGCGGACCTCGGACCAGTTTCGCTCTGCGCCGGCGAGGTCGTGCTCGTCTTGGGACTGCACCCACCACTGGGTGGGCTCTCGGAATCCCTGGGCGATGTTGACATTGTGCCAGTTGATGACTCCCTCGTCCCAGCGTGCGGTGCCGCGGTGGGTTTTGTCGGCGAGGTCGAGGAGCCACCGCTCGCCGGTGCGGTTGTAGAGCCAGTGAATGGCGCGGAGCTGGTCGCCGCCGCGGACCTTGGGCCAATAGCCGACGAGGAAGCTGTCTTCGGGGAGTTGCTCGAGGTAGCGGAAGTAGCGGGTCATCAGGTCGATGATGCGTTGGTCGGGCTCGGCCTCGTAGAGGTCCATGAGGCAGGTGAGCATGATCATGTTGGGCCAGAGGTCTTCGCGTCCCTTGAGGTTGGTGGCGAGGCCTGTGCGTCCCTCGCCGGGGCCGAACCAGCCGTCGGGCTGCTGGCTGGCGATGGCGCCCTCGATCCAGAAGCGGGCGTTATCGAGCATGGCGTCGTCGCGGAGGACGAGTGCGCAGTTGAGGTATCCCTTGAGCCAGTAGGGGACTTCCTCCCAGCCTCGCTGTCCGGCGCCGGTGGGGCTGAGCCAGGCGTTGTCTTCGTGCTGGAGGAAGGGGCTGATTTCTTCGAGGTGTCCGTGGAAGCCCTGGGCCTGGAGAAGGAGTTGTTGGCGCAGCCAGCCTCTGGGCTCGATGGCCCCTGCGGGGAGCTTGAGGAGGGCCGCCGGGGCGAGCGGCGCTCGGTTCTGGATGGGCTGGTTGTTGGTCATGGCTTGGGCCGGTGGTGTTTGCGGTTGGGCTGGCGTGATGGTCGCGGCGGTGGCGACTGCGGCGAGGGCGGCGATGAGGGCGGTGCGTGCTTTGGGTCTGGTGGTGGGCATGATCGTGATTGTATGGGCGCAGCAAAAACGCACACGGGCCGGGAGCTTGATTGCCCGGCCCGTGTGGGATTCATGATTTTGGTGCTTGTTGGCTACCAGCCGCCGCGGTTGCCGCCGCCGCCGCTGCCGCCCCCACCACCGCCGCCGTAGCCGCCGCGGCCGCCACCACCACCGCCGCCGTAGCCGCCGCGCCCACCGCCGCTCCCGCCACGGCCGCCGCCGCCGCCGAATCCGCCGGAGCGGGGCTCACGGGGTCGGGCCTCGTTGACGGTGAGGTCGCGTCCGCCGAGGTTCTGGCCGTTGAGGGCCTCGATCGCGGCGCGGGCCTCATCGTCGTTGGCGAACTCAACGAACCCGAACCCGCGGGGGCGGCCGGTGTCGCGGTCCATGACGAGCGCGGCGGAGGTGACATTCCCGAACTCGGCGAACATCTCGTGCAGCTCCTGCTCGGTGCAGGAGAACGGCAGGTTGCCTACATACAGCTTCATTCGAACGCTTCCTTCGATTGCCCTTGACTCTGCTGGAACCGGCTGCTTGAACTCGGGCAAGAGAAAGCGTCGGGATCTTGACGGCCACCCGTCGTCGGGTGCGCCCGCTTCAGAACGGGGCAAGTATACCGCGCCATCCACTCCCGGTGCCAGCCCCGGCGCGGGACGGCGGGGGGCGAAAGTGTCGGGAATGAGGGTCGGTTCTGGGTGTGGAATTTGCCTGCCCGCGCTATGGCGGCGGTGGGGTTCTGGAAGGGGGATGGTGTGGAGTTTTGGGGTCGGGCCGCCTGGTCGCCTGTAGGTCAAGAGATTCCAGAGGTTTGCGCGAGGTTGGCGGGTTGGTTGGAGTGCGATGCGTGGCTCGACCGGTCGGTCGCGGAGGCGGTGCTGGTCGTGGCGGCTTGGGGGCTCGGTGTCTGGCTGTGATGGGGACGGGGCGGGAGCGCATCCTCGGTCCTTGCGGGCACTCGGCGGGTGCGGGTGTATCGGATGCCGAGGTGAGGAAACGCCGTCCGTTGCGGCGGAGATGGGGCGCGGGAATAGCGGGGCCCGGTCGTAGCATTGGTCGGGTATGAAGGCATTGACCATCGGGCTTGTGGTGATCGTTCTGGTGCTGGGCGCGTGGGCGGCTCGGGGGGTCGTTGCGCCCTCGTCGGCCGCTCGGTTTGTCGCGGCCCACTCCCAGCCCGAGCAGCGAGAGGACACCCCGAGCGTGCACAAATATTCGAAGTCCGCGTACGACATCACGCCACTGAGCCGCGAGCGGGTCGCCGAGCTGGCGAGCACGCTCGACGCGGAGACCTACCGGGTGACGCAGAAGGCGGGGACCGAGCCGGCATTCTGCGGGAACCTGCTGGACAACCACAAGGACGGGGTGTACTGCTGCGTGGTGTGCGGGCTGCCGCTCTTTTCGAGCGAGGCGAAGTTCACCTCGGGGACGGGGTGGCCGAGCTTTTTCACGACCTTTGACCGCGAGCATGTGGCCGGCAAGGAGGACAAGAGCCTGGGGATGACGCGGATCGAGATCGAGTGCGCGCGGTGCACGGCCCACCTGGGGCATGTGTTCGAGGACGGGCCCGAGCCGACGGGGCTGCGGTTCTGCCTGAACTCGGCATCGCTGAAGTTCTACGAGGACGGGGAGGAGCGGCCCGCGGCGAGCATGCCGGTCGCGACCGAGACGGCGTACTTCGCCGGCGGGTGCTTCTGGGGGATCGAGCACTACTTCGAGCTCGGCGACGGCGTGATCGACGCGGTCAGCGGCTTCATGCAGGGGCGGGGCGAGGACCCGTCGTACGAGGAGGTCTGCTCCGGGGAGACCGGGTACGCCGAGACGGTGAAGGTGGTGTTCGACCCGGCGGTCATCAGCTACGAGCGGCTGCTCGAGGCGTTCTTTGTGATGCACGACCCGACGCAGGTGGACCGGCAGGGGCCGGATGTGGGGAGCCAGTACCGCTCGGGGATCTGGACGACCAGCGATGCCCAGCAGGCGGCGGCGGTGGCGTTTGTGGAGCGGCTGGGGGCGGAGGGGCGGTACCGCAAGCCGATCGCGACGGAGGTGGAGCCGGGCAGGACCTTCTACGCGGCGGAGGACTACCACCAGGACTACATCGCCCGGACGGGGCGGGCGTGCCATGTGAAGAACCCGTGGTGACGGGGCGGGGTATCCTCGGGCCATGGAATACCAGTCGCCCGTGCCGTATGACGCAGAGCGGATCCACGCGGCGGCTGTGTACTGCTCTGACGGGCGCGTGGGGGAGCACTTCGATGACTTCCTGCAGAACGGGCTGATGCTGCCGCGGTACGACCGGGTGGCGCTGCCGGGAGGGCCGGGGTGCCTGGCGGGGCACACCGAGGCGAGGCTGGAGGAGGAGGGGGTGATCGGGGAGCTGAAGTTCCTGGTCGATGCGCACGGGCTGGAGAAGGTGGTGCTGATCCAGCACGAGGGGTGCGCGTTCTACGCGCACCGGCTGCGGGTGGAGCGCGAGCGGATGGCGTCGCTGCAGCGGGCGGACCTGGTGCGGGCGGCGTTCCAGATCCGGCGGGTGTCGAGCGAGGTAGAGGTGCAAGCATACTTCGCGGTGCGCGGGGGGGAGGGGGTTGTGTTCGAGCGGGTGGAGATTGAGTGATCGGGCCGGCGTGCTGCGCGAGTCTCGGCGTGGTGGGTCGCGCCGAGCGGGCGGTTCAGCAGGGGAACTCCCACGGCTCGCCCGGTGTGTAGCCGACGAGGCGGTAGAGCTCTTCGCGTGTCTGCATCTCACCAAGGAACGGCTCGACGGTGCCCTCGCGGTGGAGGGTCTCGAGGGCGCGGGTGATGGCTCCCATGGCGATGCGGAGCATGGTGACGGGGTAGATGACCAGGTCGTAGCCGAGCTCGCCGAAGCGGGTGAGCGGGATGAGGGGGGTTTTGCCGAACTCGGTCATGTTGGCGAGGAGGTAGGGGGAAGCAGCAGAGGCCGTAGAAGTGGGAGAAGAAGGAGCCCTCTCCCCAGCCCTCTCCCGCCGGGGGCGGGAGAGGGGGCCGGAGGCGGACCCGAGCTTGCGCTCGGGGCTCGTAGAGGCTCGGAGCGCGGCGGCGAAGTCGGCGAATTCCTGCTCGCTCTTGAGGCCCTCGGGGAAGATCATGTCGGCGCCGGCGGCGGTGTAGGCGCGGGCGCGCTCGACGGCGGCGTCCAGGCCGTCGACGCCCGCGGCGTCGGTGCGGGCGCAGATGAGGAAGGCGGAGTCGGAGCAGTCGCGCGACGCCTTGGCGGCCCACTGGACCTTCTCGCACATGTGGTCGGTGGGGACGAGGGCCTTGCCGTCGAGGTGGCCGCAGCGTTTGGGGAAGACCTGGTCTTCGAGGTGGAGGCCCGCGGCGCCGGCCCGGTGGTACTCGATGACGGTGCGGCGAACCATCTCGGCCTCGCCGAAGCCGGTGTCGGCGTCGGCGAGGACGGGCAGGCCCGAGCCATCGGCGACCTCGCGGATGACGCGGCAGAAGTGGTCGAGGGTGAGCAGGCCGACATCGGGCACGCCGGCGGCGACGCTGGTGGCGCCGCCGGAGACATAGGCGGCGTGGAAGCCGGCCTGGGCGACGGCGCGGGCGACGAGGGCGTTGAAGGCGCCGGGGGCGGCGACGACGGCGTCGTCCATGAGGGTGCGGAGGCGGGTGCCGGGGTGGGTGGTCATGGGGGGAGTTTAGGGTCTTTGTTCCAGCCGCATTCGGGGCAGCCGGCGGCGAGATCGTGTTGGAGGTCGTACCCGCAGCGAACGCACCGACCAATCTTGCGTCGCGCGGCACGCTTCCCCGTGGGCACGCCTACCAGGAACATAGCCCAAATGGCGCCGTAGAACGCCGTGTCGAGCAGGAACCCAGTCCATATCGGTCGGAGTGGCACACACCTCGCATCCCCGAGCCCGGTCCCAGTCGTCGGCACTCGGAGTCCACCCCGCACGACGGCTGGATCGCCGTAGACAGGCGCATGCTTGATCTCACACCACATCGCAAGCCACGGCCACCCTCGTGCATCCTCCGTGCCTTCATCCTGTAAACGGATTCCGTTGCTGATCCTCCCGAGGGTTCCCCACTCACCCGAGGAATCGGCGTCTGAGCCGCGCGGCAGTAAGCGAGAGACTACCTTTGCGCCGGCCTTGGATGCACCCCAATCCCACCACAGTGGGTCATTGGTGGTATGCACGGCGTCCGGCGCCATCAGCTTCCAGCACCGCCGCTCCATGCCCGCCCGTCCGAAGCGCGTCACATTGATGGAGGACCAGTCACTGCGTTCAGCCGGCGGAGTAGCGATCCAGGCGGAAGCCCAGAGCCCTCGGTGCGGCAGCGCTATTCCCAGTATCGAGGAAACTGCGATCGTTGTGAACGCGCCCAGAAACAGACACGCCGCCGTTGCTCTCGCCCACCGATTGGCCTTGCGTCGGCTCGTCATGCGCCAAGTCTACCGGGTCCATGTTGTCCCCGGCGCGGACCCGGATGCGCTGGTCATCGCGCTGAGGAGCGCCGCACATTCCACAGCAGGCTCTGTCGCCCCGCACACCGCGGAGCTCACCGCCACTCCCCGGCAGCCCGCCGCCGCCAGTTCTCCCACATTCTGCGGCGAGATGCCGCTGATGGCCAGGTGCGGGAGGCGGGCGGTGGCGGGGTCGGCGAGGTAGGCGCGGAGGTAGGCCGGGCCCGCGAGGGTGGGTTTGGGCTTGGTGGGGCTGGGGAACATGGGGCCTAGGCCGCAGTAGTCGGTGCCGTCGCGGGCGGCGGCGCGGGCCTGGTCGAGGTTGGCGGTGCTGACGCCGATGAGGAGCGTGTTGCCGGCGATGCGGCGGGCGTCGCGGACGGTCATGTCGGTTTGGCCCAGGTGGACGCCGTCGGCGTTGGCGGCGAGGGCGACATCGACGCGGTCGTTGATGATGACGCTGACGGCGTGGGGGCGGGCGAGGGCGACGAGCTCGCGGGCGCGGGCGGTGAGCTCGGCGGTGGAGAGGTCCTTCTCGCGGAGCTGGAGGCAGTCGGCGCCGCCCTCGATCGCAAGCTCGGCGACGCGGAGCCACGGGTGGTGGGTGCAGAGGCTCTCGGTGAGGAGGATGCACAGCCGCCACTGGCGGGCACGGCCGGTGCCGAAGGCCCGCTCGACCCCGGCCGTGGCATCGTAGGCGCGGTAGCGGAGCTGCTCGACGGCGGCGGCGGCCTGGGGGGAGCCGAGGGCTTTGGCCGACTCTTCGATGGAGCGGAGCGCCTCGGCGAGGCGGCCGGCGGCGGCGGCGGCGAGGGTGGGCAGGCCGTCGCGGTCGGCCTCGGTGGGGGTGGAGAGGGCGGTGCCGACATCGGCCTGGGCGTCTCGCCAGGCGAGCAGGGCGCCGCGGTCCAGGGGGAGGAGCTCGAGGGCGGCGGCGAGCTGGTGGCGGATGGCTTTGAGCTCGGCGGAGAGTCGGGGGTCATTGAGGACGAAGCGGGCCAGATCTTCGACGACGCGGAGCCCCTCGCGGGCTCGGTTGGCGTTGGCGTCGATGAGGCGGGCGAGGGGGGACATCGGGGGACGATAGGGAGGGGCGGCGGGGAACCGACGAATCCTCGGCGTCCGTGGGGGGTAGCGGCACGGGGCAGCTCCGCAAAGCCTGCGCTGACCCGTGGCACCCGGCCGATACTCTCTGCCATGACCAACGCCATCGAACCGTGTCTGATCGTGATTTTCGGGGCCTCGGGGGACCTGACGGCCCGGAAGCTGATCCCGTCGCTCTATGACCTCGACTGCCTGGGGCAACTGCCCGAGCGGGTGGCGGTCATGGGGGTTTCGCGGAGCGAGATGTCCGATGAGGCGTTCCGCGAGAAGATGCGGGCGGCGGTGGCCGAGCACTCCAAGGGGTTCTGCCCCGACCGGTTCGCGGGGTTCGCCCGGCGGCTGCACTATCACGCGGGCGATGCGGCCAGGCCGGAGGACTACCCGGCCCTGCGCGAAGCGATCGCGCGGGTCGGGGGTGAGCACGGGCTGCTCCGCGCCCAGGGGATGCCCAACCTGCTGTTCTACCTGTCGGTCGCGCCGACGCTCTACGGGCCGATCATCCAAAACATCGGCGATGCGGGGCTGGTGGCCGAGGGCAAGCGGTGGTGTGCGCTCGACCCCAAGGCCCTGCCCTGGCAGCGGGTCATCATCGAGAAGCCCTTCGGCACGGATCTCTCCAGCGCCCGCGCGCTCAACCAGGCGCTGGGGCGGGTGTTTGAAGAGGACGCGACCTACCGGATCGACCACTACCTGGGCAAGGAGCTGGTGCAGGACATCCTGGTGATGCGGCTGGCGAACGCGATCTTCGAGCCGCTGTGGAACCGCACCCATGTGCACCATGTGCAGGTGAGCGCGACCGAGACCATCGGCGTCGGCGGGCGGGCGGGGACTTTTTACGATGGCGCCGGGGCGATCCGGGACATGATCCAGAGCCACCTCTTGCAGGTCTTGGCGCTGGTGGCGATGGAGCCGCCGTCGAGCTACTCGGCCGACTCGATCGCCCGCGAGAAGATCAAGCTCCTGAGCTGCGCGCAGGTCGCGAGCAGCGACGAGCAGGCGTGGGACTGGGGCAGCCTGGGCCGGTACGGGGCGGCTCCGGACGGGCCGGCGTATGTCGGGGAGGCGGGCGTGGACGCGTCGCGGCGGACAGAGACCTTCGCGGCGATGCGGATGGGGTTTGACAACTGGCGTTGGGCGGGCGTGCCGTTCTTCGTGCGGTCGGGCAAGCGGATGGCGGGGAAGCTGACGGAGGTGGTGGTGCTGTTCCGGTCGCCGCCGTTGGACATGTTCGAGCGGCTGGGGGTGAAGATGCCCGACGAGCCGCCGAACCGGCTGATCATCAACATCGCGCCGACGGAGGGGATCAGCCTGCGGGTGGCGGGCAAGGTGCCGGGGGCCGGGCTGCGGATCGAGACGACGAAGCTGGACATGGACTATGTGGAGCGGTTCGGGGGCGAGCACATCGACGCGTACGGACCGCTGATCCTGGACGCGATCAAGGGCGATCGGACGCTGTTCAAGCACCGCGACGAGGTAGAGAGCGGGTGGCGGATCGTGCAGCCGTTCCTGGACTCGTCGAGGCTGCGAGAGGGGATCGAGACCTACGAGTCGGGGAGCTGGGGTCCCGGGCGTGCGGACGCGATCATCGCGGCCGAGGGCGGGCGGTGGCACAACCCGCGGACCGGGGAGGTGCGGTAGCGCTCCGCCCCGCCCCCGTCCAATGTGCTACCTTGGTGGCGATGCCCGAGCCCTACTCGCTGCAGCCCGAACCGCCGAAACCCGCGTTGCCGGGGGAGGTAGTGGTCCGGGAGACGCCGGACGACCTGGTTGACGCGATCGCGGCGGACCTGCTGTTCCAGGCGCGGGCGTGTGTGCGGGCGTTCGGGGACTTCCATCTGGCGCTCTCTGGTGGCAGCACGCCCGAGCCGCTCTATCGGCGGCTGATGTGGGACCCGCGGCTGCGGGATTTTCCCTGGAGGCGGACGCACCTGTGGCAGGTGGACGAGCGGTGCGTCGAGGAGCACGACGATCGGCGGAACTGGAAGATGATCGGGGGCCTGCTGCTCGAGCACTCGGACATCCCGCGGGCCCAGGTCCACCCGATGCCGGTGCTCGAACCGGACGGCGACGAGCGGTACGAGCGCGAGCTGCGGGCGGCGTTCGAGTGGCGGGAGCGGGGGCACGACCGGCTGGACTTCGTGCTGCTGGGGATGGGGGGCGACCTGCACACCGCGAGCCTGTTCCCCGGCTCGGTGGCGCTGGGTGCGCCGGCGGGGCGGCTGGCGGTGTTCAACGACGGCCCGGGCGTGGCGCCGCCGCGGCGGATGACGCTGACCTTCGAGATGCTCAACGCCTCGCGGTTCGTGTGCGTGATGGTGACCGGGGCGGACAAGCGGGGGGCGGTGTCGCGGCTGATGGAGGAGCGGCTGGAGATGGCGGCGGCGCCGATCCTCGGGGTGGAGCCGCTGGGCGGGGTGCTGCGGTGGTATCTGGACGCGGGGGCGTGCCCGGCGATGGGGTGAGCGCGGGAGGCCCTGGCGCGAGCCTGGGCTTTCTGTCACTTTGACCATGCTCACAATCAGCCGAACGGTCGGACGGGTTCAAGCCCAGGCTCGCGCCAGGGCCTCGGGCTGGGCCGATTCGTCGCGGGCGGGGGCTCCCTACGCTCCGGCGTGACTGCCCCCATCGCCAACGAGCGGGTGACCTACCGGGTCGCCCACGCCGACGAGCACCTGCTGGTAGTGACCAAACGCGCGCGGCTGGTGACCGCGCCGGGGGTCGGGCACGAGCACGACACGCTGCTCAACGGGCTCATGGCGGCGTATGGCAAACAGCTCACCGCGCTGGGCGAGCAGCGGGATTGGGGGCTGGTGCACCGCCTCGATCGGGGCACAAGCGGGCTGCTGCTGGTGGCGTTGACCGCCGACGCGTACGACGGGCTGCGGGAGAGTTTCGAGACCCGGGCGGTGCGGAAGTTCTACTGGGCGGTCTGCCGTGCCACGCCCAACAGCCCCTCGGGGGTGATCCGGCGCCCGATCATCGAGGAAGTCCGGCGGGCAACGAAGTACACCAACACCAAGACCTCGCGCATCGGCAACTCGGGCAAGCCGGCGGTGACGGCGTACCGCGTGCTCGGGACTTCGCCCAGCGGGTCGCTGATCGAGGCGCGGCCCGTCACGGGCAGGCTGCACCAGGTGCGGGTGCACCTGGACTCGATCGGGGCGACGGTGCTGGGCGATGAGTTCTATGGGCCGGAGGGGGCGCGGTCGGCATCGCCGCGGCTGGCGCTGCACGCGCACCGCGTCGCGCTCGCCCACCCGATCACCGGCGAGCTGCTGGATGTCAGCTCGGCGTTCCCTCGCGACCTGCGGCCGCTGCTCAAGCGGATGCGGCTGGACCGGCCGGACCTGCTCGTCGGGCGCGATGGCTCAGCCAAGCAGGTGCAGGAACTCGCGGGTGAGGGCGTCGGCGACGAGGAATCCTGAATCTGTCAGGCAGAGCCGGCCGTCGTGGTCGGTGGCGTGCCCGCGGGCGACCTGTTGGTCGGCGACACGGCGGAGTGCCTGGCTGGGGGCTTCGTCGCCGGCGGCCCGGCAGAGGGCATCGAGGTCGATCCCATCGCGCAGGCGCAGGCCGGTCATGATCTGCTCGGCGAGGAGTCGGCGCGGGTCGGGGGTCTCGGTGTCGACGGCCGGCGGGTGGCCCTGCTCGCTCTGGCGGAGGTAGTCGTCGAGCCGCGGGAGGTTCTTCCAACGCCAACTCCCGCCATCGGGGTCGAGCAGGTGGCCGCTGGCGCTGGGCCCGGCGGCGAGCCACGGGCGTTGCCGCCAGTAGGCGAGGTTGTGCGCACACTCGTGTCCGGGGCGGGCGAAGTTGGAGATTTCGTACCGCGCGAGCCCGGCTTGGGCGCAGCGTTCGATGGCCAGCTCGTACATGTCGGCTTCGAGGTCCTCGGGCGCGGGCTCGAACTCGCCGCGGGAGAGCCGGACGGTCATGGCGGTGTTGGGCTCGTAGGTCAGGGCGTAGCAGGAGAGGTGGGTGACGCCGGCGGCGAGGGCTCGGGCGAGGTCGCGGTCCCAGTCGGCGAGGGACTGGCCGGGGATGGCGAAGATGAGGTCGAGGCTGAGGCGTTCGAAGCCCGCGGCGCGGGCGAGGTCGATCGCCCGCTCGACGCTGTCGGGGTCGTGCCAGCGCTCGAGGGTCTTGAGGTGGCGTGGGTCGAAGGACTGGGCGCCCATGCTCAGGCGGTTGACCCCGCCTTGCCGTAAGGCGGCGAAGAGCTCGGGCGTGGCGGTCTCGGGGTTGCACTCGACGGTGAACTCGCCGCGCCCGGCGGCGATGGCCGAGAGATCGAGGCGCCGGCGCAGGGCGGCGAGGAGGCGCTCCCAGAGATCGACCCGGAGCAGGGTGGGCGTTCCGCCGCCGATGAAAATGGTCTCCATCTCGGCGCCGCGGCTGAGCGGGGCGATGGCGGCGAGGTCTTCGAGGAGCCGGTCGACGAACGGCTGCTGGCGATCCCGGGTATCCACTAGGCTATAGAAGTCGCAGTAGTGGCACTTATGGAAGCAGAACGGGATGTGGGCGTAGAGGCTCTGCACGGGGACATGGCGCGGGTCGTCGGCGAGCCGGCGGGCGAGCCGGGCGGTCGAGAAACCCTGGATTTGCGGCAATGGCGTCGGCAAACTAGGCTACCCTGCGTTGCACCCGCGGTCATGCGGGCGCGGTCGGGTTCGGGGGATGGGCCCCGGCGGCTGCGGATCGGACTCTGAGGGAAAGGATAGTGCAGCGGTGGAAGCGGCCCTGGTCCATGTGCGTTCTGACGGCAAGCAGCAGCCTGTCCCCCTCCGTGTCGGGAAGATCGTCATCGGGAGACAGGAGGATTGCCAGCTCCGGATCCCCTCGGCGCAGGTGTCGCGGCACCACTGCGAGGTGGTGACCGGCGGAGGCGGGGTGCGCATCCGGGACCTCGGTTCGAGCAACGGGACCTATGTCAACGGGCAGAAGGTCGAGGACACCGAGCTCGAGGCCGGCGATGTCATCGCGCTGGGGTCGATGCTGTTTGTCGTCCGGATCGATGGCGAACCGGCCAGCATCGATCCCGAGGAGCTCTCCCGGCGGGTGCAATCGGCGTCGACGGCGGCGGCGGAGGCCTCGGGGCCGGGGGCTCTCGCTGCCGCGGACGAGAACGAGGGCTCGAGCGTCGACTTCGACTTTGACTTTGACTTGTCGGACGATGACGACGACCAGCCCGCGCTCTGATTCGGGGGGACACGGACACTGGGTGATGGGTTGGAGCCAACGGACGATCAGGTCGTCTGTTCGGGCTTGGGCTTGGGCTCGGGTTTCGGCGCGAGGGATCCGTCCACCGGCTTGAGGGGGATGCGGATCGTGGTGGAGCAGGCCTTGCACCGCACGGTCTTGCCCCGGGCGCTGGTCGGCACGGCCAGCACCTTCCGGCAGAGCAGGTTGGGACACATGATTCTGATCGCTTCGTCTGCCATGAGCCTCACTCCCCGTACCCCCCTCTCGATCGGCATGATGCTGGGGCGTCATTGGCGAGGGTGCGGCGCGGGGCGGGGCGGGCGGCTCGGGCGGGGGGTTGTGCGGGCTGTGCGGGCGTGGGGAACGCCTATCGGACGGGGCTATCCTTGCCGGGTCCCCGCAGCACGCCACACCCGGCCAAGCCTGGAAAGAGCCATCGGCGATGAACGAACACGAAGCCTCGTCGGTCGGATCCGCAACCTCGGTGGTCGGCCTGCACTGGGGCGATGAGGGCAAGGGCAAGGTGGTCGACCTGCTCGCGCCGGGGTTTGACGCGGTGGTCCGGTATAACGGCGGGGCCAACGCGGGGCACACGGTGGTGGTCGGGGGCGAGCGGTATGCGCTGCACCTAGTGCCGTCGGGGATTCTGTACCCGGGCAAGCTGGCGGTGGTGGGCAACGGGGTGGTGGTGGATGCCGAGCAGTTGCTGGTGGAGATCGCGGCGCTCGAGGCGCGGGGCGTGGACACGGGGTCGCTCGTGGTGTCGAGCCGGGCGCATGTGGTGGCGCCGTACCACAAGCTCGAAGACGAGGTTCGGGAGCGGATCCTGACGGGCGGCGACGGCAAGGGGGCGATCGGGACGACCAAGCGCGGCATCGGGCCGTGCTATGCCGAGAAGGCCCAGCGGGCGGGGGCGATCCGGGTGGGCGACCTGCTGCGGCCCGAGGCGCTGCGGGCCAAGCTCGAGACGGCGTGCAAGTTCAAGCGGACGCGGCTGGCGGGGATCGACGCGGGCGAGGCGCTGGACCCGGCGGCGATGGCTGCGCGGCTGGCGGCTGTGGGCGAGCAGCTCCGGCCCCGCGTGCGGGACACGACCTACCTGCTGCACGACATGCTCAACGAGGGCAAGAGCCTGCTCTTTGAGGGCGGGAACGCGACGCTGCTCGATGTGGATCACGGAACCTTCCCATTTGTGACGAGCTCGAACTGCACGACGCTGGGCATCTCGACGGGGACGGGGGTGCCGGGGCGGCGGATCGACCGGGTGGTGGGGATCATGAAGGCCTATTGCACGCGGGTGGGCGCGGGGCCGATGCCGACCGAGCAGGCCAACGCGACGGGGGACACGATCCGCGAGCGCGGGCGGGAGTATGGCACGACCACCGGCAGGCCGCGGCGGTGCGGGTGGCTCGACCTGGTGGCGACGCGCTACTCGGTCATGGTCAACGGCGTGACCGAGGTGGCGCTCATGCTGTTCGATGTGCTCGCGGGGTTCGAGGAGCTGAAGGTCTGCACGGCGTACGAGTTTGAGGGTGCGCGGACGGACCGGTTCTTGCCGGACGCCGTGGACCTGGAGCGGGCGATGCCGCTCTACGAGACGCTGCCCGGATTCGGCGGCGAGATCACCGCGGCGCGGAAGTGGGGCGAGCTGCCCGGGAACGCGCAGCGGTATGTGGAGTTCATCGAGAAGTTTCTGGGCGTGCCGGTGACGATCGTGAGTGTGGGGCCGGGGCGGGAGCAGACGCTGGTGGGGTGAGGGATGGGGACGGACACACAAACGCCAGACTTCGACGCGTGGGTGGAGTACTGCTTTGCTCATGCGTATGCCGAGCGTTGTGGCGAGGATTCCGAGGAGGAGATCGACGCCCGGGAGGCCCCGTTCCGTCCCCTGATGCCAATCGATATCGCGCGAAACCTCTGCCAGCTCTTTGACTCTTGTGAAATGCTCGTCGACCGGTTCATCCCTGATCAAATCGCGTCAGGAGTCTGGTTCATATTCGGCTGCGGTTCTTCGTACATTGCAGGCGAGGTGATGGATCCGAGTGTCCCCGAGAACCTGCAGGTGGCGACCTACGAGAAGGTTGCGAGGATGTATACACACTGCTTTGATGTGCTCTGCAATCGGCGCGGTACGACGAGTGAGTACATGGCCAATGTCGAGAAGATCGATGGTGCCGTGTACATGATCTGGGACATGGATCAGATTCAGTGGCCTCTCTATGAGCCGAGCAAGTCCCCGGGGGTCGCCGGAGCGGGATACCGGACACTTGAGACGGTACTTCGGGACTGTCAAACTGCATCGTGCCTTCACAGCGCCCTGCACGGTCTGGGACACGCCATCTTCAACACCCCTGATCCCGGTCGCTCGATCATCGAGCAGTTCATTAGGAAACGCGGGGCAAGCCAGCCCGCGTGGCTCCGGGATTACGCCGAATCGGCGCTAACGGGCATGGTGCAGTAGTCCGATCCCAAATGCTGTCCTCCGCCCCAGCCGGGGCGGGGTTGTCGTTTGTTCCCAGTACCACGGGTTGCGCGGCGCCCTGCGGGCTTTGCTCCACCCGTGGCTACATGCCGGTGCCCCTTGTATGTTCCCCATACCCGCCGGTACCTTCTCGCGGGAGGCCAGCGGAC
>CAYJPX010000090.1:0-14086 GCA_964372195.1 uncultured Phycisphaeraceae bacterium
CAATGCCCCCCAAGCACTTGCGAGCCAATCGGGACGCGGGAGTTCACGGCGTTGCGTGCCACCCGATCCGCGTGAACTCCCAGCGACCGCAACCGTGCAGGCTGGAAGCCCGCACCACAAGTTCGACCGCGCGGGCCCACCCCATCGCTACCGCTCGACCCGCTCGATCACGACGGGCACGAACGCCCGCGACACCCATTCGTCGGCGGGCCTGCCCCACCAGAGCACCGACTCGGGCGTGAGCACCCGCGGCAGCTCCAGCGGCTCGGCCAGCTCCTCGAACACCGCCGTCTGCCCGTCGCCCACCGACAACGCGGCGCGCAGCGACGCCATCGCCGCCGTGTCGGCCCGGGCGTCGGCCATGTAGATCGCCTCGAGCGCTGAGGGTCGGGGCGCCACCGCCACGCGCGGCGCGGCGCCCGCGGCACGGTCATCGCCCTCGGCGGCGAACGCGGTCTCCCCGACCTCCGGCGCCACCGGCTCAAACCTCGCGTGCATCGCGGTCGCGACCGGCTCGGCGACCTCGGCGTCCAGACGCCACGCCTCGCCCGGCCGGGGCGTCCTGCCGCGCAGGCGGTCGATCTGCGCCATCGTCGTCTCGGGCTCGACGCTCCGCACCCGCACCAGCAGCCGTCCCTCGGCCAGCAGCGCCAGCGCCCGGTCCCAGTCGCTCGTAAAGACCATCTCCGGGGCGGGCTGGGGAGCGGGCTTGGCCGCGGTGTCGGCGAGGGCATCGCCCGCGGGCGCGTCGGGCACCGTGCCCAGCACCGCCTTGGCGACCGGGCCCTCGGCCTCCACGCCCCTCTCACTTATCTCGGTGTTGTTCAGCGCGATCGGGCCTAGCCCCTCGGGCAGCGGCGTGACCGTGTTCTTGGGCAGCACCCGCAGCGTGATCCCGATCGCCAGCGCCAGTCCCGCCGCCATCGCCAGCCCCGCCCCCGCGGGCGTCGTCAGCCACCGACCCGCCCCGGCCCATCGGCTGGGGCGGACGGTGCGAACACGCGAGAGGGGGATCGCTCCCCCCGAGTCGGCGCCGGCCAGGCCCAGGAGCGCCTCGCGCTCGAGCCTGACGATCACGGACTCGGCCAGCCCCGATGGCGGCTGTTCATCACCCAGCGTCCTGAGCATCACCCGGTCCTGGCACATCAGCTCGACCCGATGGGCCAGCTCGGGATCGGCGACGAGCAGCCGCTCGCGTACGGCGTCGGCCTCGTCGCTGCCCAGGTCCCCCTCGACCAGCGCGGCCAGCGTGTCGATGTCGATCGGCAGGTCGTGCAGAAAGTTGTCCGGCTCGCGGTTCATGTGCTTGTTCTTCGACCCGTCTATTCGCCCTGGCCCGCCGTGCCGACCTCGTACGCCTGCCGCAGGGCCGCTCTGGCCCGGAAGAGCCGACTCCTGACTGTGCCGACCGGGATATCGAGGGTCTCGGCGATCTGTTCGTATTCGAGACCCCGGCCGTCGCGGAGCACCAGGATCGCCCGGTGCTCGTCCGATAACGCCCCCAGGGCGTGCATCATCCGCTGTCGTTCTTCATCGAGTTCGACCCCCTCGCCGACGCCGGGTTCCCGCTGTTGGGCAAAACCGAGCTCGGTCCGGCGGTCTGGATCGCGCCCACCCCCGGCGGCCATGGCCTCCAGGCTGGCGTGGCGTCGGAGCTTCTCGGAGCGGAGCTTGCTCAGGCAGACATTCATGGTCACCCGGTAGACCCAGGTGGAGAGCTTGGCACGGTCGTCGAAGCTGTCCAAGCCCCTGATGATCTTGATAAAGGCGTCCTGGGTCAGGTCGCTCGCCAGCTCGCGGTCGCGGACCATGCGGACGCAGACGGTGAAGATCCGGACCTGGTACCGCTCAAAGAGGGTGGTCCAGGCGCTGGAGTCGCCCGCCCGGATGGCGGCGACGAGGTCGCGGTCGGCCTGGTCCTCGGGCGTGACGGGCCGGGGGCCGCGGGGTTGGTCGGGTGAGGTTTGGCTGGCTCTGACGGGCACGGGGAGATGGTACCAGGGGGTGCCCCCGCGGGGCCGGTAGGATGCCGGGAGGAGGCTCGGCCATGAAAAACGGGCGGCTGATCGGCGTGCTCGCGGTGTGGGCGGGGTGGCTGGCGGGGCGGGCGCCCGCGCAGATTGAGGTGCATGTCCTCGACCCCGCGCCGGCCTCCAACCTGGTCGTCGTGCAGACGATCGACGAGGCGCTCCGGCTCGTGCGGGAGGCCCGCGAGCGTGGCGACACAGCCCCCGCGACGATCGTGCTCGACGACGACGCGTACACGCTGACAGGGCCGATCGTGCTCGACGCCGGGCTCGTCGGCGATGGGGTGGAGATCAGGGGAGGGGCGGCCGCTGCACCGCTGCTGTCCGGCGGACGCGCGATCACGGGGTGGCGCGAGGGGCCCGACGGCACATGGCGCACGACCATCGCCGAGGTCCGCGACGGGTCGTGGTGGTTCGAAGAACTCTTCATCGCAGACACCCCCGCCACCCGCGCCCGGCACCCGAACGCCGGCTACGCCCGCGTCGTCACCGCAGCGCCCGACAACCGGTCGGGGTTCAGCTTCGACCCCGCCGAGCTGCCGCCGGCGCTGCTCGACGGGCGGTCGGAGGTCGTCTTCATCCACGACTGGTCGACCTCGCGGGTGATGATCGCGGGTGTCGACGCGGCCGCCGCCTCGCTCACCACCACCCACCCCATCGGCTGCAAGGCCCCCCACTTCGCGATCACCAACTTCGAGCCGCACCCGCGGTTCTTTGTCGAGGGCGGCCCGTCGCTGGTCGACGCCCCGGGCGAGTGGGCCCTCGACCGCGACTCCGGCGAGCTGACCTACATGCCCCGCCCGGGCGAGGCGATCGAGACGCTCCACGCGGTCGCGCCCGTCGCGCCGGCGCTCCTCCAGGTCCGCGGCACGCCCGACGCCCCCGTCCGCAACCTCACCATCCGGGGCATCCGCTTTGCCCACACCAGCTGGCCCAGCCCAGCCTACGGCTACGCCGAGGGCCAAGCCGCGTTCTACGAGCAGCGCGACACCGTCGGCTCCGACGGCACGCGCGACGCCGTGCCCCCGGCGATCGAGCTCGCCTGGGCCGAGGACTGCCTGATCGACCGCTGCACCATCGAGCTGGTCGGCGGCACGGGCGTCTGGATCGGCGAGGGGTCGCGCGGCTGCACCATCACCGACTCGGTCATCCGCGAGTGCGGCGCCAACGGCGTGATGCTCGGCGAGGCGGCGGGCCGCGTGGTAGACGCCCAGCCCTGGTGGCAGAGCTCGCCCGAACAGGCCGCCAGCGGCAACGCCGTGCGGCACTGCCTGATCGAGCGCACGGGGCGCCGCTTCTTCGGGGCGGTCGGTGTGTGGATCGGGCTCGCGGAGAAGTCCACCATCGCCTCCTGCGAGATCCGCGACCTGCCCTACACCGGCGTGAGTGTCGGCTGGCGCTGGGACGAGACGCCGACGCCCTGCCGCGACAATATCGTCGAGGCCAACAACATCCACCATGTCATGCAGGAGCTCTCCGACGGCGGGGGCATCTACACGCTCGGCCTGCAGCCCGGCACGGTGCTCCGCGGCAACGCGATCCACGACATCGTCCGCAACGCCGGGCGTGCCCCCTCCAACGGCATGTTCCTCGACCAGGGCACGACGGGGATCGTCATCGAGGGCAACACCTTCTGGTCGATCGACATGACGCCGATCCGCTGGCACTGGACCTACGCGAACACGGTGCGGGGCAACACCTTCGTGCTGCGCGAGGGGCAGGAGGTGTTCCAGTTCAACCGGGCGACGGCCGAGGACATCGAGTACACCGAAAACACCGAAGCACGCGCCGACAACTGGGACGAGCGTGAGGCCGAGTCGATCACCGCTTCGTGCGGTCCCGCCAGCGATCGCTAAGACACCCTGCCTCTACGAGCCCCGAGCGCAAGCTCGGGTTGAACTCAAACCGCCACTCGTGATCGCCAAACCTGTGCTCGCGCACAGGGCTCGTAGAGGCAATCGCGACTCACCGCCCCACGCCACTCACCGCCCCAGAAACTCCCGCACGATCCGGTCCTTGTCGTAGACCACACCGCACTCCGGGCATGTGCCCGCCCGCGGCAGCCCGTCGAGCGAGTACTGGCACCGCGGGCACAGGAGCGAGAGCCTCTCGAGCGCTGCCTCGTCGAGCACCGGCTCGGCCTCGTCGTAGCAGCCGTCGAGCGCCTCGGGCCCGTGCTCCTGCGCGATCAGCTCGGCGACATCCACCGGCCCGCCGCACGCCGGGCAGGCTTCCAGCCCCGCCTCCAGCGGCAGCGCCCGCGCGCAGCCCGGGCAAGGCGGGGCGAGCGCAGGGTCCAGCCGCGAGAGGTCGGGCACCGCCCCATCGTCCTCCCAGGCGTCGTCCTCGACGACCCGCGGGCGCCACGACTCGTCGGCGAGCAGCGCCGCCGCCTCTTCGGCCTGCTTGGAGAAGCACAGGATGAGGTCGTGCGACCTGACCGCCGCGGCCCACCCCTCGGTGCGGCCGACCGCCGCGGCAAGGATGCCGTGGGAGAGCAGGTAGTCCCGCGCGGCCTGCACGACGAGCGCGTTGGGGTGGTTGAGGACGGTCTTCACGCCGGCGCAGTCTACAGCAAGACCAGCGGGTCCCGATCCGTCCCCGCGAGCCTCGTCTCGACCCCCGGCAGCTCGTCCCGGAGCCGCTTGGCGAGCCTGGGCAGGTAGCCGCGCTCGGTGTTGGTGTGCCCCGCGAGGAGCACATGCATGCCGTCGTGGATCGCCGCGAGCACCTGGTGGTGGCGCATCTCGCCGGTGATGAACGCCTCGCAGCCCTCGCGGGCGGCCAGCGGCGCGAGCGATTCGCCGGCCCCGGGCACCACACCCAGCGTGCGCACGCGGGCCTCCTCATCCCCCGACGGCCCGAGCTGCACGCGGGCGGTGCCGAGGAATCGGCGGAGCCGCTCGCCCAGCTCTCGCATCGTCGTCGGCTGGTCGAGCACCAGCCGGCGCCCCGCGCCGATACCCCGCCTGGGCTTGGGGGCGAGCTCGTACACATCGACCGCCGGCTCCTCGTAGGGGTGGAACCGCCGGAGCGTCTGGAGCGCGATCGCCAGGTTGCGCTTGGGGCAGACCATCTCGAGCCGGACCTCTTCGACGGTCTCGAGCTTGCCCGCCTCCCCCACCGCCGGGTGGGCCCGGTCTGAACCGAGGAAGGTCCCCATCCCCGCGGCGGCGAACGAGCAGAGGGTGTACTCGCCGATCCTGCCCGCCCCCGCCGACGCCAGGGCGTTGCGGATCTTCTCGACCTCGGCCCCCGGCACGAAGGTCACGAGCTTGACCGTCGGCCGCTCGGTGCCGTCGGGGTGCGGCTCGAGCGCCCGGCAGTCGCCGGCGATCCGGCCTTCGCCCCCGCTGAGTCCCTCGCACAGCCAGTCGGTCACGCCGCCGGGCGCCGCGTCGAGGGCCGTGTGCGGCGAGTAGATCGCGATCCCCGCCCGTGCCGCGGTCAGGATGATCCGCTCCCGGGGCGTGGCGTTGGTGATCGAGTCGAGCGGCTGGAAGATCGGCGGGTGGTAGCTGACGACGGCGCTGGCGCCCATGTTGACCGCCTCGTCGATGACAGGCTCGGTCAGGTCGATCGTCAGCACCACCGGCCCGGCGAGCTGGGCGGCCCGCGAGCCGACCTGCAGCCCGACCCGGTCCCACGCCTCGGCCAACTGCAGGGGGGCGATCCGCTCCATGGCCTCGACAAGATCGTGGACAAGCATCATCGGCCCTCCCTGCGGGATGCTAGGGTCTTCAACCATGCCGCAGGTCCGCATTCGCGCCCACGCCAAAGTCAACCTCGCCCTGGCGCTGGCGGCCCCCGAGCCGCCCGGGAGCGAGCGGGCCGGCTGGCACCGGATCTGCACCTGGATGCACGCGATTGACCTCGCCGACGAGGTGCTCGTCGAACCCCTGGGGGCCGGGACGCCGTCGACCTGGAGCGCCCGCTGGGCCCCCGACGCCCCACGCCCCGGCCTCGTGGACTGGCCGGTCCAGAGGGACCTTGCCTGGCGGGCGCTGCGGGCGGTCGAGGCGCGGGTCGGTCGACGGCTGCCGACGCGCCTGGCGCTTACCAAACGCATCCCCACGGGCGCCGGCCTGGGCGGGGGCTCCTCCGACGCGGCGGGCGCCCTCGTCGGGCTCGACCGGGCGTGGGGGCTGGGTCTCGGGCTCGGCGTGCTGCGCCAGCTCGGCGCGACGCTCGGTAGCGATGTGCCGTTCTTCCTCGACGACCACCACCCGCCCCGCCCGGCGGTGGTCCGGGGGTTCGGGGAGTCGACAGAGCGCACCCCCCGGGTGTCCGGCGAGCTGCTCCTGCTGCTGCCCGGGTTCGGGTGCCCCACGGTCGCGGTCTACCGAGCGTTCGATCGGCTGCTCGCCCGGCGGGGCGGGCACACATTCGCGGAGAGACGGGTCGCCTGCCTCGCGCAGGCCGGGCCGCTCGACACCGCGGGGCTCTTCAACGACCTCGCCGACCCGGCGGGCGTGGTCCGCCCCGAGCTCGATGCCCTGCGACGCGCGGCCGCCGGGGCGCTCGGACGCCCCGTCCACATCACCGGCAGCGGGAGCGCGATGTTCGCGGTCCTCGAGCCGGGTGGAACCGACCAGATCGCCGCCGGCCTCCGGGGCTCGCTGCCCGGTGTCGTGGCGCGCATCGCCCGCCTTGTGTAGTCCGCTCGCGCAGCCGGCGTGCGCGCCCCGTGGGTTCTGGGCGGTACCATGCACCCATGCGTTGCATCGAGATCGTCCATAATCACGACCTCAATGTCCTCACTGAGCTGCTGCGCGAGGTGAGCACGGTCGGCGACCCGGTCTCGCTGCTCACCCGGTTCGGGGACCACTTCTGGAAGATCCGGTCGGTCGACTTTATGGTCTCGCTCTCCTGCCGGGGCCTGCCGCCCGGGGAGTACAAGGTCACCCGGGCGATCCACACCGGCGAGGTGCCGCGGGAGCCGTCGAACCCGTGGCGGGATTGGGCGAAGCTCCCGGCGTTCCGCGGCGGGTTTCTCGGCGGGCTGATCGAGCACCCCGTGCCGCAACTGCTCCACGATCTGCGGATCGTCGACGACCCGGCGCTGGGCGACCGCCTGGCGGAGATGGGGTGCTGCATGGCGAGCCCGATCTTCGATCAGGGCGAGGCGATCAACTGGAACTTCTACTTTCATCGGGAGCCGGAGTTCTACACCGTCGAGCACCTGGCCGACCATTTCCTCACGGTCAACCTGGTGGGCACCGCCACGCGGAACCTCCTCGCGGTCAACCGGGCCGACGAACTCAACCGCAAGCTGACGGCCCAGCTCGAGGCGGTGGCCCGCGTGCAGCAGGCGCTCCTGCCGCGCGAGATCCCCAAGATCCCCGGCCTGAAGATCGCCACCAGCTACCTGACCAGCGACGAAGCGGGCGGCGACTACTACGACTTCTTCCGCCTGCCGAACGACACCTGGGGCATGCTGATCGCCGATGTCGCCGGGCACGGGGCCGCGGCCGCGACGGTCATGGCCATGCTCCACGCGATCCTCCACGGGTACAACGGGCCCGACTTCGCGCCCGACGCGGTGCTGCGCTACGCCAACGCGCGCCTCGAGGCCTGCCGTATCGATTCGACCTTTGTCACCGCGTTCTTCGGCGTGTACGACCCGGCGACCGGGACCCTGCAGTACGCCAGAGCGGGCCACAACCCGCCGCGGCTCAAGCAGGGCGATGATGGCGATGTCCTCGCCGTCGACGGGGCGTCCGGGCTGCCCCTGGGCATCACACCGCAGTATGACATCAGGAGCGGCGGCCTTGTGCTGGAGGTCGGGGACACGCTGGTGCTCTACACCGACGGCATCACCGAGGCGTTCAACGCCGAACGCGAACAATTCGGGATCGCCCGGCTCGACCGGGCGCTTGTCGGCTGCTCGGGCGACCCCGAGTGCGTGGTCGATTCGGTCCACAAGGCGCTCTACAGGCACACGCACTCGCTCGGCCGGGACGATGACCAGACGATCGTGGCCGTCAGGCGGGTCTCGTGACCGCCGGGGGTGGTGGGTCGGGGGGCGGCGGGGAGCGCCCGAGGACGGAGTGGTTCGATCGGCCCGACCCGGACACCGGCGAGGTGGGGCTGCGCTTCGGCTGCACGATGTGCGGCAACTGCTGCTCGGGGCCGCCGGGGTATGTGCTCTTCACCGAGGACGAGGGGCGGACGATCGCCGCCAGGCTGGGGATCGACTACGAGCGCTTCCTCGCCGAGTTCACCGAGGACACGCCGCACGGCCGGTCGATCATCGAGGTCCAGCGCCGCGGCGGGTTCGACTGCGTGTTCCTCGATCGCTCGAGCGTGCCGGGCAAGGCGGTGTGCGGCATCTACGAGGACCGCCCGCGGCAGTGCAAGACCTGGCCCTTCTGGCCGGGCCTCTTGCTCTCGCGGGATGCCTGGGTGCGCGCCAAGAGGACCTGCCCGGGGCTGGACTCGGGGCGGCTGTATTCGCCGGTGGAGATCCGCGTGGTGCGGGACGGGGAGCGGGCGTAGCCGCGGGAGGCGCCGCGGTCGGATCACGCCCGGCAGGCGCGCTCGATGCGCCCGGCGGTCTCGATCGCGCCGGCCAGCATCCGCTCGCACTGCTCGGCCAGCGAGGCCCGCAGCTCGGCGTCGGTGATGCCCGGGAGGTTGACCACCACATTCCACGCCGCCGATCGGGCCGCCGCCTCGGCCAGGATCGCCGCGATCGCCAGGTCGCTGTGCAGGTGCCTGTTGGTGATGGCGGGCAGCTCGTCGAGCAGGCCCAGCACGCTGGTGCACACGGCCATGCACGAGAGCGGCACCTGGGCCGCCGCCAGCGTCGCCGCGGGGAGGTCGGCCCGGCGGGCGTCGCGCTCGGGCAACCGCGAGAGCTCGTTGACCAGCCCGTACGCCGCCTCGTCCTCGGCCGCGAGTTCGAGCAGCACCGCCCGGGCGCGGGCCAGCCTCGCCGCGGCGTCGGTCAGCTTCGGCTCGTGCTCCGCGAGGCTCTTCTTGCCGATGCTGTAGGCCAGGACCATGTTGCCCAGCGCCGCCCCCAAAGCCCCCACCACCGAGGCCACCGCCCCGCCGCCGGGGGTCGGGGTCTTGGCGGCGAGCTGGTCGAGGAAGTCGTCGAGGGTGCGGTCGGTGAGGGGAACGCTCATGCGATCAGGGTATCGCCGACCGACCCCGCTGACCCGAGCGTTCCGAGGACGCCGAAAAGGACGCCGAAGCTGAGTCTTCGAAGCTTCGGATCAGGCGGAGCATCCGACGCAAGCCGATCCGACACTTCGCAGAGCCTCAGGGTCGGCGTCCTGATCGCCAGCGAAGCTCCAGTTCAGTCCTCGTCCCTGAGGTCCTCCAGCGGCACCGGGTCGTGCCTCTTCAGCTCCTCGATGATGTTCAACGCCTCGGTCGTCGGGTTGAACAGCTTGACCAGCTCGTCGGTCACATCCACGACCTCGACGCCCTCGGCGGCGAAGTTGCACTCGAAAACGATCGCGTCCACGCCCGCGGCGGCCGCCACCTCGCCGAGCCGGTCCTTCACCGGTTCGAGCAGGTCGGTCACCGGCGACCGCCCGAAGCCCTGGAAGTGGAGCTTCCGCTGGAGCTTGGGGCCGAGCTCGTTGAGTTCGTCGATCTTGGCCTGGTCGCCGGCCTTCTTGGCCTCGGCCATCTGCTCGTGGAGCTTGGCCCGGTCGTTGAACTCGGAGTGGAACCAGGCGATCGTGACCGCCCGGTTGTCGTAGGTCCCCACGCGGAGCTTCGCACCCTGCTCCTCGGGCTGCGTCGCCGGGGCTTCGCTGGGGCCGAGGCCCACGACCAGCAGCACCGAGACAACCGCGAGAACCGACAGTCCAGACTTCCACATGACACACCTCCCTGACGCCGTAGCGTCGATGGTCTTGGCCCGCCCCACGGACGGGGCGAGGGCCGTAAGTTAGTGTCTACTATCTAACCAGATCCGGTTACCCCTGTCAAGGGGGTGTCCCAGCAATCGCCCAAAATCGTCCGCAATGGCCCTCCGCAGGTCGGCCGACCCCGCCCAGCCCGGGTCCAAACCGCCGCTGCCCCGGGCCGTCGCCGTACAATCGCCCATGCGTTCGGCTCCCCCTCGCGTTGTCATCACAGGCATGGGCTGGGTCACCCCCCTGGGGCACGATGTCGCCACGGCGTGGGGGCGTCTGATCGCCGGCGACAACGCCGTCGGCCCCGTGACCCACTTCGACGCGTCGAGCTTCGCGACCAACTTCGCGGCCGAGGTCAAGGGGTTTGACTTGGCCGAGCACCTGCCCGAGCTGGCCTCTCGGCACTCTCAGGCCGGTTTCGGCACCCAGATGGCCCTCGCCGCCGCCGCCCAGGCGTGGCGGCAGGCCGGGCTCGGCGAGCCGGGTGCCGGCCCCGCAGGGCTCAACCGCCACCGGATCGGCATGTACCTCGGCGGCGGGGAGGGGTCGCTGGACTACGAGAGCTTCTGGGCGACCAACCTCGCGGGCTGGGACGCGGGGACCCGGGGGCTGGACACCCCCGCCTGGGCCCGGTCGGCCTACGACCGCATGAGCGCGGTGCGGGAGCTGGAGCAGGAGCCGAACGCGGCCCTGAGCCACCTGGCGGCGGCGTTCGGCTGCCGTGGGCCGGCGTTCAACTGCATGACCGCCTGTGCCGCGGGCACGCAATCGATCGGCGAGGCGTTCGAGATCATCCGGCGCGGCGATGCCGACGCGATGCTCGCCGGCGGGGCGCACTCGATGATCCACCCCCTCGGCATGACCGGGTTCATCCGCCTGACCGCCATGAGCACCCGGCGGGACGACCCGGCCAGAGCCCCGCGCCCCTTCGACAAGACCCGCGATGGGTTCGTCATGGGCGAGGGGGCGGGGATTGTGATCCTCGAGACACTCGAGAGCGCGACCCGGCGCGGCGCGACCCCCCTGGCCGAGCTGGCCGGGTACGGCTCCTCGGCCGACGCTTTCCGGATCACCGACATGCAGCCCGACGGCAAGGGGGCCATCGCCGCCATGTCCGCCGCCCTCCGCCAGGCGGGGATCAACCCCACCGAGCCGGGCCCGGACGGGCGCCCGCCGGTCGACTACATCTCGGCGCACGGCACGGGCACCAAAGAGAACGACTCGATCGAGACCAGGGGCATCAAGGCCACCTTCGGCCCCCAGGCCCCACGGATACCGATCAGCTCCATCAAGTCCATGATGGGCCACCTCATCCAGGCGGCTGGGGTGGTCGAGGCGATCACCTGCGTGCAGGCCATCCGCACGGGCATGCTCCCGCCGACGATGAACCTGCACACCCCCGACCCGGACCTCGACCTGGACTACATCCCCAACAAAGCCCGCGATATGCGCACGGGCGGGGGTGTCGACACCTGCCTCTCCAACAGCTTCGGCTTCGGCGGGCAGAACGACACAGTGATCGTGCGCCGGTTCGCCTGAGCCGGGTGGCCTGAGCCGGCCGGGGCGGCCGGAGTTGCCGATTTTTCTCGGAACCTCCGGGCGTGGCGGCCTGTTTTATGTGATGTCTCCCTGCCGACCGATGTCGCTCCCGGAGGTTCCGCGCCATGCCGTTCCACTCAATCGCCCGCATCGTCTCCACTTCGCTGACCATCGCCATCGCCGGCGGGGCGGGGCTGCTCGCCTACCAGTACCTCAGGGCGGGGGCCGCCGCCGAGATCTACCGCACCCGGCTCACCCAGCTCGCCGACGACTACGAGGGCCTGCGCACCACCTACAACGAGGCGGTGCAGCGAACCGCCGTCACGGAGCTGGCGGTGCAGGATGGGCGGCTCTCTGTCCGGGTGGTCGCCGAGAGCGGGCTGCTGCGCGAGGTCGAGACGCCCTACGACCCGACGGGGGAGATCTATGTGGACTACATCGTGCGGGGCGGGCGGCTGTGGATCCGGCGTGTCTTCGACGCCCATACGCCGCCGAGCCAGGGGGTCGTGATCGACCCGATGCTCGAGGCGGTCGCGTGGGGGGCCGGCGAGGCCGAGGTGGGCAAGGCGGTCTACCGGGCCCTGGATGAGGGGCGCTGGGTGGTCAGCGTGACTGGCTCGGGCTCGCTGGGGCTGGTGAAGGTGGCCGAGGATGCCAAGGTCGAGCTCGCCCGCTCGCCCGAGGTGGCCGAGTACACGGCGGTGACCGTCGAGGCCGACCGGGATGTCGAGTCGATCGGCGTGGCGGAGGTGTGGGACCGGCTGATCCGGCCGGCGCCGTAGCGGCTGATGTGGGGAGTGTCTGACGGGGGCCCCGGATGGGGCGAAGGAACGCGACGGCAAGGACCCTAATCCCTCCGCCCCGCCGGGGCGGGACCGCGGGGCGGGACCTCGTCCCACGGGTTGCGCTCCGCCCGTTGGGCTTCGCTCCACCCGTGGCTACAGCCCTGCGCCCCTCCGGGGCGAATCTTTATCCCGCCCCGTTGAGGCGATCACAACCCCGCGACCCGTCGGGACGAAACCCGATCCCGCCCGGTCTCACCCCTACCATCCTGCCCCGACCCCCGAAGGAGCCGACGCCGATGAGTGACGCGACCGCCAAATCCATGGACGACATCATGTCCCTCTGCAAGCGCAGGGGGTTCGTCTACCAGGCCTCGGAGATCTACGGCGGGATCAACGGCTTCTGGGACTACGGGCCGCTGGGCGCCCAGCTCAAGAAGAACCTCCGCGATGCGTGGTGGGAGGACATGATCATGAACCCCTGCTGGGGGCGGACAGGCCCGGGCGGGGAGCGGGTGCGGTGCGTGCCTGTCGAGACCTGCATCATCCAGAACCCGAAGGTGTGGGAGGCGAGCGGGCATGTGGGGGGGTTCAATGACCCGATGGTGGATGACAAGGAGACGAAGGGGAGGTTTCGGGCGGATCACTTGCAGGGCGTCTACTTCGGGGAGACGGGGCTCAGCGCGAGTGAACTCGCCCTGCTCGACCGGTTCGCCAAGTCGGTCGTTGATTCACAGCAGATACCCGACAGGACCGTCGTTGCATCCAACGCGGATGAGGCGGTGGCACTACTCGCATCGGACCGGAAACTGCAGAAGCTCTGTGGATTCAAGACATTCGAGTTGGCGAGCCCCGGGGCTCGGACAGGGGACCGTTGGGCGATGGCCGACCTCGGGCGAGGCATCCAACTCGTCTTGGTTACCGCGGTGCCGAAGAGTGCACTGGAAGCCGCCCCCGAACGCGTTCCTTCTCCATTCACGGGGAAGGCAGGCTCGCTCACACCACCTCGGCAGTTCAGTCTGATGTTCTTCACATACACCGGTGCCGTCTTCGATGAGGAGAGCAAGGTCTATCTCCGCCCCGAGACCGCCCAGGGCATCTTCGTCCAGTTCAAGAATGTCGTCGACACCACCCGCGTCAAGATCCCCTTCGGCATCGGCAATACAGGCAAGAGCTTCCGCAACGAGGTGACGCCCAGGAACTTCACATACCGCTCCCGCGAGTTCGAGCAGGCCGAGCTCGAGTTCTTCTGCCACCCCGACGACTCCTTCGAGTGGTACAAGTTCTGGCGCGATTTCCGCATGGAGTGGTGGCGGTCCATCGGACTGGCCGGCGAGAACCTCATCCTCCGCGAGCACGAGAAGGACGAGCTGAGCCACTACTCCACCGGCACCAGCGATGTCGAGTACCGCTTCCCCTTCACCGCCCCCGGTTTCGGCGAGCTCGAGGGCATCGCCCACCGCGGCAACTACGACCTCACCCAGCACGCCAAGCACTCGGGGGCCAAGCTCGAGTACTTCGACACCGACCGGGGCGAGACCCTCCCCAACGGCGCCAAGAAGGGCGAACGCTACATGCCCCACTGCATCGAGCCGGCCGCGGGGCTCGACCGCGGGGCGCTGGCCCTCATCTGCGAGGCGTACACCCGCGATGAATCGCGCCCGAGCCCCGAGATCATGAAGTTTCACCCCCGCGTGGCGCCGATCAAGGCCGCCGTCTTCCCGCTGGTCAACAAGGACGGCATGCCCGAGGTCGCCGACCGGCTGCACGCCGAGCTCTTCAAGCGGTTCGGGCGCACCGGCTTCATCGAGACCGACGCCAAGCAGTCGATCGGCAAGCGCTACGCCCGCATGGACGAGGC
>CAYJPX010000091.1:0-13696 GCA_964372195.1 uncultured Phycisphaeraceae bacterium
CAGCAGCGCGCGAGGCCGGAGTGTAATCGATCCCAGCCCGCGAGCAACCCGCAACACAAGAGGTCCGATCAGCGCGTCGTGTGTGAGTGTAATCGATCCCAGCCCGCGAGCAACCCGCAACACGGTCGGGAATGTCCCGAGGAACGGGTCGAGTGTAATCGATCCCAGCCCGCGAGCAACCCGCAACGGGCCGTCCGCGGGGCCGAGACCCTTCGACAGTGTAATCGATCCCAGCCCGCGAGCAACCCGCAACACGGTCGGGGTGATGCCGTCCACGTAGTTCAGTGTAATCGATCCCAGCCCGCGAGCAACCCGCAACGATCGACAAGGCTTCCCCGCCGCTGGATAGAGTGTAATCGATCCCAGCCCGCGAGCAACCCGCAACATGTCGAGTGCCGGTCCCCCTTCTGGCACAGTGTAATCGATCCCAGCCCGCGAGCAACCCGCAATATGGAATCGGCTCGGACTGCTTGGCTGAAGGGGGATTGAGACTCACGCTAGCCGGGCACCCAAGGTTCCCTTCACGCGGGCACGCCGCGGCGCAGGATGACGCCGATCTGCTGATTTGGGAACGAGGAGCCGTTGCGGTTCTTGACGCCGTCGTGAGCGAGCGTTGCTTCAATCGCCCGCAGGGATAGACCCCGATTCCGCAACGCCACCATGTGCCGGACCACTCGCTGCTCCGCCGCCAGTGGGCGAAGGCTGCCATCGGAGGAGAAAGTCCACCCGTACGGGGCGTTGGCACAGTACCGTTGGCGAGCCCGGCGCTTGTGGTCCAGGGCCAGCTTCGTCCTCTCGCCAATCAGATCCGACTCGAAAGCTGCGAGTGCGGCGAGCACGGCGTAGAACATCCGGCCGGACGCGGTCCTCGTGTCCACGGATTCCGACAGGAGCACCAGTTGCGCCTGGGCGTTGTCAAGCCGCTCGGCGATCAGAATCGCATCCTTTGTCGAGCGTGCGAGCCGGGAGAGGGAATAGACGACGAGGACGCCCCGGGCGGAACAGACCTCGCGGAGCGCCTGATCCAGGCCGGGCCGATTTGACGCCTTCCGACCGCTGATGCCGTCGTCGCTATGGACCCCAGCGAGTTCGAGTCCTTGGGCCTGGCAGTATGCCGTGATTCGGGCTTGCTGGGCGTCCAGGCTAACCCCCTCTCGGGCCTGTTCCTGCGTACTGACTCGGCGGTAGCCGACGGCTATCTTCGGGGCTGGGGAGTGTCCCAAAAGTGTCTCTCCTACGGACTGCCCCGCCCGTCAGAATTCGATTGTCCGTCGTTTTACAGTGCGAAACAGGAGGGGCCTGAATCGCATTATCGTCTCCCCCCGGCTCCATTTTTCGAGGCTTGCGCACCGGGTTGCACCGGGGCGCAAGCCTTTGCTTTTGGGGGATTTGCCTGCGCTTGGGGCGGTAGAGGCCCGCGGGGAGAGAAGGTGGGCTCGCGGGTGGCGTTTGCTGCCGTCCGGTGGGGGGCTCTGCGGGCACGCCTCTACGGCTGCCCGAGCGGTGGGACCATGCCGGGGCGGTGGATCGGGGGCGCTACGACCATTCGGTCACCGGGGCTCTTGACGCCGGGCTTAGAGTGTTGGGTGATCCGCGTCTTGTCGAGGCCTCGGAGCGGGAGCCCGGTGACGCGCACGCCGCCATCGCGCAGCGCCTCGGACGGCTGATCGCCTCGTCGCTCTCCACGCTCCGCGGGGAGGCCGCGCCTCCCTGCACTCCGGAGCGCGGTGCGTATATCCAAAGGGCGCCGGACGCGTGCGAGCGAAAGGCCGGATCCGTCGCACTCAAGCGCGGTTCGACGCGGGGATACTCTCGACCATGATCATCGCCCGGGCGATCGCGAGCTCGAGGTCCGGGCAGAAATTCGACAAGTCGAGGAACTCGGTCGAGCCCACTCGTCGGATTTCTTGGAACTGCTCGAAGCCCAGCCCGGTGATCAGCAGCTGCCTGCCGTGCGCCGCGAAGCTCCTGAGCACGGCGCGCAATTCCATGACCGCGTTGCTGTCAAATGTGGTTTTCTCTCCCAGATCGAGCACGACGACCCGCGTTGTCGCGGGCAGCCTCTCTTCCCACGCCTGCAGGTCGGGCATGCGGTGCACCTCGCCGCGACGGTCCTTCTCCTTGCGCATGTGAAAGACCGCCATGGCCGCCGGCAGTTGCAGGCCGTGCTCTCCGCCCACGAGGTCCGACGGCTCGATCTCCGCGATGGGAATGACGAGGTCTCTGTAGATCAGCCATAGCAAGAACATGACCGGGGGGAACATCGCCCACTGCTCGGCGAATCCATGCGCGAGTGCGCCCAAGCCCCCACCCACGGAGAATGACCCGGCAATCGATGCCAGCATCGCCAGCCGCCGAGCGGTGGGGTGAACGCTCGCGCTGCGCAGCAACGCTCGCGGCGGTAGGGGCGGGGAATCACGGTTGCGGTCGCGTGCCCAGAGGAGGAACTGGGTCGTCTCAAGGCCCAGGTCCGTGAGCACCCCCGTGATGTGCGTGGTGCGAACGACCCCGGACGAGATTCGTGTGATGGTCGCGTTCTGCAACCCCATGGCGAAGGACGCGGTGCCGGTGAGCCAATAGAGCGGAGCGCCGCTCTGGCGCGCTCCGAGGTCATGCACCTCCAGACCCACGGCGAACGCCGCGAGCAGGACCGCTTCCACGGCCACTGGGAGTACATAGATCGACTCCCACCCGTGGCGTCGGCCCAGTTCCGTGAACGCCGCAGACGCCATCGCACCCAGGGCAAAGGCCATCAGCAGGACGAAGGAGAACAACGCGAGCGACCACGAACCCTCGGCGACTTGTCGTCCGAGATTCGACGCGGTCCCGGAGACATGCGATGTGACCGTCCCGCAGGTGATCACCGTGAGGATGTTGGTGTACCCGGCGACCCAGGCGAGCGTGATCGCGAGCCGGGCCTGCTGGGTAAACGAATGCGCTTGGGCAACGAACATCGTCCGATCCTTGCGACCTGCCCCCGTGCTCTGGACCTGGGGCTACCGGAGTCTGGGTGCAGAGGGTATGGAACCACGCCGGCCGGGCCTCACCGAGGGGGAGAGCCCCGAACCGGGGGCCGGCGCTGCCCGGCGCGGGCGCCCACACGCCAAGCGAGCGGGAGCGGAGCGGCTGGAGTCATAGGCCAGAGGTTCCATCAGGTGCGTTGCTCGGGGTTCGGCTCCGGGTCAATCCGGCCCAGGAACCGCAGCAGCCCGTCGAGGATGGTCAGCGGGTGCGGTGGGCACCCGGGGATGAACAGGTCGACGGGAAGCCGCCCGGTGACGCCGTTATGGCCTTCGGGGTGATCCATGAATGGTCCCCCGGAGATCGCGCAGGCCCCGACGGCGATGACGATCTTCGGGGGTGTGAGCGCGTCGTAGGTCTTCTGCAACGCGAGCTGCATGTTCTCCGTGACGCAGCCGGTGACGAGGAGGCCATCGGCGTGTCGCGGAGAGGCCACGAACTGGATGCCGAACCGGGCCAGGTCCCAGCCGATGGTGCCGAGGACATTGGTGTCCATCTCGCAGCCGTTGCACCCGCCGGCCGACACCTGACGGAGCTTGAGCGACCTGCCGAGGAGGCGTCGCGTCTTGCCCTGGAGTCCTCTGGCCAGTTCCAGCACATTGTCCTCCATGACGAGCGCACCGCGCGTATCCGTCGCGAGCCGATAGTCGCGTGAGAACGCGATCGCGTCGGACGGGCAGGCCCGCAGGCAGTCCGTGCAGAAAAGGCACCGGCCCAGATCGATCCGGGCATTCCCGTTGATCGTGATCGCCTGGGTTGGACAGGCCTCGGCGCACGCACGGCACGCCGGGGGGCACTGGGCCGCGTCGATGGTCGGCCGGCCACGGAAGTGTGCGGGTAGCTCGGGCGGCGGGCCGGCCGGGTAGCGCATCGTCCGATGGTGTTGACGGTAGCGGGCCATGAGCACATGGATCACTGTTGGGTCTCCGATCCGGATTGCCGCGGCACTCGCCTCGACGGAGGGTGCGGCCGGCCGGGTCGCCGTCCGGGGCCTCCGGCGGCATCACCGCCGGCGCGCATGAGCGCTCGCACACATCGGTGCGATTGGCTGCGTGGGTCTCTGCTCACCTCGGCTCCCGCTGCACCGTGACGGTGGTGCTCCGGCAGGTGTGCGTGGATGGTCTTGTCGGACTGCACGGCGGCCTCCTGGAGATTGTCACCGGGCGGGGCTAGAGGTCGTGCCCAGAGTACGAGAGGTTGAAGCTCTTGTTGCAGAGGGGAAAGTCCGAGATCTGTTGCCCGCGGAGGGCGAGCGCGAGCCCGAACCAGTTGTGGAACGAGGGGTCGATCACCTTGTAGTGGGCGAAGGCGCCGTCGGGGCCGGTCGTCGCGATGTGGCAGATCTCGCCGCGCCAGCCCTCGATCAGCGAGACCACAAACCGGTCCGGCGGCAGGGGGCCCACCGCCGCCGTGCAGGGACCCCCGGGCAGCATCTGGAGCTGCTCGCGAATGAACCGGATCGACTGCTGCACCTCCAGCCAGCGCACATACGCGCGGGCAAACACATCGCCGGTGCCCCATGTGGAGATCGGCAGGTGGCTGAACTGGTAGATCCCGGAGGGGAAGTCGTGCCGCACATCGCGGCTGATACCGCACGCCCGCGCGGCAGGCCCGACGAGCCCGATGCTCTCGGCGACGCCGCGGTCGATCCGGCCGGTGTCCTCGAACCGCGCCATGACGGATGGGGTATTCCAGAGCAGGTTGACCGCCGAGGCGGTGTCCCGTTCGGCGTCGGCGAGGCGGCTGGTGAGGGCGCCGACCTGGTCGGGCTCGACATCGAAGACCACGCCGCCCGGGCGGACAAGGTCCCGGCCGAAGCGGCTCCCGCACATCGCCGCGGTCATGTTCAGGAAGTCCCCGCGGAGGCGGCCGCAGTAGGCGGCGGTGGGCAGGAAGCCCACATCCCCCGCCAGGGCGCCGAGGTCACCGACATGGTTGGCCAGGCGCTCCAGCTCGAGGGCGATGCCCCGCAGGGCCTGCGCCCGGGCCGGGGTATGGAGGCCGGCCAGCGCCTCGACGGCGTGGCAGTAGGCCATGGTGTGACCGACCGTGGTGTCGCCGGCCAGCGTTTCGAAGTAGTGGATGGTGCGCCGGTCCGGCCCGCCCAGGAGGCGACGCTCGATCCCCCGGTGCTGGTAGCCCAGCGAGATCTCCAGGTGGAACACCTCCTCGCCGTGGCACTGGAACCGGAAGTGCCCCGGCTCGATGATCCCGGCGTGGACCGGGCCCACGGCGACCTCGTGCACCTCCTCGCCCTCCACCCTGAAGTAGTCGGTGACTCCGATGAGGGGAGGCGCCCCGTCGGGGCCGGCCCACGGCTGGGGGCGTCCGGAGTATGCCGCGTGAAAGCGGACCGGCTTCAGCCATGGGTGGCCGAGAGGCTCGACCCCGAGCTGCTCGGCGATCTCTCGCTCGAACAGGTGCGCCTGCGGGCAGTCCGGCGTGAGGGAGGGGAACGAGCCGTTCGGGATCGCCGCGCTGGCGGCGTGGATCAGGCCCGTCAGGTCGTCGAGCAGGACCGCGTAGATCCGCGCAGAGCGATCGCTCTCGGCGCGGGCGGACAGGGCCCCGAGGCGGAGCCCATCGGCGACTGCTTGGACGACATCGCTTCTGAACTGGTCAAACGCCAGCACCGGGAGCGCGCCGTGCTCGACCGGTTCGGCGTTGCCCATCGTGAGGAAACGGGACACATTGATCACGGTTGGGACTCCGGGAATCCGAGGAAACGCACGGCCTCTTCGATCGTGCGGCGCAGCGGCGCGGGCACATAGAGGCCCAGGACGACCACGCCGATCATCAGCACGAGCGGGGGCAGGATCGTGATGGCCCGGTCATGGAACGGTGTCCGCTTCGCACGGGGCGACGGTTGCCCCTGCACGACCGCGAGGACGGTCGCCCCCATCCCCATGAAGATCACCAGGAGGAGCACGAGCATGAGCCCGCCGATAATGTACCGCCCCTCACCGATGGCGGCGTTCAGGATGGTGAACTCGCTGACGAACGGGGCGAAGGGCGGAGACCCGGTCACGGCGATAAAGCCGGCGAGGAAGAGCCCGCCGGACCACGGCAGCCGCCGGAGCGCGCCCGAGACTTCATCGGTCGATTTGCTCTCGTAGGCGCGATGGATGTTGCCCGCGGTGAGGAACATGACGCCCTTGACCAGGCCGTTGTTCACCATGTGCAGGAGCGATCCGTACGCCCCCACCGGCCCCAGGCCCAGGCCCAGGATCAGCAGCCCCATGTGCTCGACGCTGGAGTACGCCAGCATGCGTTTGAAGTCTCGTTGCTGCACCATGAACACCCCGGCGACCACCATCGACACGATCCCCATGACGACCAGGATCTGGCTGGCGAACTGGGCCTCACCGGCCGCGACCACGACACGGAAGGTACGAACGATCCCCAGGAAGGCGCAGCTCGTCAACCCGCCGGCGAGCAGGGCGCCGACGACCCCGGGGGTCTCGCCGTAGGCGTCGGGCTTCCATGTGTGCATCGGCGCGATTCCCATCTTGGTCCCGTAGCCGACGAAGAGGAGGATGAACGCGCCGTACAGCCAAGGCTTGGAGAAGGTGGGCGCGTTCCGGACGAGGTCATCGAAGAGGAGCGAGGCGTCGTGACCCCCGGCCAGGGCCGAGTAGCCGAGGAAGAGCGAGCCGAGCAACGCGAGCGCGATGCCCACCGAGCCGATGAGCAGGTACTTCCATGTTGCTTCGAGCGAGTGCCCCGTGCGGTTAAAGTACAGCAGCGGTGCGCTGGAGAGCGTGGTGGCCTCGACCGCGACCCAGAAGAGCCCGAGGTGCTGGGCGCAGGTGATCAGGCTCGTCATCCCCAGGAACGCCAGCAGGCAGCCGCAGAACACCTTGTTGTCCCGTTCGCGACGCAGCCGAAGGTACCCGACGGCGTAGAACGAGCAGGCGGCGAAGAGGAGGCTCACCAGGAGCAGCACGATCCGGCCCGGCGGGTCCAGGGCGAGCCAGCCGTTGCCCGCGTCGGCCCCCGCGAACGCCGCCGCCGCCATGGCCAGGTGCGCGAGCGCGCAGACGGGCAGCACCAGCGGCCGCGTCGTGTTCGACGGGGCGGCGAACGCGATCGCGGCGCCGAGCAGAGGGACAATGACCAATGCGAGTGCGAGTATCATTCCTTCAGCTCCGTCAGGCGCTCGGTGCTGACCGACGAGAACTCTCGGCTGATGTGGTTGATGATGATCCCCATCACGAAGATCGCGACGAAGAGGTCCAGCAGCACCCCGACCTCGACCAGGAACGGCATCGCCTCGAGCAGCAACACCCCGAAGATGAAGATGCCGTTCTCCAGCATCAGGTATCCCAGCACCTGCGTGATGGCCTTGATGCGGGTTGTCAGCACGATGAACCCGGTGAGCACTGTGGCGAACGAGGCCGGGACCAGCAGCGGCGGCGGGCTGGCGACCTCCAGCGGCAAGCGGGCGGCCAGCGCCATCGACGCCCCGGTGGCGGCCGCGCCGAGCAGCAGCGAGGTGCGGTAGCCCACGAGCGGCTCGATCTCCCGCCGGATCGGCAGGTCGGCCATCGCCCGCATGAGCATGCGCGGAATGACGATGGACTTGAGCGCGATCGCGCCGACGCTCACCAGCGCCTCGCGAGCGCCGATGCTCCCGTGCACCAGCAGGGGCAGCACGCCGAGCAGCAGGCCCTGCGCGGCGACGGTATAGATGAGGGAACGGATCCGGCTGGAACCAAGCACGAAGAAGTTCAGCAGCAGGATCAGGACCAGGAGCGCGTCGGCGGCGGAACTCATCGCGGTGACCCCAGAAGGAGGACGAACCCGAACCCGGTCAGCAGGCACGCGCCCACAAGGAGGTTGGGCACATGCAGCAACCGCAGCCGTGCCATGCTCGACTCGACCAGCCCGATCACCACGGCGACCAGCAGCATGGAAGCCACGAACACCGGCCAACGCAGCAGGGGCTGGCCCGTCTCCAGCGGGACGGCCAGGCGCGCCACGAGCGTCGAAAGGACGAAGAGCTTGACCGATGCGCCGTACAGGACCGTGCCCAGCGCCGGCCCGCCGTGGTCGAGCACCATGACCTCGTGGATCATCGTCAGCTCGAGGTGGGTGTTCGGGTCGTCGAAGGGGATGCGTGAGTTCTCGGCAAGCAGCACGATGAAGAGGCCCGCGAGGACAAGCACCATGCTCGGGGCCGCATCGACCCACGCGGTGGCGACACTTGGGCCGAAGAACGCCGAGAGGCTCAGCCCCTCGGTCAGCCTGGCCAGGGCCAGGAGCCCGAAGAACAGCGCCGGCTCCGCCAGACAGGCAAAGGTCACCTCACGCGCCGCCCCCATCCCCTCGAACGAGGAGCCCGTATCGAGCGCGGCGATCGTGGTGAAGAACCTCCCCAGGGCGAGCAGATACGCGAAGAGGATCAGGTCGCCGGCGAACCGGATCGGGGCCGGCTGGCCGCCCATGGGGACCAGGAGGCCCGCCAGAAGCACCGCGGCGCAGGTGATCGCGGGTCCGGCGAGGAAGACCCAGGTGGTCGTGCGGCTCAGGACCGAACCCTTGCGGAGGAGCTTGATGATGTCGTAGTACGGCTGCAAGAGCGGGGCCCCGACCCTGCCCGCGATCGCGGCCTTGGTCTTGGTGATCACCCCGAGCAGCAGGGGTGGCATCACCAGGAGCAGCACAACCTGCACAGCGATGTCGATCATGGGGCATCCCCCCCCGGGCCGCCGAGGTTGTGCGGAGCGCCCGGCCGGCCGGAGCGAGCGCACCCCGCCCGGCGGCATCCCGGATCGTCAACTGTCGGCGGGCGCAAGGCTGTCATGCGTTGGTTCCTCTACAGCACGAAGGTCGAGACGAACAGGGCGAGCACCGTCAGCAGGACATACAGCATGTAGACCTGGATCTTGCCCTGCTGGAGCACGCGTGCCCAGCGCAGGAAATGCGTGGCCAGCCGTGCCGCCGGGAGCACCATCCGGTCGAGCACCGCGTCGGGCGCCTCCGATCGGAAGCGGCCGGACGCCGGGAACAGCCCCCGGAGGCTCGGCGCGTCGACGCGGGGGAGCAGGGCCCACGAGAAGAGCGACCCCGCGAACTGCGAGAAGGACGAGCCGGTGTACTGCATACGGGGGCCGGGCCTGGCGTACCCGCAGTCCCATGTGCCCGGGCGCATCGTCGTGGTGCGCATCGCCCGCCGGAGGGCGACCACGCCGACGCCGGAGACCAGGAGGATCACCGCGCTGGTGATCGGCAACCATCGCAGCGGCGAGACATCCACCACAGAGGGAACCTGCGTGCCGACCGCCGACCACCAGCCCGCGACCGCTCCATCGAGGAGCGGGGCCGTCGCAACGGCGAACGCCCCAACCGCGACACAGAGCGCGGCGAGAACTGCCATGGCGAGGATCATCGTGAGCGGAGACTCGTGCGCGTGCCGCGCTGTCTCGGTCCGCGGCTCCCCGAGAAATGCCGTTCCGAAGAGCTTGGCGAACGCGACGACCGCGAGCCCTCCCGCGAGCGCGAGCACCGGGACGACGGTGGCCGCGGACGCGAGCCCGTCCCGCCCCTCCAGCGTGCCGAACAGACCCAGGTAGATCAGCAACTCGCTGGCGAAGCCGTTGAGGGGAGGCAGGGCGCAGATCGCCACGCAGCCGACCAGGAAGAGCCCGGCGGTCCGCGGCATGCGGCGTGAGAGCCCGCCGAGCTGATCGATCTGCCTGGTCCCCGCGCCGTGCTGGATCGAGCCGGCCCCGAAGAACAGCAGCGGCTTGAACAGGCAGTGATTCCAGACATGGAGGATGGCCCCCCCCAGGCCGAGAGCCGCCCAAGCCGGGTGCCCCGTCGAGCGGCCCAGCAGCGCCAGGCCAAGCCCGATCGTGATTATGCCGACATTCTCGATGCTGCTGTACGCCAGCAGGCGCTTGAGGTCGTGCTGGGCCATCGCGAACACCAGGCCCATGACCGCGGAAACGGCCCCGAGGGCCAGTAGGGCGCCGCCCCACCAGGCCGGCGGTACCGGGAGGAGCGAGGTCATCCTGACCAGGCCGTAGATGCCCATCTTGAGCATCACTCCGGAGAGCATCGCCGAGACATGGCTCGGGGCGTTCGCGTGCGCCCCGGGCAACCACACATGCAGGGGCATGAGGCCCGCCTTCATCCCGAACCCCAAGAGCGCGAGCACGAACACGGCCGTGGTCAGCGGCGCGGTCATGTGCGAGGCGGCGATGGCGTCGAAGTCAAAGGACCCGACCGCGCTGTGCAACAGCGCAAACATCCCGAACAGGCACAAGGTCCCGAGGTGCGCGGCGATGAAGTACACCCACGCGGCCTCCCGAGACGCCCGCTGGTCATCCTCGGTGCTCACCAGGAAGAACCCGGCGATCGCCATGACCTCCCATGCCATCAGGAACAGGACCCCGTCGTGGGCCAGGACGACGACGGTCATGGCCGCCGGCATCAACCCGTAGAACACCCTGAGCTTCCGCCCGTTGCCCGGGTGGTCGGCCTGGCGCCAGTACCCGAGGCCGTACACCGCGCCGAGCGCGGGAATCAGGAACACCGGCAACAGGAAAGCGCGGCTCACGGGGTCGAGCGCGATCGCGAGCTTCCCCCAGGGCAGCCCCCACGACGCCGAGAGCGGTGCGGCGTCCGCCGGCAGGAGCACGCCCAGCAGCCCGAGGGCAGCCGCGAGCGTGGCCATGGCGGCGGCCGTCCGCTCGCCCCAGCGGGATCGTCTGGCCCCCAACAGCCCGGGCAGCCCGCTGCACCCTTGCAGCGCCGCGGCGATCAAGATGAGTTCCAGGGGTCTCATCGCGTGACAAGGCTCCTCAGCAGGTCAAAGAGCGGCACGACCGACAGCACCAGCGCGACCACGATAAGGAGAATATAGAGGATGTACAGCTGGATGTGACCGGCCTGGATGATCCGCAGCCGAGCGATCTGCCGCGCCAACGACGCGACGGCGGGCACGACCCACTCCTCCAGCACGACATCGTGGACATGGCTGCTGTAGGCGTCAGGTCGGGGAAACAAGCGGTCCACTCGGGGGTGTCGCTCGCGGGGGTGCAGAACCGACGCGGAGAGCCCCACGAGCATCTGCGCGAACGACGAAGCCGTGTACTGCATCCGCGCGGAAGGCGCGGCATACCCGCAGTCCCATGTGCCCACGCGCGCCGTGTCGCCCGGCCGCACGAGCCGCCGCAGCCCCAGCACCAGCAGCATGAAGCACAGCCACATCGCGCCCGCCAGCAGGCTGACCCACCACACCGGCGCGAGCGTACTCAGCGCCAGCGCCTCTGCGTGCGTTCCCGCCGACCATGCCCGTGCCGCGGCATCAAGGAACGGCAGCGCCAGGGCGGGCAGTGCCCCGATCCCCACGCATACCGCCGCGAGCGCCACCATCGGCGCAAGCATCGACCCCGGAGCTTCCGACGGCGCCGCGCCGTGATGCTCACGCGGGGAACCCAGGAAGACCGCGCCGAAGACCTTCACGAAGCACGCGACAGCCAAAGCGCCGATGATCGCGAGCGCGGGCACGCCGAACGCCGCGGCCGCGGCAGAAACGCCGTCGATCGGCTGCACCGTCCGCAGGAGTCCGAGGTAGATCAGCAGCTCGCTGACGAACCCGTTGAGGGGAGGCAGGCCGCAGATGGCGACGGCCCCGCAGAGGAACAGCACGGTGGTGATCGGCATCGACCTGGCGAGGCCGCCCATCCGGTCGATCTCGCGGGTGTGCACCCGATGGATCGCCGCCCCGGCCGCCATGAACAGGAGCGACTTAAAGAAGGCGTGATTCCAAACATGGAGGATGGCCCCCCCGAGCCCGAGCGCCATCCAATCGGTTCGGCCGTACGAACGGCCGAGCATCGCCAGCCCGAGACCAATGGTGATGATCCCGATGTTCTCGATGCTGTGGTAGGCGAGCAGCCGCTTGAGGTCATGCTGCGCCACGGCGAAGAGCACACCGACGATGCCGCTGACCACGCCGAGCGTGAGCAGGAGGCCGCCCCAGAACACGGGGGGGTGGGGCATCATGCAGGTCAGCCTCGCCAGCCCGTAGATGCCCACCTTGAGCACGACCCCCGAGAGCACCGCGGACACATGGCTCGGCGCCACCGCGTGCGCCCCGGGGAGCCACACATGCAACGGCATGATCCCCGCCTTCAGGCCGAACCCGATGAGGCCAAGCAGGAACATGATGGTCCCCACCCCGAGGGGCACCGCCGTGTCGGGCAGCGGGTCGAGCCCGAACGAGCCGCCGACGGAGGCAATCGCCGCGAAGAGCCCGAACAGCGCGAGGGTGCCGACATGGGTGGCGACGAAGTACACCCATCCGGCGGACCGTGCTTCGTCGTCGCGGTCGTCGATGGTGACGAGGAAGTAGGCGGAGAGCGCCATCCCTTCCCAAGCGAACAGGAAGAGCACCCCGTCGCGCGCGACGGTGACGAGGATCAGGGAGGCGGCGAGGGTGCCGTAGAACACCCGCAGCCTCCTGGCCGTGGCGGGGTGTTCACGCGGGGGCCAATACCGCAGGCCGTAGACCGACCCCAGCGCCGGCACGAGGGCGAGCGGCACCAGAAACGCGGCGCTCAGCCCGTCGACCTCGATTCGGAACGAACCGAACGGCAGCCCCCACCGCAGCTCCAAGGAAGGCGCGGCCACGGAGAGCACGGACGCGCCCGCCCCCGCCAGCGCCGCGGCGGCGCCGAGCATGTGAAGCACCGCCGCCGTCCATGCCCCCGCCGCCGACCTTCGGCCCAAGAACAACCCCGGCAGCCCGCTCGCCCCGACAACCGCGGCCCCCACAAGGGGGAGCCAGACCACCGAGAGCGACACCAAGCTGTGCTCCGGGCCACCCCCCATGTCGGTTCATCCAGTCTTGGCAGAATGTGGGATTCTCGACTCGACCTCCGCCATCGCGTCCAGCATCTGTTCCGACGGGGCGCGGCTCTTCAACAGCTCACGGATGCCGCGGTCCTGCAGGATGTACCCAAGCCGGGACAGGATGTGCAAGTGTGATCGTGTCGTCGGGGTGATGACCAGGAACAACGAATGGACCGGCTTGCGGTCGACGGCCCCGTAGTCGATCGGTTGTTGGAGCAGCCCGAGCAGGAGCATCGGCTTGGGGACACGCAGCACGATCGGATTCCGTACATGGGGGATCGCGATCCCCTCGCCGATCCCGGTCGAGCCGAGTTGCTCCCGGGCCATGACGATCTGCAGCAGCCCGTCCCGGTCGACACTCCGTGGGAGTTGCAGGTGCTCGATCAGCGTGGCCAGTACCGACCGCTTGTCGGTCCCCGCGATATTTCGAACCACACCGCCGGCGCGAAGTGCATCGACGAGGTCTGGCAGGATCTCACGGTCGCCGTTCTTCGGCTCGCGGAACAGCGCTGGCGGGATCTGCATGCCCCGGGCGGTGGCCCATTCGAACAGGGCCGATGGGTTGAAGCGGTACTGCCCGTCCACCTTCGACGCCGGCAGGCTCTCTTCGTCTACCCACCGGAGGACCACCTTGTCCGAAACACCGAACTGGGCCGCGACATCCCGGACTCCGAGCTGCATCTTCGCCTCGATCGCCGGAGCAGCCGCCCTGCCCGAGAGGCAGTCGGAACCGCTGGATCCTGTCCGCAGTTCCGCTGCCGCGGGCACACGCAGTCGGCCGAACGATGGGCTCTCGGACATCGCCCGGCTG
>CAYJPX010000092.1:0-13537 GCA_964372195.1 uncultured Phycisphaeraceae bacterium
CGGCACTCCCTCCGCGGGGCGGAGGGGGAAATAGTGCCGTCGCTGCGCTCGGCGGTGGGCCGCCGTTACTGCCCGAACAGGTTCGTCTGCCCGAACATCCCCTCGGCCTCGAAGTAGTCGAGCGCCTCGCCCACCGACGCGAAGACCTTGGTCGCGGTCTCGGTGATGAAGGGGCTGGGGGTCTTGGCCGGCTTCCACACGACATAGACCTCTTTGGTGTGCTCGAAGGCGTGCTGCAGCTCGCGCTCCACGCCGCTCGAGAGCCCCGGCACCCCGCCGGGCAGCTCGGGGATGTAGCTCACGATCATGTCGCTCTGGTCGATGAGCTTGAAGTCGCGCATGTAGATCTGGCCGTCGATGTCACCGGCGATATCGAGCACCTCGCGCACCCGAACCCTGACGGCGGCCCCGTTATACGAACCGGGGGCAACCGCGAGGAGAGCCGGGCCACCGAGGCTCCCGCCAAAGGTGTGCGGCGTGACCTCCAGCCAGCCGTCGATGTGCCCCTCCCGGGCCGCCGCCAGGGCCCGGTCGAGCAGCACCTTCTCGTCCACATCGCCGGGGTCGAAGGTGATGAAGTGCTCGGCGAGCTCGGCCCGGAAGTGGTCGATCTCGGCGAGCACCTCGGGCATGTCCACCACATGGCTCATCGGGAAGCTCGGGTAGACCGTCTTCATGTCCGGACGGCAGACCAGCCGGAAGAGCGTCCGCACCGTCTCCTCGTGGCGTCCGCGGCTCAGGATAAAGAACCGGCTGCCCACCACCGCCTTGGCCATCAGCTCGGTCGCGAGGATCTCCTCCTCGCGCCAGACCATGCAGTCCTTGAGCGTGGCGTCGACCGTGTGGTCCTGGTGCAGCCGGTGGTGGACGACCTCGATGTTGTCGACCAGGCAGATGAAGGTGTCGATGGCCAGCTTGGCGACCTGGTCGAAATCGAACGCCGCGAACAGCCCGTGCCGCCAGCGGAAGGTCGCGTGGGTGTTGACCAGGATATTGGGCTGCCCGGCGCTGTCGGCCATGACATCCTTGAACGCCGCCCGGCGCAGGCTGGTGAGCCGGCTGATGGGCAGGTCGAGGATCTTGCCCGGGCGGACATCGGGGGCCTCGGCGTACATGATGTCGCCGATGGTGTGGATCTCGAGAGCCTCCCCCTGGCGGCCGGCGAACTCCCGGGCCCGCTGGAGGTAGGGCTTCTTGTCCATGCCGACCTGGCCCGTGATGAGTGCTCGCATGAGTTTGGCCTCTGGTGGGGTTGAGCTCCCGCGTGACTATAAGGTCGTGCCGGCCACGGGGTCGCGACCAGAAGGTACACTGGCAGTTCAGTCGATTGAGGCGGCGGCCAGGACAGGACTCAATGGGGTGATTCATGAGCGCGTGGGGCGAGGCAGTCAAACACGCCGCGGTGACCTCCGCGTTCTGCGGTACGCTCGCAGGGTTGGAACTCGCGTCGAAGGGCACGCTGGGCGGCGGGCTGATGGCGGCGGGGTTCCTCTCCGCGTTCGGGGTCGAGGCGGTCAGGACCGCCCACGGGGTGAGCGCCAACATCATCAGCAACCGCCTCTACGAGGCACTGCGTCATGACGAGGCCCGCCTCTCCTCGGTCGTGAATCACGACATCGCAAGGGCGATCGGGATGACGCTCTGGCGGATCGTGACGGAGGCGACGATGCCAGCCGTCCCCGTGCGCAAACGCCTTCGCTATTTGCCCGGGTTCCAGCGCGCCTGGATCGCACTGGCGGAGACTCAGGGCGAGGCGTTCGAGCCACTCTCGGAGGAGGCCGCGTGCGAAGTGCTCCTGCCTCAGGACCGAGCTGCCGGAGACGCCGGCCCGGAGGTGACCTTCGGCCCCGTGGAAGATACGCCGTTCTGGAAGTCGCTCCTCTCGCAACTACTCGCAGACCAGTCGCTGAGCGGCGCATTCCAGTTGAGCGAGGACGAGCTCGCCAGTTGCGCACAAGCGTGTCGCGACCTGTTCGCGTCGCGGCTTTTCGAGGCAATCAAGTTCGACTTCGAGCACGCGGGCAAGGCGTTCGCCGCGGTGCATCTGCGGCTGATGGGGCAGCTGATCGCGACAACGCGGGAGATCCGCGACCAGGGCCGCGAAACCTCGGAGGCCGTGCGCGCCGTCTCATCACACCTGGATGAACTCATCGATGCGGTCACGGGGCAGGGCGAGAGGATCGTTGGAGAGGCCAGGCGCACCGGGCGCGCGTCGCAGGTGTCCGTCGCGGCGGGATGGCTCTCCCGTCTGGACGGGCGGCTGAGCCGAATCGAGGAGGCGCTGCGGGAACAGACTGCCCAGGTGAAGGGGGTCGGGAAAGGGCTCACTCGAGTCGAGCATGTTACCAAGGAGGGATTCCGGCGCGCGGAGGCGACGGAGGCCGCCGCCCACCGGCACACGAGACGTGCGTCCCGCCGTGCCGCCGCCGTCGGCGCGTTCCTCGTGGTCGTCGCCATGGTCATCGGGTTGCGCCTGCTGGTCGGCAGACAGGACCAGGCAGCGGATGCCGCAAGAATCCAGCTCGCGCTGGAGATACGGCGCAACCTGGAGACGGCCGACAGACTCGCCGGATCAACTGAGAGTCTGTTGCAGGAGAACAGCTGGCCGCCGGACCAGTTTGCTGCGCATATCCGTGCGTTGCGAGAACAGCGCGCGGAGCATCCGTTCGAAGACGCCGCGCACAAAGCGGCAAGCGCGTGGCCATCGATCGTTCGGTCCTCAGCCTGGCCCGCTGTCGAATCCGCATACCAGACGATCCAGCAGAGCGTCGCGTCGGATCTAGCCAGAGCCGAACGAGACCTCATCGACCTGTGCATACAGAAGCCAGCGCCGAACGCAGACGAGATCGCGCCGTTCGCGGAGAGCTGGGCCCGGGCCGCCGGGGTCGCGTTCGCGGCCCTTCGAAGGCACTCGGCGACCGCCCTTGAGGGCCTGACGCCCGAGGGGCTGGCGACCGAACCGCCGCTGGCCCTGCCCCACCTGGACGCGCTCGCGGACGACCAGGGCGAATCTCTGGCCGCACGACTCGTCGCGCACATTCACGCCCACCAGGTTGGACCAGCGGAGAAGTTCACCGCCATGCTCTGCCTTGAGATCGTCCAGGAGAGGCTGCCCAAACTCCACCCGGCCGATATCGAGGGGCACACAGCCCTTGCCTCGTTCGCCCGGCGCGTGGGCTGTGACGAATCGGCCAAGGTCGTCTTCCGGCGGATGATCGAGCTCTTTCACGAGGACGCGGTCATGCTGGAATACGCCCGCACCGGCCTCGACCAACTCGAGCACCCCGAGCGATACCACGCAACCAAGGGCCTCTTCGTCACCGACTTTGCCGCCAGCAGATCCGCCGCGCGGGACGCCGGGATCAGGTTCGACGACGTGCTGATCAGCTATGACGGAAGGCCGCTTGATCTCATGGACGAGTTCGTGGACATGATCGCGAATCTGGAGAAGCCACAGAGCGTGATCGTGCTCGTGAGGAAGGGCGAAACGCTGCGCGTGACTGTCCCCCGAGGGTCCCTTGGTGTGGAACTCGTCGGATTCTAGATTCCAGACCTCGGGCAAGCCGGTCGTGTGCGGCGGGCGTAGACTCTCGCTCGCAACCGGACCGAATGGAGGCCGGCATGGCTGTGCTCGTCAACAAGGACACCCGCGTCATCTGCCAGGGGATCACCGGCGCCTTCGGCGCGGTCCACACCCGCGGATGCCACCGCTACGGCACCCGCATGGTCGGCGGCGTGACCCCCGGCAAGGGCGGCACCAAGGACGCCAACGGGCTGCCCGTCTTCGACACCGTCGACCAGGCCGTCCGGGCCACCGGGGCCGACGCCACCATGATCTTCGTCCCCCCCGCCTTCAGCGGCGACGCCATCCTCGAGGCCGCCGACGCGGGGATCCGGCTCATCTGCTGCATCACCGAGGGCGTGCCGGTGCAGGACATGGTCCGCGTCCGCGCGATCCTCGACGAGCGGAACCTGGCGGCCCGCGGCGCCGATGTCCACCCCGCCGCCCAGCTCATCACCCTCATCGGCCCCAACTGCCCCGGCATCATCACCCCCGGCCCCAAGACCGGCTCGGGCCAGTCGAGCAGCGACCCCTACACCAGGGCCGGCTGCAAGATCGGCATCATGCCCGGCTACATCCACACCCATGTCAGCGAGGCGAAGACCGGCAAGGCCGTCGGGATCGTCAGCCGATCGGGCACGCTCACCTACGAGGCCGTCTGGCAGACCAGCAACCTCGGGCTCGGCCAGTCCACCTGCATCGGCATCGGCGGCGACCCGGTCCGGGGCATGAACCACATCGACTGCATCAAGGCCTTCCAGGACGACCCCGAGACCCACGGCATCCTGATGATCGGCGAGATCGGCGGCACCGACGAGGAAGAGGCCGCGGCGTACATCAAGCAGCATGTCACCAAGCCCGTCGCCGCCTTCATCGCCGGCCGCACCGCCCCCCCCGGCAAGCGCATGGGCCACGCCGGGGCGATCATCTCCGGCGGCGAGGGCACCGCCGACAGCAAGATCAAAGCCCTGCAAGAAGCCGGCGTCGTGGTCGCCGTGAGCCCGGCGGACATGGGAAGGGCGATGGCCAAGGCGATGGGGCTGGGCTGAGCGGGCTGCGTCACGGCGTGGCATGTGGCATGCCCACCGCTTCCCGAGCTGCTGCCGGGCTGTCGCCGCACACGCCTACGGCGCGGCCAAGTCCCCCATCACCAGCGGCATGTCCCCCTCGACACACCGCCCGAGCAACCGCCCGACCACCTCCTCCATCCGCCAGGGCTCGAGGCCCGTCCCCGGGCGTTTGATCGTCAGATCGCCGGCCCCCAAGAGATGCCCCGCGGGCAACCCCCGCGTCGTCGTGAGCGACTGCCGCGACACCTCTCGCACATCGCGCTCGCAGTCGAGCACGCGCTTCTCGCCCCCGGCCCCGACCGCCCCGATCGGCGCCGACCGCGCGGCCGCGACATACCTCGCAAACTCTTCCGGCTCCAGCGAGGCCGCGTGATCCGGCCCCGCGGCACGCCGGTCGTAGGTCAGGTGCTTCTCCAGCACGCACGCCCCGCGCCGCACCGCCTCGGCGCCCGCCCCGACGCCCGGCGTGTGGTCGCTGTACCCGGTGGGCAGGCCCGTGGCCCGGGCGATCGCCGCGATGGCGTCGAGCGCCCCCGCCGGCGCCGGGTAACAGCTCACGCACTGCAACAGCGCCAGCCGCTCCCTCGCCGCCGCCAGCCACGCTGCCGCCCTCGTGACCTCGTCGATCGTGCTCGCGCCCGTGCTCACGATCAACGGCCTGCGGGTCGCCGCCATCGCCGCGAGCAGCGGGCGATGGATGATGTCCGGGCTCGCGCTCTTGTAGGCATCCCACGCGAGCGTCTCGGCCTCGGCGACCAGTTCCACGCTGAACACCGTGACGATCGCGTGGATGCCGCGCTCGTGCGCGCGCTCGACGACATCCGCCATCGCCTCGATCGAGAGCTCGAGCCGCCGCAGCATCGCCAGGGGATCCGTCTCCCCCGCGTTCGCCTGATACGCCGCGAGCTTGGCGGCCCTACTCATCAGCAGGTCCGTGCGGAACAGTTGCAGCTTGACGGCGTCGGCCCCCGCGTCGGCCGCGGCGTCGGTCAACTCGAGCGCCCGCGCAACCGACCCGTCGTGGTTCACGCCGATCTCGGCGATCACATAGGGCGGGTGCTCGGGGCCGATCTGTCTGTCGCGGATGTGCATGGCGAGTATTCACCGCGGAGAGCGCTGAGACCGCGGAGTCGGGATGGGCCCAAGTTCTCGCTCCGCGTGCTCCGCGTGCTCCGCGGTTGCATTCCTCTGCAGCAGGGTATCTGCGAGAATGAGATCCGACGGCGAATCGATATCGACGACCGCGCCCTCGGGGTTGGTCACCCCCCGGTGGTCGTGGCCGAGGAAGCTGTGCGGGTGTGCGGGGTCGAGGCCGGGGAGTTGGTGGAAGAGGGCTGTGCGCCCGACCACGAGGACGCCGCCGTCGGGGATGTGGCTGGGCGGGAGTTCCTGCCGTCGGTACACCCCGCCGAAGAGCTGCTCGCCCTCCCACGCCCTCACCACGCCCACCTCATCCAGCCGCACCTGCCACCACGGGTGGAACTTGCCCACCGACGCGTAGCTCTGCACCGAGTCGCACCCGGTCTCTCGCCACAGCGCCACCGCGCGATCGACACACCCCGACGGCCGCACCGGCACATTTCCGTAGAGCAGCACCGCCGCGCCGATCGGCCCGCGCGACGCCTCGAACCACCCCACCGCCTCGCGCAGCGCATCATCCACGCGTGCCGTGTCGCTGGCGAGCGCCTCGCTCCGCCGGTGCGCCAGTGCGCCCATCTCGACGCCGATCCCCAGCACCGCGTCGCTGTCGCTCGACACCACCACCGCGTCCACGCCCGCCGCCAGGGCGTGCCCGATCGTCCACGCCACGCACGGCCTGCCCGCGACGATCGCGGTGTTCTTGCCCGGCACGCCCCTGCTGCCCGCGCGGGCGACCACCACCGCGACCACCGGGCCCGTGTTGTGCGTGGACGCGTTCATCGTTGCTTCACACCGATGGGCCTCACGCCGATGGGCCTCACGCCGATGGCCCTCACGCCGCCGCCGGCGTCGCGACCCCGCCCACGACCCCGCCCACGCCGCGCAGCTCCGCGTCCAGCGTCTCGCGCTCCCGACGCCCGCGGAGGATTCTTCCCCAGACCTCGGCCAACCCCTCGTCGAGCGCGTTGCCCGCGCCCTTTCCGCTCCGTCGCCCCGGCTTGGCCAGCGCCCGGCCGTCGCTCAGCACCGTCAGCTCGGTCATCGCCCGCCGCCACCGCGTGAGCCGCGGCTCGGCCAGGGGCTCGATGCGCTCGCCCTCCGCACTCCGCGGCAGGGGGTCGATCACGCACGCCTGCGCCACCGTCAGCCAGCGGTCGTAGAACGCCTCGACCTCCGCGTACACCCGGTCGCACCGCGTCATCCGGGGCACGATCCACACGCACGGCATCGCCCCGCCCGTCGCCGCCGACCTTGCTTCGAGCATCGCGGCCAAGTTCTCCCGGGCCCGCGCAAACCCCGCCGCCCCCGCCAAGGTGCGGTAGCTCTCCTCGGTCTCGGCCAGCAGGTCGACGCTCACGATGTCCGCCCCGCTCTCGAGCAGCCCGAGGGCCTCCTCGCGCTCGCACTGCAGGTCGGTCCGCACATGCACGCCCGCCAGCCCCGCCGACCGCGCCGCCCCGACGACCTCGCGCCACCGGGGGTGCATCATCGGGTCGCCCGCGCCGCCCAGGGTCAGCGTCGCGTCGGGGCGCACCGCCGCCAGCTCCTCGATCAGCCGCACCGCGTGCGACAGGCCCAGCGACACCCGGTCGAGTTCCCGCCGGCCCCCGGCGATCAGTTGCGCGATCGCCCCACCGGTCCGCCGGCCCGGGCAGAGCTCGAGCACCATGTGCCCCGGCCCGCGCGAGGCCAGCGCCCCGACCGCCCGGCGCAGCGCCGCGCCGGCTTCCGCCGCCCGCACCGACAGCGCATCGTGCTCGCCATACACCCGCCCCAGCACCTCGCACCGCCAGAGCGAGTCGGCGATCGCCCGCACGCCCACATCCCGCACCTCCGGCCCCACCCGCACGCACCCCGGCTTGGCCACGGGGTCCAGGATCGGCGAGCGCGGGATATACCCCAGCAGCCCGCCGACACTCGCGAACCCTCCCGCGACCGACTCGGCCGTCGCCAGCTCCGCCACCAGGCTCCGATCGATCACGCAGGGCGAGAGCCCCGGCGCCGCCTGCGTAAAGGTCAGCCGCCGGTGCGCGGGGTCCTCCCGATACCGCCCGATCACCGCGTCGGTCAGGTCCGGATCGACCATCGCCCAGTCGGCCCCGACGACCACCGCCGCGTCGATCCCGAGGCGCTCCATGACGCCGAGCGTGACCGACGGGCAGAACGCCTCGTCCCAGACCGTCATGCCGCAGAGCCCGCCGCGCCAGCAGTGCCCGGCGAACGCCCGCGCCGCCGCGACCCCCCGGCGGCGCTCGCCCAGCGGGTGGCCCTCGGTCGGCTCGATCTGGATTTTCGGCGCGTTGTCCCACGACCCGCGGAGGAGCCGTTCCTCGCCCACGATCGTGCGCACACGCCCGGGCTGGTCGGTGAGCAGCACGATCCGGTCGAGCCCCTCGCACCGGCTCAGCCTCGCGAGCGTGAGCTGCAGCGGGTTGCGCCCGGCGGCCAGCGGCCAGGCCAGGTTGCGCACCGTGCCCAGCCCGCCCCGCCGCGGATCGACCGCGAGGATCGCCGCGACCCGCTTGCGGTCGCGTCGCCCGTGCTTGATCTGGGTGTCGCCGTGCTCCTCGGGGTCGCGGGTGAGCCTGGGCGCCTGCCCCCGCATCGCCCGCTCGGCGGCGTCGAGCAGCTTGCCCATCTGGGCGGCGCTCTCGGCGAGCCACTCCACATTGCTGATGTCTCGCTCGATCTGCCGCTTCTGCCGCTCGAGCGGCGAGAGCGAATCGTCGAGCTGGATCAGCCGGTCGGCCTTGAACCGCTTGAACTGCCCCGTCTGGTTGAGCAGCTGCACGAGCTGGTAGCCCGGCGAGATGGCCTTGACCTCCTCGCCGTGGGCCTGCACCCTGGCGATCAGCCGGTTGACCCTGGCCTGGTCGTCGTGGCAGGCGAGCATCTCGCGCAGCAGCCCCGCCGACTCGTTGCTCGCCCGGGCGATCCGCGCCACATCGTGCCCCAGCGCGGCCAGCCGCTCGGCCACCCGCGGCGAGGTCAGTTGCCGCAGCTCCTCACACGCCCGTCCCGCGGGCAGCTCGATCGGCGGCGACCCATCGGGCGCGTGGGCCTCCAGCGCCTCCCGCAACGACATCACCGCGGTCGAGCGCTTGGCCACGCCGCCCTCGGTCGCGTCGATCGTCGTCAGCCCCCTGGCCGCGTCGGCCTCGAACATCCTCTCAAACTGCACCAGGTACGCCGACATCTGCTCGTCGGTATAGACCGGCCTGCCCAGGTGGTCGATCGCCGGGTGCAGGTGGGCGCGGTTGCGCACGACCCGCTGCCACTCCATCATCTCGAGCGTGTTGAACTCGCCCAGCTCGCACGCCCAGGTGTTGTGGATCGCCGCCCCGGGCGCGTAGTACTGCCCGTCGGTGAAGCCCAGGTCCTGCCCGATCATGATCACCGGGTCGCACCCCATGTGCCGCGCCAGCGTGTAGCCCATGTGCGCCACGGTCGCGCCCGGCTCGAGCCCGCACCCGTCGTGCACGAACGCCCCGCCCAGCAGCATCGACAGGTTCTCGTCGTGCCCGCACCGGATCGCCCCGGGGAACGCCCCCAGGATCGCCGGGTTCGCCTTGGGCTCGACCACCAGCGTGACGCCCTCGACATCCGCCGGCGTCAGCCCCTCGTAGAACCGACGGCTGATCTCGTGGTAGTCCAGCGCCGTCACGAAGTGCGGCCTGATCCCCGCTTCGAGCAGGGGCCGGAGCACCGTCTGCACCGCGATGATCACCACCCGGTCGCGCACGCCGGGCCTGGCGAGCAGCTCGACATTCCGCCGCAGGCTCGGCCCCGCCGCCACCACCACCGCGGGCCTGCCGAACGCACAGCTCGTCAGCTCGGCCACGCCGGGCACGCTGGCGTAGTAGTCCAGGTTCATCATCCCGTTGCGCAGCGAGGTCTCGGTCTGCATCAGCGTGGTCACGACATTCGTCCGGATCGCCCGCACCGTCTTGGTGAACCCCTCGGCGAACCGGGCCGCGCTCTCGCCCAGCCGCGGCATGCTCGGCCCGTGCTCGACAACCTTCACGCCGAGCGAGACCACCGTCTCGGCACCCCGCAAGATCTGCGAGATCGCCCCGGCATCGGCCCGCGTCAGCACCGCCACATTGCTCGACCCGAACACCGCCGAGAGGTCAACGACCTCGAGCACCGCCCGCAGCAGCTCGACATCCGGCTCGTAGACCAGCACCACGCCCGAGCGCCCCATCTTCTCGGCGATCAGCCCCACATGGTGCCCCAGGCCGAAGCCCTGCACCACCACCACCCCCGCCTCGGCCGCGTGCACCCGGTCGGCGACACGCCGGGCCTCTTCGAGCGGGCGACGGGCGCTGGCGAGCCGACGCGCCGACGCCCCCTCGCCGATGGCCCCAGTCACCGCCCCGTCGCCCGCGACCTCGAACCACACATCGGGGCGTGCCCGCGCCCGGAGAACCAGGCTCGCCGTCTCGGGGGCGCACCTTCCCAGCCCCTCGAGGTTCCGCTCGAACACCCCGTCCCGCGGCCCGATCCGGCTTCCTGCCTGCTCGTGCATGGTCGCGCACCCATCCTCGGGCAATCCGCCCGGTCTTGCGACCCGCCGCTGCGCGTGTGCGTACAAACACTCGTCGCCGCGACGGCGTACCCACCCCGGAGAATCGGCCTTTGCTGCACCAACCCTCCACATTGCCCGCAACTGAGCCCGCATCAGAGCCCGAAGCGCCAGCGAGGGTCCCTCGATGCTCGCTCCCCCTCGCGGCCGCCCTCACCGCTCTCCCTGCCTCCGCCCAGCTCGACATCCTCCAGCCGCCGCCCAGCCTCCCGGGCCTGCCCGACCCGGCGTTCCTCCCGCACGCGCTGTTCGAGAACCCGATCCCGCCGGTGATCCTCTCGATCGCCCTGGGCCTGGCGGCCTACGCGATCGCCACGAGGCTCAACCGCCGCCGGCTCGGCGTGCTCGCCGCGGCGGTGGGGCTCTCGCTCGGCGCTGCCGTCGTGCTGGTCGCAACGCTCGTCGAGACCAAGCGCGAGCGCGTGCAGGCGCAGACCCGCTCGCTCGTCGCCGCCGTCGCCGAAGCCGACACCGCCGCCCTCGACCGCATGCTCGCCGACGACGCCATGCTCTTCTACAAGGGCTCGCAGGCCGGGCTGACCAAGGACGCCATCCTGGCCTGGGTCGGAGAGCACCTGGGCCCCGGGAGCCTCTACGCCGTCACCGACCATCGCACCGGCGAGATCCAGGCCGAGATCGGCCCCAGCGGCCGCGTCGCCCGCACCCGCGCCACCGTCGCCGTCACCCCCACCGAGGGCGGCCCCAGCCGCTTCATCTGCATGATCCAATGGCAGGAAACCACCCCAGGCCGGTGGACCGCCATCGAGATCGACCCGCTCTGGATCCAGGGCTACGGCGAGATCACCGCCGCCACCATGCGCGATACCCCACGCTGGTAGCCGCCAGCCCCATTCACGAATCCGGCACCGCCACCAGCATGCTCGGCTGCATCCGGAATGCCTCGGGCCCATCCCCCTGCGCCCCGGGGATCCGCTCGCGGATCCCCTGCCCGTTGTGCAGGTTCAGCGGGTGCAGCTCCCGCCCCCGCATCAGCTCGTAGCTCTCGTACCCCGGCCGCTTGAGCGGGTCGTAGTCGACCTGCCCGAACACGCCCACGGTCACCATGCTCCGCTCGGCGGCGTGGAAGTAGAACGCCAGCTCGCCGTCCCGCCGGAGGATCACCGCCGCCTCCTCGGCCGCCCTGCGATACTCGGCGACCTCCTCCCCGCTCGCCGCCGAGCGGTCGAGCCGCCCGTAGATCGCCACCTGCAGCGTGTACAGCGCGTTGTCCTTGCCGAAGGTCTTCTTGGCGTTGCGCAGGTCGAGCTCGGGCACGCTGCCCGCGAGGTGCTTGGGGTCGGGCGGCGCCAGGAGCGCCGAGGCGAACGGCACCTGCCCCGCCACACGCTTGGTCCGGATCATCTCCAGGTCCGCCTCCGCCGCCGGATCGTCCGGGCCCTCGTACCGCCCGTAGGCGATCACCGTCGCCTTGTCGCGCTTCTCGCTGTACGCCCCCGGCAGCCCGCCGTCGGTCCGGGCCTTGATCAACCCCAGCGCCGCGTTCTCGGCCTGGTCGAGGCCCGTGAACGCCACCAGCACGATCGACCAGTGGTCCGCCGACACCGACTCGGCCTGCGCCCCGCCGCCGGTTGCCAGCGGCCCGAGCACCTCGTCGGCCTCGTCGCGGAACTTCTCCAGGTCGGTCGTCTGCGCGGGCTTCTCGTCCTGCTTTTTGGGGCGGGCGCCGAACTGCGCCGATGCCGCCGGGGCAGCCGCCGCCAGGGCCAGGAGCGCGAGCAAGGCCGCCCGATGGGCGCCGCGTGCGAGCATGTGAGACCTCCGTGGCGAACACTAGGGGCCGACCCCAGCCGGGGGCGTGTGGCCGGCAACGGCGCGGCTTCTGCGCGTTGCCGATCAGCGTCAAGACGAAGAAAAACTTGACGGGTCCGACTTCGGGTTATTCCGCATAAACCAATGCGGCTCTTGCACTTAGGATAAATCCCCCATTTGATGTCTCTATTGGAGCCCGATTCAATGGACCTCCGATATCGATGTTGGCAGCGAGAGAGACCACGGCCGCAGAAATGCGGCCAACGAGTTTCGCGGGCGGGAGTACACCCGCCTGAGTTCGGGAGGTGTATGGTATGTCTGAGGTAGGACCAATCGGTGGGGGGGCTTCGGCATCGGGGATGCCGAGGCCCCAAATTGAAGGGGCGGGCAGGCCCGGCGAACGCGCCGAGCCCCGGTCGGCCCGACGAGGGGCGGATCGGGTGGAGGTGTCGCACTTGGCAAGGAGTCTGTCCCGCCTGAACCAGGACGAGCCGGTCCGCCAGGACCTCATCGACCGCGTCCGCGCCGAGATTGAGGCCGGGCGCTACGACACCCCGGACAAGATCGACGCCGCCGTGGACAACATCCTCCGCGGGTTCGATCAATCAGCCTGAAGCAGCGCGTGCTGCCTTCTTCGCCGGAGCCCGCTCGCAAGAGCGGGCTTCTTTTTGGTTCCTCCGGGGTTGGCGGGGGAGCCCCCTCGTGGTCCGGCCTCATCCCTCCGCTGGCGGCCCCCAGGGCAGCACCCCCATCAGCACCAGCATCGAGCCCGCCGCGATCAGCCACAGCCGCGAGCGGGTGTCCCGCGCCCACCGCCCCAACCGCGAATCCACCAGCCGCAGCTCGGGCAGCAGGATCGGCGAGGGCTCGAGCCCCGGGAACACCGACGCGTTCGAGGTCGCCGGGTCGTCGACCTCCACGATCGCCCCGTGTCCGGCCGGCACCAGGTTCAACTGGCTCGCCGCCAGGGCCCGCACCACCGTCGGCTCGCGCGACTCCAACGCCGCCAGGTACCGCTCGTGCTTGAACAGCCGCTCCTCACGCTGGGCCTCGATCGCCAACGCCCGGTCCCGCTGCCACTCGGCCTCGGCCAGGTCGGCCTGCGCCGGGATCACGACCGTCAGCCCCAGCAACACCAGCCCGGCGATCAGAAACAGCCACCCCGGATCGAACCGGTCGATCGGGCGCAAGGGCGGGGCCGAGGGCTCCGTAGCGGGTTGGTGCTCTGGGCGCGCAGGCATAGCCAGACAGGTCTATCGGTCCGGCCCCGGCCGCCCCATGCACACTTTGCCGAGAGCCCGACCCCCGGATCGCCGAGCGCACCGACGGCATCCGCCGAGCGCAGCGATGGCATCACTTCCCCCTTCGCCCCGCGGAGGGGGTGCCGAGCGGAGCGAGGCGGGGGAGGTG
>CAYJPX010000093.1:0-5410 GCA_964372195.1 uncultured Phycisphaeraceae bacterium
CCTCTGCACCACTATCGACTCGCTCGCGGCGGCGAGGCTCATCGGCGAGGTGTCGATGACGCTCTGCGGCGGGGAGTTGCTGCAGCTCCACCACCGCGACGACTACTCGCTCGACGAGCCGACCTACTTCGCGATCCTGGAACGCAAGACCGCGGCGTTGATCGGCGTGTCGTGCCGGCTCGGGGCGATGCTCGCCGGGGCCGGCGAACCGACCCAGGCCGCGATGGAGGCCTTCGGACGGCAGCTCGGGATCGCCTTCCAGATCCAGGACGATCTGATCGACCTGCTCGGCAGCGAGTCGGTGACCGGCAAGAGCGTGGGCAAGGACCTGGAGAAGGGCAAGCTGACTCTGCCGGTGCTGCTGCACCTGGGCGGCCTGGCGCCCGAGGATCGCGGGCGGTTTCTCGAACAGCTCTCGGCGGCGGGCCGGCCGGGCACGGGGGGCTCGGCGCCGCGGGGGACCGAGGCCGCGCCGCGTCGCGGCCAGCCCGACGCGACGACCGTCGCCCGGGACCTGCGCGACCAACTCGTCGAGTCGGGCGCGGTGGAGGCGGCCCGCGGCAAGGCGCGGTCGCTCGTGGCCGAAGCGCGGGGGCTGCTCACCGGGCTGCCGCCGAGCCCGGCACGCGGGATGCTCGACCTGATGGCCCGGGCGGTGGTGGACCGGGAATCCTGAAGGACCGGCCCCGGGCACGCACGGCGGGGAGGGGCGACACCTATCCTCTTTCCCCATGAGCACGAACTTCCTCGATGAACTCCGCTGGCGTGGTCTGCTCCATCAGTGTACCGACGAGCCGGGGCTGCTCGCGCACCTGGCCGACACGGCGGCCGGCCCACGCCGGGCGTACGCGGGGTTCGACCCCACCGCCGACAGCCTGACCATCGGGAACCTGGTGCCGATCATGTGCCTGGTGCATTTCGCGAGGGCGGGGCACGAGCCGATCGTCGTCATGGGCGGCGGGACCGGCCTGATCGGAGACCCCTCGGGCAAGAGCGCGGAGCGGACGCTGATGACCACCGAGACGGTGACCGCCAATGTCAACAGCCAGCGGCGGATCTTTGAGGCGGTCTTCGCGGGGGCGGGGCTGCCGGCCCCCACCATCGTCAACAACGCCGACTGGCTCTGCAAGCTCAGCTACCTCGACGCCCTCCGCGACATCGGCAAGCACTTCAGCGTGAACATGATGATCCAGAAGGAGTCTGTGAGGGCCCGGCTGGAGGAGCGCGACCACGGGATCAGCTACACCGAGTTCAGCTACATGATCCTGCAGGCGTACGACTTCGCGCACCTGTTCCGCGAGTTGGGTGTGACTGTGCAACTGGGGGGGAGCGACCAGTGGGGGAATATCGTGGCGGGCGCGGACCTGATTCGTAAGTTGTCGCTGCCACAGTGGGCTCAGGATCAGCTGCCCGACGAGGTGAGGCGTGATGTCATCCAACCAACCAGAGCCCCCCACTGCTTCGGCCTGACCTGCCCCCTGGTGACCAAGTCCGACGGCGGGAAGTTCGGCAAGACCGAGCCCGGCGCGGTGTGGCTCACCCCCGAGCGCACCAGCCCCTACGCGGCGTACCAGTTCTGGCTCAACGCCTCGGACGAGGATGTCATCAAGTTCCTCAAGCTCTTCACGCTGCTGACGCGGGCCGAGGTCGAGGCCCTCGCCGACGCGCACGCGTCCAACCCCGGCGCCCGCGAGGCCCACCGCGCCCTGGCCCACCACGCCACGGCGTTGCTCCACGGCGAAGCCGACGCGGTCCACGCCGCCAACGCCGCCAAGGCGCTCTTCTCGGGCGAGGTCGCCGAACTGCCCCGGGCGATGCTCACGGAGGTGCTCGGCGAGGTGCCGTCGAGCGACCACCCGCGGGGCTCGCTGGATGGCGAGGGCGTGCCGCTGGTCGACCTGTTGATCGAGACCGGCCTGGCCAAGAGCAAGCGCGAGGCACGGGAGTTCCTGACCAACGGCAGCGTGAGCGTCAACGGCCGCAAGGTCGGGCCCGAGGATTGCCTGTCGGCGAGCGACCTCTTGCACGGCGAGATGATCGCGCTGCGGCGCGGCAAGAAGGCCTGGCACCTGACCCGGTGGGCCTGAGCGACGCGAGGGCTCTGGGCGGCGGGCTGGGCTATTCGCCGGTGTAGCGGAGGCGGTAGACCCGCCCCATCGGGTTATCGACCGAGAAGAGCAGCGAGCCGTCGGGGTGCTGGATGACATCGACCGGGCGGCCGACGACCTCGCCCTCGGCGTCGAGGCAGGAGACGAGCTTGACCATGCCCACGGGGTGGCCGGCGTTGATCGGGTCTTTGTCGAAGATGACGCGGGCGATGCAGTAGCCGACGGGGGCGGAGCTGTTCCACGAGCCGTGGGCGGCGACGACGATGTCGCCGGCGTGGTCGGCGGGGAAGGCGCCGGTCGCCTCGTTGATCGCCGGGTCGATGAATGTCCAGCCGTTGCAGGCCCAGTGCGCGGGCAGGCACCACTCGGGCGGGGTGGTGTCGGCGGCGAGGTCGTGGATGTCGTCGCGGTCGAGGAACTCGTACCGGGGGATGCGCAGCCCGGTGACAAACGGGTGGCCGTAGAACTTGCCCTGCTGGTAGTGGTTCAGCTCCTCGGGGGGGTTGAGGTTGGTGATGGGTTGGTTGCCGTCGGTGTCGCCGACATCTCGGCCGAACCAGTCCGAGCCGTGGTCGAAGCCCCAGACCTCGTCGGTGCCCGGGCGGAGGCGGAGCTTCTCGGTGTTGCGGATGCCGCTGGCGAAGAGTGTCCTGCCCGAGCCGTCGCGGTTGAACCGCCAGACTTTCTGCCGGTCGGTCCCGGTCTGGTCGGTGGCGTTGCTGCCGTCGCCGATGGAGGTGTAGATGAACTGGTCGGTGATGAGCAACGAGCGCCACCAGTGGCCGCCACCCTGGGGGAGGTCGTCGAGGACCGTCTCGGTCTCGTCGGCCTTGCCATCACGGTCGGTGTCGCGGGCGCGCTCGACCTTGCCGTCGGAGGCGAAGTACAGCCAGCCATCGGCGAAGTGCATGCCTTGGACAAGGTTCCGGTTTTCGACGAAGACGCCGAGCTGCTTGTAGGCGTCGCCCTCGGGCGCGAAGGCGATGATGTCCCCCTGCCTGGGCCGGGAGATGTAGAGGTGGCCCGCATCGTCGAGCTGGAGGAAGCGGACGCCGGGGAGGGCGTCCATGGCGACCTCGACGCTGTAGCCCTGGCGGACTACAAAGTCGGGGACGACGCCCGGCTGGGCTTGCCCCGCGGGAGCGAGTGTGGCGAGCAGGCAGAGGGTCAATGTTGTGCGCACGGCGGTCTCCTGGGGGGGCTCTCGGGCAGAGCGTAGCGGGAACGCGCGGCCCCGGCCAGAAAAGAACGGCCGTGCCGGCTCTCGGATGAGAACCGGCACGGCCTGGCACGAAGAGATCTGGATGCCCTCCCGCGGGGTCGGTCAGGCGCGTTGGGCCGAGTCGGTGAGGTTGGTGAGGCTCCAGGCGCTGCTGCCGGGCTGCCACCAGACGCGGACGAGGTCGCCCTCGTCGGAGGTGCCGAGGATGTTCATGGCGCCGTCGTCGGAGACATGGCTGGTCAGCGAGGCCGTGGGCCGCGGCTCGGTATCGGGCACGCCGGTGGTCAGCGGGCTGACCTGCCAGGCGGAGGTGAAGGGCGTCCACCAGTAGGCGGCGACCTCGCCGTCGGCGTTGATGCCGGCGTAGTTGATCGCGCCCCAGGTTGTCACGAAGCCGGCGACCTTGCCGGTGGCGAGTGTCTCGCCGCCCGCGGCGGTGGTGAGGTCGCTGGTGGTCCACTGCCCACCGAAGCTGGGGATCCACCAGGTGACGACGAGGTGCCCCTCGCTGTTGACGCCGCCGAGGTTGATGGCGCTCCAGGGGGTGAGCGTGACCGAGAGCTGGCCGGTGATGGCGGGCGCCCCGGTGATGTCCGAGAGGTTGTCGACGCGCCACTGGCTGAAGGAGGCGGGGTTGATCCAGACCCCCTGGATATCGCCGTTGGAGTCGATGCCGGCGATGGTCCAGCTGTTCCAGTTGGTGGAGTAGCCGACCAGCTCGGTGAAGTCCGGGGTGGTCATGCCCTGGGCGGCGAGGTCGTCGGAGATGTTGACAAAGGACCAGGCCCAGTCGCCGTCGGTGCCGGCGCCGGTCTGTTGGAAGGCGACCAGCTCGCCCGCGGCGTTGAGGCCGGCGATGAGGACCTTGTTGCTTGTCGAGGTAAACTGGGTGAGCCCGGTGACGGGGATATCCGCGGGATCGGCGATGGCGTCGGAGATGATGGTGAAGTCCCAGTCGCCGTTGGCATCGCGGAGGAAGAGCAGGAACCCCTCAGCGGATGGGACGGCGGCGTAGGTGTAGCCGTCCTTGGGATCGCTGAAGATGATCGGGTCGCCGGTCGCGTCGGGCGCGCCGGTGATCTCGGTCAGCGGCTCGGACTGCCAGGCGTCGCCGGTGTCGGTGAAGACGACGAGGTCGCCGGCCTGGTTGCGGGTGACGGCGTGGTGCGCCCCGTCGCCGCCCGAGGCGATGTCGACGGGCGTGCCGTCCTGGGCGCTCTGCGAGTAGACCACCGCGACGGTCGTGGAGACCGGGTCGGTGCTCTCGCCGAGGCTGTCGCTGGCGACCGCGAGGAAGGTCTGGGTGGCGGTGGTGAAGGCGCTGGTGGCGGAGCCGGAGAGGGTGAGGGAGTAGCCATCGGAGTCGTCGGAGTCGGTGCCGAGCAGCTCGCCGATGTCGGCGAGGCCGTCGTGGTCGGCGTCGAGGTAGAAGGAAACGCCGCCGGGGGCATCGCCCAGCTCGTTGACGCCCTGGGCGGTGAGTGTGAGCGCCTCGCCCTGGGCGATGGAGGAACTGTCGGCAACGACCCCGGTGAGGGTCGGGAGGATGGAGATCGCGGTGATCGAGCCGGTCGCTGGGGCGCTTTGATAGTCGAGCGCATCGGTAGCTACCGCGAGGAACTGGTTGCTGCCGAAAGCGAGGTTGGCGGCCTGCTCGCTGCTGAGGGTGAGGGTGTAGCCGCCGGCGCTGTCGCTGTCCGAGCCGAGCAACTCGCCGGCGTCGGCGATGCCGTCGGCGTCGGCATCGAAGTAGAAGGCCACGCCGGCGATGGCCGAGTCGCCCGCTTCGACGCCGGTCGCGGTGAGGGTGAAGGTCTCGCCCAGGCGGACCTGCGAAGCGCTGGGAGTGATGCCCGAGACGCTCGGGTCGTGGTACTCGGCGGTGATGCCGGTGGACACGGTGTTGCTGGTGTAGCCGCCGGTGTCGGCGGCAACGGCCAGCAGGGTGTTGCTGCCGAGGGCGAGCGCCGCGGTCTGTTCAGCGGTGAGGGTGAGCGTGTAGCCGCCGGTGCTGTCCGAGTCGGTGCCAAGCAGCTCGCCCGCGTCGGCGATGCCGTCTGCATCGGCGTCGAAGTAGAAC
>CAYJPX010000093.1:5510-13514 GCA_964372195.1 uncultured Phycisphaeraceae bacterium
GAGACACTCGCGATGGCGCCGTCGCCAGCCTCGACGCCGGTCGCGGTGAGGGTGAGGGTGTCGCCCCGGGTGATGGTCGCCTCCGCGGCGTTGAGCCCGGTGATCGAGGGATTGTGGTATTGGGCCGTCACCGCGGTAGCGACGGTGTTGCTGGTGTAGTCGGCGGCATCGGTGGCGATGGCGAGCAGGGTGTTGGCGCCCAGAGCGAACGCCGCGGTCTGTTCGGCGGTGAGGGTGAGGGTGTAGCCGCCCGCGCTGTTCGAGTCGGCGCCGAGAAGCTCGCCCGCGTCGGCGATGCCGTCTGCATCGGCGTCGAAGTAGAACGAGACACTCGCGATGGCGCCGTCGCCAGCCTCGACGCCGGTCGCGGTGAGGGTGATGGTGTCGCCGCGGGTGATGGTCGCCTCCGCGGCGTTCAGCCCGGCGATCGAGGGGTGGTGGTATTGGGCCGTCACCGCGGTGGAGGCGGTATTGCTCGTGTAGCCGCCCGCATCGGTCGCGACGGCGAGGATTGTGTTGCTGCCCAGGGCGAAGGCCGCGGTCTGCTCGGCGGTCAGCGTGAGCGTGTAGCCGCCGGTGCTGTCCGAGTCGGTGCCGAGCAGTTCGCCCGCGTCGGCGATGCCGTCGGCATCGGCGTCGCGATAGAACGAAACGCTGGCGATCGCGCCGTCGCCCGCGGTGACGCCCGTGGCGGTCAGGGTGAGGGTGTCGCCACGGGTGATAGTGGACGCGCCGGCGCTGATCCCGCCGAGCGATGGAGCGGTGTACTCGACGGTGATGCCGGTGGACACGGTGTTGCTGGTGTAGCCGCCGGCATCGGTCGCGACGGCCAGCAGAGTGTTGCTGCCCAGGGCGAAGGCGGCGGTCTGCTCGGCGGTCAGCGTGAGCGTGTAGCCGCCGGTGCTGTTCGAGTCGGTCCCGAGCAGTTCGCCCGAGTCGGCGATCCCGTCGGCATCGGCGTCGCGATAGAACGAGACACTGGCGATCGCGCCGTCACCGGCTGTGGCGCCGGTGGCGGTGAGGGTCGGCGTGTCGCCGCGGTAGATGGTGGTGTCGTCGGCGCTGACCCCGCCGAGCGTCGGGCTCTTGTACTCGACGGTGATCGTGGTCGAGCCGGTATCGCTCTCGAAGCCCAGGCTGTCGGTCGCGACGGCGAGCAGGTCGAGCGAGCCGAGGGCGAACCCCGCGGTCTGCAGCGCCGAGACCCCGAGGGTGTAGCCGTCGGACCCGTCGGCATCGGTGCCAAGGATCTCGCCCGCGTCGGCGATGCCGTCGGCGTCGGTGTCGGCGTAGAAGGCGACCTGGGCGACATTGTCGTCGCCGTCGGTGATCGCGCTGGCGGTGAGGGTGAGGGTATCGCCGTGCTGGATTGTGGTGTCGTCGGCGTCGAGGCTGCCGAAGGCCGGTGTGTGGTTCTCGAACGCGCCGATGTCGGGGGTGGAGTTGCCGGTCCGGGAGTACCCCCGCTGGTCGGTGGTCAGCCCGCCTGCCGCGGTCCCGGTGTCGAGGGCGGGGCTGCCGGGCTGGAGGGCGTGGGTCGAGGTCGACCCGCCCTGGTCGGCGAGGGCTTCGAGCAGCGGGTCCTCGCCGACGATGTTGGAGTTGACGCCGTCGGTCAGGCCCCCCGCGGAGGTCGCGCTGGCGACGAGGTTGTAGGACGATCCGCTGTCGATCGTGCCGCTGTCGAGGGTGATGTCGTCGGGGGTCTCGGTGACATCGTGGACATTGTGTGCCAGCAGGGTGCTGGTGAGGGTGATGGCGCCGCTCTTGGCGTAGATCCCCCCGCCGCTGCCCGAGCCGCTCTCGTCGCTGTCGGCCTTGTTGTAGGCGAGAGTGGAGTTGGTGATTGTGGCGGCGCCGATGTTGTACAGCCCGGCGCCGTTGCCGGTGGCGTTGTTGGCGCTGAAGGTGGAGTTGGTGATGTCGATCGTGCCGCCGTTGTTCTTGATGGCCCCGCCGGTGTTCGCGGTGTTGAGCAGGAAGGTCGAGCCGGTGATGGTGTTGGTGGACCCGACAGCGCCGACGATCGCGCCGCCGGCGTAGGTGGCGATGTTGGCCTGGAAGGTCGAGTCGGCGACGGTGAGCGTGCCGCCGTTGTTGTAGATCGCCCCGCCGTTGGTGGCGGTATTGGCGAAGAAGGTGCACCCGGTGATCTCGAGTGTGGCGGTCGCCGCCATGTAGATGGCGCCCCCGAGGGTGCTGTTGTCGTCGCCCTCGGTGAGGGTGAGGGTTTCGAGCGCGACGGCGGCCGCGTCGAGATTGAACACCCGAGAACTCGCATCGCCGGAGACGGTGATGTCCGCCGCGCCGTCGGTCTCGTCCACGCCCCGGATGGTCACATCGTCGTTGACCAGCATCTCCCCGGCGGTGAGGGTGATGGTGCTCCCGGCGATCTCGCCCGAGAAGATGATCGTGTCGGCGCCCGAGGTCGCGTTCGCGCGGAGCACCGCCTCCCGCAGCGACAGGTCGCCGGCGTCGTAGTTCCCATCGGACTCGTCGGCGACGATGTCCACCATGAAGGTCGAGAGCATCTGGCGGCTCTCGAGGGTCTCAAACATCCGCTCGGTCTGGTGACGGAGGCTCATCGCACAACTCCCTGTTGCCCCCCGTGGCGGGGGGATACTCGACATCTATCTCCTGAATCGGCCGGGTCCGCGGGCGGAGGGTCGAACGGAACACCAATCCGGCGGAGGAATCTCGTCCGCGGGTGGGGTTGCGCCGATTCGACGGGCTGTCCGGCCTAGCACCGCCGTGTGAACCGAATACGGCTGAACGGCCGAGGGTGGTAAGTGAGGCACCACCCCGTGCGGCTTTGCCCAGGCAGAAAAAAGCCCCGGAGATCCCGGGGCTTGGGGGTGAGACTGGGTGTCAAAGGGCCTAGGCGTCGTCGCCCGCCGAGTCGTAGAGGCCGACCGTCCACGCGTCCTGGATGCCGAAGCCATTCCCGAGCAGCTCGAAGACCTCGCCGTCGAGCGAACCGACGAGGAGGGTGACGGAGCTGTCGGCCTCGGTGAAGTACCCGCTGACCGAGCCGACGAGAGTGGCGGTGTCGGGGATGCCGGCGACGCTGGCGTAGTCCCACGCGAAGTCGTCGAGATTCCAGCTGAAGATGCCGACGCCGCCCTCGGTGGTGAGGCCCGCGACAAAGGTATCGCCGCGTTCGCTGACGAACGAGGCGAGCGAGCCGTGGACCAGGGTCGGGGCGCCGAGGTTCTCGCCGATGGGGCTGACGGTCCAGTCGTGGCCGGGGGCCCACCAGACGGCGACCATCTCGCCGTCGGTGTTGAGGCCGACGAGGTTGATCCCGCCCCACGGGGTGACCCAGGCCGAGATATCGCCGGTGAGGGGCGTGGAGCCGAGGAGCTCGGTGAGGTCGGTGGAGACCCAGTGGCCCTGGCCCGGCGCCCACCAGATGACGCGGAGGTGGCCGTTGGCGTCCAGGCCGGCGACATTCATCGCGCCCCACGGGGTCACGAAGCTCTCGAGGCTGCTGGCGTAGCTGGGGACGGCTTGGCCGTTGTCGCGGAGCTGGTCGTCGGCGAGGTTGACGAAGTTCCAGCGGGCCTGGCCGCTCTGGTCGGATCCGCCGTCCTGCCAGTAGAAAATCAGCTCGCCCTGGTCGTTGAGTCCGGCCATGTTGACATTGCCCCAGGGGGTTGTCATGACCTCGATGTTCGAGTCGGTGATGGGCTCGGAGTCGTCGATCTCGGCGGTGAGGTTGCGGCCCGACCATTGGCCCTCGTCGGACCGAACGAGCAGGAGAAGTCCCTCGTCACTCTGGCCCGCGGCGTAGCGGCTCGCGCCCGCATTTCGTTTGGTCTCCTTGACGGTGACCACCGAGCCGGTGATGGGGGGCAGGTCCTCGAAGAGGCCGAAGCTGACCTCCTCGATGCCGTTGCTCTGCCCGTCGTCGACCTCGAGGAGGAGCACGAAGTTGCCCGTGTCGTCCCTCTTGATGGTGACGGTCTCGCCCTCTTCGGCGCCGGAGGTATCGACCTCGACCCGGGGCACCCGGACCTCGATGGGCAGGGCCGCCGAGCGGGTGCCGACCAGGCCGCGGAGCCCTGGGGCGCCGATGGCGAATCCGGCCCGGATGGCGTGCATCCCCTCTCGGAGCACTGTCCTGCCATCGGTCCGGACCACGATGGTGTCCTGCCCGCCGACGACCTCGGCCGAGCCGATGAGCACGCCGCCGGCGTAGATGTTGACCCACAGGGTGGGCGTGTACTGGAACCCGTCCTCATCGAACTGCTCGCCGTTGGCCTCGAAGAAGGTGACGAGCGTGGTGCGCAGAGCCGCGAGGTCGTCGGCGACATGGGAGACCTTGACATCGAACAACAGCGTGTGGTCGCCGGAGTTGTTGAACGCGGTGATGTTGTCGCTGTCGCTGGGGCCGGTGTCGGAGCCGGGCAGCAGGTCGGGCACGCCGGCGATGGGGATGTCGGCCGCGTCGATGGGCGGGCCGCCGTAGTCGTCGCCGCTGTCGTCCTCGGCCTCGCCGGCGACATTGCTGTAGATAACGATCGTCTGCCCGGTCTGGTCGATGATGGCGACATCGATGAAGGGGTCGGCCGTGAACTCGCCGACGATGATCTGGCGCGGGAGCACGGTCTCGTTGGCGGGGAGGAACCCGACCTCCTGCTTGTCGAGCTCGAGGCTCGTCCCGTTGAAGTGGAGCTCGGAGACCGTGCCGTTGGCGCTGAAGCCCAGGACGAACAGGTCGTGGTCGAAGGCGTTGAAGTTGATGAAGACCTGGGTGAGGTCGGGGGCGACATCGATGGTGGCGGTCTCGGCAAAGCCGGCATCGCTGCCGTAGGCGATGGTGATCGTCCCGTCGCCCGCGTTGGCGACCAGCAGGTCCATCCACCCGTCGTTGTTGACATCGAAGTGGTTGATGTGCACGGGCTCGGCGCCGACGGTGACCGTGTCGGACTCGAGGAAGGCATCGGTCGCGGGGTCGAAGCCGGCGTCGAGGAGGTTCTCGATCTCGGCGTTGAAATGGATGATGCTGACGGTGGCGTCGTCGCGGTTGGTGAGGGCGATGTCGGGCTGGCGGTCGTGGTTGAAGTCGCCGACCGCGATCGCGTCGCCGCCCGAGCCGGTGTTGAAGTAGACACCGGAGGGCATGTCGAGGAAGCCGCCCTGGAAGGGCCACGCGACGACATTCTCGTCCTCGCCCTCGCCGGAGGAGCCGCCGCCCGACCCGTCGGCGGGGAGGAGCAGGATGGAGTCGTAGATCTCGACCGCGGCGAGCGAGTCGTGCCAGACGGCGATGAAGGGATCGCCGACGAAGTGCGGCTCGTTCTGGAAGAAATCGCCCGAGCCGTCACCGCCGGACCCATCCCCACCCGAGCCGTCGCCGCCCGAGCCGTCGCCGCCGTCGCCGCCATCGCCGAAGCCGTCATCTCCTGAGCCGAAGTCGGCCGGTCCGATCCACGGCCCGACGGGCTCGCCGACCAGGCCCCCGTGGTACATGAGCACGAACCCGGTCGCGGTATCGGCCAGCTGCAGGCCGCCGGCGAAGGAGAAGGTGGCGTCGGCGTTGTTCACATAGGTGGTGAACCGGTGGTTGTCGGCGTCGAAGAAGCCCAGGTCGGGGATCTTGTCGGCGTTGACATCGATGACCTGGATGCGTTCGGCGGCCGCGAAGTCTCCCTCGATCACCGCCCACTCGAACATGCCGCCCAGGCCGTCGTGCGACCAGATCTGGATCTCGCCGGCGTCGGGGGCGAGGACCGCGGTGTCGGCCGCGCCGTCGCCGGTGAAGTCGGCGAACACGACCGACTGGGGCGTCGAGTCCACCTCGAGGACGATGGTCTCCATCTCGCCGCTCAGCAAGCGGCGGTCTTCGAGGTTCTCGAGCATGTGACGATCGGGGCGGGGTGCGTTGCGCGGCATGGTGTTCCTCTCTGTTGTGCTGGTGCTGCTCGCGGGCGTCGGGTCCACGAGCAGGAATCGATCGCCTCGCACCTTCGGCTCGCGGGGCGCCGCGGTGCGGCCTGTTCAGGGAAACGCCGGGCCTGTGTGACAAACCGGCTCATCTGTGAGGATTGGGGTACGCCCCACGAGACTCGCCCACCGGAGAGCGCAAAGATTGCCGCATGAAACCCCCCGCCCACCGCTCTCGCGGCGTCGCGTTCACGCTCATCGAGCTACTCGTCGTGGTGGCGGTGATCGCCATCCTGATCGGTGTCCTGCTCCCGGCGCTCGGCGGGGCGCGACGCGCGGCCCAGGCGGCGGTGTGCTCCTCCAACCTCCGGCAGGCGTTTGTCGTCTGCCAGATGTACGCCGACAGCAACGGGGGCACCGGGCCGGCCATCGGGGAGCCCTACGCCGCCTGGCCCAACTGGGCGCTCGTCGTCCTCGAAGCCTCCGGCGCCGCTGGCGAGACGCCCGGCGAGCTCTACACCGAGGGCACGGCGCTGGTCTGCCCGACCACGAACCGGGCGTTCGGCGGCGGGATGACGCGGAACTACGCCATGAACGCGACAGGCCACGCCGATCCCTCCCAGGGGGACCGGGACAGCTACGACGACCCGGGCAACCCGGGGCACATCCGGTTTGATCTGGTGCGGTTCCCCGACCGCATGGGGGCGCTGGTCGACGCCCGGCCTGCGAGCATCGAGGGCGACGGCCCACCACCCACGCGGTCGTCGAGCGTGATCGACTTCCGCAATCCCGGGCATGTGGCCGCCAGGCTGGCGGTCCTCCACGGCTCGGCCGACCGGTTCAACGCGGCCCACTTCGACGGCTCGGTGCGTGGCCTGCCCGAGCCGCCCGAGCTCTGGCGGACGCCCCTTCCCTAGGCCGTCGGGCGGTGAGCAACCTAGCATCGGGGGCTGTACCCCGGCCGGGCTTGGAGGATGGTGCGATGGACCCGCTTGTGATTGTCGTGATGGGCTCGAAGAGCGACTGGGGGACGATGTCCCATGCGTGCGACACGCTCGACGCGCTGGGTGTGCCGTTTGTGGTGCGGGTGCTCAGCGCCCATCGCACACCGGCGGAGCTGGAGGCCTATCTGGCCGAGAACACGGGCAAGGGCGCCCAGGTCGTGATCGCGGGGGCGGGCGGGGCGGCGCACCTGGCGGGCGTCTGCGCGGCCAAGACCACGCTGCCGGTGCTGGGCGTGCCGATCAAGACCGAGCTCTCCGGCGGGCTCGACTCGCTGCTCTCGACCGTGCAGATGCCGGCGGGGATCCCGGTGGCCACCTTTGCAACCGGGCGGGCCGGGGCGGTCAACGCCGCGATCTTCGCGACGATGATCTTGGGGCGCTCACGCCCCGAGTATCAGAAGGCTGTCGAGGATCACCGCGAGATCGCCGCGGCAAAGGTGCTGGCCGTGGGGGATCCTCGCGAGGGCTGATGCGCATTGGGGCTGCGCCGATCGCGGCATAACGAGCCCCGAGGGCAGCTCGCCGGTCACTCCACGCCGAGGGCGTCGAGCGCCTCGACGACCATGGGGACATGCACATACCCGGGCCCGCCCTGCATCACGACGACGACGCCGGCGGCCTCGAGGATCTGGGCGCGGGTGGCCCCGGCCTTGGCCGCCTTCTCGACATGGGCGTACACGCACTCGTCGCACCGGATCGCCATGCCGATCGACAGGGCGATCAGCTCCTTGTCACGGACCGAGAGCGCCCCCTCGCCCATGAGCTTGGCGAACATCCCGCCGAACGCCGGCCCGATCGCCGGGGCCGCGTCCTTCATCGCCTTCATGCGTGAGGGCCAGGTCTCGTAGTGGTGGTGGGCGTCGGTGGTTGTGCAGTCGGTGGGCATTCCGGGGCTCCTTGCCTATGTCTCTGTGGGTTGGTGCCCGCGGCGGGGTGCCCGGTTTCCGCATTTGCAGGTCCGCATCAGTCTGCGGCATCGGCACCACCCACCCCAAAAAGGACAATCGGCCCGGCTTGCCGCAAGCCGGGCCGAGGCGAACACGGGCGAAGGGACTCGAACCCCTAACCTCCTGATCCGTAGTCAGGTGCTGTATCCAATTGAGCTACGCCC
>CAYJPX010000094.1:0-13415 GCA_964372195.1 uncultured Phycisphaeraceae bacterium
GGGCGGCCGCGGCACGCGGGCTAGCCGACACGGGTCGGCGGCGTGGTCTCGACCGGGCGGTGGGCCAGGAGGTCGAGGTGCTGCTTGTGGCGGGCGAGGCGCTGGAAGCCGAGGGCGCCGGCGAGGCAGAGCAGGAGGCACGCGCCAAAGGCCACGGTGCTGGCGTGGGCCATGTGCGGCCGCAGCAGCTCGTAGATCCCCACGCTGAGGAATGGGGCCATGAGGCCGCGCACCCCGGTGAGCGTGACATGGACGCCCATGTAGGCCGACGCGCGGTGGGCGGGGGCGAAGTCGAGGTGCCCGAGGGTCCAGGCCAGGGCCCCGCCACCGAAGGCCAGGCCCTGCACGACCGCCGAGACCACGAGCAGCGCGGGGGTCCGCGTGTGGACGGCGACGGTCGATACCGCGCACGCGACGACGAAGAACCAGCTGTGGATCTTGCGGAACTGGATGACATGTACGCGGTCGAGCAGCCGGGCCCAGAGCGGGATCGAGAGGGGCATCATCGCCAGGGGGACGGAGCTGGTGATCTGGATGCCGCCGAGGTACTGCATCTCGAACTGGTCCCGCAGGAGGACGACCAGCAGCGGGGTCTGCATGAGGTTGCCCAGGCCGAGCAGGAACATGCACGCCATGTACCCGGCGAACAGGCGGTCGGCGGCGAGGAGCCTGACCATGCCGACGGGGTTGAAGGAGGGCGCATCGCCGTTGACGCTGCTGGCGATCTCCTGGGCGCGCAGCGACGCCCTGCCGCGGAGGCGCACGCGGCTCCACGACCAGACGCCCACCAGGGAGAGCACGCACCCCATGGGCAGGACCAGTCGGAAGGAGTCGGGGTCGGCGTCCATCGCCGCGCCGAGGCCCATGCCGAGCAGGGAGAGGGTGAGGACCTGCACGGTCGCGGTCTTGCCGGTGACGCGGGCGCGGGTGTTGCGGGAGTAGTTCTGGCGCCAGACCGTCGAGCGGATGGTGATGAACCCCGCCCAGCAGAACCTCGCGAGCAGGACGAGCGCCGCGAGGGCCCACATGCCGACCTCGGTGCGGGGCATGAAGCCGATGAGCCCCACCAGGACGATCATCGAGAGCTGCAGGCCGTTGATGAAGCCGACCTTGCCGCGGGCGTGGCTGAGCTTGACCCAGGCGAAGCTGACGATGTTGCTGAAGGCGGCGGAGGCGGTGATGACCGCGACGACGAAGTTCAGGAGGGTGTCGTTGACGACGCCGGCGTAGGCGTTCTTGACGACCACGCCGATGATCGCGCTGTCGACCACCGCGAGCAGGAAGGGCAGGAAAAACGCCGCGAGCAGCTCCTGCCGGTAGTTCCCCCGTGCCATGACCGGCATCGACGCCGGCATGAACGACCAGAGCGGGGGTAGCGCCCGCTTGATCCAGGGCTCGGGGGGGGCAGATGGCGGCACGCGGGAAGCGTTGACCCGCCGGCGTGGGTTGGCAAGGGCGCGGGTACCATCAACACCATGACGACCCGCGGCGAAACACCGGCTACCGGACGAGAGTATGTGCTGGGCACCAACCCCGTCGAGTTGGAACGCCTCGGCTTCCAACACCGGCTGTGGGCTGGGCCGGCGTACGCCCTCTGGCACCGCGCGGCCATCGGCCCCGGGCAGGCGGTCCTGGATATCGGGTGCGGGCCGGGCTTCGCCTCGTTCGACCTGGCCCAGATCGTCGGGCCCTCGGGGCGAGTGGTCGGCATCGACGAATCCGAGCCCTACATCGCGTACGCCAACTCCCAGGCGGCCCACCGGGGGCTCGCGCACGCGAGGTTCTTCGTGGGTGACGCCGCCCACCTCGAGGCCATCGACCGACTCCCCGCGGCGGGTGTTGATATCGCCTACCTCCGGTGGGTGCTCTGCTTCGTGCCCGACCCGGGCGCGGTCGTGCGGTCGATCGCCCGGTGTCTCAAGCCCGGCGGGCGGCTGCTGGTGCAGGACTATTTCCGCTACGAGACCATGTGCGTCGCCCCCCGGGCCGAGGCGTTCGAGCGGATCATCGCCGCGGTGGCCAAGAGCTGGCGCGACCACGGCGGGGACCCGGACATCATGGGGCGCCTGCCCGGGCTGGCGATCGAGGCGGGCCTCACCATCGACCACCTCGCCCGCCTGGAGCCCGGCCCCGCCCGCCCGGGCAGCACGATGTGGAACTGGCCGGACACCTTCTGGAAGGTATTCCTGCCTCGGCTGGAGGATCTCGGGTACATCACCATCGAGGAGAAGGCCGCGTTCCTCAAGGTCTGGTCCGATCGCTGCGCCGACCCCGCGGCGTACATGCACCTGCCGCCGATGTATGAGATGATCGCCGTCAGGCAAATGGCCAAATAGCCAAAGGGCCAAAGGGCCAAATGGAGGCACTCGGGTCGGGGACCTCTGGTTTAGCCCTTTGGCGCTTTGGCCCTTTCTCTACTCCGCCCACTCCTTCAGCGCCTCCAGGAAGCCTTGGAAGTGTCCGGCATCGCGCTCGGCCCAGACGCTGCACCCGGCGGCGTCGATGATCTTCTCGCTGGTGCGGCCGAGGAGCACGCGGGCGGTCCGGCTACGGGCGTGGGTGCCGATGACCAGCAGGTCGAGGTGCTCTTCCTGCGCCATGGCGGGCACGCGGGAGCCGGGGGAGCCTTCCTCGAGTCGCAGCTTCCACCTGGGGGCGTCGGGCACGGAGCGGGCCGCGAGCGTGAGGGCCCGCTCGGCGGCGTCGCGCAGGGCCGCTTCGAGCCTGGTGCAGGCTTCTTCCCAGGTCATGATGGTGTGGTACCCGGCGGGCACCTCGTAGGAGGAGAGGACCGAGACCTCGTCGTCGCCGAGGGTCTTGGCGATCTCGAGGGCCCGGCGGAGCTCCATTTGCGAGTCCTCGTGGAAGTCGCAGGCGACGCCCACACCGCGGGGCTTGCCGCGGAACTCGGGCTGGGCGACGAGCACGCTGACCTGGCACTTCCGGAGGAGTCGGTTGGCGATGCTGCCGAGTCGTCCTCGTTTGAGCCCGCCGCTGCCGTAGCGTCCGACGACCAGGACATCGGCCTTGAGTTGGGCGCGGAGTTTGAGGATCTCGGCCTCCGGGTCGCCGCAGAGGACATGGCGGGTGGCGGTGGCGGGCACGCCGTGCGACTCGCAGAAGACCCTGAGCTCATCGACGGCGAGCTTGGTATGGATGTCGCAGAGGCCCGGGAGGGCGGCCGCCGCTATATCGGTGGGGGGCTCGGCGACATGGACGATGTGCAGGGCGGCGTGCTCTCTCGCGGCCAGCTCGGTCGCCATGATGAGCCCGCCGATGGACTCCGGGGTCAGGCCGGTGGCGCAGAGGATGGTCTTGATGGGTCGGATGGGGCTGGCGGCTGCGGTCATGGCTGGGCTCCGGCGTGGAGAGGAGAGCGGGATTATCGGCCACTTGGCGCGGGCGGCTGGAGCCAGGTTCCGGCGGAGTTTCCCGGAATCGGTAGCGTCACGCCCGCCACCCCGGCCATCCGTCCCGTCGCCAGTGCCGCCCGGGGCCCGTGGCCGCCCTGCGCTGGGGGGGCACGACGCCGCAAGGGCTATTATCCCCAGCCCGAATGCCCGCCGACTTCGGCGGCGGGAGTGCCCCCCAGACCGTCGCACCCCCACACCCCCGCACCCCCGTGCCCGCGGCGACGGCCCCCGAGGTTCCGCCCCCCATGACCATCGACCGCGCCCATATCCGCAACTTCTCGATCATCGCCCACATCGACCACGGCAAGTCCACGCTGGCGGATCGGCTGCTGCAGGCGACCAACGCGGTCTCGGCCCGGGAGGCGCGGGAGCAGATCCTCGACTCGATGGACCTTGAGCGGGAGCGGGGGATCACGATCAAGGCCTCGGCCGTCACGGTGCTGCACCGGCATGTGCCCGGCGCCAAGACCGACGAGCTGGAATCCGAGTACGAGGCCCCCATCGACGACTCCGGCGCCCACAAGTCCAAGAAGGGCCTCGCCGAGACCCACGGCGAGCTCTTCATGCTCAACTTTATCGACACCCCCGGCCATGTCGATTTCAACTACGAGGTGTCGCGGGCGCTGAAGGCCTGCGAGGGCGCCCTGCTGGTGGTGGACTCGACGCAGGGGGTCGAGGCGCAGACGGTGGTCAACGCGCTGCTTGCCTTCAGCCAGGACCTCGAGATCATCCCTGTCCTCAACAAGATCGACCTGCCCAGCAGCCGCCCCGACGAGATCGCCATGGAGGTTGAGCAGGTGCTCGGCCTGGCTGCCGAGGACTGCATCCTGGTCTCGGCGAAGACGGGGCAGGGGATCCAGGAGCTGCTGGCGGCCATCTGCGACAAGTTCCCCCCGCCGCGGCCGAGCCTGACGGAGAAGACCCGCGCGCTGATCTTCGACGCGGTCTACGACGACTACCGGGGCGTGATCGTCTACATCCGGGTGTTCGACGGGCGTATCAAGGTCGGGGACAAGATCCGCATGATGGGCCTCGGCCGGACATTCAACATCACCGAGCTGGGCAAGTACGACCCCAAGCCGCTGAAGGTGAAGGAGCTCGGCCCCGGCGAGACGGGGTACCTCGTTGCGGCCATCAAGACCCTGGTCGATGTCCGCGTCGGCGACACGGTGACGCTCGACATCGACCCCGCCGCCGAGGCCCTGGAGGGGTACGAGGCCCCCCGGCAGATGGTCTTCTGCGACTTCTACCCCGCCACCACGCAGAAGAAGGGGACCGACTTCGAGGAGATGCGCGAGGCGATGGAGCGGCTCAGCCTCAACGACTCGAGCTTCACCTTCCAGGCGGTGCACTCCGAGGCTCTGGGCTTCGGCTTCCGCTGCGGCTTCCTGGGGCTGCTGCACATGGACATCGTGCAGGAGCGGTTGGAGCGTGAGCACGACCTCGAGATCGTCCAGACCGCGCCCACCGTGAGCTACAAGGTGCTGATCCGCGCCAAGGGCGGGGGCTCGGAAGAGATCGAGGTCCACAACCCCGCCGACCTGCCCGACATGGGGCAGGTTCTCGAGATCCGCGAGCCGATCTGCCGTGTGGAGATCATGCTGCCCAACGAGTTTATCGGCGACATCATGAAGCTCTGCCTGGACCGGCGCGGCGTGTACAAGTCGCAGCAGGTCGTCGGCGAGACCCGGCAGATGCTCACCTTCGAGGTCCCGCTCGCCGAGATCATCTACGACTTCTACGACAAGCTCAAGGGCATGACCAGCGGCTACGGCACGATGGACTACGAGGTCATCGACTACCGCGCCGACAACCTCGTCAAGATCGACATCCTCATCAACGGCGACCCCGTCGAGGCGCTCGCCCTCATCTGCCACAAGGACCGGTCCCAGGCCCGGGGGCGCCTGCTCCTCCAGAAGCTCCGCAAGCAGATCGACCGCCACCAGTTCGAGATCCCGCTGCAGGCCGCCATCGGCGGCACCATCATCGCCCGCGAGACCATCAAGGCCTTCCGCAAGGATGTGACGGCCAAGTGCTACGGCGGCGATATGACCCGCAAGCGCAAGCTGCTGGAGAAGCAGAAGAAGGGCAAGGACCGGATGAAGTCGATCGGGAGTGTGAATATCCCGCAGGAGGCGTTTATGGCGGTTTTGGATACGGGGGAGGATTGATCACGGTCGGGCTCCGGATTTTGCCATTTGGAGCTTTGGTCCTCTGGCCATTTGGTACCCTGGCGTTCATGGCGGTGCTGGATACGGGCGCGGATTGAGGCACTCGCTATTCAGATCTCACCACACCCCCGGATGGCAGCAAATACAGAACATCCCGCCTTTCCGCAGCCGATCGAAACGGACACGCCGTTGTGGCGATATATCGACCTGCCCAAGCTGGTTCTGCTGTTGTCGCGACGCGCGATATTCCTCAGCCGACTGGGTACTCTCCAAGACCCGCTTGAAGGCCAATACACGCTAGCAATGCGACCTCGCATCGAAGCTGGCGTGCGCGCGATCCTCGAAGGGCTTCCGCCCGATCTAGTTGACTTCGACGCCGCAATGAACGGCATATCGCGCGTCACCCAAGAGCTGTGCTTTGTATCCTGTTGGTGCCTTCTCGAGCACGAATCCGATGCTCTGTGGCGAACATACGCGAGACAAGGCGTGGCGTTGCGCACCACCTACGAACGACTGGCCGCCGCCGCTGACGAGTCATTGATGATGGGCTGCGTCACATATCGCGACTACGCCCGAGAGGACATTCCACAGGGCAATGCCCTACTCCCCGCGATGCACAAGCGCCGGCAGTACTCCCATGAGCACGAGGTGCGATTGATGGCATTCGCACCTCCGGAGTCCATGGACGGGCCACCCAACGGTGCCGGGCGGCAATTGAACCCGCATCCAGCACCCGGCGTTCTTCGACCCATTTGCCCCGAAGCAGCCGTTGAGTCCGTCGTGGTGAGCCCATATGCCTCACCGGTTGATGAACAGGCGGTGCGTGCCGTCGTCGCAGCGATCTCTCCGGACATCAGAGTCGAAAACTCGGAAATGATGGTCTAGGCGGCGAGGTGGCGACCCGTGCGACCGACCTCGGCTGTGCGAGGTCGGTGCCCTCCGGATGACCACCCGGCGGGTGGCCCGAATAGTCACTTGCTGCGGGTGCCACTACTCGCCACAACTCCATCTCCTCTGCAGTCCCTCCATATCTCTGCCGCGCAGTAGTGGCTTCTCAGACCGCATCCCTGCGCAAGGAGGCATCGCAGGACCGGGAATAGGGCTAGGCCGCGGGTGATGGCACCCAAATTCAGGTCGTCGGCCGAAACAGGATGTGGGACAAGGCCGGACTCCGCGAATGCCTGGTCAACCTATGACACTTCAGTCGATGAACTCGCTGCAATCACCTGCAACAAGCGTTCGCATCGCTTGAGCGGTCTCCGGATAACCTTGCGCAGTTCCCGCAGGCCGAGCAGAGTTGGTGTCACACCTCGCGGCAGCTTGATGCTGCTTAGTGCAGCGTTTGCATCTGTGCCAACAACACCGGTAGTCCAGATCTGGGCGTCGACAGTATGCGGGCGACTGCTCAGCAGGGCGGCTTTGTGCTTAATGAGCGCGGGCACTGTTTCGGTGTAGAACTTCACGACATCATGGCTAGGAAGCTCGGCATCGGAAGCAATCGCCTTGCATTCGACCACGGCAAGATCCTCTCCACCGTGCCTAGTGCCCAATACATCAATGTCGCGCGTCGTGCCCTCGTAGGGCACATCCAGCCCCATTTTCACGTCCTCCCAGCCTTGTGCGCGAATCAGCAGCGCTGACACAGCCTCCAGCGCCATTCCCCTGAGATCCGAAATGAATGGATGGGTCTTCAATGAGCCGAAGAGCGTCGTGAATCCGCCCTCATCAAGTTCAACGCTCTGATCGACATCGAGCGCCGAGACTCCTCTCGCCAACGACTCGATGTGCCCGAGCGCTTCGATTGCCGCGTCTCCGAAGAGATCGCGAAGCCGAATAGCCAGGAGGCCCTCCCGCTTGGCTCGATTGAAAGCGTCCTGAGTGAATGTCGTCGCAGCCACGATTGGCAGCGGCACAAGCTTGGCGACCCGCCCAGCTCGGTCAACTCGCTCAACGAAGCCATCAACATCTTCCAGATAGCAGTCTCGGTTGTAGACATCTAGCAAGACCGGCTTGGGTCTTGAGGTTCCGTTGCGCACACCAACTAGCGGCCGGAGCCAAGAGAAACCCGATGCACTAAAAGCGAAGCCATTGAATGGGAGGTAGCCGATTGCACCATCTGCGGCTTCGCCCCGCTGCCAACTAAGCAGACTCTGCAAGCGGTAGTGCCTAAGCAGAAACCTCGCAAGTAGCGTCTCCGTAATCCGTTCTCCGGCTGCCGTCAGTGCCAGTTGGTAAACATGACTAGAGTCCGGGCCGTGCCGATTCGCAACCAGCTCGAGACTTGTGCCAATGAACTTTCGCTCACCGACAAGTTCTTCCAATGCCAGCAACACTTCGTCAAGAGTGGGGACTCTCGCCCCTCGTCGTTCGGAGACCTGACACCCTGAAAGTCTGGCAACCTCGGATCGGAGAAGGATCTTGCGTGCCTGAATCGCGTTGAGACAGCGTGCTAATCCTGGCCGCGCGGTCGTCAGAATCTCAGCGGCCTGTCTCAGGAACGGTGTTGATCCGACCGCTGCGGACCGACAAAACAGCCGTTCATTTCGAGGGAGCCGCGTGTGCGATGACCTCCAGAGATCATCGCCCCTAGCGGATTCCCGACTGATGCGCTGTCTTGCTACCTCGGCAGAAAGACCACTCTGACGCGCACGACTCTGCAAGACAGAAGATGTCACGACCTCCTGCGGACCAAGTAGACTTGCGATGTCCATCTACGGCAGCGCCTCCGTGTCACACTGCGAGTAGTATACTACGCAATTATCAGGAGGGGGCCGAAGATTCCGCATCATGCGGCCTAAAGCGCTGGTATTTCAGTGGTTTACGGCGGCTGGCTCAGGTCGCCACTCCGCAATTCGCTGTCACACGGTCATGGCGGTATGGTATGTGATAGGTATCCAGTGTCGCCTATGTCATGATCGAGTGCCATGACCAATGCCCTGCCCGCCTACGACCCACCTCCTTCCCCACTCCCAACCACCCCACCCTCCTGCCTCCCCTCCCATACCGCACCCCAACCGCCTCCCACAACACCCTGTCCTTCTCGATGTCGTACGCCCGCACTCCGGGCAGGTGCCCGCCGGCGCCAGGGTCGAGATGTCGTACGCGCAGTGGGTGCACAACCGGCCGTCCGATCGCAGCAGCGCACGCCGGATGTGCCGCGTCCGCAGGAACCACCACGGCCAGACCAGGACGAACGGCAGGGCGACCAGCACCAGTGCCTTGAAGCGATACACAATCCCCGCGGCACGCCAAGCGGCTTGGGCAGGACGATCCAAGCGACCACCGCCCGCGCTGTCGCGGGCGGTGACCTTCTTGCCTTGGCGCTGTCATGCCGGCGTTCAAGCCCGGCGCCGCCGCGCCGCCGCCAGGCCGCCGAGCCCGAGCAGGGCCAACGACCCCGGCGCCGGCACCAGCCGGAAGCCGTCGAGCGCCATGTAGCTCGCGTGGGTGGTGCCCGGTTCGAGCTGGGCGACGAACTCGAAGGTCGCCGGCAGGGAGTTGGGCGCGACGAAGGTGATTGACCGGCTCTCCCAGGTCAGCGACATGGTGTTCTGGCTGAAGGTCCCGATCAGGTTGCCGTTCAGGAGCACATCAACCTCTCCACGCCCGAAGTACGGCCCGCCGTAGGGGACCGCCTTGCCCAGGTCGTCGACCGCCATGCACACCGAGAGCGTGTACGACTGGCCGCCGTTGAGCGGGGCGGTGGTCTGGGCGAAGGCCTCGTTGATGCCGCCGAACGCGGGGGAAGCCGCGAACCCGATGAAGCGATCGCCCTGGCAGGCCACCATGCCCTTGAACATGAAGTCGTACGCGGGGATGCCGCCGATCCCCCAGCCGTCGGCGCCGGTGTTGTCGTAGAGGTCCGGTGTGTAGCTGGTGGGGACCCAGGGCGTGGGGGTGCCGGCCGAGAAGATACTGAGACCGGACGGGTAGGCCAGCCCGGTTTCAAAGCTGCCGTTGAGGATCTGGGCGAGCGCCGGTGCGGCGGTGCCGACGAGTGCGAGCAGGGCGAGACGGGTTGCGTTCCGAGACATGAGTCACCTCTTGTGTTTCGATGGTGGGAGCCGGGGATTCGCTCGACACTCGGGCGAACCCGGTACCGGCAAGAGCGGCGGTCCCGACCGGCCATCACGACCAGAAAGCGAAAAACCGGCGTGCTGCGCCGGCGGTCCAGCATGGTCGGCCTGCGGGGGCGCCGACGCGATCCCCCCCAGACCGCCTCTGCGACCTCGCGGCCCTTTCGCTACCCTTCGCCGTGCCCACTCCGCTCGAATCCCTCATCCTCCAGCTCCTCGACTGGCTCGGGGACGGCCGTCCCTACGACGAGACCCTCGCCGCCTGGCGCACCAACTGCCCACGCATGCCCGTGTGGGAGGAGGTCACCGCCCGGGCCCTCATCGCCCGCACCGACGACCCCGCCCGCGGCCCTATGGTCCGCCCGACCGCCAGCGGCCGCCGTTTCCAGGAGATGAACCGTGCCGATCCACCCTGACATCCTCGCCTACAACGCCTCCCAATCCGCCACAGACCAACCCATCTGCGACACCCTCGCCAAGGCCATCGACCGGCACCTCGGCGGAGCCGAGTGCAAGATCTGGCACCGCCACCCCGTCTGGTTCCTCGACGGCAACCCCATCGTCGGCTACAGCAAGCTCAAGGGCTGCGTCCGCCTGCTTTTCTGGAGCGGCCAGTCCTTTGACGAGCTGGGCCTTGAGCCGGAGGGCAGCTTCAAGGCCGCCGAGGCGAGGTTCACCGGGGCGGACCAGATCTCCGCCAAGGACCTCAAGCGCTGGCTCGAGCGGTCGATCGAGATCCAGTGGGACTACAAGAACATCGTGAAGCGCAAGGGCAAGCTGATCCGGCTCAAGCCGCCGGAGTGACCGGCCGCGGACGCACGCCCCACACTCAACACCCCACACCCACTCACCCATTCACCCACTCACCCACTCAAGTCCCCCTCCGGGGCGGGGCACTCCGGGCCCCCTCCTGTTCTACCACGCCTCCTCCCTCCCGAGCCCCCAGGTTGCCTCGCCCCCAGCCGGGGAGCGCGATTTCATATACTCACCCCATGGCCGCCACCACCCCGACCGTCAAGCAGATCCTCGCCCAGCTCGAAGCCCTCGGCGACGACGCACGGCGGAAGCACAACACCAAGGCCGGCGCCCCCGACAACCAATACGGCGTGAAGATGGGCGACATCCGCAAGGTCGCCAAGCCGCTCAAGACCAACCACCCGCTCGCCCTCGCGCTCTGGGACACCGGCAACCTCGAGGCCCAGCTCGTCGCATGCCTCGTCATCAGCCCCAAGGCCCTCACCGCCAAGGAGCTCGACGCCCTCACCCGCTCCACCACCTGCGCCCCGGTCGCCGACTGGTTCAACGCGTATGTCGTCGCGCAGCACCTCGAGAAGGACACGCTCCGCGAGAAGTGGATGAAGGACAAGGACCGGTGGGCCGCCCGCGCGGGCTGGAACCTCACCGCCAGCCGCATCAACAAGAAAGCCGACGACGGCCTCGACCTCCCCGCCCTGCTCGACCGCATCGAGAAGGAGCTGCCCAAGGCCAAGCCCGAGATCCAGTGGACGATGAACTTCACCCTCGGCGCCATCGGCATCCACCACCCCAAGCTCCGCGGGCGTGCCGTCGCCATCGGGGAGAAGATCGGCCTCTACAAGGACTGGCCGGTCTCGAAGGGCTGCACGCCGCCGTATGTGCCGGTGTGGGTGGAGGAGATGGTGAAGCGGGAGGCGTGAGCCCCGCGGGCGACGCCCGGCGCTTCGTCCACCGGCAATCATCGCGTATACTTCGTTCACCATGGTGTACTTCGGCAAAGTCAAAGACGGCAAGATCATCCCCGAACCCGGCGTCCCGCTTGTGGAGGGGGCCCGCGTCCGGATTGAACCCGTGGACGAGTCGGGCGCGGTGATCGACCCGGTTTACCGGCTCGGCGATCTCGCGGTCGACGACGGCGGCCCCGCGGATGTCGCCGCGGAGCACGACCATTACATCTACGGCACACCGAAGAAAGGCGATGCCGGTGGCTGAGCACGCGGTGTTCCTCGATACGAGTGCCACTCGCAACTCACAAGGTGGTCATTCACCATCCCCACCGCCTGCATGAACGCGTAGCAGATCGTGCTCCCCACGAACCGGAATCCGCGCTGCCTGAGCGCCTTCGACATCGCATCCGACTCGGGCGTCGACGCCGGCACCTCGCCCATCGTCCTCCACCCGTTCACCCGCGGCCGCCGCGCCCCCGACGGATCAACGAACCGCCACACATACGCATCAAACGACCCGAACTCCCGCTGCACCGCCAGAAACTCCCGCGCGTTGCTCACCGCCGACTCGACCTTCAACCGGTTCCGCACGATCCCCGGGTCCGCCAGCAGCTTCTCGACCTTCGCCGCCGAGAACCTCGAGACCTTCGCCGGGTCGAAGCCCGCGAACACCTCCCGGTACCGCTCCCGCTTCTTGAGGATCGTCTCCCAGCTCAGCCCCGCTTGGGCCCCCTCCAGAACCAGGAACTCAAACAGCACCCGGTCATCATGCACCGGGCGTCCCCACTCCTGATCGTGGTACCTCACCGCCAGCTCACTCTTGGCCCATGCGCAGCGATTCATGCGTGCAGTGTAGAAACCCGCGGCGGGGGGCGGCACTTAGCGCCAGTCCAGCCCCTCGGGCAGTCGGTTGAGGTTGCGGCAGCCATCGGCGGTGACGATGACCATGTCCTCGACGCGTACGCCGCCGAGGGCCGTGGAGTAGAGGCCGGGCTCGATGGTGAGGGCATCGCCGACGATGAGGGGCGGGCCGCCGATGTCGAGCAGCGGGGGCTCGTGGACCTCGATCCCGATGCCGTGGCCTGTGCCGTGGGGCATGGAGGCGAAGCTGGCGGGCGCATCATCGGCGGGCATGCCCATGTGGTAGCCGTGTGCGGTGATGACGCGTGCGGTCTCGGCGTGGACGCCCTCGCCGGTGATTCCCGGGCGTGTGGCGGCGATGGCCGCGGCCTTGGCCTCGACAACGGCGGCGTGGTACGCGGCGACCGCGTCGGGGATGTCGCCATGGACGACGGTGCGGGTGCAGTCGCCGTTGTAGAGCGAGACTTTGCTCTGGGGAAAAATGTCCACGATGACCGGCTGGCCGGTGCGGATGGGGCCGTGGCCGTGGTTGTGGCAGTCGCCGCCCTCGGGCCCGGGGGCGACGATGGAGCCGGGGTTGGCGTAGCCCAGATCGAGCAGCCAGATGTCGATGAGCGTGCGCACGCGCTCGGCGGTGAGGGGCTCGCCCTCGTGCCGCAGCACGCCCGCGGCGTCGGCGGGGGCGTGGGCGATGAGGCGGCACGCCCGCTCCATGACGCGCTCGGTGTCGCGCTGGGCCACGGCGAGGTGCTCGATCTCCTGGGCGTCTTTGGCGCGGCGGTCGAGGACGCCCTTGTCGGCGTCGTAGTCGAGGGCGATGCCTGCGGCCTGGATGTGGTGGGCGTAGATGAAGGGCAGCGAGCGGTCGGTGACCACGCGGGAGATGTTGTTCCGTTGCAGGAACTCGACGACGCCCTGGGCGCTGCCGGTCTCGCGGTCGCCAGAGATGCCCGAGGCGGGGGCGAAGTCGGCGTAGCCGAAGACCGCGTCGGCCCGGGCGTGCTGCTTGGCACGGCCCATCTCGATCTCGCGGAGGATCAGCGTCCGCCCCTTGCCCTCGATCTCGACCAGGGCGGCGGGGTCGCCGACATTGAAGCGGATGGCGTGGTAGAGGATCGCGTTCTTGGCGGGAACGCCGGCGGTGAGGTGGGCGGGGGTGGGGGGGGGGGGGGGGGGGGCGGGGGCCAGGGG
>CAYJPX010000095.1:0-13386 GCA_964372195.1 uncultured Phycisphaeraceae bacterium
AGCAGCACCGGCAGAGTCAGCTTGCCCTTCTCCAGGTCCTTGCCCACGCTCTTGGCCGCGGCCCGCTCGCTGCCGAGCTGGTCAATGAGGTCGTCCTGGAGCTGGAACGCGATCCCGAGCCTCCGCCCGAACGCCTCGAGCGCCTCCTGCGCGGCCTCGTCCGCCCCGGCCAGGATCGCCCCCAACCGGCACGCCACCCCGATCAGCGCCGCGGTCTTGCGATCCAGGATTGCGAAGTAGGTCGGCTCGTCGAGCGAGTAGTCGTCCCGGTAGTGCAGTTGCAGCAGCTCCCCGCCGCAGAGCGTCATGCTCACCTCGCCGATCAGCCTCGCCGCCACGAGCGAGTCGATCGTGGTGCACAGGTGGTACGCCCCCGCGATCAGGTAGTCGCCGAGGATGACCGCGGCCTCGTTGCCGTAGAGGTGGTTGACCGTCCGGCCCCTCCGCCGGTTTTCGGCCTCGTCGAGCACATCGTCGTGCACGAGCGTCGCCATGTGCACCATCTCGCACACCGCCGCGATGGTCACCGCTTCGTCGGAGACCGTCTCGGCCCCACAGGCCAGCCCCGCGAGCATCACCAGCGACGGCCGGAGCATCTTGCCGCGGTATCGCTCGATGTGGGCGCACAGCCGCTCGACCGGCAGGAGGTCCGACGCGAGGTGCTCGTCGAACCTCTGCTCGACCCTCGACAGCCCATCGGCGAGCAGGGCCTGGATAGACGCGAGATCGGCCGGGATGTCGAGGGGGGCGCGGGGCATGGCCCAAGCGTATGCGCCCGCCGCCGCCCGACACGCCGCACGCGGCCCGGTCAGGTCCCGCCGCCGCCGGCCTTGATGCGGCCGACCAGGGTCGCGGCCTTGACCTCCACGCCCTTGAGCATGCTGTCGAGCGCATCGCGGTTGGGGGCGAACCCGCGGGCGGTCTGGAGGTCGATCCACTCCTTCTCGACCAGGTCGGCGAGCGCGATGGTGAAGTTCTGCATGCCATCGGCCCGGGAGCCGGAGATGATCGCCGGCAGGTCCGAGTCCTCGCCCTCGCGGATCTTCTCCCGCACCACCGGCGAGTTGAGCAGCACCTCGCACGCCGGCACGATCTTGCACTCGAAGCCCTCGACCGCGGGGATCAGCTTCTGGGCGCAGACCGCCCGCAGCGTGGACGCCAGCGACGAACGGATGAAGTCCCGCTCGGTCGGCGGGAAGAACTCGAGCATGCGGTTGAGGCTCTGCATCGTGTCGGAGGTGTGCAGGGTGGCGAAGACCAGGTGCCCGGTCTCGGCGGCCTGGATGCCCGCGAGCACCGTTTCGGCGTCGCGCATCTCGCCGATGAAGATCACATCCGGGTCCTGACGCACCGCGTACCGCAGGGCGATGCCGAAGCTCTCGACATCGATCCCGACCTCACGCTGCGAGATGATCGCCTTCTTGGGCGTGAACCGGTACTCGATCGGGTCCTCGACCGTGATGATGTTGAGGTCCTCGGTGCAGTTGAGCTGCTCGATCATCGCCGCCAGCGTCGAGCTCTTGCCGCACCCCGTCACCCCGCAGATCAGCACCAGCCCGTCGGGGCTCTCCTTGACGATCTTCGCGTAGATCGGCGGGAGGTGCAGCTCGGCGTAGCTGGGGATCTCGGCCTTGACCCGCCGCACCGCGGCGTGGATGTGGTTGCCCGAGCGGAAGAGGTCGATCCGGAAACGATCGCCATCAGCCAGGTGCCACGCAAAGTCGAGGTTCCCGGTCTTCTCGAAGCGTTCCTTCTGGATGGGTGTGAGGATGGAGTCGAAGAGGTGGTCGCACTCGTCCTCGCTCATCGGCGGGGCGTCGATGTGCTTGAGCCGCCCGCCGATGCGGTAGACCGGCGGCAGGCCGACCTTGATGTGGAGGTCGGAGGCGTCGAGCTTTTTCATCGCGCCGAGGAGTCGCTGGATGGTCAGGCCGCCGGTGATCATGGGGCCACCTTTCTGGATATGCAACTCGATTATTGTAGCAGAGCCGGGGGACCAACGCAAAACGCCGCGGGCAGTGGCCCGCGGCGTCTGGACGAGTGGAGCGACGGGGATTCGAACCCCGGACCTCATCATTGCGAACGATGCGCTCTACCAGCTGAGCTACCGCCCCATGCCGATCGGACTGCCGATCGGGCGGAAGTATACCCACCGTCCGGGGCGGTGCCGCTCCACGCCGCCGTTTGGGGGACAGCCACGCCCATCCCCCGGGGTCTGCGTATGCCCCCGGCCGTCGGCGACACACGCCATCGACCGGGAGTTTGACAATGAGAATGGATTCTCAATAAAATCCCCGGTGTCAAACCTCAGGCCAGGAGCACGGCGGATGAACGGACCGGGGTGGGCGATGCGATGGCCGGGGCTGATCTTGGGGCTGATCCTGTCGGTCGTGCTCGCCAATGCCTGCCGGCGGGCGGCCGAGCCCCCCCGCGAGCCCGGCCCGACCCGTGTGGTGGTGAGCATCCCGCCGCTCGAGGGGCTGTGCAGGCCGCTGCTGCCCGATGACGCCGAGGTCCGGGTGCTCGTCCAGGCCGGCAGATCGCCCCACGGCTTTGAGCCCACGCCCAGCGATATCGCGGCAGTCGGGCGGGCCGACCTGGTCGTGCTCGTCGGGATGGGTATCGAGTCCTCCCTCCCGCCCTCGGTGCGCTCGGGCGAGCGGGTGCTGGTAATGGCCGAGGCGCTCGGCCTCGACGAGGGCGGACCAGAAGCCCACGCCGACCACGACCACGAGCACGCCGAGGGCGATGCGGACCCGCACCTCTGGCTCGACCCGGTGCTCGTGGAAGCGTTCCTCCCGACGCTCGCCGAGCGTGTGGGTGAGGCCCAGCTCCGGGCCGGGTCCGGCGCGCCGGCGGAGGGGTCCCACCACGACGCGCCCGCCGCACAACTCGAGCGCGTGCGGGCGATCGACCGCGAGTACCGCGAGCAACTGGCGCCCTCCGCCGGCGCGGCGATCATCACCCACCACGCGGCCTGGTCGCGCCTCGCCGGGCGCTACGGTTTCCAGATCGTCGGCGTGATCCAGCAGGCCGAAGAACTCGAACCGTCCCCAGGGCACCTCGCCGAGGTGATCGCCGCGGGCAGGGAGCACCGCGTGGCGGCGGTCTTTACCGAGTCGCAGCTCGACGCCCGCCTGGCCCACCGGGTCGCCGAGCAGATCGATGCACCGGTCGGTACGCTCGACCCCCTCGGCCACGGCGACTGGGAGGCCATGATGCGGGAGAATCTCGAGACGCTGGTCACGCTGATGCGCTCGGGCGACGAATAGCGCCCGCCGGGCAGGAGTGGGTCGATGGCCGAAGGCGGTGTCCAAACTGAGGTCGGCGTGGCGGCGGTCGCGTTCGAGCGCGTGAGCCACACCTTCGAGGGCTCGCCCGCCCCGACGCTGCGCGAGATCTCCCTGCGCGTCGAGCCCGGCGAGCGACTCGGCATCCTCGGGCCTAATGGCGCGGGCAAGACCACGCTCGTGCGCATCGCCCTGGGCCTGCTCACCCCCACCAGCGGCGGCGTGCGGGTCTTCGGCCGCTCGCCCGCCGAGGCCAGGAAGGCCGGCTGGATCGGGTATGTCCCCCAGCGCGTCGCCGCCGAGCTGGCCTTCCCGCTCAGCGTGCGGCAGGTGGTCGCGATGCCGACGCAGGTGGGGCGCAAGCCCTGGCAGCGGGACGATGCGGCCTCGCGCGAGGCGGTGGACCGGGCCCTGGCCCTGACGGGGTGCGGCGCCTTTGCCGGGCTGCCGATCGGGCGGGTCTCGGGCGGGCAACTCCAGCGGGCGATGATCGCCCGCGCCCTCGCCGCCGAGCCCCGCCTGCTCCTGCTCGACGAGCCCACCATCGGCATCGACGCCCTCGGCCAGCAGCAGTTCGCCGAGATGCTCACCCATGTGCAGGACGAGCTGGGCGTGACGGTGGTGATCGTGACCCACGACCTGCGCACGGTCGCGGCCGGGTGCGACCGTGTCGCCTGCTTGCACCGCACGCTCCACGCCCATGTCTCGCCCGAGGGCCTCACCCCGGCGGTGCTCGCCGAGGTCTTCCGCCACGAGGTCGAGGGCATCTTCGGGGCCGTCCACATCGACGCCCACCGGGCCGCCGAGTGCCACGACCCGGCCCACCAGCACGACCACGGCGAGGGGGACGGCTGTGCGCACGATTGACTACCTCTTCTCGTCGCCGCAGATGGCGGCACTCTTCTGGCCCGCGGTGGTGGTCGGGCTCCTGGTCGCCCTGCTCTGCGCCGCTCTGAGCCCGCTCGTCGTGCTCAAACGCATGTCATTCATCGGCCAGGGTGTCAGCCATTCGGCGTTCGGCGGCGTTGGGCTGGCGATGGCTCTCGGCCTGGGCGCGGGCCACGCGGGCGACTGGCAGGTGATCGCGGTCGTCGCCCTGGCGTGCATCGCCGCCGCCCTGGGGATCGCCGCCCTCAGCGACCGCAAGGGCGCCAACGCCGACACCGCCATCGGCATCGTGCTGGTGACGGCGATGGCGGGCGGGTTCCTCCTGATCGAGCACGCCGCCGGGGACATGCGCGCCCGGGGACAGACCCCGGGCTTCGGGGTCGAGAGCGTGCTGTTCGGCTCGGTGATGGGGGTGCGGTGGACCGACGCGGCGATCGCCGCGGTCGTTGTCGCCGCTGAGCTCGCCATCCTCTGGACTTGGCGTCGGGGCCTGCTCTTCTGGGCGTTCGACGAGGTCGGCGCGGCGTCCTCTGGTGTCCGGGTCGGGGCGGTCCGCACGCTCCTGCTCGTGCTCCTCGCGCTGGCCATTGTGGTCACCATGCGGCTCGCGGGCGTCGTGCTGACCACGGCCCTGCTCGTCCTCCCCGGCGCGACGGCGCTCCAATGCAGCTCGCGCTGGTGGCCGGTCGTGGGCCTCAGCACCATGCTGGGCGTCCTCGGCGTGGCGGGCGGCCTGGTGGTCAGTTTCGAGCTCGACTGGCAGCCGGGTCCGGCGATTGTGCTGGTGCAGGTGGGGGGGTACGCGGCGGTGCGGGCGATCCGCGCGATGGTCTGAATCCGGGCGGTGGGTGAGCGCCCCCCGACCAGCCCGGGGCGGGGCGGCACAACGCCCGGGCGCCCCATACCCTCTCCCAATCCCGGAGGCGCCATGAAAGCAGAGACATTCCTCGCCGAACTCAACCGACTCCGCAAGGACCTCGAAGAAGACCCCGCCGATCTCGAGTGGCTCACGCTGCACCACGCCTTCTGCTTCATCAGCTACAAGATGGGCGAGTTCCAGGCCTATATCGACGAGCAGGCCGCGAAGGGCGCGTTCGACGAGCTCGACGCCTGACAGCCCGCTCGCGGGCCGCCGCCCCCACCAGCCCTCAAGAAAGAACTCCACGCCGGCGTGACCCCACGCCCGGGCTGTCGCTGACTCCGCAACCACCCGCCGGCTGTTGCCGACCGGGGCCCCAAGCGAGTCCCGGCGGCGGCAAGGTGCTGACCCTCGGGCCTCGAACCCACCCAGGTGGGCCACAACCCCACCACCCGAGAGGAGCAGCATCATGAAGACCCGCATCGCCATCATCGCCACCGCCGCCGTCACCGCCGCGTTCGCCCTGGCCGCCGACACCTGGAACATCAACATGACCGTCGACAACCAGTTCGACGCCTATGTCGGCACCGCCTCGGCCACCGTGGGCAGCGCGGTCGGCAGCAGCTCGAGCTGGAGCACCACCTCCTCCTTCACCGTCAGCGGCATGCTGCCGACCGACTACTTCTATGTCTCCACCGCCTCGGACTGGAGCGTCGCCCAGGGCTTCCTCGGCGAGTTCGACAATGTCACCCAGAGCCTGCAGTTCAACACGGGCTCGACCGGGTGGGAGGTCTTCCCCGTCGGCGCGTACCTCCAGGCGGTCGACCCCAGTTGGCCCACCTCCTGGCCCTACAACACCATGCCGTCCCAGTCCGAGGTCGATCAGGCGCTCGCCTACGGCTTCGCCAACCCGTCGGTGTGGACGACGCCCGCCGAGTTCCGCAACTGGGACAACCGCCTCTCCGGCAACATCACCACCTGGGGCACCCGACCGGGCATCGACAACAGCGCCGAGTGGATCTGGAACAACACCGGCACCGGCAACCCCTTCAGCCCGGGCGCGAACCACGACGAGTTCCTGATCTTCCGCGTCCGCGGCGTCCCGGCGCCCGGCTCGGCGGCCCTGCTCGGGCTCGGCGGGCTTCTCGCCGCCCGGCGTCGTCGGGGATGAACCCGCGTAAAACCACCGCTCGATCCAGGAATTCCTCTTGCATCCCCGGCCCCGGCGACGATAATGGAGCATCCGCCCGGAAGCCCCAAACGCAGCGGCTGAGAACCAGTCGGCTCGACGGGGGGAAAGGGCGGACGACCGGGGACCGGTCCCCGGGCGTTGAGCCTCGGGCGACGGCCCGGGGGGAAGATCTCCGGCGGCGGCTTGGTACAGGCCGTGACGGCTGGGATGGCTCTTTCCGAAGGAGGTGATTCAGTGAACAAATGTGACTGTACGAGAGGGCTGCGCCGCTAGGCGGCAGCCGACGGGTTCGCCGTTGGTGCAGCCCGCTCAACCCTCGACTCCTTCGGGAGATCGAATGTCCTGACCCCCGCCCGGACCATCGGGCGGGGGTCGTCTTTTTGGGCCCGGCGGTAGCCCACCGGCTTCCGTCCGCGCCGAGCAGGGATTCGGCCCGGCCGGCGGATTACCATCCGCCCCGGAGACGACCCCATGAAGACCATCATCGAGCCCTTCCGCATCAAGACCGTCGAGCCGATCACCATGACCACGCCCGAGGAGCGCGAGGGCTACCTGCGGGCCGCCAGCTTCAACACCTTCCTCCTCCGCGCCCGCCATGTCATCATCGACCTGCTGACCGACTCGGGCACGGGGGCGATGTCCGCCGAGCAGTGGGCGGGCATCATGCGGGGCGACGAGAGCTACGCCGGCGCCGAGTCGTTCTTCCGCTTCGAAGAACGACTCCAAGAAATCACAGGCTTCATCCACATCCTGCCGACGCACCAGGGGCGGGCCAGCGAACGCATCCTCTTCGAGCTTGTCGGCGGCGAGGGCAAGGTCGTCCCCAACAACACCCACTTCGACACCACGCTCGCCAATGTCGAGCACTCGGGAGCCCGGGCCGTCAACCTGCCCATCGCCGAGGGCAAGGACCCCAAGAGCCAGTACCCCTTCAAGGGCAACATGGACATCCCCGCGCTCGAAGCCCTCATCGCCGAGGTCGGGGCCAAGAACATCCCTGTCGTCATGGTCACCGTCACCAACAACTCCGGCGGCGGCCAGCCGGTGAGCTTGGCGAACATCCGCGCGGTGCGGGCGGTGTGCGACAAGCACGGGCTGCCGCTCTTCCTCGATGCCTGCCGCTTCGCCGAGAACGCCTACTTCATCAAGCTCCGCGAGGAGGGCCAGCAGGACCGGGCCGTCAGCGACATCGTCCGCGAGATGTTCGACCTGGCCGACGGCGCCACCATCAGCGCCAAAAAGGACGGCATCGTCAACATGGGCGGCGTCCTGCTCATGCGCGACGAGAAGCTCTTCCAGCGGGCCAGCAACCTGCTCATCCTCACCGAGGGCTACATCACCTACGGCGGCCTCTCCGGGCGAGACCTCGAGGCCATGGCCCAGGGCTTCAAGGAAGTGCTCCGCGAGGACTACCTCCAGTACCGCATTCGCTCGACGGCGTACCTGGGCGAACGCCTCCTCAAGATGGGCGTCCAGATCATCGAGCCGCCGGGGGGGCACGCGATCTATATCGACGCCGGCCACTTCTGCCCGCACATCCCCGCCGAGCAGTTCCCCGGCCAGGCGGTCGTCTGCGGCCTGTACCGCGCCGGGGGCATCCGCGCCTGCGAGATCGGCTCGGTCATGTTCGGCAAGCACGCCAAGCCGTCGATGGAGCTGGTGCGCCTCGCGATCCCACGGCGGGTCTACACCCAGAGCCACATCGACTATGTGCTCGAGGTCTTCGAGGGGCTGTTCGCCGAGCGCAAAGGCCTGCGCGGGCTGCGGATTGTGGAGGAGCCGCCGGCGCTGCGGCACTTTACGGCGAAGTTTGAGGAGATCTGACGCGCTGAAATGTACCGCGGAGAGCGCGGAGGGCGCGGAGGCAGAGCCAGGCAGGAAGTTCGCCACGCCGGTACCACAGGGACTGAAGCAAGGACAGTACTATGTGTGGTATGGCGCAGCACGGGGACCGATCGCAGCGAGGGGCCCCGTACTATGTCGTGCTGGCGGGAGTCTCGGTGCTCTTGGGGATGTTGAGCACCGTGGGGGTCGCGTGGGCGATCGCGCGACCGGTGCATCTCAACTCGGGAGCGAGAACATTCGGGCAGGGGTTCCTGGAGGAGTTCATTCTCCGAACCGAAAGCGGCGATTTCGCGGGCGTGCACTCTCTCGAGACCGGCGCCATGCAGTGCTATCAGTTCACGCTCAACTCGGGTACAGGTGCGTACCTGGCGGCGAACGCCGGACGAATCGACGACATTCGATCCTCGGATCTGCCCCACTGGGTGTATGTCCCGGGACCGGACCTCCAGCTCCCCGCAGATGTGCCGCGCGGTGTGGCGCCGTCGAATCACTTGTCCTACGCGTTCGGTTGGCCATGGTTGGCGATGCGTGGGTTGGTGGTCGAGAATGTCCGTCCAAGTGTGTTTGCGGGTCGTGACCTGTTGAAGCTGGGCCCTGCGGGCGGGTGGGTTCGGGGTCTCCCGCTGTCGCCGGTGTGGCCCGGGTTTGCCGCGGACTCGCTGCTGTTCGCTGCGGTGTGGTTTGTTATGCTGAGGCTGTTCGCGGCGCCGGCACGCCGGGGCATGGCCTGGCTGCTGTGTCGCAAGGGCGTCCGTCGCGGGCGAGGCTGCTGCCCGGAGTGCGGGTATGACCTCCGCGGCGACTTAGAGGCCGGGTGCCCCGAGTGTGGCTGGCGGCGGGAAACCTGAGGAGATTGGCGTATGCGACACATCTACCTCTATGCGTGCCTCGTTCTCTGCATAGCAGCAGTCACCAGCGTTCACGCCCAGCCGTCCAACCTCACCGACCGCCTCGAACCCATCCGCGCCGAGTTCAACCTTCCCGCCCTCGCGGCCCTGGTCACCACCGCCGATCAGACCGTCGCCCTCGGAGCAACCGGCGTCCGCCAGGCCGCCGACGCCACCCCCGTCACCACCGACGACCTCTGGCACCTCGGCTCCTGCACCAAGAGCATGACCGGCACCCTCGCCGCCATCCTCGTCGAGCAGGGCAAGATCGACTGGTCCACCACTATCGCCGACATCTTCTCCGCCGAGTTCGGCGACATCGACACGGCGTACCTCCCCGTCACGCTCGAACAGCTCCTGTGCCACCGCGCGGGTGTCCCCACCTCGCCGCCGCCCGCCGCCTGGCACGAGGCCCGCCAGCAGCACGGCACGGTCCGTGCCCAGCGCGATGCCTTCATCCACGCCGTGCTCGCCGCCCCGCCCAGCGCCGCCCCGCCCGGCACCAATCCGCCCGATGGCCCGGGCGCCAACTTCGAATACTCCAACCAGGGCACCACCATCGCCGGCGCCATGCTCGAACGGGCCTGGGACACCGCGGTCGGCGCCGACGACACCACCTGGGAGACCCTCATCGCCTCCCAACTCTTCGAGCCGCTCGGCATCACCTCTGCCGGCTACGGCACACCCGGCGGCGCCGACACCATCGACCAGCCCCGCGGCCACGCCGCCAGCGCCCTGCCCGGCCTGCCGCCGCCCTTCGTGGCCCCCGGCCCCTTCGCCGACAACCCGCCGGCGATCTCCCCCGCGGGCCGTGTCCACATGACGCTCGAAGACTGGGCGGTGTACATCCGCGAGCACCTCCGCGGCCGGCGCGGCGAGTCCGACCTGCTGCCCAAGGAGGCGTGGGAGCACCTGCACACCGACCCCTACGCCGGCGCCTACGCCATGGGCTGGGCGCTCGCCGAACGGCCGTGGGGCGGCAACACCATCACCCACAACGGCTCGAACACCGCGTGGTTCTGCGTGGTCTGGGCCTCGCCCGAGCAGGGGTTCGCGGTGCTGGTCGCGACCAACATCGGCGGCGACCAGGCCGCCAAGGCGACCGACAAAGCAGCGGCGCGGCTCATCAGAGCGTTCAAGGACGGAGAGTTCGAGCCGCACGGCTCGCCGTGATTCGGGGCCCTGGCGATAAGAGGCCCCGGCGCCAGCCCGGGCTTTCCCGCCGCCAAGGCGCTCTCCCACTCCCCCGCCGCCCCGCGGAGGGGGACAGGCTCAAGCGCAGCGCGAGCCAGGGGGAGGTGCGTCTCGAAGCAAGGCAGCGAGGCAGCGAGACAGCGAGACAGCGAGACAGGGGGGGATATGGATCGTGGGTGGCATGGACAAGCCGGCTCGGCGGCTTGCCCGTGCTGCGGGTGGGTGAGGAGCCCGCACGGGCAAGGCTCCGAGCAGCCTTGCCCAGGCCACCATCGGCGGGTTGAGCCGGCCACCCGACGCCCCGAGCGGCGAGCATGCCATACCAAGGCCAGCCACGCGGGCAGGTCACCCATCGGCCGGGTGGAAGTGACTACAATCAGCGAACTGAATATAGTATAGGTGCACGAACCACAGTGATGAGGGTGACACGCCATGCCACGATTCCCCGACGCCATCGGCTATTTGCTGGAGATGCGCGACGCCGTGGGCGAGGCGTGGTTCCACTCGCTATGCGATTTGGCCATAGCTGCTACTGGCGAGTCGCCCCGTCCTGAAGTAATCGACAACCTCGGGAGCCTGTTCCACGGAGACTCCCAGTATACCCCAGTTGCAGCGACCATCGCGGCTGCCCCGGCGGCCACAGGGACCGTGCCGCCTCACTACCTTGAACAGTTGTCCGGCTTCAACGCCTTCAAGAAGCTGGGTCCGGGGCTGGCGGTTCGATTCGACCGTCAACTCACAGTGATCTTCGGGAAGAACGGGTCGGGCAAATCGAGCCTTTGCCAAGCACTGAAGGTACTTGCGAACCCCGAGAGGCCCGCCGATCCGCTCCACAATGTCCGAGCCGCCTATCCCGGAACGCCGAGATTCGTCTACCAGTTCCGCGGTCAGGCGGCACCAGTAATGTGGGATCAGACTAAGGGGTTCGGACAACTCGCGCCATCACTCAAGTACTTCGACTCCACCGTGGCGATCAAGCACATAACCGGCACTCTGCAACCGCGTGCGGTTGTTGAGGTTGCTCCTTTTCGCCTTGAAGTCTTCGAGTACGCGCGGCAATTGCTTACCGAGTTCAAAACGGTGGCGACGACTCGCGTCAACAACGCGGCAAGCCGACTCCAGCAGGATATCGACGCCGCGAAGCAGCGCCTTGCGACGACCGTCACCATCAATACCTCACCATTCGACCTGTGGACGGCAACGAACTCCGCCACATGCGCCGCATTCCTTACGAGCCTGCCCGCTTTCGACAACGCCAAGGAGGCGCGGCTTGCCGAGTGCACGCGAGTGCTCGGCCAACTCACGGCGGCCTCAAGCGAGGAGGGGCTCCGGGCGCTGCGGGCGCAGCACACGCTGCTCGTACAGTTTGCGTCACAGTTGGCATCTCTCTCCGAGTGGTGCAATTCCGTCACACTGGCCGACCTGCAAGCCACAGAGTCTCGGGCGTCCCAGAGGCGTACGGCCAGCGCCGAACTCGCGCGGCTCGCCTTTCCGCCCGGCGCGAATCACGAACTGCACCACGCCTTGATTGCAGCAGCCGCGGCGATGTACGACCTATCCGCGTACAAATCCGGTGAGCATGCGTGCCCCCTATGCAATCAGATTGTGACGGACGAAACCCAGCGCCTCTTCATCGCCTATCATGGGTACTTGACTTCCACTCTCCAGGCCGAATTGGTGGAGCTCGATCGCGCACTTCAGACCGGCCGCGCAACGCTTGCTCGCGTCGCGTCGTTCCGCCTGAATGACTACTCGTCCTGTCGCGACCTGCTTCCGCCGGGAGCCTTCGACGCGATCGTGGCCGTTGTCCAGGCAATCGTCGGGGCGGTTCCGACCGACCGACTGCCGCTTGGCACTGGGAACGCGGCTCAGTACGCACGCGCCAGCGAACTGGCCGGGTGCATCGCATCGGTGCGCGCCGCGCAGGCAGCGCTCAACGAGGCGATCACGGCCGGCACCCAGAATCGCCAAGACCTGACTGGTCGCATCAGTGCCGCCCAAGCCGAGATTGGTCACCTCCGTGCTCACCAGGCGGTGGCCGCCGAAAGGAATGAGCTTGTCGCGTTGTGCGATCGCTCCGCGCAGCTCACACCCGAGCATGAGCGAATCACGCGGTACGACTTCGCGTCGCTTCTCCGCGCCATGACGAACAAGGGCAAGGACGCCCACCGTGAACTGGTACTCGGCACATTTGAGCAGCGTCTCAGTGACGAGTATCGGAGCTTGTGCGGGGCGACGCTCGTTGAGATGGGCGTTAGCCTCGCCAGCCACGGAGATCAGCAGGATATCATCGTCACGCCGAAGGTCGGCGGGTCGCCGGTTCAGCGCGTGCTCAGCGAAGGCGAGCAGAAGGTTCACGCCCTTGCCGTATTCATGTGTGAGGCGGCAACCTCTCCACACCGGGTGCTGGTGTTCGACGATCCCGCCACGAGTTTCGATTACAACTATGTGTCCAATTTCTGCGAACGGCTCCGCACTCTTGTTCGTGAGCAGCCTGAGACACAGGTAATTGTGCTGACGCATAACTGGGACTTCTTCGTCAACCTGCAAGCCGCGATCAATCGTTCACCCGGCCTCAACGCCCGAATGTCAGTTCAGGTGCTTGAGGACTGTGCCACCGTCCGCGAGTACAGCGAGAGCTGGGACGAGCTGTGCAACGAAATCGCCCTCTTGCTCCTGGGACCTGCAGAGCCGAATGCCGGGGAGAAAGAGCGTGTCGCCGGCCTGATGCGACGATTGATCGAGCGTCTGATCAACAAGCATGTGTTCAATGAGCAGCGTCACCAATACAAGGCCAAGATGCCGCAAGTGTCTGACTTCTACCAATTCACGAAGATTGTGCAGCTGGAGATAGCGGAAGCCGACACGCTCCGTGACCTCTTTGCGAACCTGAGTCCACCCGAACACGACGACCCCCGAAACTTCTATACATCACGCTCTCGGGCACAGTTCAACACCTGGTTTAGACAGATTCACGAGATCAAAGCTGCCCTTGAGGCTCGTCGGCCCTGAGCCCGGGCGCACCCGTGTCCGTGCCGAGCGGGAGGCGTTGGCGGTGTGTCCTGCCTCGCCTCGGTGTGCTCTGGGCCTGAGTGGTGAACTGCCTTTCTGTCCTCCTCCGCGCTCTCCGCGTGCTCCGCGGTGAAAGACGGCCGGTCCGCGCTGGCAGGGCTGTGGGTAGCCGGGCGTTGGACCCTCGCTTGCGCTTCGGGCTCTGTCCCTTGGGCCTAG
>CAYJPX010000096.1:0-13383 GCA_964372195.1 uncultured Phycisphaeraceae bacterium
GGACATGGGCGCCAAGATCGTCGCCGTCGCCGACCACACCGGCGCCCTGCGCAACGACAAGGGCTTCGACTGCCACGCCCTGGCCGATCACTGCGCCAAGACCGGCGGCGTGAAGGGCTTCGCGGGCACGGTCATCACCACCGACGAGTTCTACCAGACGCCGGTTGATGTGATGGTGCCGGCGGCGCTGGAGCAGATGATCACGGCCCGCGAGGCGAAGATGATCCACGCCAAGGTGATCGCCGAGGGCGCCAACGCCCCGACCACCCCGGCGGGCGACCGGGTGTTCAACGAGCGCGGGATCGAGGTGGTCCCGGCGATCCTCGCCAACGCCGGCGGCGTGACCGTCTCGTACTTCGAGTGGGTGCAGAACAAGACCAGCACCTACTGGGACATCGAGCAGGTCGACCGCGAACTCAACCGCCACATGGTCATGGCGGCACGCCGCACTGTCCTGGCCCGCCAGAAGTACAGCGTCGACCTCCGCACCGCCGCCTACATCGCGGCCCTCGAACACATCGGCAACGCGTACGCCGTCCGCGGCATCTTCCCGTAACCGGGTCCCTCGCGGAGCCGGAACTGCCGTCGATACCGATCCCGACCGCGGAGGTCCGGCGTGCGGTCGCACGCGCGCCTCCGCGCGGGATCGGTCATACGGATCCCGCCATTAGCAAGGGCGGCGACACCTCAGCGATGGGCGGTGCCTTGCCCCCTCTCCCGCCCCCGGCGGGAGAGGGTTGGGGAGAGGGCTCCTTGCCTCCTCTTCCTTCAAGTCTCATTCCGCAAGCCCTGCGGGAGCACCCCGGCGAACGCCGGAAGCTCGCGGCCCTGGGTGCCTCTGGTCGGGTGCCGCCGCACGGGCAACCCCTGGGAGCCGTATCAGTCCCCCATCGCCTGCTCTTCCCAACTGAGCACATCCCCCTCCGGCAGACCCTTGAGCCCCAGCACCCGGAGCATGTACAGGATCTGCGCTCGGTGGTGCATCGAGTGCGTCAGCACATGCGCGATCGTGCCGCCGTAGGTGCGCTCGACCGGCGGGCCGTCGTTGGGCGGCACCCAGGTCTCGTCCCACGCCCCGCGGTCGGCGATGCCCCGCGCCGTCGCCGCGAGGTGCGCCGCCGCGGCGTCGAGCCGGGCGGTCAGCGCATCCACCGAGTCCCCACCCCGCTCCCCCATCGGCCGCCCGGCCATCTCGTTGCCCCAGGCCTGCATGTTCCAGATCAAATGGTCGAAGGTCCGGCGGACGGTGCGGTGGCCGATGTCGATGTCCTGGTCGAGCCGCGCATCGCTCAACTCCCGGCAACGCTCCAGCAGCAGCCGAGTCGTCCACGCGTCATGCCCCAGCAATCGATCAAGCAGATCCATCCCGACTCCCTTCCGTTCCATGCCCCATCCCGTTCCACCCCGATGCACCGCCGCGCCCGCCTCCTCGCTCCGAAGGAGCGGCGGGCTGTAGCCAGGGGCGCAGGCCCGACGAAGTCGGGACCAGCCCCTGGTAGTCGTTCCTTACAAACCCGACCCCGCAGGGGTCGAGGGGAATCAGTCCGCGCTCTGAGATGCGAACGATACCGTCAACACCAGCCCATATTTCGACTCATCAGCAGTTGGGTCAAAGTGCAGCTTCACTTGCCACCGAGAGTTGTACCACCTGAGGGTTCCCGCGGCTCCAGGATTGGACTCCACCCCGCGGGACCCTGGTGGTGTGTCGCAGGTGAGCTGCGCATCGAGTCGCCGACAGACCTCTGCGTACGATGGTGCATCCCAGCCCATCCGTGTCGCCGTGAGGCTGTCAAAGCAACGGCCCTTCGTGTACTCGATGTCCAGATAGTCGAAGCACGGATCAGAGACCTGCCACGCCGCCAGTGACATAGGCATGAGATCGAGGGGGTCGATGCCCGGCATCGCGTCTGCTTCCCGATATGGGATCCCCGCATATACGGACTGGCCTTCCACGATTTCAAGCAGGACCAACCGCGGCGTATCCCGCGCAGTTTCACCCGGACATCGCTCGCACCCACCACACCAACCCAGTACGGAGGCGATGGCGAGCGAGGATACCGCGAGCGCTCCGAGCGAGTGCACGGCAGCAAGCCCTTCACCCAATCGCGCGCACATCTTCACGCGTCGCTCCTCCGGCCACCACGGCGTCAGAACCCCACCGCCTGCCCATCACACCGCAAATCCGACCCCGCCACATACCCATGCTCCAGACGGCAGATCACCTGCCCCCGCCCCTGGCTCGCGTTCCTGCGCTCCGGGACCGTCAGGTCGTGCCCGAGGTCGCGCAGCGCTTCGTACACGCCGTCAGCAAACCCCGGCTCCACCGTCAGCTTCAGCCCCTCGCTCACCTGCCAGCGCGGGGCATCCAGCGCGCTCTGCGGGTTCTGCCGGTGGTCGGCCATCCGCATCAGCACCTGCGCGTGCCCCTGCGGCTGCATGAACCCGCCCATCACCCCGAACGCCATCACCGGCTCCTCCACCCCGTCCTCGCCCGCCCGCGTCACGAACCCCGGGATGATCGTGTGGTACGGCCTCTTGCCCGCCCCCACCTCGTTGGGGTGACCCGGCTCCAGGCTAAAGCAGCACCCCCGGTTCTGCATGCTGATCCCCGTCCCCGGGATCACGATCCCCGACCCAAACCCCGTGTAGTTGCTCTGGATCATGCTGACCATGTTGCCCGCCGCGTCGGCCGCCGTCAGCAGCACCGTGCCCCCGAGCTTGGGCCGGCCATGCCCCGGATCCTGCGCGCGCCCGCGGTCGATCAGCCCCGCCCGCTCGGCGAGGTACCCCTCATCCAGCAGCGCCTCGACCGTGGTGTCCATGTACGCCGGGTCGGCGATGTACCGGTGCGCATCGGCGAACGCCAGCTTCATCGCCTCGATCGCCAGGTGCAGGCTCTCGGCGCTATCCGGGTGCATCGAGGCCATGTCGAAGTTCCGCAAGATCCCCAGCGCGATCAGCGCCGTCAGCCCCTGGCCGTTGGGCGGGATCTCGTGCAGGCGCCACCCGTGATAGTCCAGGCTGATGGGCCGCACCCAGTCGGCCTGGTGGGCCGCGAGGTCCGCGGCCCGCAGGTCCCCGCCCTGGGCCACGGCCGCCGCCTCGATCCGCTCGGCGAGATGCCCGCGATAGAACGCCTCGCCGTCAGACTCCGCGATCGCCTCGAGCGTGTCGCCGTGGTCGGGCAGCTTGAAGAGATCCCCCGCGTCCGGGTCCTTGCCATCCCGGGTGAAGGTCTCGTGCCACGCCTGGAACAGCTCGCCCCGGTACTGCCGCCCGCTGCTCCAGTAGCGTCCGATCTCGACCGGCACCACCGCCCCCTCGCGTGCGTAGCCGATCGCCGGCCCCGCGATCGTCGTCAGCGGTAGCGACCCGAACTCCTTCACCAGCGCCACCCACCCGCTCACGGCCCCCGGGGTGGTGATCCCGTCCCAGCCGTAGTAGGGGATGCTCTCCATCCCCGCGTACCGCTCCCGGCGCAGCCCCGCCGGCGCCCGGCCCGAGGCGTTCATGCCGTGCAGCCCGCCCCCGGACCACACCAGGGCGAAGTTGTCCGACCCGATCCCGTTGCTGGTGGGCTCGAGGACGGTCAGGCACATCGCGGTCGCCACCGCCGCGTCGGCCGCGTTGCCGCCCTTCCGCAGCATCTCCAGCCCCGCCTGGGCGGCCAGGGGGTGGCTCGTGGCGACGATGTTGCGGGCGAACACCGGGGCCCGCTGCGAGGAGTATGGGTACGAGTAGTCGAAGTCCATGGGGGCAGTCTACAGGCTGCCGGGCCCGCCGCTCACCCGCCGCCCAACGCCGTGGTGTCGATCGCCACGATATCGCCGAGGATCTCCCCGGCGAACCGCTCGAAGCCCTCGAACTTCCCGCCGGGGCGCAGCACGCCATAGAGCCGCTTGGTCGCGGGGTCGTAGCACATGTCCGTCAGCGTGCCGTCGAGCAGGAGTTGGCCGGTGGGCTTGAGGCTCGGCAGCTCGTACGCGGTCAGCGTGTTGGTGTGGTCGCATGCGAAGAGCACCCGCCCCGCGCCCGCGGCCCCACAGATCTGCTCCAGCGACCCGAGCCCCAAGATGTTGGGCGGCTCTCTCCCCGTTGGCACCCGGTACACCCCGCCGCCCATCGCCGCGATGTAGCGGCCATCGGTGGTGATCCAGATCTTGTTGCCCGCTTGGGTGTCTTTCTGGATCTCGATGGCGAGTTGCTCGGACTCGCGATCGAGCGGGCGGCGCGGGTCGAGACGCACGCCGGCGAGCGATGCCGGGGAGAGGCCCCGCGTGGACATGTACAGGGCCGAGGCGTCCGGCGCCACGCAGATCGAGGCGCCCTGGTAGCTGCCGCGGGCCCCGATCTCGGCGCCCGAGCCCGCGTCGAGCTGGAACACCGAGGTCGATTGGTTGCTCCCGCCCGAGGCGTAGAGGCGTCCGAGCGTGTCGAGCGCGATCTCGCGGATATCGTGCTGCAGCACGATCGGGTCGCCGATCTGCCCGAGTGTCTCGGGGTCAAGCCTGACAATCGTGCCGGACTCGTGGTCCTTGTTGGAGCGGAACAGTGTCGGCGCCGCCGACACCGCCACCCAGCGCCCGGTGGCGTCCACCGCGATCTCGTTGCTCGAGCTGGGCAGGGGCCCGGAGGTCGCACCGATCTCCAGCGTCAGAGGATCGATCCGGAGCACACGCCCCTCCGCCGCGTCGAGCGCGTAGAGCGTGCCGCCGTCCTGCGGCATAACCAGCCCGGAGATGTCGGTCCCGAGGGGCAGCCTGGCGACTATCGCGTCGCCCTCAGGCGCGATCGGTCGGGGGAGAGCCCCGTCGGCGACCAATCCCGGTGGCGTGAGGCTCGCGAGGTCGATCGCGACAAGCGCCGCGGTGGTGTCGCCCCCCGGGCCGCGGAGCCCGCCGATCGTTGCGCCCCGCATCCAGCGGGCGTACGCGGTCCGCCCGTCCGGCCCGAGCCGCATGTCGGCGAGCACGCCGCGTCCCATCACTTCGCCGGCCGGTTCGAGCGAGGGCCACGCCAAGACCCGCATGCCGTCCTGGACGCAGACGAAGAGCGCCCCCAGTTCCCGCGAGGCCGCGCCGCCCGAGTTCTCCGGGAGGGCCCGTACCCCGAGGTAGTGGCGTTGGAGGTTCTGCGAGAGGCGGACGAGCGTGCCGGCGTGCCCGATGAGGTACCGGGTGTCGTCGATGAAGGTGAAGCGGCCGCGGCAGGAGACCGTCCCGGCGGCGTACTCGATCCCCTCGTGCGCCTGGCCGGGTTCGAGCGCCGGGTCGAACCACCGGCACTGCAGGCCCTTGCCGTGCCCGATATACAAGCGCTCGCCGTCGGGGTGCAGCTGATAGTCGTCGTCGACTCCTCGCACCGAGCTCTGCCCGAGCACCACGCCGGACTTGGGATCGATCACGCCCAGGAAGCTCATCGAGTCCCCGCTCCCGTTGAGGGCGATGAGGTTGCCGTCGCCCATCACGGCGAGCGTCTTGATGTCGCAGCGCACCTGCACCGGCGACCCCAAGACGCGGAACGACTCGGGCTCCACCGCCACCAGCACCCCGCGCAGCTGCGAACTCTCGCGGTTGCGATCGAAGCCGTTGGTCGGGCCGCCGATGTACAGGCGATCGCCGCCGGGCGTCAGGGCCATCGCCACATACCCCGGCGCCAGCCCCTCGATCTCGCCGACGACTTCGAAGGTCGCGGCATCCACCTTGAGAAGCTGCGAGCCGTCGCCCGCGAGCACGAAGAGGTGCGACCCGTCCGCCGACGCCAGATAGGTGATGACATCATCCACGCCCTCGAGATGGGCGGTCACATAGGGCGCGTCGAACCCGCCCGGCCCGACATCGAAGGCGGCGGGCTCGGCGAGCATCTCCTCGGTCGGTCGCAGCGCCACATACGAGCCGCCCCGTAGGTGGAGGCCCACGGGCTGCCCGTCGATGGCGAGCAGCAGCCGCAGCGTCTTCGCGCGGTAGTTGTTTGGCTTGCGGACATCGGGCATGCCGGTTGGTCGGTTGAAGAGCGTGCCATCGGCGTCGAACTGCGCCTGGATGGGGGTCTGGGCGTCGCTCCACCCGGCGCCCTTGCCGTCGTTGCCCCAGCGGGCCCACACGACACCGGTCTCGGCGCCGTCCACCAGCATCGCGTTGGCGCGGTCCGCCTCGGCCTGGGTCCACGCCTTCCCCGATCCGCTGGGCGAGATGAGCCCCGGCTGGATCGTCAGATAGAGGATGCTGTCGAACATGCCGACCCGCGCGGACCCGGCCGGCGTCTTGAGCAGGACCGTGAGCCACTCCTTCTCGCCGGGCAGGGGATCGCCCATCGCCGCGACCAGGGCCGGGTTATTGGAGGTGATCGAGCCCGCGGCGGCCGCATGCTCCCGCACGATGTCGGTGACCTCTACCGCCCGCGTGCACTCTCTGTTGCCCCACGCCGCCCAGAGCACCTCCACGCCCTCGGCCGTCAACGGCGCGTCGGTGTCGAAGCGCACCACAGGGCCCGCCGGCGCTGCCGGCTCCTCGACGGCGGGCTCCTCGATCGCCGGCTCCTCCTGCGGTGCGGGGTCCCCCGTCTGGGCAGGTGGGGCCGGCGGCTCGGTCGTCGGCCCCCCGCATCCCACGGCAATGCTCAGCCAGCACGCCGAGAAACCCGCCCACAACGCTCGCCACCAGTCAGCACGCTGCCGCATGTCTCGCACCCCTTCCTGTCGGAGGCCCGATCGGCCTCGCCGCTCAAGAGGACCCCGGCAGGCAGTCTACAGCAGCGGCCGCCTGCAGGCGTCGCCGGTTCCGGGCAACGAACCTCGCCCGCGGAGCGCGGCGAACTCCATGGCGCACCCCATTGGGCGGCTTGCCAGGGATCCGTCGCCGGCTCTGGCGGCTGGTCCGGGCCATCCAACGCCCCTGCGCTATCGGTGCGCGCCAATCTCCCGCCAGCGCGGGTCCGCCGGGCGGAGGTCGTCGTCGAGCTCGGGATCGGCCACGAACTGATTGGGATCGATGCTCCCCTGGAGAGCCGCTCTCAGGCCCACGGCGTCGAGGCCCGGGGCCCACCAGAGGTTCGGGCCCCACTCCCATGACCCCGGATCGGTCCCGTCACCGACATTCACGGGTGTGCGGAGCAAGTCCGCGACGATGAGGCAGCCCGTGACAGCCGCCCCCCGGGCGGGGGCGAAGCGCGGATCGCGCGTCCCCTGCAGCAGGCGGAACGGCCAGCGCCGGGGGCCGACGATGGTGCAATCGGCGATCTCCCCGCCCCGGGCGCCCACGATGGCCACGGCGCACTCGCCGCCGACAAACACGCAGTCGCGCACCACGACATCCTCGGCCTCCCACCGGGTGGCGGGCTCGGCATCCCCAGGGACGGGCGGGCGGAAGAACTCCAGCCCAGTCGAGCCGCCGAGGTTGATCGCGCGCATCCCCGCCTCCTCGAAGCGGCAGCCCGTCACCCGCACGCCGCTCGACCCGCCCTTGATCTGCACACCCGATGCCTGCGAATACCCCTCCATCCCGCGGAACACGCACCGCTCGACCCGCACCTCGTGGCACCCGACCATGTCCACAGCGCTCCCGCCCCAGCCCTCGACAACGCACTCCTCCAGCCGCACCCCGCGCAGCCCCGACAGCTTGATCCCGTCGAAGTTCCCCTCCGGCCCGGTCTCGCGCACCGTCACGCGCCGCAGCGTCAGGTGCGCCTCCCACGGCTCGCCGATCATCCCGCTCCCGTCCTGGTCGTCGATGTTGATCCCGTTGTGGGCCGCCCCCACGACGGTGACATCCTCGATCACCACCCAGCGAGGGCGCTGCAGGTACAGGCCCGAGCCCTCGGCGTCGATCACCGACCCCGCCTCGCCGCGGATCGTGATCGGCTCGGCCTCGGTCCCCGCCAGCCCCGAGAGCGACGCCGGCCGGTGCTCCCCCGCCGCCAGCACGATCGTGTCCCCCGGCCCGACCCGGTCGGCAAGCCCCGACCAGCCCTCCCCGGGCCTGACCGAGTGCTCCTCCCCGCCCTGCCCCCCGGCGGATGGCGCAAGCACCGCGCAGACAACCGCAACCCCCAGAACCTGCCACCGGAGTAACAACCTCATCGGCGCAGTCTACCCCCCCAGGCCACCGCCCACAAGGCCCTGGACAAACCCGGCGCCGGCGGTAGACTGGGCTTCTCGCCCGGGGGCCGCGGCCCGGGGGGCACAGCAGTCGCCGCGGGGACAGTGCAAAGGGGATTCACCAATGGAAGGACGCATCGCAGGCAGCCTCCTCGCCGTCGCTTTACTCGTCGTCGGCCTGATCTATGTCAACATGAAGAAGGGCGACGAGTCCATCGACATGCACGACGAGATCCTCGCCCAGTTCGAGCACCTGCCCGACTACCCGACCCACGGCTCGCTCTACAACGGCTGGCTCGACCAGCACCACGAGGCCGCCTTCGACGCCAACTACACCATCGAGCGCCACGGCGGGCGGCGGGGCCGGACCGTCACCTCCTTCAACGATGTCGGCTACCTCGACGACCTGTTCAGCGCCATGGCCACCTCCGCCGTCCAGGCCGGATATAAGGAGCAGGCCGAGCACCTCAAGCACCTCCGAGAGGAGCTGACCATCACCGAGGAGTGACCGGGGCCTGGGGGCTCAGGGCAACTCCCTCAGCCGCAGGTTCCGGAAGTCGATCGGCGACCCCTCCGACTCCAGCGCCAGGTACCCGCTCCGCGGCTCGCAGTTGTTCCCCCCCGAGACCTCCTCGCCGTTCACCCACAGCCGCACCTCGCCGTTGATCGCGCGGATGTAATAGTGGTTCCACTCCCCGGCCCTCTTGCTCAGGTGCTTCGAGGGGAAGCTCCGCACGCCGTTGGGCGACAGCGGGGGGAATGGCGTCATGTGCACACCCACCGGGAAGACATCCCCGTGGCTCGTGTACCAGTCCTCGGGATGATCCCCGCCGTACGCCAGGTCCAGCACCTGCACCTCGATCCCCCGCGGCAGGCCCGGCTCGCCCGCCTCGGCGAGCGCCGCGATCGAGTCCTCCGTCGCCCAGACAAACACCCCAGAGTTCCCGGCCGGCTTGGCGTGGCGCCACTCGCACACCAGCTCGAAGTTCGTGTACCGCTTGACCGTCCGCAGCACCCCGACCGGGCTGCCCGTGCAGTGCAGGGCGCCGGCGGCCCAGGTCCAGGTGTCGTCCGGGCAGTTGACCCTCGCGAAGTCCTCGGCCCCCAGGGGCGCCCAGTCCGGGCCCTCGCCGTCGATGAAGGCGCGGGGCAACTCGCCCACCCGCCCCGAGCCCCGGGCCGTCCCCGAGAGGCCCCCGCCCGCGACCGCCAGTCCCGTACACACAAACACACGCCGTGAACAGTCGGCCCCTTCGCGCTCCTGCATGGCTCGGTCTCCCTGGTGATCGGTGCGGCCACAGCCTACCCCGCCCGCCAGCCCAGAGGCCAGCCCCGCGGCCTGGCCCAGGCGGATCCCCGGCGGGGTCCGGGGGGCGTTATCCGCCCCCCTCCCTCGCCCCCCGCCGAGGGAGGGCATTCCTCAAGCGTGGCCCCCCCCGCGCCGATAGGCGATACATAGATCCTCTTTCGACCGCGCCCATACCCCCCGGGCGCCACGCAAGGAACCGAACCCGTGGCACCACCAGCCGTCCGACCCACCGGCGTCGAGCGAACCTTCGGCCGGGACGAGATCATCGTCAGCAAGACCGACCTCAAGGGACGGATCACCTACGCCAACGATGTCTTCCTCCGCGTCGCCCAGTACTCCGAGGCCGAGGTCCTCGGCCAGCCGCACAACATCATCCGCCACCCCGCCATGCCCCGGTGCGTGTTCCAGCTCCTCTGGGACACCATCCAGGCGGGCAACGAGATCTTCGCCTATGTCATCAACCAAGCCAAGAGCGGCGACCACTACTGGGTCTTCGCCCACATCACCCCCAGCTACGACGACCACGGCGCCATGATCGGCTATCACTCGAACCGCCGCCTGCCAAGCCGCGCCGCCATCAGCAAGATCAAACCCCTCTACGACTCGCTCCTCCACATCGAGAAGCCCTTCCGCACACCCAAGGAGGCGATCGCCGCCTCGTTGCCCGCGGTCGTCGACCTGCTCAAGAGCCAGCAGACCACCTACGAGGAGTTCGTCTTCACCCTCGACACCGCGGGCATCGCCGCGGAGGCCTCGGCATGAGCACCCTGCACAGCCACACCACCGGCCCCACCAGCGCCCAGACCGAGGGCCAACTCCCCCCCGACGCCGCCAAGTGGGTCGCCGAGGCCACCCGCGTCTGCCGCGGGGCCTCGCGGGGCAACCTCGAATCCCGCATCCTCCGCATCGATGGCGACAGCGAGCTCGCCGAGCTGCTCCATTCCATCAACCGCCTGCTCGACATGACCGACGCCTTCGTCCGCGAGTCCACCGCCTCGCTCGAGTACGCCAGCCGGGGCCGGTTCTTCCGGCGCGTCCTGCTCAACGGCATGCTCGGCTCCTTCCGCAAGGCCTCCAGGTCCATCAACGGCGCCACCAAGCAGATGGACACCAAGACCAAGGACCTCGCGGCCGCCGAGGCACGCCGCCAGAAGCTCGCCGAGGACTTCGGCACGACCCTCGATGTCGTCTCGAACCTGGCGGAGGCGACCCAACGCATCGGCGGCTTCTCCAAGGTCATCAAGTCGATCGCCGACCAAACCAACCTGTTGGCCCTCAACGCCGCCATCGAGGCCGCCCGCGTCGGCGAAGCGGGCCGTGGGTTCGCCGTCGTCGCCGGCGAGGTCAAGCGCCTCAGCCAGCAGGCGTCCGAGGCCACCAAGTCGATCGAGACCCAGCTCGGCTCGATCCAGGACGCCACCGACGACACGGTCGCCTCGATCAACCAGGTCCGCTCGATGCTCGCCGAGGACTAGGGCCGCCCACCGCCCTGTCGACCGCTACGACGCCGGCGCGTAGAACCCGTTGCCCGTGTCCCGCAGCTTCCCCGCCGCCACCAGCGCCTTCCACACCGCCGGCGCGTACCCGTCCGGCGGCTGGATCGCATCGATCTTCGACACATGCCCGCCCGAGGTGTACCGCCCGCCGAGCCGCGACTCATCGCTCAGCCGCATCACCTTCAGCCGCTTGTTGAACGCGTGCAGCGCCGCCTTCATCTCGTCGGGCGTCACCGCCGCCACCGCCGGGTCGGCCTCCGCCGGCTGCCCCGCCCCCGGGTCCTCCAGCCGGCGCACCAGGACATCGAGCCCGATCGGGTCGCGGGCCTTGCACACCCGCTCAACCTCGGCGGCGTCCAACGGCATGCGCGACAGCAGCCTCGCCGCCACCGGCCACGCCTGCATCGCGCTCGCCGGCCCCTTGTTGACCTCACCAACGAGCTGACGGAGTTTCTGGATGGCGTTCATGGTGCGGCATTGTAGTGCCGGGCCGGCTGACGCAGGTGCCTTGCCCCCTCTCCCGCCCCCGGCGGGAGAGGGTTGGGGAGAGGGCTCTGCTCCTTCCCTCTCTCCAACGCTCGATCAGGCAATCCGCGCAGCAAACATCGCTCCCCGTGAAATAGTGACGGCGTACCGCCCGGCCGCCGTATCCGATGCTCCACGGGCACCTCCACCCGCGCCGAGCGCCCAGAAAAAAACCGGGCCCACAGGGCCCGGCTCGCTTGCAATCCCATCGACCCGACTCAGGCGTTCGCCGCCATGGTCTCGGCCTTCTTCCGCGCATCGTCCAGGTTGCCGACATACATGAACGCCGACTCGGGCAGGTCGTCGCCCTCGCCGTTGCACAGCCGCTCGAAGCTGTCGATCGTGTCCTCGAGCTGCGTGTAGATGCCGGGGAACCCGGTGAACACCTCCGCCACATAGAACGGCTGGCTGAGGAACCGCTCGATCCGCCGGGCACGCCCCACGATCAGCTTGTCCTCCTCGCTCAGCTCGTCCACACCCAGGATCGCGATGATGTCCTGCAGGTCGCGGTACCGCTGCAGGGTCACCTGCACCCGACGCGAGACATCGTAGTGGTGCTGCCCGATGATCCCCGGGTCCAGGATCCGCGAGGTCGACGCCAGCGGGTCCACCGCCGGGAAGATGCCCTTCTCCGCGATGCCGCGCGCCAGCACCACGAACGCGTCGAGGTGGGCGAACGCCGTCGCCGGCGCCGGGTCGGTCAGGTCGTCGGCCGGCACATAGATCGCCTGCACGCTGGTGATCGCCCCCTTGCTCGTCGAGGTGATCCGCTCCTGCAGCTCGCCCATCTCGGTCGAGAGCGTCGGCTGGTACCCCACCGCGCTGGGCATACGCCCCAGCAGCGCCGAGACCTCCGAGCCCGCCTGCGTAAACCGGAAGATGTTGTCGACGAAGATCATCGTCTCCTTGCCCGACTCATCGCGGAACTGCTCGGCCATCGTCAGGCCCGAGAGCGCCACCCGCAGACGCGCCCCGGGGGGCTCGTTCATCTGCCCGAACACCATCGCCACCTTGTCGATGACATGGGCCGTCTTGCCGTTCTCGTCGGTGTACTCGGCCTCCTGCATCTCGCGCCACAGGTCGTTGCCCTCGCGCGTCCGCTCCCCCACGCCGCAGAACACGCTGTACCCGCCGAACTCGCGGGCCACGCGGGCGATCATCTCCTGGATGATGACCGTCTTGCCCACGCCCGCCCCGCCGAACAGCCCGATCTTGCCGCCACGCACAAACGGGCACAAGAGGTCGATGACCTTGATCCCCGTCGGCAGGATCTCGGTATTCGGGTTCAACTGGCTGAACTCCGGCGGCTCGCGGTGGATCGGCATCCGCTTGGTGCCCTCCGGTGCCGGCATCTTGTCGATCGGCTCGCCCAGCAGGTTGAACACCCGCCCCAGCACCCGCTCGCCCACCGGCACCGTCACCGACTCGCCCGTATCCACGCAGCGCATCCCCCGCGTCAGCCCGTCGGTCGAGCCCAGCGCGACGGCCCGCACCCGCCCGCCGCCGAGGTGCTGCTGCACCTCACCGACCAGCCGCAGCGTCCCGGTCCGCGTCTGGGCATCGATCCGCACCGCGTTGTAGATGCTGGGCAGTTGATCCTCGGGGAACTGGGCGTCAAAGGTGGAGCCGATGACCTGCGTAACCGTGCCTGTGGTGGCCATGAACGCGCCTTTCGTGTGCTCGAATCCTGCGTCGTGTAGTCTGCCGAGACGATGACCCCGGCCCGCGCCCCGAGGGGCCCCGGCGGAGGGCTTCAAGGATAGGTCACCCCCCGCCCGAGGGCCAACCGCGAGCCGTCCCGGACAGACCTCCACGCCCCACCCGCCGCCACTCCCCCCACCGGACGCCGCGGCTGAGGCTCCGCGAAGCTCCGGATCCTCGCGCCGCCCCAAAGCCCGGGGAAGCCCGAGCGACACCACTCGCCCGCCTGCCTCCCGAGCCAGAGGCGCCCTCGGGCC
>CAYJPX010000097.1:0-13291 GCA_964372195.1 uncultured Phycisphaeraceae bacterium
AATCAACTCTGGGGGTATTTGATTCGACCCCCCCGCCTCACACCCACGCGGCATCGTCGGAGACATTCTGCACCGCCCAGGCGTTATCATCCACGCGGAAGAACAGCCGGAGCAGCTCGCCGGTGGTGGCGTCGGTGCCCATGATGTTCAGCTCTCCGCCGTGGGTCAGGTTGGCCTGGCCCATGAGCTGGGAGGCCGGGCGCGGCTGGCCATCGGGGATGGACGCCGTCAGGTTGGCGACCTGCCAGACATCGGTCTCCGGGGTCCACCAGTAGGCCTGCATGTCGCCGTTCTCGTCGAGGCCGGCGATGTTGAGCGCGCCCCACGGGGCGAAGAAGCTGGTCAGGCTGTCTCCGGTGAGCGCGGGCCCGCCGGCGACGGTCGTGAGGTTGCTGATCTTCCACACGCCGCCGAAGCCGGGCACCCACCACGACGCGAGCACCTGCCCGCCATCGTCGAGGCCGACGATGTTGATGCCGCCCCAGCTCGTGAGGTAGGCGGTGAGGCCGGAGGCCATGGGCGGGGCCCCGGTGATGGTGCTGAGGTTGCTGGCGTGCCAGACCTGCCCGCCGTTGCCGGTCCAGACCGCCTGGATGCTCCCGTCGGCCGCGAGCCCGGCGATGTTGAGCCCGTTCCAGCTCGTGACATAGCTCATCAGGGGGCCGACGAAGACCGGCGTGGTCTCACCCTGCGGGATGAGGTGCTCGGTCGAGATGTTGGTGTAGGTCCAGGCGTCGGTGCCGGTCGGCGCGTCGGGGTCGAACTCGTAGGTCACCATGTCGCCGGTCGCGGTGAGGCCCGCGACATACGACACGCCCACCCTGTCCTCGAAGACGGTGATAGCGCCGACGATGTTGGCGGCGGTATTGATCGTCGTGGTGAGGTTGCGCAGTCGCCAGAATCCGGTGGCGTCCCGCGCCATGGCGAAGAGCCCATCGTCGGTGGAGACCGCCGCCATGAGCCCGCCGTCGGAGGCCGCGAACGCCTCGATATCCGCCGGGGAGGCGCCCAGCTCGCTGTCCATCCAGTGCACGAGGTCCGGCCGGGCGTAGCGGTCGAAATCGACGACGCTCCAGGAGTCGGTCCCCTGGCGGAGGTCGAAGACCAACGGCCTGCCGTCGGCGTCGAGGATGCCCGCCCAGAGCACGGTGTCCTGCCCGGCCTGCGGGTCGGTGGCGACCTTGGTGACGATGGCCATGGGCCGCTCGGTGAGCGCCGGGGTGAGCTGCTGGAACTCCTGGATGATCCCCGACTTGCCGTTCTCGCTGAGCTTGATCCGGATGCGGATCCCGGTCTGGGTGTCCTGGAGGGTGATGACGCCGTCGTCGTTGGACCACGGGCCCGAGGCGGCGACATCGGAGAAGTCCTCCCCGTCGGCATCGGCCAGGCCGAACATCTGGAAGGTGCCGTCGGCGTCGAGGTCGATCCGCCAGGCGGTGGCGGCGGCGCCGTCGTCGATGTCGCTCATGTTGGCGCCCTCGACCTGGTCCTGGCCCTCGTAGAGCACGCCGACGCGGTAGGAGCCGACGACCTCGGCGTCGGTGAGCTCGATGCCCTGGCGCAGGCCGATGCCCATCCAACTGTCGCCGTCGCGCTCGTCCATGTCGGCGATCAGCAGCACGGACTTGTCGGCGCTGAGGTAGAGGACCGCGGTGTCGCCGCTGCCCATGCCGATGTCGAACCGCCCGTGGTCGGGCGCGCCGTCGAACTCGAACCCCTCGCCCACCCAGACCGGGTCGCCGGTCGCGCCGGTCGCGATGCTGAAGAACCCGCCGGTGGAGTTGAAGCTCACCAGCCCGTGGCGCGTGAAGACCCCGGCGCTCGAGATGTGGGTGATCTGGAACGACCAGTTGCCGATGAGGTCGGTGACGGCCCCGTTCGCGGCCCGCTCGATGACCGCCGCGACATCGGCCTCGGCGGTCGCGTCCGCGCCGCTCGTGCCGCCGATCCACCCCAGCGGGTAGCCGTTCTCCGTGAGGAACCGGCTGCCGAGCGTGGCGTCGGGGAAGGACGGCGTGTGGTAGAACGGGATCGCCGCGCCCGCCGGCCCGTTGACCAGGTCGGAGAAGTTCGTGTCCGTCGGCCCCACCGGGCCGGACGCGCCGGTCACCCAGGTGTCGCCGGTGAGCGTGCGGTCCGCGGCCCAGACCAGCTCCGCGGCGTACGGCACATACCCATCGGTCGCGTCGTAGGTCATCCCCACCACCGCCAGGTCGTAGGGCGCGGCGAGGACGATCCTCGCTTCGAGCGACTCGAGACCGGGACGACCAGAGCAATCACCGCGTCGAGACGAGTGTGCGGACATGTGGGAAACTCCGTGTGGGGCTGGGGCGTGTAGCGCCCGGTCGCGGGGCGGTGCGCTCCGCCTCCCGCCGCCGTGGCTCGCTGCCTCGTCCCCTCCGCGGGGAGTGTACACCCCCTCGCCTGCGGTGCCAACGCCTTCCCGAACCCATACGCCCGGTGCTGGGGGTCGGTTTCCGCCCGCCTCCACCCGCCCCGAGAAGGGAAACGGGCCGGGGATCGCTCCCCGGCCCGCGGTGTTGTCGCCTGATGTGGTCGTCGGGGTGGTCGCTACTTGTCTTCCTCGGTCACGCCCATCCCGCTGCGGTCGGGGTCTGCCGGGCGGGCCGCGGGGTGGTACCCATTGGCCTCGATCTCGCGGAGCATCTCGGCGATGGCGGCGTCGAGCTGGGGGTCAACGCCGGCGGCGAGCTTGGTCGGGTCGTCGACCACCTCGATATCCGGATCCACACCGTGGCCCTCGATGCCCCAGGTGCCGTCGGTCTCGTAGAAGCCGAAGGTGGGCACGGCGGTGTACCCGCCGTCGATCAGGCCGGGCACGCCGGAGATGCCGACCAGCCCGCCCCAGGTGCGCATGCCGATCAGCGGGCCGAGCTCGTTGAACTTGAACAGCCAGGGGAACATGTCGCCGCCCGAGCCGGCGAGCCCGTTGATGAGCATGCACTTGGGCCCCTGGTGCGAGTCCGGCGGCCATGGCCAGTCCTTGCCGTCACGCCTTGCCCAGTAGTTCGTTCTGGGGCGGTTGAGGAGCTCGATGAAGCGGGTGGGGATCTGCCCGCCGCCGTTCCAGCGCTCGTCGATGATGAGCGCCTCCTTGCCGATCTGGCCGTAGAACTGGCGGAAGAGGTCGTTCTGGCCGTCGATGCCGGTGTCGGGGACATAGATGTAGCCGACCCTGCCGCCGGTGGCGTCCTCGACATACCTGCGGTTGTGCTCGATCCAGGCGCGGTAGCGCAGGGCGCCCTCGGAGCCCATGGGCTTGAGCGTGACATCCCGCTCGTTGCGGGCCTCGTCGTCGCCGACCAGGGCGTCGGCGAGGGTGATGGTGGTCTCCTTGTCGGCGGTGTCGGCGAAGGCGGCCCAGGGGTCCACCGCGGTGTTGATCCTCTTGCCGTTGACCGCGAGGATGTAGTCGCCCTCGCCGGCGTCGATGCCGAAGGTGCTCAAGGGACCCCGGGCGTCGGAGTCCCAGTCGGCGCCGCGGTAGACCTTGGCGATCTTGTAGGCGGTGACGGTGGCGCCGTCCTCGCCGGTCTCGCTGGCCAGCTCGAAGTCGGCCCCGAGCAGGCCCACATTGCGGGTGGACTCCTCCTCCCCGTCGCCGCCCCAGTAGTAGGCGTGCCCGACATTGAGCTCGGCGATCATCTCGCCGATGATGAAGCTGACATCCTCGCGGCTGGCGGCGTCGGCGAGCATCGCGTGGTACCGCTCGTAGACCGCGTCCCAGTCGACCCCGTGCATGTTCTCGACATAGAAGAAGTCGCGGTGCCGGCGCCAGGCGTCGGTGAAGAGCTGCTCCCACTCCTCCCGCGGGTTCACGACCTTGTCGAGCCCGTCGGTCGAAAGCGGGCTGCTGAGGCTCTGGCCGGCGGCGGCGCTGACGATCCCGAACTTGTCCGGCCCCTGGGCGACCAGCAGCTTCTTGCCATCGCCGGAGATGCCCATGAGCTGGGCGCCGGCGATGACGGTCTTCTCGCTCGGCTCGTCGTCGCCGAGGTCGAAGAGCTTGATCGCGGGCATGGCGTCGCCCATGCTCATGTAGATGAGCTGGCCCTTGTCGTTGGAGACCAGCCCGGCGAAGTTGCCCGCCCCGACCGGCAGCTCGATGCCGCGGGCCTCGAAGCCCTCAAACTCGATCTCGACCGGGGCGTCGTCGGCCTCCTCGTCCTCGAAGGCCGACTCGTCGGGCTCCTCGTCGGTCCGGGTCGCCTCGAAGCTGCCCGAGAGCGACATCTCGACGATCGTCCAGGTGCCGGTGATGGTGTCGCCGCTGAGCGTGCCCTCCAGCTTCTGCGTGACCGGCCCCTGGGCGCGGGTGGCGGTGAGCTTCCCGCTCGCCTCGTCGAAGGTCACGGTGTCGTAGGACTCGGTCTCGCCCATCGACTCGCTGGACCCGACGAACGATCCGTCGTCGCGGGCGATGATGGTCATCTTGAACTCCATCTCGTCCTGCGTCATGCCTGGGATCTGGCTGAGCCCCTTGGCCTTGCCCGCCCACACGCCGTGGATCGGGCTCTTGGGGGTGTCCGCCTCGTCGCTCGGCGTCGCCCCTTCGTCGTCGGCCTCGTCCCCGGCGCCCTTGTCGGCCTCGTCGCCGGCCGCGTCGTCGGCTTCGTCGCCCGCTTCCTCGGCCTTCTCATCCTCCCAGGTCTCCTCATCAGCCTCGATCGACCAGGGGTTCTCCACCTCGGCGTTGAGCGGCACCGCGATCAGCTTGCCGGTCTTGTTGTAGATGAACGACTGCCCCACATCCTCGTAGGTCGGGGCCGTGAAGGCGCGGTTCGAGGTGTAGAAGAGGTAGTCGCCCTTGCGGCTGAAGGCCGCGCTGGTGTCGTTGAAGAAGCCGCTGGTGACCTGGTGCGCCTCGTCGTTGTCGAGGTCGTAGATCCAGATGGCCGAGGTCCCGCTCTTCTCGTCCTGCTTGGCGTAGGCGAGCCACCGCGAGTCCTTGGACCAGTCGACATCGGGCGGGTTGCCCCAGGCGTCGCGGTCGAGCACCCGCTGGCTGCCGCTCTCGACCTCGACGAGGATGGCGTTGCCCGCCTTGTCGGTGACGATGAACTTCTCGGAGTCCGGCGCCCACTCGATGCCGAAGAAGAAGGTCTTGTTGCCGCTGGTCAGTTGCCGCGGCTCGCCCTTGCCGTCGGACTGCGCGAGGTAGACCTCGTACTCGCCCGACTCGTCGGAGAAGTAGGCGATCCACTTCCCGTCGGGGCTCCAGGCCGGCGAGCGCTCGGCCGCGCCGGAGGTGTCGGTGATCTGCCGCGGGGCCCCGTGCTCGGCGGGCACCGTCCAGATGTCGCCCCGGGCCTCGACCACCGCCCGCTTGCCGGTCGAGGAGACTCCCCCACCGCCGACAAACTCGGCGGCGTCAACGGTGTGCGGCCTGATCCTGGGCCTATCGCCCGGCACGGTCACCTCGACCCGCGTCGAGCGCCCTGTGCCGAGGTCCAGCACGAACAGCCCGGCCCCGTTCTGGAAGACGATCTCGCCCTCGCCCTTGTCGCCCGGGCCTATGGAGGGGAACTTGCAGTCGTAGTCGGCGAACTCGGTGACCTGGGCCCGCCGCCCGCTGGCGGTGTCGTAGCTCCAGATGTTGAGCCGGTGCTCGGGGCCGTTGTCCGAGAGGTAGTAGACCTTTGACCCGTGCCACATGGGGATGGTGTCGGTGCCCTCCCAATCGGTGATCCTCTTGCTCTCGTTGGTCTCGAGGTTGAACAGCCAGATGTCGGTGGCCATGCCGCCGCGGTAGCGCTTCCAGGTGCGGGTGTCGCGGGTGTGGGGCGTGTAGGCGAGCCACTGCCCGTCCTCGCTGACGGAGCCGTTGGCGCCGTAGGGCACCGCGAGCCTGGCCGGCATGCCGCCCCCGGGCGCGACGGTGAAGATCTGCGTCTGTCGCCCCAGCCCGGCCAGGCCGTTCTGCTGGAAGAGCAGCCCGCCCTGGCCCGTCCAATCGGTGAGCCACTCGAAGGCGGGGTGGTGGGTGACGCGCTGCGGGACGCCGCCCATGATGCTCATGGTGTAGAGGTCGCGCCCGCCGTCGTAGTTGGCGTTGAAGGCGACAGTCTGCCCGTCGGGGCTGAACTTGGCGAGGGCCTCGTTGCCCGCGGGGCTCGAGAGCTTGGTCGCCTGGCCGCCGGCCTTGGGCACGATCCACATGTCGTTGGCGTAGCTGAAGACGATGTGGGTCTTGCTGATGTCGGGGTAGCGGAGCATCCCGGCGTGGGGGGTGGTCTGCTGGGCGCTCGCGGCGGCGCCGACCACTGCCAACAACGCCCCCGCCAGCAGGCGGGCCGATCGCGGTGCATTCGGACTCATCAAGTTCTCCTTGGACATTCGTGAACGCGACCCCCACCACACGCCGGGGAGGGGGCCTGGACCCCTTGTTCCGGAGATGGGGGTATGGGTTGCATCGCGTCAAGGTTAGCGCGGCCGGTCGGACGGACGCCCGACCAGGGCCGGTGTTTCCCGCGACATCCCCACCCGCCGACGCCCCGCCGCGCGACCCGAGGTGCTTAGAACCACACCTCGAGCCGGATCCCCAGGTTCACCGCGTCGTCGAGCCCGGCGTTCCCCGGGTTCGAGATGTACTGCACATACGGCTGCACCGCCGACGAGGGAATCACCTGCCACCGGTAGAACCCCTCGACCGCGACCTCGGGGTCGTCGGCGTACCCCGCCGCGGCGTCCTCGGTGAAGTCCACGAGCGACACGCCAAGCCCGAGCACATCGTCATCGCGCCCATCGATCGCCCCGCGCCAGGTCGCCCCGAACCCCAGGTGCCACTCCAGGTCGAACACCGCCGGGTCGGCCCAGTCCAGTTGGGCGTAGAGACCCACGCCCTGGATCTCGGTGATGCCCGCGTCCTCCTCCGGCTCGGTCTCGATCCAGACCATCTGCTCGGCGACGGCGTAGAAGCCGGTCGTGCCGCCATCGACCCCGCCGTCCCAGCGGTCGAACGAGCCGGTGTGGCGCCAGACGCCGGCGTTGACCCGCCCGGGCTTGGCATCCTCGCCGAGGCTCCAGGCGTAGCCCGCCTCGGCGATGAAGTAGAGGTCTGCCGGGTCGCCGAAAAAGGTCGCCGGCCCGAGCCCGCCGGTGGCGTAACCCTCCTGGGCCGCCCCATCGAAGACCCCCGCCGCGAACGACCAGTGGTCGTCCGGGTAGAAGAACACCGCGGCCCCGGTCGCGGGGTTGGGGTAGGTCGGCATCAGCGCGTTGGTCGCCGGGTAGCTCGCCGAGCCGTGGACGAACTGCCAGCCCAGGTCGGTGTAGGCGAACTCGTTGTTGGCGTCGATCTTGCCGAGCTTGAAGCGCCATGTCCCCTCGGCCAGCTCCTGCTCGTAGTACAGCTCGCTGATCTGGGTGAGCCCGTCGCCATCCCAGCTCCCGACCCACTGCCAATCGCCCACCTCATCCGAGCCGAGCTGGCCCGCGTGCTGATGGAAATCGACGAACACGCTCGCGCCGGTCAGGCCGAGGATCGTGTCGAGGTCGGCGGTCGCGTTCAGGCTGAGCAGCGACCGGAAGGCCGAGCCCTGCGTGTCGGCCCCGCCCCGGGTGTTCTTGGAGAAGTCGACGATGGCGTAGGGGTCGAAGGTCAGCCCCGCATCCGCGAGGGTGTCGCGGGCGCCCCACCAGGAGCCCGTGAGCTGGTCCCGCTCCCAGAACGCCGGGTCGCCGGCAGGCTCCTCCTCCTGCGCGACCGCCGGGGCCGCGGCCAGGCAGGAGCAGGCCAGCACCAGCACCACACGAACCGGACGGGGGAATCGACCTGTCTCCTGACCCATGCGGTGCTCCCGGGCCTGGACCCCTCGGCAACGCGCCGGGAACACATGGGGCCGATCGAACCGGCCGAGCATCGAACACCGAAGCCGCCTGCTTGATCTGATTCCCGAGGTTGGCCCGATATCAGGGGCCTGGACCAAGGGGAAACACGCCCAAGAAACAGCCGGGGACAACGGCCCGGACCGGTCGATCTCCTTGATCCCCTTGACCCCTTGATCCCCTTGCCCGGCGAGCAAGGCCACCCCCAAAAACGAAGCCGCCGACGAGTGGACTCGTCGGCGGATCGCAAAGCGGGTGAAGGGACTTGAACCCTCGACTTTCACGTTGGCAACGTGACGCTCTACCACTGAGCTACACCCGCAGGGTGTCGCCCCCTCGGCCCAGGGGCTGGGGAGCCCCAGAAAGTAGCCCGAGATCGACCAAGTGTCAACCGAACCGGCGGGTCGGCCCGGCAGGAAGGGGCTGGCGAGCCGTCCCCGCCCCGTTTCTCGGGCTCAGCCGCCGCGGGCCTCCGTCGTGACCCCGGCGGCCTGGTCCACCCGGCGGACGACCTCGCCGGGCGGGGCATTGTTCGAGACCAAGGGCGTGTCGATGGCCGGCCCCCAGATCACCAACTGCGGCACACCCGTCAGGCCCAACTCCTCCATGAGCGCGTTCGAGGGGTCGGTGTTGCTGGTGGTGTCTCCCTCGAAGGTCACCACATCGGCCCGGGCGAGCCTGGAGGCGACCGGGTCGCGGTCGAGCACGGTCCGCTTGTACGCCTTGCAGTTGATACACCACTCGGCGGTGAAGTCCACCACCACGACCTTGCCGTCGGCGATGGCCTTCTCGAATCTGGCCGGGGTGTAGTGGTTCCAGACGCCCTGCACATAGTCGCTGGTGCCCTCGGTCGTCGCGAGCGCGAGGTGCCTGGCCTTGGAGTCGGCCGTCGAGTCCGCGGCAAACCAGCCGATGCCGAGCGTGCCGGCCAGCGAGAGCAGCGTGAACACCGCCCGGCGCCCGGGGCGCTTGGTGATCTGGAAGGTCCGCAGCGTCAGCCACAGCCCGGCCGCCGCGATGAAGACCACCGCCCCCCACCACTTCATGTTCGTCGCCATCCACGGCCTCTCCGCGATCAGCGTGTGGATGCCGACCGCGATGAAGAACGCCGCCGCCGCGAGCATGAGCAGGCCCATCACCTGCTTGACCAGCTCGCTGGCCGGCCCGGTCCGGGGGATCCGCCCGACCAACTGCGGGAACGCCGCCAGCACCAGGTACGGCGCCGCCATCCCCACGCCCAGACCCCCGAAGACCGCCATGATCTGGCTCGCCGGCATCGTCGCCGCCTGGGCGAGCAGGCCCCCGGCGACAAACCCGAAGCACGGCAGACCGAGCACCGCGGTCATGACACCGAACAGGAACGAGCCGTGCGCCGTGTCGGCCTTGGGGTTGACCGCGTAGACCGACTTGGGCAGGTTGATCACAAACAACCCCATGATCCCGACGCCCAGGAAGGCGATCAGCAACCCCAGGCCGAGCGTCACCCACCAGTTGCCGAAGATGAATCGGGACGGATCGAGCGCGCTGTTGAGGAACGCCATCGGCAGCCCGATCGCGACCCAGAACGCCACCACTCCGAGGGCCATCCAGGCCCCGAGCACCAGCGTCCGCGAGCGGTGCTCGCCGCCGTGCTTGACCAGGGTCATCACCTTGATCGGGATCACCGGCAGCACGCACGGCGTGAGGTTCAAAACCAGCCCGCCGATCGCCCCCACAATGCCGAGGCCCACCAGCCCGATGATCCCGCCGCCTGGGACGGGGATGCCGAAGAAGGTCGGACCGCCCCCTGTCTCCACCGTGGGAACCTCATCGCCGCCAGCCGCCGCTGGGGTCCCACCCTCACCAACGCCCTCCTGCGCCGCATCGGGCCCCGCCGTGCCCGCCGCAACCGTGAGGTGGGCCGGGTCGAACCCCGTGAAGTCCCCCACTGAGAGCGTCGGCATGGTCGGCCCGGCGGGGTCGATGGTCAGCGGGACGGCGTAAGACTCCTTCTGCGGCCGGTCGCAGGTGGTGGCATCGCACGCCTGGTACCCCACCTCGACCTGAAGCTCCGTCGCCCCCGCCGCCCCATCGCCCGCGATCCGGACCGGGACAAACGCCACCGCCCGCCCCTCGAACACCTCATAAGGCTCCGGCGTGCCCGAGCCGGTCAGGTCGAGCAGGATGGCGTGGGCCTCGGGCCACTGGATCTGGCCGATGGCGATGCCCGCGGGACCGGTCACCTCGATCGTGGTCGGGATGGCGGCAAACCCGGTTTCCTCCCAGCTCGGCGGCAGTTGGGGGTCGTTGGTGTGGGCGTGCCACTCCGGCTCGTGGTCGAGGGTGACCGCAACGACCACCCAGCCGCCGGGGGCGACCGCCGCGTCCGAGGCCTCGACGCTGACCTCCACCGGGCCATTGCGGGAGGGCTGGCCGGAGCCCGTCAGGCCCTTGCCCGCCTTCGCCGGCTGCGCCGAGGCGGGTGCCGCCCCCACCGCGATGAGCGCCAAGCCGAGCAGGCAGAGGCCGAGGAGGCGGGAGAACTGGGGGTATCGGGTCCGGTTTGGCATGGCACATGATTGGACAGCAAAGGCGGGCGGGGTATTCCGCCGCGGCCCGGCCCGGCCGACGCCCGCCGGACCTGCTCCTCAAGGCCGAAGGTCCGCCTTTCCGATACACGGGTTGGGTTGACCCCGTCCGGGTGATCGTGCGCCCGGCTTGGAGAGGAACGGGCCGCCGCCGATGGAAGTCCTTGACCAAAGCGATATCGACGCCCTGCTGGCCGCGGACGCCGCTCCGGCTGCGGAGGAGGACGACTCCAGCATCCTGATCTTCAGCCGTCACCGCCACGACGAGCCGATCGAGGTCCGGGCGTACGACTTCAAGCGTCCGGAGCGGGTGAGCAAGGACCAGATGCGTGCCCTGCAGACGCTGCACGAGGCCTTCGCCCGGAACTTCGGGGCTGCCTTGTCGGGTTTCTTGCGCACGATCGTCGAGGTCCGGGTCGCCACCTGCGAGCAGATGACCTACTCGGAGTTCATCAGCGGGCTGCCCAACCCCACGAGCTTCAACCTGATCGAGTCCACGGCCCTCGAGGGGCAGATGTGCATGGAGATCAGCCCGCTGATCATCTACCCGATCATCGACCGTCTGCTGGGCGGGACCAGCCAAGACCTGTTCATCCCCCAGCGGCCGATGACGCTGATCGAGACCCGGCTGATCGAGAATGTGACCAAGCGGGGGCTGGCGGCCCTGGCCGAGGCGTGGGCGAGCGTGAAGGAGATGTCGTTCTCGATCGTCGCGACCGAGAGCAACCCGCAACTGGTCCAGATCGTGCCGCCCAACGAGGTGGTGGTGGTGCTGGGGTTCGAGCTCAAGACCAGCAACCGGGCGGGGACGATGAACCTGTGCATCCCGTACAATGTGATCGAGCCGGTGGTCGAGGACCTGAGCGCCCAGAGCTGGTTCAGCGCCTCGAAGAGCCAGAAATCCAAGTCGGCCGAGGCCAGGATCGGCCGGGTGCTCTCCGGCGCGACGGTGCGGGTCACGGGGCTCCTGGCACGGACGACCATCACCATGCGTGACCTGGCGACGCTCGCGGTCGGGGACATCATCTCGACAGAGGTGTCCGCCTCGGAGCCGGCGTCGCTGCTCATCGAGGGCGAGCACAAGTTCCGGGCCGAGGTGGGCCAGCGGCGGGGCGGGCTGGCCCTGCGGGTGCTGGAGCCGGCTTCGGGCGGCGGGCCATCGGCCGAAACCCCGGGCGGGATCGGGGCCGGGGATTGACCCCGAACCGTGGAGACCGCTACAGTTGGGGGATTGGCCGCCGGCGCAATGGGGCGCCCGCGGGTTGTATGGATCGGATCATGGTGGATACAGAGTCCCATCATGGTGGCTGACCGGACGAGCGATCCGTGTGCTCGTGCCGTGGGTCTGCGCTCCCTCGGGGTCGCGGGCCGGGCGGAGGGTTCCCGCATGAGGTAGGGGAACCCATCCGGGTCGGGTGGGAGGCGTGCGCCCCCGCCAGCTGGCAGCCACCGGCGTCGACGGACGCGTGTGGCTTTTTCGTTTTTGGGGCCTTCCCGGGTTTCGCGCGGGGGGGCCGCCGGGCCCGGGCCGGCCGACAACCAGACATCTGGACAACCAGACCAGGACAGGCAGGAGCAGTCGCGTGAACACCAGTGAGATGATGCGCATCCTCGATTCGATCGCCCGAGATCGGAACATCGACAAGGCCTTGCTCATCGCCGACCTCGAGCAGGCGATGGTCTCGGCGGCACGGCGGTACTTCAACACCCTCGACGCCGAGGAGTTCACCTGCACGCTCGACCCGCTCAACGGCGACATGCAGCTGTTCCGCCACGGCGAGCCGCTCGAGATGCCCCCCGAGGCGTTCGGGCGCATCGCCGCCCAGACCTTCAAGCAGGTCATGATCCAGCGCTTCCGCGAAGACGAGCGCAACAGCATCTTCGACGACTTCTCGAAGCGCGTCGGCGAGATCGTCACCGGCGTCGCCCAGCGCTACGAGGGCGGGTCGCTGGTCGTCACCGTCGACCGTGCCGAGGCGTTCATGCCGCGAAGCGAGCAGATCCCCGGCGAGCAGTTCCAGGCCGGCGACCGCGTGCGGTGCCTACTGCTCGATGTGCGTGATGTCGGCAACCAGGTCAAGATCGTCCTGAGCCGCAGCCACCCGGACTTCATCAAGCGGCTCTTCGAGGTCGAGGTGCCCGAGGTTGCCGAGCGGATCATCGAGGTCAAGGCGATGGCCCGCGAGGCCGGCTACCGCACCAAGATCGCCGTCAGCTCCATCGACTCCAAGGTCGACGCGGTCGGGGCGTGCGTCGGGGTGCGGGGCAGCCGCATCAAGAACATCGTCGACGAGCTGAACGGCGAGAAGATCGACATCGTCCGCTGGAACGAGTCGAGCCAGATCCTCATCGGTAACGCCCTCAAGCCCGCCGAGGTCGCCGAGATCAGCCTGTGCTTCGAGCTGGGGCGGGCCACCGTCGTCGTCCGCGACGACCAGCTCAGCCTGGCGATCGGCAAGCGGGGCCAGAATGTGCGGCTCGCCGCCCGCCTGACCGGGTGGGATGTCGACATCCTCACCCCCGAGGAGTTCAACAAGGGCCTCGAGATCATGTCCGAGACGCTGCAGAGCGTCGAGGGGATCAACGAGGAGAAGGTCGACCGGCTGGCGGCCCTGGGCATGGTCAGCGTGTTCGATATCGAGGAGGTCGGCGCCGAGGTGCTGATGACCGAGCTCGAGATCGACGAGGAGGCCGCCGAGCACATCATGGCGATCGCGGCCGAGCGGGCCAAGGTCGTCGCCGAGCAGCAGCAGAAGGACAAGGCCGAGTCCGAGGCCCGGCGCAAGGCCGAGGAGGAGGCCGCGCGGCGGGGCCGCTCGGGGGAGCGGGGCGCCGCCGCAGGCGCGATCGACCCCCCCGTCGCCGCCCCCGCGCGC
>CAYJPX010000098.1:0-13228 GCA_964372195.1 uncultured Phycisphaeraceae bacterium
GGGTGAGGGGGTGAATGGGTGAGGGGGTGAATGGGTGAGGGGGTGAATGGGTGAGTGGGTGAATGGGTGGATGGGTGCAACGATCGCCAGCGAGGTCACGGCACCGGGTGCTTGGGGCATAGACTTCGGCCATGCCAACCGAGCGATCGCAACGAGCCCGTCCCGGGAAGCCCGGCGCGGGGGAGGGCGGCGGGGCCGATCTGGTCCGGCTGCAGAGGTTCCTCGCGGACGCGGGGGTGGCATCGCGCCGGCACAGCGAGCAGCTCATCGAGGAAGGGCGGGTCAAGGTCAACGGCAAGACCGTGCTCGAGCTGCCGGTGTTCATCACGCCGGGCGTGGATCGGGTGCAGGTCGACCGGACGACGATCGAGGGGCCGGAGCGGCATGTGTATGTCATGCTCAACAAGCCGGGCAAGACGCTGACGACCGTCGAGGACGAGCCCGGGGCGGCACGCCGGACCGTGATGGACCTCGTCGAGCACCCGTCGGGGGCGCGGCTGTATCCGGTCGGCAGGCTCGACTACGAGACGCGGGGGCTGGTGCTGCTCACCAACGATGGCGAGCTGGCCAACCAGCTCACGCACCCCAGGTTCGGGGTCGAGAAGACCTACCACGCGGTCGTGAAGGGGTACCTGGAGGAGGAGGCGCTCGAGCGGCTGGAGCAGGGGATCTACCTCGCCGAGCGGCGCGAGGGGCGGACGGTCGGCGCGGTGCGGGCCAGCCATGTCAAGCTCGCGATCATTAAACGCGACCGCGAACGGACGGTCATCTCGCTGACGCTCAAGGAGGGCCGCAACCGGCAGGTGCGGCGGATGCTCTCGGCCGTGGGGTGCCCGGTCAAGCGGCTGGAGCGGGTGGCGATGGGGCCGGTGCAGCTCAAGGGGCTCGCGTCGGGGGAATGGCGGGAGCTCTCGCTGGTCGAGGTACAGCAGCTGCGCCGGGCGGTCGATAGGGGTGGCAAGAGCAAGGCGGCCGCCCCCACAGCCAAGAAGACACCGACCAGGAAGGCCCCAACCAAGGCGACCTCGCCCAGCAAGACAACCACCAAGCAGGTGACGGACCAGCGGGCCATAAGCAAGCCCGCGTCCAGCACGCGGACAGGGAGCAGGCCCACGGATGGTGCACGGGTGACCGAGACCAGGACTGCGGGCGGCAAGCCGGCGGCGAGGCAGACGACGATGAAGCCAGCAGCGACCCGGAGTGAGAACCGCCACCCGCTCGCGAGGCCGAGCACGACGGGCGGCAAGACGGGCGGCAAGACGGGCGGAAGGTCCGGCGGCATGACGGGCGGCAAGGCCGGCGGCGCGCCGCGGCCGGGCAAGCCGACGCGGCGCGGACGATCGACGGAGGGCGGGCGGTGAGCCGGATCCACGGGATCGAACGATTCGCGGTGAAGCCGAGCCTCCTGGCCCAGCTGCGTCGGGCGCTGCGGGTGGTCTCGGGAAGCAACATCTCGCGGATGGCCGCGGCGTTGTCCTACCGGACGGTGTTCGGGCTGATCCCGGTGCTGGCGATCGGGGTGGCGGTGCTGGGGGGGTTCGCCAGCGACGAGCAGGTGACCGACACGGTCGAGAGGCTGCTGAACCTGACGGGGATCGACGAGATCGTGGTGAGCCCCGAGGAGGGCGCGTCCGCGGACACCGGCAAGCTGGACGAGTGGCTCAAGGAGTTGGTCGGCAAGGTGCAGGGCGTTTCGTTCGTCGCCATCGGGGCGACGGGGGCGATCCTCCTCGCGTACGCGGCCATCTCGTTCATGGTCGAGATCGAGCGGTCGGCCAACCACATCTACCGGGCGCCCACGGGGCGGAGCTGGGTCCGGAGAGTGACGCAGTACTGGACGACGCTGACGCTGGGGTCGATCTTCCTGGTCGGCACCTTCTATGTGGGCGAGCAGGCCCAGGATGTCTTGGCCAAATGGGCGAGCGTCGGGCAGACGCAGACGGAGGGAGGCGGGGCGCCTAGTCAACCGCCCGCGCCGGGAGAGACCGGCGGGCAGGCCCCGCCGACGCCACCCGCAGGCGACCAGAGTGCTGCTTCCGGCGCCAGCCCGCCGGACGGCAAGGGCGATCCGAACGCCAACAATGGCGACAAGACGACACCCGGTGCCGTGGCCGCGGGCAAGCTCGTCAGCGTATTCATCGATTTCTTCCTGCTGTTCTTTGTGTACACCACGGTGCCCAACGCGCGTGTGAACATGCGCTGCGCCGCGATCGGGGCGATCCTCGCGGCAGTCTTCTGGGAGGCGGGCAAGTCGGGGTTCCAGATCTTCGCGGCGAACTCCAGCACGGAGACGCTCTACGGCGCCATCGCGCTGGTGCCGCTGTTCCTGCTGTGGGTCTACATCACCTGGATCATCGTCCTCAGCGGCCTGCAGATCAGCTATGTGCTCCAGCACTTCCGGACCTTCGCGGTGGCGGACGACGAGCGGCGCGGGCCGACGCTGGTCGACCCGCTGACGCTGGTGCAGGTCGCGGTCGAGGTCGCCAGGAAGTTCGCTGTGGGCGAGCAGGCGGCGGTGGCGGATGTCGCCAAGGCCGTCGGGCTCGACGAGCACACCTCCCTGGCCATGCTCGAGAGGCTCAGCGATGCGAAGGTGCTCAACCGCGTGCCCCTCGGGCAGGAGCGCGAGGTCTTCGCCATGGCGAGGCCCGCCGAGGAGGTCGCTGCCACCGAGCTGCTGGAGTTGGCCGGTCAGATGGCCGCGAGCGGGTCGGTCGCCGGGGAGAGCGAGCGACTGGGCCGCCTGCGCCGGGCACGCCTCGACGCCGCGATGGGGACCAGCCTGGCCGACCTGATGGGCGGCGCGCGTGGGTCGACGAGAGTCGAGCCCGTGGTCAAGGCCGAGGGAGGTGCCGAGGTCGCGCCCGAGGTGAGATCCGGGTTTGCCTCCGAACCGGATCCCGGGGTCTGATGCTCCGAGTCTCTCGGCGACTCGCTCCGCTGCCGCGTGCGGGCCTTGCGAACATTTTACGAATGAGCTGATGGCCATGCCGCTGGCCGGGGCGCGATTTCGGCGCTAGGCTTCCGCCCTTTTCGCCGCTGGGTGGGGGCGGACCGAGCCCGGGGCGGGAATCGACACCCAGCGTCCGAGTGGGGGTGTGGGGGGCGTGGAGGATCGCCGATACCGGGCATTCCCGCCCGAGCGGCCATGAGGGGAGATCGGAGTCGGCATGGAGGTTGCTCGCGTCAAGGAATTCAGCATCTACCTCACCGATCGCCCGGGCGAGTTGGCGGGGGTACTCGAGGCACTGGCCGCCGCCGGAGCGACGGTCACTGCCCTGGCGGTGGTGGAGCAGAACGGCAAGGGGCTTGTGCGGCTGCTGGGCGAGCCCGAGGACGCGGTGCGACGGGTCTGCGAGGGCGTGACCGACACCGGGGCCGGGCCGGTGACCGAGGTCGAAATCCTCGCGGTCGGACTTGGGGACAACCCCGGCGTGTTCCGCGAGGTCGCGGTGCGGCTGGCGGCGGCGGCGGTGAATGTGCGGTACGCCTACCAGGCGCCCGCCCAGAACGGCACGCCGTCGCGGTGCATCCTGCGGGTTGACGACGCGGACAAGGCCGAGTCGATCATTCGGGAAGTGGTGTAGGAAAGGGCCAAATAGCCAAATGGCCAAAGGGCCAAATGCGGAAGACGCCGGATCTTCCCGGCCGGTACGCGGCAAGTGCCTTGATTTGGCGCTTTGGCCATTTGGCCCTTTGGCCCTTTGGCCATTTGCCCCCCTCTCCCCCTACAGTCCCCCGTCGCCCGACCGGCGGCGCCAACGGGAGCACCGCATGGGTATCGAAGCCGCACTGCCGACCGACCTGATGCTGACGACCCAATTGCAGCGGGTGATCAACTGGGCCCGGCGCAGCTCGGTGTGGCCGATGCCCTTCGCCACCGCCTGCTGCGGGATCGAGCTCATGGCCACCGCGTGCAGCCGGTACGACCTGGCCCGGTTCGGGGCCGAGGTCATGCGGTTCAGCCCGCGCCAGAGCGACCTCCTGATCGTGGCGGGGCGGATCGGGATCAAGATGCTCCCGGTGCTGCAGCGGATGTACGAGCAGATGACCGAGCCGAAGTGGGTGATCTCGATGGGCGCGTGCGCCTCGACCGGCGGGGTGTTCGACACCTACGCGTGCGTGCAGGGGTGCGACCAGTTCATCCCGGTGGATGTGTATGTTCCGGGGTGCCCGCCGCGCCCGGAGATGCTGATCGAGGCGGTGATGACCATCCAGCGGATGATCGACGAGGACCGGATCCCCCCGAAGGGCCCGGACGGGAAGCGCTCTCCCTTGGGGATCGCGGTGGGCGCGAACTACCGGCCGCGGCCGCAGCCGGTGGGGCTGACTGTCGGCAGCTAACACCCGCTACGGGTGCGTGCAGCCGGCGGACCAGAGGTTCAGGTACAGCAGGACATCGAGGGAGTTGACGACCCCGTCCTCGTTGTAGTCGGTGCGGGGGTCGCGCGCCTGGTAGTCGTTGAGGTAGTAGACGACATCGAGCGAGTCGAGCTCCAGGTCGGCGTTGTAGTCGGCGAGGCACCAGCCGATGTGGTTGATCTGGTCGTACTCCTGCTCGCCGAGGCAGGTGGCGCCGGGGGCGTTCCGGTCCTCGCCGTCGCTGTAGTTGCGGCTGTTGGCGGCGCCGTCGATGGTCTGGCCGTAGACCGCGTATCGCAGCGTGCTCCAATCCTCGTGCCCGTGGAGCTTCTCCATCGTCCCGGCGCTGTACGCCCAGTCCCACGGCTTGTTGAGGTCGGCCTTGGCGCCGACGCCGATCCTGCCGTTGCGGTCGAAGTCGACGCGCCCGGACTCGGGGACGATCTTGCCGATCTTCGCGCCGCCGCCAAGCACCGGCCCCACCGGGACCCAGTTGCCCGCGTCGCCCCCGACGCCCTTGTCTTCGTCGAGGGCGTCCTCGTCGAGCATCGCGAACGCGCGGCGGGAGTAGTCGAGGCGCCGGGAGTTCATGAACTTGTTCTTGTTGGGGTCGGCGCCGAACAGGCCGGGCTTGGTGGGCATCTGCCAGGTGTAGCTCATGACGCTGTGGTAGTTGGGCTTCTGGTTGATCCCGTCCCCGCCGCCGTGCTGGAGCCCGAGCGTGTGCCCGAACTCGTGCATGAGGGTCCCCGCCCACTCGCCGCGGGTGCGGGCCCAGATGTACGCGCCGCCGTTCTTCCTGCCGATGGTGACCATGAAGTCGTTGCCGGGCAGCTCGGCCATGCCCGAGGTGCCGTTGTTGAGGATCTGCTGCGCGCAGATGCAGTAGCGGTAGACCCTGGCCTTGGCCCGGAGGATGGCCGCCTTGTTGGCATGGCCCCGCTCGGCGTCGGTGCCGAAGCCGTGGTTGGCGTGCCCCTTGGCGGCGTCGAACGCCGCCCACGCCTGCGCGGTGGTCCCGCCGGCGCCATCCCAAGACGCGTCGGGGATGTCGGTCTCGTCGATGTCGATCACCAACCGGACGCCGTCGGCCCCGTCGGGGTTCTGCACCAGCGCGTTGGGCGCGGCGGCGAACGCGGCCTTGACATCGTCGAACGCCCCCACGCCGGGGTCGTGGCTGACCATCGTGTCGACCTCGAGCAGCAGGTCCTTGTGGTCGGGCTTGCAGCCCTTGGCGGCGAGATCGAGGTCCTTGGTCCCGTCGAAGTTGATGTCGATGCCATTGACCTCCCACACATCGGGCAGGCCGTCCTTGTCGAGGTCGATGTCGCGGACGAAGATGTCCTCCACGCCGTTGGCGTCGGCGGGGCCGCCGCTGTCGCGGGGGCCGACGAGGTTTTTCGCGACGCTGCGGAACGCGACGAAGGCGCCGTCGCCGGAGATCGACGGGTGGCGGCTGGCGGCGGCGGCGAGGGAGTCGCGGCTGGAGAGGCTAACGAGGGTGGTGCGCCCGGGCGCGATCTCGCGGAGGAAGATGTGGCTGACGCCGTTGGTCGGAGGGTCGACGAGGTCGGCGGTGTCGCTGTAGAAGGCGGCCCACTTCCCGTCGAGCGAGACCCACGGCCAACTGCTGGCCCCCGCGCCGGGCTTGCCGTCGGCCTTGACGCTCAGGCACTTGGTCGCGCCGGCGCCGACATCGCGGGCAAACGCATCCGCCTTGGCGTTCGTATCGTCGGCGACGAGGTTCCTGGCCTCGCTGACGAACACGACGATGTTCCCGTTCCCCGAGATGGTGGGTGTAAAGCTGGCGCCGTTGCCCTCGGCGCCCGCGCCGGTGACGCTCACCCGGGTGGTGGCGCCGGCGGCGAGGTCGCGCCGGAACACATCGCGGTGGCCGAGCGTGTCGCCCACGACCAGGTCGGAGGCTTCGCTGTCGAAGGCGACGAACTTGCCGTCGGCGGAGATCCACGGGAAGCGGGACCGGGCGTTGCCGGGGAGGGTCGGATCGTTGCGTTTGACGCTGACGGGGGTCATGTCGTCGGTGTCTGTGTCATAGACGAAGATCTGGTAGTTGCCGTCGCCGAACGCCGGGGCGGTCAGGTCGGTCGCCTGCGACTGGAACGCGATCAGCCCGCCGTCGCCGGAGATCGAGGGCGAGCCGCTGTGGCCGTTGGACGCGCCGCCCCCGGCCTCGCGGCTGATGAGCAGGAGCTCGGGGTCGTTGAGCACACCGTCGCCGTTCTTGTCGCGGTCGACGCGGATGATGTCGTACTTCGCGTTGGTGTCGTTGGGGACGAGGTTGGTGGCGCCGGTCGCGAACGCGATGAACCGGCCGTCGGTGGAGATGACGGGCGTGAGGCTCTCGGCGTCGCCCCGCGTGCCGTCGGCCTTCCGGCTGACCATCGTCACGGTGCCGCCGATCCGGTCGTGCACATAGACCTGCTTCACGCCGCCCGAGCCGCCGGGGACGAGGTTGGTCGCGTCGGAGGCGAAGACGACATACCGCCCGTCGGCGCTGATCACGGGGTATTCGGAGGCCCGGTCGGCCTCCTTGCCGTTGGAGTCGACGGTGACGCGGGTCGTCGGCTGGGCGGTCGCGTGGTTGGCGCAGGGCACCGCGAGCGCGACGCCCACGAGGAGTGGCCACCCGGCCCGGAGAAGCTCGAACATGACACCACCTCCATCGCGCGAGGTTGGCGCGTCCGTGCGTGCACGCGATGGCGTCATTATGCCTCGGGACGAGGGGCGCGCACAAGAGGTTTGGCAGGAACGGGCGGCAGGACCTCGCCGGTTGCCGGCATTGAAGAGCCGGACATCTGGAATGACTCCGCTACAATCCGACATGGACCTAGGAATCGCGAACAGAGTCGCCGTCGTCGCCGCGTCGAGCAAGGGGCTGGGGTACGCGGTCGCGCACGGGCTGGCGTCGGAGGGGTGCCGCGTGGTCGTGAGCGCGCGCACCGATGAGGCCGTCCGCGCCGCCGCCGAGCGCATCACAGCCGAGACCGGCGCCGAGGCCGAGCCGGTGGTCTGTGATGTGTCGGTCCCCGCCGATTGCCAGCGGCTGATCGAGCGGGCGGCAGAGCGGTTTGGTGGGGTGGACATCCTGGTCACCAACACCGGCGGCCCGGCCGCGGGGCGGTTCGAGGCCCTCGACGACGAGGCGTGGGCGAGCGGGTTTGACTCGACGCTGATGAATGTCGTCCGGTTGGTCCGGGCCGCGACCCCGCACATGCGGCGGGCGGGCTGGGGGCGGGTCGTCAACATCACGAGCCTGTCGGCCAAGCAGCCAATCGAGGGGCTGCTGCTGAGCAACGCGTACCGGGCCGCGGTGCACGGGCTCGCCAAGACGCTCAGCCGCGAGCTGGCGGCGGACGGGATCCTGGTGAACTGCGTGTGCCCGGGGATGCACGCGACCGATCGGCTGACGCACCTGGCCGAGATCCGCGGCCGTGCGGCGGGGATCTCCACCGAGGCGGCGCTCGCGAAGCTCGCCGAGGCGAGCCCGCTGCGGCGGCTGGGCAAGCCCGAGGAGCTGGCGGCGGCGGTGGTGTTCCTGTGCTCGGCGCGGGCGAGCTTCATCACCGGGCAGAGCATTGTGGTCGATGGCGGGGCGAGCGTGTTCCTGGCCTGAGGCGGGGCGGGGGTGGTGTTCGTCGGCGTGGGTTACCCCGAGCTTGCGCTCGGGGCTCGTAGAGGCGCGTCTGCGGCACGAACGCAGGCCCCTACCTCACGCCGAAGAACCGCTCGGTGTTCGCGTTGATCGCCGCGTGGAAGTCGTCCCACGAGTCGCCGCGGAGCGCCGCGACCGCCTCGGCGGTATGGCGGGCGTAGCCGGGCATGCAGGGGCGCTTGCCGCGCATCGGCACGGGGCTGAGGAACGGGGCGTCGGTCTCGATCATGACGCGGTCGAGGGGGACGAGCCTGGCCGCCTCTTGGACCTCTGGCGCGTTGGCGTAGGTGGCGACCCCGGTGAAGGAGATCATCGCCCCGAAGTCCAGGCACTTGCGGGCGTCGGCCGCCGTGCCGGTGAAGCAGTGGAAGACGAACCGGGCCGGGTCGAGCGAGGTCTCGCGCAGCCGCGGGATCAGCTCGTCGAACGCCTCACGGCAGTGCAGGATCACCGGCAGCGACCGGCCCCAGAACCGATGAGCCTCCTCGATCGCCGCGAGCTGGTCCTCGAGCACAGTGTGCTGGATCTCGCGGGGCGGGTCGGTGTAGTGGTTGTCGAGCCCCAACTCACCCCACGCCACGCACTTGTCGGCCTCGGCGAGACGCCGGAGCTGCGCCCAATCGTGCGGCCCCTGGTCGGCGTAGAGCGGGTGAACCCCGGCGCTGCACCACACCCGCTCGTGCTGCTCGGCCACCGTGAGGGCCGCGAGCGCATCGGGCACCGTGGTCGAAATGGTGATGCACCCATCGACCCCCATCGAGACGGCGTGCCCGAGCACCTCATCGACGCGCCCGGCGAAGTCGGGGAAGGTGAGGTGGCAGTGGGTGTCGATCATGGCTCAGCGTAGGCGGAGAGCGGTTGAGGCGGAGTTGCCGCGGATGAACGCAGATTGACGCAGATCAGAACGGAGGATGGGTTTGGAGTCCCGGTTCACAAAGCCTCTGTCTTTATCCGCGTTCATCTGCGTTCATCTGCGGCTGGTTCTGTTGCAGTTGGGCGTGGAGTGCCCGCACCTCGCGCTCGACGCGGGCGAGGGCGGCGTCGGGGCCGTCGGCCATGAGTTCGTCGTAGGGGATCGGCTCGCCGTAGAGCACGCGGACCTTTGGGGCCATCCACAACCGGGGGTGCTTACGCCCGCGGGGCCAGGCCTCGAACGCCCCGTGGATGGCGGCGGGCACAACCGGGCACTGGGCGCGCTTCACCAGCACCGCGACGCCGCGCTTGAACGGCTCGATCTCGCCGGTGTGCGTGCGCGAGCCCTCGGGGAAGATCATCACGCACCGCCCCATCCGCAGACGCCGGATAATCTCCTTGATCGCCGCGGCGTCTGGGCCCTCCTCGGCGACGGGGATCGAGTTGAGGAAGGTGATCATGCCGCCGAAGTGCTTGGACCCGAAGAGCCCGGCCCGGGCGACAAAGTCGAGCTGCCGCTGCCGCACACGGCAGCCGATGGCGGGCGGGTCGAGGTACGACTGGTGGTTGGCGGCGATGAGCACGGGGCCGGTCGCGGGGACGCTCCGCTGGTTGCGGACCTGGAGCCGGTAAAGCACGCCGAGGATGATCGAGCAGGCGACCTGAAAGCACCGCCACCCGACGATGTGCGGGAGCGAGGAGCCCGGGTGCGTGCCGCGGAGACGCTGGAGCATGGGCGGAGTGTAGAGGGGGCCCCGGGGTGCGGCGGATCGTGGATGCCTAGCGACGACCGACGACGGCCCAGCCAGCGCGGACCGGCCGTCTCATAATGCTGATCGCGCGGAGATCGCGGAGCCAAGGCAGAGGACTCACCAGAGAGGACACGGAGGAACACAGAGGGGATCAGGTCGTGCCACGGGCGGCATGCCCGCACCCTACCCACGAGAAAGAAGTGTGATCCGTATCAGTCACTGTATGCTCGTCCATGCCTCCGTTTGTATTCCGCCGACTCCGCCAAAGCCGGCCATCCCTTCGCTAGATCGTTCAATACCCGTCGGTAGAAATCGCGAGTCGCAATCAGGAGTTCACTGTGAGGCACGCTGACCGTTGCGCGACTCCAGGATGGGAATAGACGCACGACCATGTCTTCATCGCACACAAACTCCAATGCATGTTCAACTTCCGCAAACTGCAGGGTTCGGCACCCAGACGCATCCAGGTTCTTGACAGTGTCGTAGAGCCCCCCCGCATGATCGACCATAGGCACAAGTTCCCAGTCACTATCGAATGAGACTCTGTCAATCCGAAAGATCACCGAGCCTGCCATGATTCCAAAGCCGAAATCGACTGCCGTCGCCTCAGCGCCAAGCGAACTCCAGCCTTTGAGGAATCTCGGACAAAGTACATAGTCTAGTACTATTTGTGCCATAAGCCATATCCGGCGGGTGGCCGGCTCAACCCGCCGAGGGTGGCGTGGGCAAGGCTGCTCTGAGCCTTGCCCGTGCGAATCCGCCCGCACACCCCCGCACGGGCAAGCCGCCGAGCCGGCTTGTCCATGCCACCCGATCCACACCCACCCCTCTGCCTTGCCACACCATCTTCTCCGCCTTGCCTCTGCGGAACTCTGCGTCCTCAGCGTTGAAACTGCCTTGCCGCCTTTCTTCGAGCCCTTCGCGCCCTTCGCGTTCAAACCAGATCGGCACGGCGGGCAGCACCGGCAACTCCCTCCTGTGCCGCCCAACGACGCACGGTTCGGAGAACCGTGCCACCAGGTCACTCCCTGCTTCTGGGCTCAAGCACAAACTCGGTCTCGATGTCCTTCGCCCGCTCGGCGGTGTACGACAGCCGGACGGCGGTCCCCTGCGGGCCTTCGATATAGAACCGGTGCAGGGCGCTGCCCTTGCCCGGCACGCCGCGGCTCAGTTGGATACGGCCCGGCTCGAAGCGGACCTCGCTCATGGACTTGTCGCGCCGCTGGCGGATCGAGCCGGACATCGCGACCCTCGCGCCGTCCGCCGGCTCGCAGACCAGCAGGTCGTTGGTCCCGATGTTGTTGCGGGCCTGGACGCCCGAGCGGGTGGGCATGAGCTTGGTGTTCTTGACCTCGATGGTCACCTGCCACAGGTCGCTCTCGCCGACGCGTTCGATCTCGATCGGCCCCCACTCGAGCAGCGGCATCTGGTCGGCGTGGAACATGGTGAAGGCGAAGTTGCGGTGGCACTCCTCCTCGAGCATGAAGGTGGGCGTCGTGCGGCTCGACCACTTGTTCATGCCGCCGATGAGCACCTTGCCGTGGTCGGGGTGGTCGAACTCGGTGTAGTCCTTGAACACCTGGCCGAACTGGAGCCGGTCGCGGAAGAGCCACATGCGTTCGTCGTCGGGGCTGGTGATATCGCGCTGAAAGTACTTGCCCCCGGTCCACATCTCGTTGGTGAAGGCGTACGCGCCGAGCCCCTCGGCCAGCCAGTTGATGAACCCGCCGTGGACGGTGTAGAGGTCGCTGAAGATGATCATGTAGCGGTAGTAGGGGATGATGTCCTCGCCGGTGCGGCCGATCTCGTCGTAGACCGCGACATCCTCGCGCGGGTAGCTGGCCTCAAGGTAGCTGGCCCCGGGCCCGCGGAGCAGCATGCCCCCGGCGTTGTGGTAGCTCTGCCCGGCCATGATGTTGGGCTTGGTGAGGATGAACTCGGCGATGGCCTTGGTCTCGGGGTTGGAGAGGGTGAACTCGCCGGCCCCGCCCTGGACATAGTCGGGCTTCCAGTCGGTGGGCCAGTTGCGGTTCATGTCGTCGCCGCCGGGGCCGTCCTCGTTGGTACGGCCGTCGCCATCGTTGTCGAGGCCCTCCTGGCCGAGCATGGTCCACTGGCCGGTCTCGTCCTCTTCGACACGGGTGAAGATGCGGGGGTCTTGCTTGTCGCGCTTCCAGCGGCCGTCGGGGTCTTCGATCCACATCGTGGTGATCGAGCCGTCACCGTCGAGGTCCTCGGCCGGGTCTTCGTCGACCAGGCCGTCGCGGTCGCTGTCTTCGGGTCGTTGGTTGCCGCGGGAGGAGCTGGAGGTGTTGGCCTCCTCGAACCAGTAGTCGCGCCCGTCGGGGTTCTGGCTGACCAGGAAGTAGAACGAGTAGTTGTCGACCAGCTCGGTGAGGTCGTCGTTCTGGCCATAGGCCTTGGTGAGGTACCAGAGGGAATACAGGACCGCTTCGCCGCCCTGGATCTCGTTGCCGTGGACATTGCCGTCGATCCACATGCCGGGCTTGGAGGTGTCGGGCCCGGTCTTGGGGCTGTTGACGGTGGCGACATAGAGGGGCTTGCCGAGGCCAGAGAACCCGATCTCCTCGAGGGTGACGATGTCGGGGTAGGCGCGGGCGATTGCCTGCATGTGCTCGACGAGCTCGGCGTAGGTGTTGTAGCGGTTGAAGGGGATGTCGACCCTGCCGGGGATGTGCTCCTGGGCGAGGGACGGCGTGACGAGTGCGGCGGCGATGGCGAGTGCGGTCAGGGGCTTGTGCATCACTCGGCCTCCTTGAGTTCGATGTTGAGCGTGCGGTCGCCGAAGACCGACGAGCGGATCTCGACCGGGACAGACGAGCCGTCGGGGGCCTTGAAGGTCCACTCGACCTCCTCGTAGGCGCCCTTGCCGGCGATCGCGTCCCAGCTCTCGTTGCGCCGACCGACGAGGATGTCGTCGTTCTCGACATCCAGGCTCACGACGATGGGCGGCAGCCGGCCGGCCTTGACCCCGATCGCGGCGCGGGTGGGCAACTCGCCGGGGTTTGTACCCCGCACGCGGACGCGCCAGATGCCCTCGGCGATGCGCTCGACGCCGGTCACCTCGACGGTCAGCTCCGGCATCATGGCGAGGAGCTTGGCGATGAACAGGGTCTGCTCATCGGCGATGCGGCTCCACTCGCTCTCGGGCGGCTCGTGGCGGATGCCGGGGACCAGCCCGCCCACCTCGACCTCGCCGAGCTGGGGGTGCTCGACGGTCGTCCACTCGACGAAGCCCGCGCCCTGCAGGTGCTCGTCGCTGTACTTGATCCACTTGGCCTCGTCGCCGGCGGGCGGGGCGTGCTGCTGCGGGGCGGCCCCCCCACCGCCGCCGGGCGGGCCGCCGCGCCCGCCACGCCCCGTGAACCGCCCGCCGCGCCCGCCCCCCGCGGGTGGTCCGCCCGCCGCAGGTGGTCCACCCGCCGGCGGCGGTCCGCCCACCGGCTGCGGAGCACCCCTCGGGCCCACGGGCTGCGGGGCGCCCCCCGGGGTGCCGTTGCCGGCCCCC
>CAYJPX010000099.1:0-13025 GCA_964372195.1 uncultured Phycisphaeraceae bacterium
GGGTGAGCCGCTTGATGGCGGTGTAGAGCGTGGTGGTCTTGCCCGAGCCGGTGGGGCCGGTGACGAGCACCATGCCGTGCGGCCTGGCGAGGAGCGATTCGAGCAGGGTGATCGTGTCCGGCGTGATCCCGAGCTCGGCAAAGTCCTTGATCGCCGCCCCCGAGGTGAGCAGGCGCAGGACGACATTCTCGCCGTAGATCGTCGGGATGATACTCATCCGCACATCGATGGCCCGCCCGGCGTGGTCGAACCGGAACTTGCCGTCCTGCGGGCGGCGGGTCTGGGTGAGGTCGAGCGAGGCCATAACCTTGAGCCGCTGCACGAGCCCCGTGTGGCCCGACTTGGGCGGCCCGTGCCGCCTCTGCAGGCTGCCGTCGATGCGGAACCGCAGCAGCAGCTCGTGCTCGTCGGGCCCGATGTGGATGTCCGAGGCGCCCTCGCGCGCGGCCTGCGAGAGGATCTGGTTCACCGCGGCGACCATGGGTTCATCGCCGGTCACCAGGCTCTGGAAGGTCTCGCCGGAGGCGTGGGCCTCGAGCGACCCGCCGCTGAGCGAGTACGCCCGGGTGATCAAGTCCAGCAGCGCCTGACGGTCGCAGAGCACCGGCTCGACCTCGGCCTTCAACAGCCGGCGGAGCTGGTCGACCGCGGCAAGATCGAGGGGATCGACCATCCCCACCGCCACCGTGTCGCCCAACGCAAAGAGCGGGAACGCCCGCAGCCGCTGGGCCGCCGCCTGCGGGAGCAGCTCGGTATTACGGATGTTGATCTCGTAGGCGTCGAGATCGACGAACGGGCACTCGGAGATCTCCGCGAGCGCGAGCGCCACCTGGCGCCGGGTGACGACCTGCTGCATCACCAGAGCGTCGGCCAGCGGCACATTGTGCTCCTGCGCGTAGGCGGCGCAGTCCTCCCGCTGCCGCTCGGTGACCACGCCCTCCTCGAGCAGCATGGAGACCACAAAGTCGGCACGCTCGCTCATGCCGCCTCCCCCGCGGCCGGCCTGGTCCCGGACGCCCAGGCAAGCAGGGCCGCCAGGCTCGCGTCCGAGCCGGGATGATGCACGACCGATGTCCCGAGGTAGTAGGTCGGCGCCCGGTCCACCATCGTGCTCCGCTGGATCCGCAGGTGCAGCTCACGCTCGGCCTCGGCATCGGCCGCGCCGAGGCGGAACCCGACCACGAGCGTGACCCCCTTCGGCAGATACACACTGGTGTGCAGACCCAGCCCACCCTCGCTGCAGTCGACGATCCGGGCGGGAATCGCGCCCCCGTTCTCGCTGACCGCCCGCGAGAAGACCACCTGCACGGCGTGCAGATCCCCGACGCGGACCCAACCGGGCAGATCGCACTCCCGCCGGCTGTGGCGGCGCACGGCAAGTTGCTCTCGTCCGCTCTCCATCAAGTCCTCCAAGTCGATCCACGCGGACTATCGGTCGGTCATCCATGGGGCTTCACCCGGCCCGCCCAGGAACCCCGGCCGGGCCCCCGCCGCCCCGTCCCGGCGCCGTCGCCACCGGTTCTCGGACGGTCCGCATACCCTGGACGATGCCCGGGATCACCCTCCGACCCGCCGAACCCCACGACCTGCCGCTGATCCTCGACCTCATCCGCGAACTCGCGGCCTACGAGCGCGAGCCGGACGCGGTGGAGGCCACCGAAGACGCCCTCCGCCAGCACCTGTTCGAGAGCGCGAGCGGCAGACGCCCGGTCGCCGAGTGCATCATCGGGGATCTCGACGGCCGGCCCGAGGGCTTCGCGTTGTACTTCACGAACTTCTCCACCTGGCGAGGGCGCCCCGGGCTCTATCTCGAGGACCTCTTCGTCAGGCCCCGGGCCCGCGGGCGCGGGCTGGGCAGGGCGCTCTTCCTGCACCTGGCCGGCATCGCGCTCGACCGCGGCCACGGGCGCATGGAGTGGGCGGTGCTCGATTGGAACTCACCGGCGATCGAGTTCTACAAGTCGCTCGGGGCGGTGGGCATGAGCGAGTGGACCACCTACCGCCTCACCGACGACCAGCTGCGCCGTCTGCGTGGCTAGCGTGACTCGTGGGAGCATGGCCTGTGTGCCACGGCCGTGCCGGCCGTGCGGAGGTGCAGGGGTGTAGATTTGGAGGCCGAGCCTCGCAGGGGCAACAGGGGAGCCCCGTAATAAACAACGCGGAGACCCGAGGGGCCTCCGCGTGCGGGGAAAGTGGCGAGGGTGGGACTTGAACCCACGACCTGCGGGTTATGAATCCGCCGCTCTAAACCAGCTGAGCTACCTCGCCATGGGACCGTCATCGTAGCACGCCGTCCCAGGCCGGCAACCCCGGCCGGCGGCCCTCATTCGGCGCGGACGGGTTCGATCTCCAGCTCCAGCACCGCGTACCCGTCGATCTCGAAGTGCTCGACGGTCAGCGTCACCAGCCCCTGCCCATCGACCTCGAACTCCGCCGAGTCGCGGGCCGGGCTGTGCCAAGTCCAGTTCTCGAGGACCGGCTTGCCGTCGACCATCACCCGCACCCCGTCGTCACTGAGCGTCGAGACCCGCCACTTGCCCGCGGGCATGAGGAGCTTGGCGGTCGCGATCATGCCGAAGTGGTTGGCCTCCGGGCCGGCCTCGGTGAGGGCGTCGGACAGCCCCAGATCGCGGGGCCCGCCCATGGCGTAGGGCAGCGAGAGCGCATCGAGGTCGACCCGCCTGGCCGCCGCCGACTCGGCGCCCGCCCGCCACCCTTCCAGATCCTCCCGGGGGTCGACCGTCCAGGGGAAGAAGGTCGCCTTCCACTTCGCAACGATCAGCGTGTCGGCGTACTCGGCCTCGAAGTCCTTGCCGCGCAGCTTGACCACATAGGGGTGCACGCCCGCCGGCCCGAACACATCGACCTTGTAGGGCAGCCCGGTCGTGATCACCTCCGCCTTCGGGTCGTCGAACAGCGCACACCCGCAGCAACGGGGGAGGCCTGTATCCGGATCAACGCCCGGGATGCAGGTGCACAGCAGCCCGCCCGGGCAGCACTTGGGGACGCGGTTGTCCTCGGTCTGGCCCGGCTCGCGGAGGACGAACTGGCCCTTGTCGCTGTTGAGCACGACATAGAAATCCTCGACCGCGCCCAGCACCTCGTAGTGGTGCACCGCGCCCTCGCCGGCCACGCGCCTGGCGATCGGCGTGGTGTGGTCCCACGGGAAGTACTCGCCCATCACGATGTTCACCCGCCCCGCGAGCTCCTCCCGGGCGCCGACCGGCCGCTGCTCCCCCATCGCCTCGTACTCGGGCGCCTGGAAGAGCTCCATGGTCACCATGACCTCCTCGGGCTGCGCCGTCTCGGTGAGGTCGAGCTCGGTCCGCACGCGGTCGAACTCGTTGCCCCCCATCAGGGTGCGGCCCGCCGAGCGGAGCTGCACCGCCATCTCCTCGCCCTCGAAGCGGTTCTTGTAGATCTCATTGTCCACGACGCCGCGGTGGTTGGCCTTGGCCCAGTCCGTCGCGAGCAAGCCCTCGTCGTTGTCCCACCACAGGTGCACGCCGCACTTGTCGCCGCGGAAGACATTGTCGTGGATGAGGTTGCCGGCCGCGTGCTCCATGTTCACGCCGCCGCGTTCGAGCCCGTAGGCCATCGCGCCGTTCTTCTCGAAGAGGTTGCCGGCGATCTCGGTGTCCTGCGAGTAGCCGCCCCACACGCCGCAGATGGCGTTCTCGACGAGGCGGTTGCCGATCAAGCGGTTGCCGAAGCTGAAGGTCAACTCGATGCCGTGGGCGGGGGCGTAGGAAAAGTCGTTGTTGATGAGCAGGTTGTCGTTGCACCCGGCCCGCTCGACGCTGAACCCCTCGGGCCCGGGGACCTGGCCGAGGGCCTCCTTGCCGGCGAACCCGAAGAACCCGTCCCCGCCGTGCGTCGCCGAGTTCTCGGCGATCAGGTTGTCGCTGCACTGCTCGAAGAACAGGATGCCCGCCGAGTCCTGGCCGCGGTTGTAGACCCCGTGCGAGTAGCCCCGCACGCAGAAGTCGAAGGCGTTGCGGCTCACCACATTGCCGCTCGACCTCCACATCGCCAGCCCCCAGCCGGACAAGAACGAGCAGTCGTTGTCGTAGACCTTCGAGTCGGTGACGCGGTCGATGATGATGCCGTTCTGGCGGCGCCGCGCGAAGCAGTCCTTGATCGTCACCCCGCCCGACCGCTCGACATAGATGCCGGCCCCGTAGCGGTCCATCCACTGGTGCTCGTCGTTGTCGTGCGGCCAGAGCCAGTCCCCGCCGTCCTCGGCCTCGGGGGTGCTCTTGAGCCGCATGGCGTAGCCCTCCGCCACATCGCACCCGTCGAGCACGAGCCCGTCGGCGTCGCTGGCCCAGATGCCCACCCTGTACCGGTGCGAGTGCGCGCCCCGCAGCGTGACGCCCTTGTGCCCGTCGATGCGGATGCCCACGCCGGTGAGCGTCTCCCAGGGCGTGCCCTTCTCGGCCCCGATCAGCTCGGCCTCGCCCTCGACAAACTCCACCGTGATCCCGTCGGCGACGATGTGGATCACCCCATTGCCATCAGTATCCACGAGGATCGTGCCCTCCGGCACCAGCACCCGGCAGGACTTGTCGATCCGCGTGTTGTCCGTGGTCACCGTGATCTCGGGCAGCGTGCCCTGCGCGCAGGCCAACCCCGCGGCACACGCCACAACCGCCAACGACTTGAGGGGATTCTTCATGCCCCCATCGTACAGGGGTTCTCTCGCCGGGGATGCACGAGGCCGCGAACGAACACCGGGCCGGCCCGGCCGAGCCCTAGCCGTTGCCCTGGGGCTCCACCGTCGGCGCGGCCCGCTCGACCTCTTCGACCTGCGAAACCCGCCGCGTGTCCCCCGTCGGGAGCGCCTGACTCGTCTCCTGGGCGATGGCGCGGGGCTTGCTTGGCGCCTTGGTCGACTCGGTCTCGATCTCCTCGCCGATGTCCTTGAGCCCCCGCTTGAACTCGACAATGCCCTTGCCGAGGCTCCGCCCCACCTCCGGAAGCCGCTTGCCGAAGAGCAAAAGGCCGATCGCCAGGATGATCAAGAGTTCGGAATTGCCGGGCAGGCTGAAAAGGCCCAGGGTCAGGTGGTTCATATCCGCTCCGCCGACAGGTGTGTGAGGACGCCAGGATCAGACGCCCGAGATCCGCAATCGCTCCCTTGAATCCAAGGGACCGCCGCCCCGGGAGTCAATGCCGGGCATCCTACCCCCGCCCATCGCCCCCCAGCACCGCCTCGGCGACATTCGCCAGGAGCATCGCCACGGTCATCGGCCCCACGCCCCCGGGCACGGGGCTGATCCACCCGGCCACTTCCCGTACCTCATCGAACGCTACATCCCCCACGGTCCGGGTCTTCCCGTCGGGGCCGGCCACCCGGTTCACCCCCACATCCACGACCACCGCCCCGGGCTTGACCATGTCGGCGGTGATGAGCCCCGGCACCCCCGCCGCCGCGACCAGCACATCCGCCCGCTGGCAGGTCCCCGCGAGCCCCTCGGTCCACTTGTTGCAGCTCACCACCGTGGCGTCCTGCCGCATGAGCAGCACCGCGATGGGCTTGCCCACCACATTGCTCGCCCCCACCACGGCGGCCCGCTTGCCCCGCAGGTCGATCCCGGTGGACTCGATCATCTTGATCGTCGCCAGGGCGGTGCAGGGCGCCAGGCTGGAGTGGCCGTAGACGATGTTGCCGATGTTGGCGGGGTTGACGCCCTCGACATCCTTCTCCGGGTCGATGAGCCGCTGGATGCGGTAGGGGTCGATCCCCTCGGGCAGGGGCAGGTGGAGCATGATCGCCGAGACATCCTCGTCGAGATTGAGCAGGAGCACCCGCCCGGCGATCTCGTCAAACCCCGACCCCGCCGGCAAGACATGGAGCCGGTACTCGATGCCGAGGGCCTCGCAGGTCCGTTTTTGGTTCTCGGCGTAGACCCGGGCCCCGTTGTCGCCCGACTCGACCAGCACCGCGTCCAGCCGGGCCGACCGCCCCAGGCGCCGGGCCTCGGCCAGACGCCCGGCGATCCGCTCGCGGTGCGCGGCAGCCAGGGCCTTTCCATCGATGAGCTTCGCGGGCATCGCCCCCAGCATAGCGGGGCCTGCCGTCCGTGGCGCTCGCGGGCACGGGCGGATCGACTCCGTGTACCATCCCCGCGTGAGCCCGGCGAGTGCCTCAAACCGACCCGACCCCATCGCCCGCATCCACGAGCTGCGCGAGCTGCTGCACCGCGCCAACCGAGCCTACTACAGCGACGCCAACCCCATCATGCCCGACGCCGAGTTCGATCGCCTGCTGGCCGAGCTGGTGGGCCTGGAGGCCGGGCACCCCGAGCTGGCCGACCCCAACAGCCCGACCCAACGCGTCGGCGGCGAGCCGATCGAGGGCTTCCAGACCCGCCCCCACGCGGTCCCCATGCTCTCGATCGACAACACCTACGACGAGCAGGACCTCCGCGCCTGGCACGCCAGGACCGCCAAGGCGGCCGGTGGGGATGGGTCGCTCTTCGGCGGCGGATCCGGACCGGCCCTCCTCGCCGACGCCAAGATCGACGGCGTCGCCGTCAGCCTCCGCTACGAGCAAGGCCAACTCACCCAGGCCCTCACCCGCGGCGACGGCGCCTCGGGCGATGACATCACCGCCAATGCGCGCGCGATCCGGGCGATCCCCCTCACCCTCGACGCGGCGGCCGGCCCCATCCCCGACACCCTCGAAGTCCGCGGCGAGATTTTCATGCCCCTCGCCGAGTTCGTCCGCATCAACGCCGCCCGCGACGAGGCCGACCTCGAGCCCTTCATGAACCCCCGCAACGCCACCGCCGGCACGCTCAAGCAGCTCGACCCCAGGGTCGTCGCCGAGCGGCGCCTGGGCTTTGTCGCCCACGGCAGGGGCCAGATCGCCGGAACGCACGCCGCGGGCTTCGCCGGCTCGCACTCGGCGTTCCTCGGAGCGATCCGCAAGCTGGGCGTGCCGATCAGCCCGGCGCTCGCCCACAGCAGCGACATCGACGACATCGTGCGCGCAATCAAGGGCTTCGCGACCGCCCGCCACGACCACCCCTACGCGACCGACGGCGTGGTGGTCCGCATCGACGACTGGGCCCTCCAAGACCAGCTCGGCACCACCAGCAAGAGCCCCCGCTGGGCGATCGCGTACAAGTACCCTGCCGAGCGCAAGACCACCGTGCTGCGCGAGGTGCTGCACCAGGTCGGCAAGACCGGCAAAATCACCCCACGGGCCGTCATGGAGCCGGTCATCCTGGCCGGCACCAAGGTGACCCACGCCACGCTGCACAACTACGGCCAGATCCGCAAGAAGGACATCCGGCTCGGCGACACGATCGAGGTGGAGAAGGCCGGGGAGATCATCCCGTATGTGGTCGGGGTGGTGCCCGGCAAGCGGCCCGCGGGCGCCGAGCCGATCGTTCCGCCGCCGGTGTGCCCGATCTGCGAGGGGCCGGTCGAGGTCGACCCGCCGGAGGGCGACCCGGCCCAGGGCGGCGACCCCCAGCTCGAAACCACCCGCCGCTGCGTCAACCCCGAGTGCCCGGCCCAGATCCGGGAGAAGCTGATCTGGTTCGCGGGGCGCAAGCAGATGGATATCGACGGGCTGGGCGAGAAGACCATCGACCTCATCCGCGAGGGCGGGATCCCGCTGCACGCCTTTGTGGATGTGTTCCGCCTGCACCACCACCGCGAGGGGCTGCTGGGGCTGGAACGCATGGGCGAGACCTCGGTGGCCAACCTGCTCGCGGGGATCGAGGCTTCGAAGGCCAGGCCGCTGGCGCGGGTGCTGGGCTCGCTGGGCATCCGCCACATCGGCGGCTCAAACGCCAAACTACTCGCGAGGCGCTTCCGCACGCTCGAGGACCTGCTCGCCGCCGGCGAGGGCGACCTGACGGCGATCGAGGGCTTCGGCCCCGTCCGTGCGCACACGCTGCATGAGTACCTGCAGAGCGGCGCGGGACGCCACACCTTCGCCCAGCTCATGGAGGCCGGGCTCGAACTGCCCAACCCCGACTTCCGCGAGCCGAATGAGGTGATCGAGTCGGCGTTCGCGGGGAAGACGATTGTGCTGACCGGCACGCTGGAGCACTTCGAGCGGACGGCCTTGGCGGAGATCCTCGAGTCGCTGGGGGCGAAGGTGTCGGGATCCGTGTCGAAGAAGACGGATCTGGTGATCGCCGGGGAGAAGGCTGGGTCGAAGCTGGCGAAGGCGGAGCAGTTGGGGGTAGAGGTGTGGGACGAGGGGCGGCTGCTGGAGGCGTTGCCGGCGGAGCATCGGCCGGGATGACCTGGTAGACTGTCCGCGAGCGCGAGCGTTGGAGAAGGGGGAGAGGAGGAGCCCTCTCCCCGGCCCTCTCTCGCCGGGGGCGGGAGAGGGGGGGTAAGGCAGGACGCCATGCACAATGTCGAGTACAAGGCGGAGCTGCGAGACCCGGCGATGGCCCGGGCGGCGTGCCACGCCGTCGGGGCGACTCACATCATCACGCTGGAGCAGACGGACACCTACTTCCGCGTGCCCTCGGGGCGGCTCAAGCGGCGGGAGTGCAGGGGGGAGCCGACCGAGTGGATCTTCTACGACCGCCGGGACGAGGCCCGCCCGCGGCTAAGCTGTTTCACGATCTACTCGGACGCCATGGCCCGCGAGCGGTTCGGGGTGGCGCCGCTGCCGGAGCTGGTCGTCGTGCGGAAGACCCGGGACCTGTACCTGTTCGAGAATGTGCGCATCCACCTGGACGAGGTCGAGGGGCTGGGGCAGTTCCTCGAGTTTGAGGCGTTGGTCTCGCCGGGGTTCCCCGTGGCCAAGTGCCACGGCGTGGTCGATCGGCTGCGGGCGGCATTCGGGCCGGCGTTGGGCGAGCCACTGAGCTGCAGCTACGCGGACCTCGTGCTCGCGGCGGAGGAGTTCGCGGCCAGGGACCGCGGGTAGGGCGGTCGCCCGCGCGGGGCGGCGGGGCCGATTCGTGCGGTGCGGGCGCCGGTTGGGTCGATAGTGAGACCATGTGCGGCATCCTCGGCATGGCGTCCACCGCCCCCCTCACGATCAGCGACCGCGAGGCCTGCCGTCTGCGCGACCTGATGACCCACCGCGGGCCCGACGGCGCCGGGCTGTGGCGGGGCGGGCGGATGGGCGGGGCGCCGACACCCGGAACAGTCTTGCTCGCCCACCGACGGCTGGCGGTCCTCGACCCGACGCCCGAGGCCGGGCAGCCGATGCAGACCCCCGCGGCGCTCGACAACGCCCGGTTTGTGCTCAACTACAACGGCGAGCTGTACAACGAGCCCGACCTCCGCCGGACTCTGGAGCGAGAGGGGTTCCGCTTCGCGACCACCTGCGACGCCGAGACCCTGCTCTTCTGGCTGGCGAGCCGGGGGGTGGAGGGGGTCCGCGACCTGCGGGGCATGTTCGCGTTCGCCTTGTTTGATCGGCTGGAGCACCGGCTGGTGCTGGCGCGAGACCCGCTGGGGATCAAGCCGTTGTACTGGTGGCTGGGGCGTGACGGGGGGGCGGAGCTGCTGGTTTTCGCCAGCGAGCCCCGCCCGATCCTCGAACACCCCGCGGTGACGCCCGAGCCCGACCTGCTCGGCATGAGCGCGTACCTGACGACCATCCGGACGGTGCTGGGCGAGCGGACCATGTTCGCGGGCGTCCACGCCCTGCCGCCGGGGCGGGTGATGGAGGTCGGCCTGCGCGGCGGGTCGATGACGATCGCCCACCGGAACCTCCGGCTGGGCACCGCCGGAATCGCCCGCTCGCAGGTGGGGCGGTTCGAGCAGGTGCGCGAGACGATCGAGCACTCGGTCGCGGCGCACCTGCGTGCCCATGTCCCCACATGCTGCCTGCTCAGCGGCGGGCTGGATAGTGCGATCATCACGACCATCGCCCGGCGGCAGCGGGGAGATCTCCGGACCTACTGCGCCGGGTGCCCGGACGCCGCGCCGATCGGGGGCGTGCCCCAGGCCGACGACTTCGGCTACGCCAGAGCGGTGGCGGCCGGGCTCGGGACCACCCACACCGAGGCGGCGGTCGGGCGCGAGATGTTCGCCGCCAGGTGGCGGGAGATGGTGCGGCGTCAGGGCGTGCCGCTCTCGACCCCCAACGAGGTCGCGATCAACGAGGTCGCGCGGCGGCTTCGGGCCGATGGGTGCGTGGTAACCCTCTCGGGCGAGGGGGCCGACGAGCTGTTCGGCGGGTACGACCACCTGCTGCGGCCGGCGGCGGCGCATGTCGCGGCCGGCGACGCCGACCCCGGGCTGTTCCAGCTCTCGGCCGCGGCGTGGTGCCCGGCCGAGGCCAAGCCGCAGGTGCTCTCCGCCGAGGCGTGGTCGGCGCTCGATGGCGACCGCTGGCTGACCGGGTGGTTCGCGGGTGAATTCGCCTCGACCGCGCGGGGCGACGACCCGCTGGCCGACCACCTGCGGTTCCAGCGGCGGGTAAACCTCACGGGGCTGCTCCAGCGGCTGGACTCGGCGACGATGCTCGCGTCGGTCGAGGGGCGGACGCCGTTCGCCGACGGGCCGGTCGCGGCGCTGGCCGAGTCTCTGCCGATGGGGGATCGGTTCGTCGCGCCGGACCGGACGAAGATTGCGCTGCGGGAGGCGTTCGCCGGCGTGCTGCCCGAGGGGGTGGTGCGGCGGGCGAAGGCGAGCTTCCCCCTGCCGTTCCAGCACTGGCTGGGCGATGCGGGGGCGGCGATTGGAGACTCGGCGTTGCTCACCGAGCTGCTCAACCCCGTCGCGCTGGCGACGATCGCGGCCGACCCGGTCGCCCACTGGCGCCTCGCGTGGCCGCTCGCCAATCTCGCTCTTTGGGGAGAGGTCTGGTGGCCGAGCGGGACGGCGGTCCGGGCCGGCCCGCGCCGGCGACGGGCGGAGAATCAGGGCTCCGGCATGCTCGCGGGTGCGATCGCGGCCGGGGGACCATCACCGACGGTGCGGACCCAGTAGCCGACATCGATCCACCGGCCGTGCTTGTACCCGACGAGCGGGAAGGTGCCAATGAGCGTCATGCCGAAAGCCTGGTGGAGGCGCACGCTGGCGGGGTTGGGCAGGGCGATGCCGGCGATGAGGGAGCGGTAGCCCAGCTCGATCAGGCGGGGGATGAGCACTTGATAGAGCGCCTTGCCGACTCCCCGGCCCTGGGCGTCCGGGGCGACATAGACGCCGACCTCGACGGCCCAGTCGTAGGCCTCCCGGTCTTTCCAGCGGCCTGCGCGGGCGTAGCCGAGCACCCGGCCCTCTTCCTCCGCCACCAGAAAGGGCAGTCGCGGGTGCGCGATCAGCCAGGGCTCCAGCTCGGCGAGTCGGTGCTCGCGGGTGCCGAAGTGGGCCACGCCCTCGCGGATCTCGCGGTTGACGATCGCGAGGACCTCGGGCAAGTCGGCGGAGCTGGCGGGACGCACCTGCATGGCAGGACTCTACCACGCCGCCTTGACGCCCGGGGTCGGGAAGGTCATCCTTGGGCATGAGCAAGCACTGCCTGAGCGTCGCCCTGGCTATGGCGTTGGTACTCCCCGGGCTGACCGGCTGCCGCGGGGCCCGGCACCGCGGGAGCCTGGCGGTGGCGCCCCGGCAGCCCCGTGAGGCGGTGACGATCTTCGGCCCGCAGGGCGAGCGCGTGCCGTGGGCGGTCATGCTCGAGACCGCCAAGCAGGCCGATGTGGTCGTGATCGGCGAGACGCACGCCCACCCGCTGGGGCTCGACGCGGCCGCGAGCCTGTGGGACGACCTGCTCGCCGAGCAGCCCGACGCGGCGCTGCTTCTGGAGTTCTTTGAGCGCGACCAGCAGGTGGCGATTGACGACTACCTCTCGGGCATCACCGACGACGAGGCGTTCCGCAAGGCCGCCAGCCGCTCGGAGGGCAACTACCCGCACGGGCACGCCCGGATGGTCGAGGCGGCCAAGGCGGCGGGGCGGCCGGTGTTCGGCGCCAACGCGCCCCGGCGGTATGTCCGCAAGACCACCGCCGAGGGGTACGAGACGCTCGAAGCGCTGGGCGACGAGCAGCGGCGACTGTTCGCGGTCCCCGACGCGCTGATCGAGGGCAAGTACCACGACGACTTCTTCGAGCTCATGGGCGGGGCCGACCACGGTGAGAGCGGCGAGGGCGGGGCCATGCCCCCCGAGATGCTCGAGAAGATCTACCGCTCCCAGCAGTTGTGGGACTCGACGATGGCCGACTCGGTCGTGCGGGCCGCGGCGGAGGGGCATCGCCCCGCGGTGCTGGTCGTTGGGCGGTTTCACGCCGACTTTGACGGCGGGACGGTCCAGTACATCGAGCGGAGGCGGCCCGGGGTGAAGGTGTGCACGCTGAGCATGGTGTCGTCCGACGCGCCCGAGCTTGCCGGGGAGGACATGGGGCGCGCGGACTTTGTGCTCTATGTCGGTCCGGGGCCTGATGGCGAATAGGCCGGGGACTCCACCGGCTTGGGCGTCGGCGCAGAGCGGCTAGGATGGGCCCATGAGACACCCTCGCCCGGCGTTCACGCTGATCGAACTGCTCGTGGTCATCGCGATCATCGCCCTGCTGATCGGGATCCTGCTCCCCGCGCTGGGCACCGCCCGCAAGCAGGGCAGGATCACCGTCTGCGGCTCGAGGCTGCAGCAGCTCGGGCTCGGGACGCAGATGTACCTCGGCGACCACGACGAGATGCTGCCGCAGTATGTGGTCCCGGGCTTTGACGGGGAGCCGGCGGTCGTCGGGGCGCTCTTCGGCGGGAAGAAGGGCCAACTGCCTTTTCTCGAGATCGACGAGGTGGGCGCGGAGCGGCGCCCGCTGAACCCGTATGTGATCAGCCAGGATGTCCCGCCCGACGACGCGGAGACCAATGTCGAGCTTGAGCCGTTCGAGTCGCCGCTGGACAAGGGGGCCGAGAGCATCCCGTTCCCGGGGTTCGAGCGGACCGACTCGTTCTACGACCTGCTGGGGTCGAGCTTCACGCTCAACGACCACGCGCTCGACGCCAACCCGTACGGCGACGACTACCCGACGCTGGTGCCCAGGGGCGGCGGGCGCATGCCCCCGGTGCAGGACACCACCAAGACC
>CAYJPX010000100.1:0-13013 GCA_964372195.1 uncultured Phycisphaeraceae bacterium
GGGGGGGTGGTGGGGGGGGGGCTGGTGTTCGCGCCGCCGCCGTGGGCCTGGCGGGCGGGGAGCTGGAGGGCCGCGGGGAGGCGCGGGGGCGTCGGCAGGGGTGGGCGGGGGAATCGCATGGATCGGGCTCCTTGGCTTGTGGGGTGTGGGGAGGGTGTTGGTAGAGAGAGAAGCGGGGCGCATGGCGTCCTGCTGCCATGATTGGCGAGGTTTTCTTTGGCGGCGGTCGGCGCGCGTCGGTGCGCGGGGTCGGGCGCGCGGGGAAGGAGCCCGGGCTTGCGCCAGGGCCTCGGATGGAAAAAGGCCCCGGCTTGCGCCGGGGCCTCTGTGCTTGGTGGTGTCGGCGTTCAGGTCAACGCCGCGCCCGCGTTCGGAGCGGGCTCGGTCTAGCGGCGGCGCCTGAGGCCCGCGGCGGCGCCGAGGGCGAGGAGCGCGGCAGAGGCGGGCGCAGGGATGTTGCTGTACTCGCCGGTGCCCGAGGTCTCGAAGCCGGTGATGAACCCGCCGCTGGAGGTCAGGCTGTTGGGGTCGATCCGGGACGAGAAGGAGAAGCTGATCGGATCGGTGGACTGGAGCCCGAAGGGCAGGTTCTGCGAGTTGCTCACGCCGATCGTTCCGCCGAAGATGAACTGGGCGAACCCGGAGGCGTCCAGGTAGGTGATGTTGCTGGCGGCGATGTCGAGCAGGAGGAACTCGGACGCGAGCGGGGAGGTGCCGATGAGCAGGTCCACGAAACCGGGGTTGCCCGGCGTCCAGAAGTTGTAGACAGTCCCGGGAGTGTCGGGAATGCCGCTGACATCGGGGATGAACACATCCAGCGAGATGTCGGTGCTCAGCGAGCCCACGAGGTTGCCGTTCTGGAAGAAGTCGACGCTGACGAGCGGGTCGGCGTCCGCCGGGTCCGCGAACCCGCCCAAGGTCGAGCCACTGTCGTAGAGGCTCGAGCCGTCGTACACCAGGTCCATCCCCGTGAACTGGATGACGACATCGGCGTTGGCGCCGGTTGTCCCCAAGGCCACCACGCCGAGCACGCCCGGCACGCGAAGCGAACGAGCAAATGGGTGCATCTCTACTCTCCCTCAATCTTCCCAAGATGCCTGTCGGCCGCGGCTGCCAACTGGCACCGCATGGAGAACCGGCCTGCATCCACCACGGAGTTTACCGCGGGCCGCACCGATTTCCTACAAAAATCTGTGTCTCATTTATCGGATGTTGCTGTCTTGTTCGCGTGCCATCGAGGATCGGGCAGGTCCACCCGTCCACGGGCCCACTCCACGCCGCGGAGTGGCAGGGGCATGGCTGCGCTGAGCGTCGCCCGAGCCGCCTCGCCCGCTCCGCCCGCCCCGTACAAGCCCCATCCTGCCCCAGGAGTCTCAAAGCACGACCGGCCCGGCACCGGTCAGTCGTCGTCTTCCTCCGCCTCGCCCGGGCTCGCGGGCGGGACGGCGTCCAGGGCAGTGCCCCGCTCGGGGACGCCGAGCCCGTGGACATAGACCAGCCTGCCGCCAAGGTGGGCGGCCTGGGCGATCCAGACGGCGACGCCCACGCTGGCGGCCGCCGCCAGGACGCCGGCCCCGACCCGCACTTGCTTCTTCGGGACGAGCGTGACCGCGACGAGGACGGCGGGGATCAGCGGCCACATCCAGCCGCCCTCGCCGAGTTCCTCGTGCTCGTGGATGGCGGCCTTCTCGACCGGCGTGAGCGCGGCGCTCTCGACACCCTCCGCGGCCTCTTCGCCGGCGCCGGCCGCGAGCCCGGCGCCCGCCGATGCCGCGGCGAACCAGGCGATGCACACCACCCTGGCGATCTTCGACTTGAACCCCGAGACCGCGAACACCAGGCAGGGGACGATCCCGAGCACGCCGAACACGATCGGCAGGTGCACCAGGAGCGCGTGGCGAGCGTGCGGGTCGGCGAACGATGAGAGCATCCCGAGTTCCATGGGCAACCTCCTTGGCGGTAGCCTCCGCGAAAGCGGATTCTACGGTCGTCAATCGGGTTGTTGGGGAATCAGGGCGACAGGATTCGAACCTGCGACATCCTGCTCCCAAAGCAGGTGCTCTACCAAGCTGAGCTACGCCCTGTCGCTGCCGTCTTTCGGCCGGCAAGTGTAGGCCGGGGCCGATCCGGCGCCAAAAACGCCGGCCCGATCTCTCGACCGGGCCGGCGATCTCCTCCAGCGGGGTGTCCCCGCTTGGAGCGCTTGAGTCTCGGTTGCCGCCGCGCTAGAGCGGCACCTCCTTGAACAGGACGATGCGGGGCTCGTCGCCCGGCTTGGTGACATTCGACCGGTCGACCACCATGACGAACCGCCTGGCGACGCTGGGCACCATGGGGTCGTTGACGCCGAGGCCCTTCACATCGGACTCGCGGTAGCCGTGGACGATGAACCAGACGGCGAAGACATCGGACCGCACGGAGCTGGAGGCCATGACGGCGTTGGCCAGGGCGAGGCGTTCGCTGAAGTCGTCGTCGATCTCGTCGTCGTCGGTCTTGTTCCCGTCGCCGTCGTAGTCGTAGGCGACCGAGTCGACGCCCTCGGCGTCGAGGTTGGATTCGTCGTAGCCGAGGCGGTCGATGTCGTGGGCGAAGGGATAGGCGGGATTCACGGGGTAGCCCCAGTCGCGGATGAACGCCAGCTCGCCGAGGGACCGGAAGCCGAGGCTCTCGCGGATGCCGGCGACGCCGGTCGTGCCCCAGCGGGCGTTCTCGAGCGGGGACTCGCCCGGGGGGACCGGGAAGCCCGGGGGCGGCAGGCGCGTGCCCGCGGCCAGATCCCACCAGTCGCGGAAGTTCAGGGGCTCGGCGGGCTCGGCGCCGGTCACATCGCGCGGGAACACGGCGAGCTTGTTGCGGTAGGCAAAGATGGTGGTGGCGATGTCAGACCGCCAGTCGTGCACATCCGGAGCAGTCCACCACCAGTTGGGCGTGCCGTCGGGGTTGGTGGTGTTGGGCGGCGAGAGGGCCGGGAGGGCGCGGAGGGTCTCGCGGGAGGCGGTGTTGATATTGATCTGCCCGTGGGTGACGGCGTCGATGGAGCCGAACTTGGGCGGGAGGGTGGTGATGGCGTCGAAGATGTTGGCCGCGGCCGGGATGCCGAGGCCCCAGCGGGGTTCGCCGCCATCGAAGAGGCCGTCGGTGTCGAGGTCGATGAAGGGGACGAAGGCGTCGTACCGCAGGCACGCGCGGTCGAGCAGGGGCTCGATCGTCCCGGCCGGGTCGAAGTACATGTTATGGTAGACACTCGGCGCCGGGGGCTGGTCGTAGGCGAGGGCGATGGCCAGGGCCTCGCTGAGCGTGGTCCACTGGATGTCCTCGGCGGGCGGCAGGCCGTTGAGCATGGGGATCTGGTGCGGCCCGATGCCCATGGGGAGGAGCAGGTCGGCGACGCGCATGGTGGAGATGCCGTTGACCTCGAACTTGTTGTTGTTGAGCGAGGGCTCGACATAGAGCGGGGGCTGGTAGATCGCACCGACCAGGCCGCCCTCGAAGGGGATGCCGGCGAGGTTGGAGCCGATGGCGGTTCCGGTGCTCTTGTCCTGCGGGTCCTCGTCGATGGTCTCGACAAGCTGGATCGGCGCGGCGCCGGTGGCCTGCTTGAGCAGGGCGGCCGGGAGCGTGAGCGCCCCGGCATCACCCGCCGTAAAGTCGATGACGCGGAGGGGTTCGAGAGACCCGTCCTCGCCCACCTGGTTCGAGCTCGCGGTGTTGGACTGGTCCTTGGCCTCGAGGCAGTACGCGGGCAGGCCGCCCTGTGGGACCGTGCCTGCGGCGGCCTGGGGGTCGTCGCGGCGGGAGAGCTTGGCCCAGCGGGTGATCGTGAGGCCCCGGTTGTGTTCGCTGGTCGGCGTGTCCGGCGGCTCCTGGCCGCTATCGGCATCGGGGATCTCGCCGAATTGATCGGGCGAGGGGGCGAGCTCTCGGTTGAGCGTCGGGCCGGTGGTGGAAGAGTCTCGCATGCGGTCGACCAGCGTGTCGTTCCCGATCGCATTCTGCGTCGTCTCGTCGACGCCGCTGATGCCGAACCCGCCGTTGGCGAGGTCGAACTCGGGCTTCTCGATGCGCCAGAGCTTGATGACCTGGTTCTCGGCATCGATGGCGCTGTGGGGGCTCGTGAAGTCGGAGGCAGGGAAGCTGGGGAAGCCGGTCATCGGGTCGAACTCGGTGATGCGGATGGCCTCGTCGCCGAACTGGGTGTCGAGCCACTTGTCCACGGTCTGGGCGTCGTGGATGCCGTTGAAGTCGGCGTTGATGATCCTGGCGATGATCCGGTTCTTGTTGGCGCTGAGGATGTAGAAGGTCTTGCTCTGGCGCGGTCCGAGGTTGATCTGCGACTGGGTCTCGGTGTTGCCCTGGAAATCAAACTCGCTGATCTTGTAGTACTTCCCGCCGTACTGGATGTAGAACTGGTCGGCGTCCGCGCCGGTCGCGGTGCCGGGCTTGAGGGTGATGCTCTCGTCGAAGGGGTTGTGGATCTGGAAGGCGATCACCTCGAAGAGGCAGTCCGGGTTGCTCGCGTCGGGGTTGCCGTTGATGCTGGGACGGTAGCCCCAGCTATCATCATTGAAATCAATTGAGCCGTCGTTGTTGTCGTCCATGGGGAAGTCTTCATCCCCTTGGATCGGGGCGCCATTCGGCGTATCCGTGTACATGATGAACGAGGCGGCCTCGGTGATGAAGGGCTGGGCCTCGATGCCGAAGACATTGACCGCCTCGGGCATGTCGGCGATGTTGGTGCCGTCCCAGAGCTTGGGGTACGCGGTCGTGTTGGAGAAGTCGAGGTCGAGCAGCTTCCAGGGATAGCTCGGATCGCGCCCGCTGTTGTCGAGGGCGTTGCTGCGGAAACTCTGACTCCCGTTGAACAGGAGCGTGCGCTTGGTGTGGATGTCGCCGTCGTCGTAGGCGTCGAGCATGTTGACGGCGAGGAAGCCGGCGGTCTGCAGGGCGAGGTAGGGCCCGTCGTTGCCGTAGTAGAGGGTGCGGAACTCATCGAAGAAGCCGGCGGCGGGATCCCAGTGCTGCTGGATGTCGGAGTAGGGGCTGAGGGCGGCGGCGTAGAGCTCGAAGAGGTCCTGGCCGGTGGCGTTGGCGGGGAAGAGCTTGCCGATGGGGCGTTTGGTGGCCCTGTAGATGTCGATGTCGCCGTCGTTGTCGGTGTCGGTGTCGGTGTCGGTGAGGGGGAGGCCGGTGGGGTCGGGGTAATCGGGATTGCCGCCGGGGCTGAGGTCGGCGCGGACGACGGAGGCGAAGATCGGGCGCCCGCCGCCGAGCGTGGTGAGGCGCTGGCGGATGTCGGTGTAGAGGGCGGCCTTGGCCTCGTCGTAGAACTGGAAGGCGCCGCCGACCCACTCGCCGCGGAGGCGTTCGACGCTGTCGGTCTGGCGGTTGTCGCGGAGGGGGCTAAAGCCGGGGTACCCATCCGCACGCCCGCCGAGCGCGACCTCGAGCGGCGAGTTGGTGCGGTCGTCGTTGACGCCGTTATAGGTCAGCAGTTCGAGGAGCGAGTCGGCGGTGAAGAACCTGCCGAGCCCGGAATCGAGGATCCCGCCCGGGGCATAGCCCGCGCCACCGCCCGAGCCGAAGCCGGCGAACTGGGAGTAGTAGTCGGAGGGGCCGAAGGCGCCGGTGGTCTTCCAGTAGGGGTCCCAGTAGGGGTTGAGGTTCAGGCCACCGACACCGTCCCCGAACTCGCGGTCGATCGCGGCGCCACCGGCCAGGTACTGCAGCCCCGCGTAGCCGCGCTCGGGCATGATGCCGGTATCCAGCACCATGCGCAGGGCGTCGTAGGCCTTCTCACCAACCATGTGAGGGAGCTCGCCGTTGGCCCCGACGCTGTTGTACGCGGAGTAGTCGCTGACCCCCGAACCCTGGATGGAGACTTCGTAGCCGAAGTTGGTCCGCAGGTCGGTGTAGAAACCCTCCAGGGTGAGGTACGGCCGGATATCCACGCCGCCGGGCAGCACGCCGAGGGGGTCGGCGGCGAGGGGGGCGAGGGTGGAGTCGGTGGCGGTGTTGACATTGATGCGGCCGGAGAGGTCGACGGCGCGGACGGCGAAGAAGAACCGCATGTCGTCGTCGCGTTCGATCAGCCAGTGCTCGATGTTGTCGGTCCGGTCGCGGTCTTCGACGAGCTCGAACCAGCGGGAGTCGAGGATGCCATCGCCGTCGGCGTCGGCGTACTGGTAGAGCATGTACTCGGGCTCACCCGGGGCGTAGACGGGGTCGGCGCTGGGGTGCGCCAGCCAGCGGCCCCGGGCGGTCCACTGGGCGGGGAGGGCGTCGGCATCGTCGGACGCGACGGCGGGGGCGCCGTAGTCGAGGGCCACGCCGCGGCCGCCCATGGCCGGGGCGTCCTCGAAGAGCGTGAGGGGGGCGGCGGCGGAGCGGTTGTCGAGGTCGTAGCCGCGCATCTCCCAGGGGGTGGCGTCGAAGTTGCCCTGCGACCTGCCGTTGGAGGTGTTGCCCCGCAGGTTGAAGAGGTTGACGAAGGCCCCGTCGGGCGCGAAGTTGGAGATATTGAGCCAGTCGAGCCGCTCGCGGAAGTAGTCCTGGGGCCCGCCGGTGAGGGCGGCGCCTTCGAAGTCGAGGAGGCAGGGCTCGGAGGAGGCCAGCCAGGGGTCGGTGCCCGTGCCGTTGCCGGTGGGGGTGAAGTGGAAGCGGGCGTCGGCGGCGTCGCCGACGGTGATGGCTGTTGAAGGCGTGTCGCCGCTCCCCAGTGGGAGGATGGCGGCGTAGGCGGTGGAAGGGTAGTCAAAGGCCTCGCGCCGGAAGATAGGGTCGCCGTTCTGGTTGCGCTCGCCGAGATAGATCGTGTCGAAGAGGTCGTCGGCGATGACAGAGCTGAGGTATGCCCCGAGCTGGTCGGGGGTGTCTCGCCGGTCGTCGTGCTTGAGGGCGGCCATGCTGGTCTGGCGGTCGGAGCGGCCGATGGACACATAGACGATGGTGATGATCGCGAGCAACGCCAGGGTGCCGACCACCATGATGAGGAACGACCCGCGGCGTGTCTGCCGCATCGCGACGGGCAGGCCGGCGATGGCGCGGACGAGCGCGAGCCGGGCGCCGGGGCGTGTGTTGCGTGCGTTGAGCAGTCGCCTGAGCATGGCAATCTCCTTGCGCGGGGGGGACCCCGCGCGTCTGGCCTGGGGGCGGCGGTCAGTAGGCGTCCGCCTCCGGCGTCTCGAAGATGAACTGGAAGGTCTGCTCGATCGAGGGGTCGGACGGGTCGGCGAGCGAGATGGTGATGCGGATGAGCTTGGGCCAGGGCCAGGGGACGGTCGCGGGGTCGTTCGGGTCGGTCGGGGAGGGGGTGTAGGTGGGGTCGGTGTAGCCGAAGTGGGCCGTCAGCACCTCGGGCGGGTTGTTCGGGTTCAACCAGTCGTAGAGCATCCCGGGCTGCAGGGTACGGGTCGCCTGCGAGCCGTCGAGCCGGGTGTAGGGCATGGCGTAGAGGCGCGGGTTGTTGGTCTGGTCGGTGGTGTCGTCGGGGTAGGGCCAGACGACATCGAAGGTGTTGCCGTCGATTGTCAGGGAACGCTCCTTGCCGTACCAGACGAGCTGGCCGTGCTGGGGGAGCGCGTCGTTGTCGACGACCTGGCCGAAGGAGTACTCGACGATGAACTCGGTGCAGCGGGGCACGAAGACCGATGAGCCGAGGATCTGCTGGTCGGCGAGGCGGAAGTTCTGCTCGAACACGGCGGCCCCGGTCGTGCCGTTGTCGTAGGCGGCGAGCGTGCCGGTCAGGTCGGGCAGCTCGGGCTCGTAGCGGGGGCGGATGTTGGTCTGGTCGGGGTTGAGGGTGAACCGCGGGTGGGGGTTGGTGGGGAAGAGGTCGTCCATCCAGGCCTGGATGAAGGGCAGGTCGGCGCCCGTGTGGTCGTACACATCGTTGAGCAGCGAGCTCGCCGGGCCTGAGGGGTCGAAGAGGTCGGTCTCGCTGGCGACATCCCACGGGTAGCCGCCGGCGTCCATGATGATGCGGCGGATCTCGGCGAGGTCGGTCGTGAGGACATCAACCAGCCCAGAGGCGCTGGTCGGGCGACGGTCCGTATCGCCCCCGGCGCCGCGGATGAAGTTTGCGGGGAAGAAGCCGGGGGTGGGGAAGCGTGCGGCCAGGGTGGTGAAGGCCGACGCGGCGGCGGGCTGCCCGGCGATCTGGATCTCGCTGTCGATCGCGTTGATGGGGTCGAGCCCCAGGTCTGTCCACACGGCGGGGTCCTGCGGCAGGTCCTGCATTGCGCTGGCCGGCGGGACCAGCAGCCGCACCCAGCGGTTGAGCGTCCAGTCGGAGGCGTAGCGGTTGGGCTCGTCGACGCGGGGCTCGGGGGTGTCGGGCACGCCGAGGCCGAGCTCCTCGCGGTAGGGCGAGGCGCCGGTGGGCATGGGGAACCGGCCATCGTCGACCTCGGGCGCCTCGAAGCCGGGCGTTGTGGCGTAGTCCTCGATGGGGTCGAGGCGCATCCCGTGGCCGTAGTGGATCATGGCCTCCTTGGAGGTCGCGTTGACGCCGGGGATGATCGGGGAGCGGGCGCTCGAGAAGTCGCCGCGAATGAAGAAGATGATCTGGTCGGCCCGGCGGATTCGCTGCTCGTTGGGGTCCTCGTCGGCGTGGAGGGGGACCCGGTCTTGGGGGTCGAGGATCTGGCCATCGAGGTCGACATCGACGAACTGGTTTCGGATGAGGAGCACGCCGTCACGGGTCATGGCCTGGAAGTCGTCGCGCATCTGGCGTTCGATGAGTGCGGCGTACTGGTTGAGGTTGCTGACGCGTCGGCCGCCGGAGACGGTTCGGCCGACGGCCTCGAAGATCGAGGCGATGCCGACCGCGATGAGCGCCATGGCGCCGATCGCCACGATCAGCTCGATGAGCGTGAAGCCGATGCCTCGGCGTGGCGCGTGCTGGGCTCTCTTGCGGGTCTGCATGGGGTACCTCGCGGTCGGCTAGGGCTTGATGACGAAGATGTCCGGCTCGAGCGTCGTGGGGGTCGGGAGGAAGATCACCGGGTTGATGAGAGTAAAGTCGAAGTTCGCCCCGTCACCGTCTGGATCGATGGGCAACGGGCGATCCGCCGTTATAAGCGTGCCGCCGACGCGGTCTCGTTCCACCGCTGCGACCGTGAATACCTCCCCGTTTCGGTCGATGAATCGCTGGCCGCGCTGCGCGAGCAGCGTGACCGCGATGGCATCATCGGTGCCGAGAGAAAGGACATCGACCAATGCGAAGAAACGGGGATCAATCTCTATACCCGGGCTACCGAGCTCTGCAACAATCGGCGTCGCGTACCTCGCGGATCGATCGCGCCGACCGTCGAAGGTGGGCTCGCCGTTGCTGTTCACCGAGATCGGATTCCGGCGGAAACGGTTGCCGAGGTTCTTGTCCAGAAGCGTCGCCACCAGCGAGTAGGGTTCGCGGTTGCCGCTGCCTGCATCGCGGAACCCTGGCTTGATCCCCGTGTCGATCGGGCGGAGGAACACCGCGACCATCAGCGGGCTGTTCGCGGGATCGGCCGTATCCGTGATGCGCGCGGCCATGTCCCACACGAAGCGGGGCTCGACCTCGGTGGAGTAGGGCAGCGGATAGAGCCGCTGGGAGAGAGGCAGGAACACCGGGTTGGTGGGATCATTCGGATCGGACAGGATGTAGCTACCCAGGTGGCCCGGGTCGGTCGCCTCGGGCTCGACGGGGATCCACTCGCCGTCGGTACCGCCGGTCGCCACGAGGACATACTCGCGCAGAGCCGGCCATCCCCGCCCGCCGGGCCTGAAGTTGTCATTGCTCCCGAGGATCGGCCCCGCGGCGTTCTGTGCCGTCAGGCCGAGCGTGGTCTGGGTGGCGAGGCGCTGCTGGCGGAGGATGGTGGGGAAGACCGCCCCCAGGCCGAGCAGGCCGAGGGAGAGGACGAGGATGGCGATGAGCACCTCGACGAGGGAGAACGCGGTGCGCTCGGGGTGGGGCCGGCGGATGTTCATTGGCTCCCTCCCGGGCGGTTCGACTGCGAGAGGTCCCGCAGGGGGACGGGCTGGAGCGCGCCGGTGTAGCGCTGCACGGTGTAGATCCGGGCGACGGGCAGGTCGCCATCGTCCAGCCAGTCGTTGTCGAGGTTGGTGTTGCCCTCGAGCCAGGCGTACGCGCTGTCCATGACCGCGGGGGGGACGGCGAAGGTCGGGTCCTCGGAATCGCGGTAGAAGCAGCCGGAGTCGCGGTCCGCATTCTTGCCCAGCGCCGCCGAGAGGTCGCCGATCTTGTACAGGACAAGCTGGTCGATCGTCCGGCACAGGATCGTGTCCCCCGAGATGTTGCCGAAGAGCGTGGTCACATTGCCCGTGCCCCGCCAATCGTCCCGCAGGAGCGCCTTGCGCACGACCGCAGCAACATCAGGCTTCCGGTCAACTTGAGAATTCTGCCAGTCCTCGTTCGTACCTACGAAGCTCGGCGGCGGATTGGACCTCCCCTGTGCTGTGGCCCTGGGCGAGACCACCAGCGCCTCCCGCGTGCTGCCGAGGTCGACCGCGCCGGTGCCCGCGGTGAAACGGACCATGAACGACTGGCGGTCCTGCCCGTCGTCGGTGTCGCGCTGGTCGTAGAAATCGGTCTCGGGGAAGAGCCAGTTGCGGCTGGCGGCGTCGTACCGGCCGCCCTCGTACCAGTCCGACACCGAGCTGCCGAGGTCGAGCGTCCCCGCGGGGACAAAGCCCCCCACCATCCACCCCGGCGGGAGCTGGAGCGGTGGGAAGGTGGGGATCGGGACGAAGATGTCGCGGTTGACCGCGTTCGCCGGGCCGTTGGACTCGTCGTCGAACGAGCCGACCAGCTCGCAGACGAGCGCTGTCGTGCGGCCGCCGGGCTCGTAGGTGAAGACCACCGCGGTGTCGACGCCGCGGTCGGAGTGCAGGGCCGCGTCACGCCCCGAGAGCAGGGCCAGGCGGAGCTGCGTCTCGGCGTTGGAGGAGTCGGTGGAGGCCAGGGTTGAGCGGATGGACGGCACGGAGACCGCCGTCAGCAGGATGATGATGATGATGACGACGATCAGCTCGGTGAGCGTGAACGCCGCCGGGGTGCGCCGATCGTGGCGGGCGGGGCCGTGCCGGCGGGGCGGGTGGGTGTTCATCGGCCGACCTCCACAATGTTGTCCGCCCGTGCGGCGGCCTCGGCCTCGGCATCGGGGTCGGAGCCTGTGAACCGCTTGCCGAGGGCGTCCTCGATCTGCTCGATGGTCTCTGTCGCCGAGCCGATGTTCCCCTCATTGTTGATGTCGCCGAACACCTTGTCGGCGCCCGCGGCGACGATCGCGAACTCGGCCTGCCCGAGCTCCGATCGCGCCTTGCTCGCGCCGACCACGGCCGGGACATTCAGCACGCCCTTGAGGTTCGGGTTGGCCGGGTCGCCCTGCACCCAGCGGTAGTAGCGGAAGGGCTTGTAGTTCCGGTCTTGCAGCTCGAACCGCCCGTCGCGGGGGTCGTCGTTGGACTGCCAGGGGGCGAAGTTGACGCCGCCGGCCTTGGGCTCGTAGTAGGCGTCGAAGGTGGCGTTGCCGAGGAAGTCAAACGACCCGTCGCGCTTGGGCGCCTTGCCGCCCGGGCCCTCGATGCCGTCGACCGACTTGTCCAGCGCGCCCATGAGGTAGTAGGACAGGCTGTAGACGCTGAAGCGGTAGTCCTCGTTCTGGGGCGGGATGTTGCGCAGGAAGTCCAGCTCGGAGGGATCGCTGAAGGCGTACACATTGGGGGTCATCCGCGAGCCGAGCGTGCGCAGCGGGCCGGTGGTGTCGGGCGTGGAGGGGTAGCCGTCCTGGACGAGCGGGGGGAGGAAGCCGAAGTCGTTCTTGAACGACTGGACGGCGACCCGCAGGCTGCCGACATCCTGGACGCCGGCGGTCCGCTTGGCCCCCGAGACCGCGTAGTGCATCCCGACGACGAGCAGGCTGATGAGGATCGCGACGATGATGATCATCAGGAGGAGCTCGACGAGGGTGAAGGCCCTGCCGCCCCGCGGTCCGGGGTTTCGCGGATTGGGTGTGGTGGTCGTGTGCTTCATGCCGTCTCCGCGGGCTACATGCCGCCGCTGCCGAGGCTGTTGATCATGGCGACGAGCGGGAGGAACATGGCGACGACGATGGTGCCGACCATGCCGCCGAGCACGACGATCATGAGGGGTTCGAGGAGGCTGACGAGCGAGGCGACGGCGACATCGACCTCCTCGTCGTAGTTGTCGGCGATCTTGAGGAGCATGGCGTCCATGTCGCCGGTCTCCTCGCCGACATCGATCATGTTGACGACGATGGCGTCGCAGGTCTTGCTCTCGCGGAGGGGGCCGGCGAAGCTCTCTCCCTCGCGGATGGAGTCGTGGACATTGTTGAGCGCCTTCTCGAAGACATAGTTGCCCGAGGTCTCGGCGGTGATCTTGATCGCCTCGAGGATGGGCACGCCGGCGGAGATGAGCGTGCCGAGCGTCCGGGTGAACCTCGCGATGGTGGTCTTGCGGATGAGCTTGCCGAAGACCGGCGTCCAGAGCATGAGGATGTCGGTGAAGGCGCGTCCCGGGCCGGCCTTGCGGATGAGCTTCCAGAAGAAGAAGGCGATGAAGGGGAAGGCGACGACCCACACCGCCCCGGGCATCGACTGGTCGGGCGAGGCGGTGCCGGCGACCCAGCGGCTGGTCTGGATGAGCCATTGGGTGAGCCAGGGCAGGGCGACGCCGAAGTCCTTGAAGATGGCCTCGAACTTGGGGATGATGAAGATCATGATCGCGGTGAGGATGATCAGCGCGATGGCGATGACCACGATGGGGTAGACCATGGCGCCGCGGATGCGTCGCTTGAGGCGTTGGCTTTTCTCCATGAACTCGGCGAGCCGCTGGAGGATGACATCGAGCACGCCGCCGACCTCGCCGGCCGCGACCATCTTGACATAGAGCCGGTCGAAGGTCTTGGGGCACTTGGCCATGGAGTCGGAGAGGCTGGTGCCGCCCTCGACCTCCTCGCAGACGGCGATGAGGGTGTTCTTGAGGCCGCCGG
>CAYJPX010000101.1:0-12987 GCA_964372195.1 uncultured Phycisphaeraceae bacterium
GGCAGTCGCCGCAGTAGACCACCCGGGTGTCGAGCAGGGCCGACGGGCGGCCGGGGGCGGGGTGGGGGTTGGGGGTGGGGGCGGGGGTCGGGGTGGCGGCCTCGGGGTTGGCCCCGGCCTGCTGCTCGCCGGCCGTCTTGGCGGGCTTGCGGGCGGTCCTCTTGGTTGCCTTCTTGGCCATCGGGGGCAGGATACCCGAACGGAAGGCAGCCCGCCCCCGGCCCCCTTCGGTGCCTCGATCCAGGGGTGCCTTGCTGCCTCGCGGCCTTTCCCCGGCCGGCGCGGCGGGTGGCTGGGCGTTGGACCCTCGCTGGCGCTTCGGGCTCTGTCGCGCGGGCTGTTGGGCGGGGCTGGTCGCGCGGGCGGGAAAGCCCGGGCTTGCGCCGGGGCCTCTTGAGGCAGGGCCTCTTTAGGCCTGGGCTTCCTTCACCGACCGGCGGCGTTGCAGCTCCGCGTCGATGAAGGGCTCGATGTAGCCCTGCAGCACTTTCTCGTAGTTGCTCTCTTCGTGGCCGGTGCGGTGGTCTTTGACCCGGTTGTCGTAGAAGACATAGCTGCGGATCTGCGTGCCCCAGCCGCGGCTGAGGTCGCCGCCCTTGGCCTCTTTGAGTTCGGCGGCCCGCTTCTCTTCCTCGAGCTGCTCGAGCTTGGCCTGGAGGATGGTCATCGCCTGGCGCTTGTTCTGCGACTGGTCGCGGTAGGTGCTGGCGACGACCATGAAGCCGGTCGGCGTGTGCACGATTCGGCAGGCCGAGGCGACCTTGTTGACATTCTGCCCGCCGGGGCCGGAGGAGCGGGCGAAGTAGGTGAACTCGAGCTCACCCTCGGGGATCTCGAGCTTGGACTCCTCGAACTCCGGCGTGATGTCCACGGTGGCGAAGCTGGTTTGGCGCTTGCCCTGGGCGTTGAAGGGCGAGACGCGGGCGAGGCGGTGCGTGCCGTGCTCGCAGGAGAGGTAGCCGTAGGCGTACGGCCCCTTGACATGGAGGGTGACCGAGTCGATCCCGACCTCGGTTCCGAAGTTCTTGGCGAGCTCCTCGACCTTGAAACCCATGCGTTCGGTGTAGTAGATGTACATGCGGAAGAGCATCTCGGCCCAGTCGTTGGCCTCGGTGCCGCCGTCGCCGGCCGAGATGGTGAGGAAGCAGTTCCGGTGGTCGTGCTTGCCGGAGAGCAGGCTCTGGAGCTCGACGCGCTCCATCATGGCCTGGAGCTTGAAGAGGGCGGTGTCGGCCTCGGTGAGGAGGTCCTTGTCGCCGTCCTCGCGGGCCAACTGGTAGGTGACCTCGGCCTCCTCGAAGTCGCGGATGACCGCCTTGAGCGGCTCGATCTGGGCTTTGGTGAGCTTAAACTGCGCGACCACCGCCTTGGCCTGGTCGGGCTTGTCCCAGAAGTCCATGGCCCCCATCTGGGCCTCGAGGTCGCCGAGCTTGGTGAGTTTGGCGTCGTAGTTAAAGAGAGTCGCGGAGCGTCATGATCCGCGCCTCAAGATCGTCGATCACCGGCTGGTGCGCGTCGAAGTGCATCGGGGGACTCCTTAAACAGGTCGGGAGTGTAGGCCCGGTGGCGGCGAGGGCCGGGCTAGCGAAGGCCCCGCCCGCCGTCGACGCTGAGCACATGCCCGGTGGTGTACGCCGCGTCGAGGGCGAGGAAGGCGACGGCCCTGGCGGCGTCCTCGGGTGTGCCCGCGCGGGCGAGGGGCACGCGGGCAAGGTACCGCGCCTGCATCGCCGGGTCGGCGTCGCGGCCGGCATCGGGCCAGGCGACGACGCCGGGGGCGATGCCGTTGACGCGGACGGTGGGGGCGAGGTCGATCGCCAGCGAGCGGACCATGGCGGCGAGGGCGGCCTTGGACATCGCGTCGGCGGCGTGGTCGGCGCGGGGGTTGCCCTCGGCGTGGATGTCGAGCATCGCGACGATCGCCCCCCCGCCGGGGTGGGGGGACTGGGCGAGCCGGGGGGCGAGCGCCGCGCTGAGCGCGAGCGGGGCGAGGGCGTTGACGCGGTGCTGGCGGGCCGCGCGGTCGAGGTCGAGCGAGCCGAGCGGCGAGGGCTCGTAGGTGGAGGCGTTGTGGACCAGGACATCGAGGCGCGGGAGCTCGGTGGCGAGCTGCCGGGCGAGGTCGCGGACGCGGTCGAGATCGGCCAGGTCGAGCGCGATCGCGTGGGCATCGACGCCGAGCCCGCGTGCGAGACGGCAGGCCTCATCGCTCGCGGCCGCGCCGGTGTGGTAGGTGAGCAGGATGTCGAGCCCACGCCGGGCGAGTTCGAGGCAGATGGCGAGCCCGACGCGCCGGCTGCCGCCGGTCACCAGGGCGAGGGGGCGGGCGCCCGAGAAGGCCGGGGCGGTGTCGGCGTGCGGGGAGCTCATGCGGTGCCCGGCTCGCGGGGGATGTCATCGTTCTCTTCGAGCGCCATGCGCTTGGCCGATTCGACCCAGGCGTCGGTGGGCTCGGCGGGGGCGTCGTCGGCGGGCCGATCCTGGGCGTGCGCTCGGCGCCGGAGCAGGAGCAGCACCGAGCAGCAGAGGATGACGATCCCGGCCAAGGTGACGATGAGGATGATCGTCGAGGCCTGCCCGACGACACGCCGCGCCTCGGGCGTGTGGGTGGTCGCAAGGAACTGGAGCAGGCGGAGGGCCATGGGGTCATCGTAGCGGGCGGGCGTCGGGGGAGGGCGTCGCGGGCGGGTACGATGGGCGCATGGCGGGCAAACGGCACATCGCGCTCCTGCGGGGCATCAATGTCGGCGGCCGGAACAAGCTCCGGATGGCCGACCTGGATGGGGTCTTCGAGGAAGTCGGCTGCACAGCGGTCGAGTCGTACATCCAGAGCGGGAATGTGGTGTTCGAGGCCCCGGCCCAGGTTGCGGCGAGCGTGCCTGGCCGGGTCGAGGCCCTCCTCGCCGCGCGGTACGGCGTGCGATCGCCCGTGGTGACGCGGACGGCCGACGAGCTGGCGGGCGTGGTCGGCGGCGTTCCGTTCGCGGGAAAGCGGGCGGATCCGGCGTGCCTTCATGTAGCGTTTCTCGGCGTCCGGCCGACCGCCAAGGCCGCGGCCGCACTCGACCCCGTTCGCTCGCCGGGGGATGTGTTCCAGGTCGTCGGGCGCGAGGTGTACCTGCACCTGCCCCACGGGGTCGCGGCGACCAAGCTCACCAACGCCTACCTCGACAAGACGCTCGGCACGGTGAGCACGCTGCGGAACTGGCGGACGGTGCTCAAGCTTGCCGAGATGTGCGGCCGCTGATCCGGCGCGAGGACGCGTCAGGGCGTGCGGTTGGGGTCGGCGGCGGCGGCCGAGTAGAACGCCAGCCGCACGCGGCCCTCGGTGCGCGCGAGCCCGGCGGGCATGCCGATCTCCCGCAGCTCGGCGAGGAGTTGGTCGTCGGAGAGTCGTTGGACGGTGCTGCCCGTCGCGACAACGGTGAGGCGGTCGAGCGCGGAGGGGTCGTCGGTGACATACGCCACGCGGGCGGGCAGGTGCGGGGTCGGGGCGTCGATCGTGGGCTCGGCGTGGGCGACCGCGGGGACGGGGTCGGGTATCGGCTCGGGCGCGCTTCGGGTGAGCGTGTTGGATGCCAGGACTCCGGTGACCAGGAGCACGGTCGCCGCGACGCCCGCGCCCGCCCGGACAGCGATGCGCCGACGCCCCCGGCCCCGAACGGCCGACTCCAACTCGGCAAGCATCGCCTGCTTGCGGGCGAGGCCCTCGGGGGTGAGCGGCTCGAGCGTGCGCTCTGTGTGGCGCTGGGGGGTGTGGTGGTGGGTGGTCATGGCGTGGTCCTCTCACCCTCGGGTTCGGCGGTGCGTCGGAGTTCGGCCAGCGTGCGGCGGATGCGGCCGTGGGCGGCATCGCCGGTCAGGCCGTGCGACGCGCCGGCTTCGGCGAGGGTGCGGTCGTGGGCGAAGCGGGCGGCGAGCAGGCTCTGGTCTTCGGCGGAGAGCTCGCGGAGTCGGGCGCGGAGGCTCGCGATCTGGTGGGCGAGCTCCGGCTGCATGTTGCCGCCGGTCGGCGAGGCCGCGACGACGCGGCCCTGCTCGCGGGCGACGCGTCGGCGCTCGCCCCGCAGCCGGTCGAGCGCCGCCCGGTGCACGACCCGCCCGAGCCAGGCGGCCAGGGCCGCGTCGGTGCCGAGGCGGGGCACGCGCTTCGCCGCCTTGAGCATGGCGTCCTGCACGACATCGAGGCAGAAGGCCTCGTCCCGCCCGGTGAGGCGCCGGGCGGTGGCGTAGGCGCGGTCAAACCACCGCTCGTAGAGCACGCCGAACGCCCGCGTGTCGCCGCGGGCGATGGCTCGGGTGAGCGCTTCGGTATCGTCAACCGGCGTGGCGGCCTGTTCGGCGGGCTCGGGCGGTGCGGTCGCGGTGTAGGGCACGCCGTGTTCCAAGCGTGGCGCCCCCGGGGGCCCGCGCGGGCCCCGCGGGGTGTGGGGGGGGGGGGGGGTGGGCCGCCGCGGGCCCCCCGGCGCCCCCACGTGGGAGATGGGGGGGGCAGCGTCGGGCCGCGGCCGCTGCTCCCTGCCCCGCCGCCGGGCCCGGCGCGGCCCTTGAGTTCCTCGTTGAGCTTGGCGATCTGGGCCTCGAGCATGGCCAGACGGTCGCGGAGCATGGCGTTCTCCTCGCGGAGGGTATCGCCCCCGGCGCCCGAGCCGCCGCCCGAGACGATCTGCTTGGAGCGCTCGAGTTGCTTCTGAAGGCGATCGACCCGCTCGGCTGCGAGCCGGAGCTTGATCTGCTGCTCCTCGGCCGAGGCCTTCAGTTCCAAGAACTCCTGCTGTCCTGATCGGAGTTCCGCCGCCGAGGCGCTGCCAGAATCAGCCAGGGCCTTCAGTTGGGCGAATTGTTCCGCGGCCAATTGAAGCTGTTCGTGGGTGTTACCAAGTCGGACCTCCATCATTTCATCTTCAGCCCGCGCCTCGGCGAGCTGCTGCTCTAGCGCATCGGGATTGGTCAGACCCTGCGCCCGCTGCAACTCTCGGGCCCGGTCGCGGCGTTGCTCCACATCCCGGGTGATCTGCCCCAGCACCTGCTCGGCGGCGACGAGCGCCTTGCTCGGCCCGGCGAGCATGAGCAGCCCCGACTCGGGATGGAAGCGGATCTCGGTCGCCGAGCCCTCCGGGTCGGCGATGGCGATCACGGTCTCGACCGCCGTCAGCACGGTCTCGGCCGGAATAACGATCTCGGGCGGGTCGCCGGGCAACGCCTCGGTGATCTGGCGGATGGGGAGCACCATGAAGTCCCGCTCGGGCTGCCCGGCCTTGGGGCGGCCGAACCCCTCGATCGTCACGAGGTAGGCGGGCCGACCGCCGGAGGGGGCACCAACATTGACCGACCTGACCCCGTAGGGTGTCTCGTTGTCGGGGCCCATGTGGTCGCCGTCGAGCAGTTGTATGGCAGAAAACATGTGAATCTGGCGGAGGTCGACGGGGGCGACGCGGATCGCACCCGCATCGCCGCGGATCATCACCGTGGGTGCGTCGTCACCCGCCGCCCGCTTTACCGCCTCGATGTAGTCGCCCAGCGTTCCGCCGGTGAACTGGGTCTCGACGACAGGCCCGAAGAACGCCGATTGATCCTGCTCCTGAGCGGCCCGCTCGAGTAGTGCCGTACGGCGTTCCTCGCGGGACATCTCGGGAGTGAACTCGGTTTGGGCCACCAGCGGGGGAGCGATGGTCAGGCCCAGGGCCAGGGCGGCGAGCCGGTACCGAATGTGTCGCATGGGGGTCTCCTTCAGAGCGTGTACCGGGCCGGGTGGGGCCTGGTTGGGCCGGATTGGTCCTGCCCTCAGAACGCCGCCCGGGCCCGGGCTCGGCGCGGACTGGGCCAAAAAAAGCCGGAGTCGTCGTCTTCTCAGAATACCCGATCGAACCACCTGACTGTGCCTTTGAGGCTCGGGGGAGTGTCGCCGCGGGCATGGAGGAATGAGCGGTGGGGACGCGGGATGGAAAGCCCGCCCCCCTGATGCCGTGCGGGCTGGAAAGCCCGCCCCCCTTGGGCAATGTCCCCCCTGTGGGGCCGCTACCCCCGCACCGCGACACTCGCCTCGACCGCCGCCCGGAACATCGCCAGCCCCGGCGCCTCGCCCCGGCGCACCGAGGCGGGCAGGCGGGTCCAGTGCGGGTGGCGGTTCCAGTCGAGGTAGCGTTCGGGGTGGGGCATCAGGCCGAATATCCTCCCCGTCGCGTCGCATACCCCCGCGATCGAGTCCTCCGAGCCGTTGAAGTTGTCGCGGTAGCGGAGGGCGACCTGCCCGCCCGATGCCAGCGCCGCCAGCAGCCCGGGGTTCTGGGCGACCAGCCGGCCCTCGCCGTGGGCGACGGGGAGGACCAGCACCTCCGGTGCCGCGGGGTGCTTGGCCATGTCCGCCCAGGGCGCGGTCCAGATGCACCGCGACCCCTCGACCGGCTCTATGCCGATCCAGTCATCGACGAACCGGGCTTTGGCGTTGTCGGTCAGCGCCAGCGTGGGCGTGGGCGCCGCTTCGGGCCAGGGTTCGCCCGCGCCCGGCCCCGGCAGCAGCCCCGCCTGGACCATCACCTGGAAGCCGTTGCACGCCCCGATCATCGGGCAGCCCGCCTGGGCCGCCGCCCGCAGGTGCGGGTAGAGCCGCTCACGCACCTTCATGGCGAAGATCCGCCCCGAGGCGATGTCGTCGCCGTAGCTGAACCCGCCGGGGAACCCGAGCAGGTCGAACGCCTCGACCCGGTGCGGCTCGGCGATGAGGGCGTCGAGGTGGACCAGCTCGGGCACGGCCCCGGCCAGGGCAAAAGCCCGGACCATCTCCATGTCGCAGTTGGTGCCGGCGGTGCGGACGACGAGGGCTCTGGGCATGGCCAAGGGTATGGCGCGGCGGGGGCGTTGTTGCACATCCACCTCCTCCCTGAGGAGGGGTGCCGAACGCAGTGAGGCGGGGGAGGTGCGGCACGGAGCCGGGGAGCGGGCGTCCACCCTGCCCGTCCACTGTCTTTCCCGGGTTCCGCGACTCGGACCTTCCTCCGCGTCGGGCAGACCGCGCGCCATCGCGTCGGCCTGTCTCCCGCTCTAGAGTCCCCTCCAACCGGCCACGCATACCGAGGAGGTCGTCATGCCCGAGGTGTATCCGTTCCGCCCCTACCAGTTCTCCCACGGCCGGGGTGATGTCTCGGCCAAGATCGCCCCGCCGTACGATGTCCTCGACGCCCACGACAAGGCGGCCCTGCTCGCCCGCGACCCGCAGAACATCGTCGCGGTCGACCTCCCCCATGTCCCGCCGAAGGAACTCGGGCCCAAGGAGGCCTACGAGGGCGCCGCGGGCGTGCTCCGGCGGTGGGTCGAGACCGGCGTCCTCGGGCAGCGCGATGTCCCCGCGATCTTCGCCTACCGGCAGACCTTCGACTTCCACGGCCCCACCTATCAGCGCTGCGGCGTGGCCTGCACCGTCGAGACGCTGCCCTTCGGCCCGCGCCCCGGTGGCGGGGTGCTGCCGCACGAGCAGACATTCTCGGGGCCGAAGGAGGACCGCTTCGCCCTGATGAAGGCGACCAAGACCCAGCTCTCGCCGATCTTCGGCCTCCACGCCGATGAATCGGGCCGGGCGTCCGAGCTGGTCCGGAGCCTCATGGCGGCGTCGCCACCCGACCTCCACGCCACGACCAACGACGCCGTGAAGCACGAGGTCTGGACCATCACCGATCCGGGCTCGATCGCCGCCTACCAGGACGCCCTCGCCGGCGAGGATGTCTTTATCGCCGACGGGCACCACCGCTACACCACCGGGCTCAACTACCTGGCCCACCTCGAGAAGCAGGGTGAGGTGCCGGCCGGGCACCCGGCGCGGCGCTGCATGATGGTCCTGGTCGGCATGTCAGATCCCGGCCTGGCGATCGGCCCGACGCACCGGGTGCTGGGCGGCATGGCGGGCTACACCATCGAGAAGTTCATCGACGCCTCGACCCACGACCTGGTGGTGCGCGAGGTCGCCTCCAACCCCGAGGCGATCGAGAACGCCGTCGCCCACGCCTCGGTCGGCCCGGACCACAACGCCCTGGGCCTGATCGACTTCGCCAGCGGGCGGTGCTTCGTCGTCTCGACCAAGGAGGCCGACGCGCTGCGGACGGCGTTCCCCAACAAGCCGCGGGCCTGGCGCACGCTCGATGTCGCGGTCATCCAGCACCTGATCGTCGAGAGGATCTGCCAGCCCAAGCTCAACAGCGGCAACCCGGTCAAGTGGGCCTTCCCCCACTCGATCGCCGAGGTCATGGAGATCGGCTCGGGGCGCGAGACCGGCGCCGGCGGCGGGTCGGGCTTCGCCCAGCTCGCGGTGATCGTCCGCCCCACGCCCCTGGACGCGGTCCGCGAGATCAGCCGCGAGAACGAGCTGATGCCGCAGAAGTCGACCTTCTTCTACCCGAAGCTGGCGACGGGGTTGTTTGTGAACCCGCTGGAGTAGGACGCGGGAGGGGAAGTCTCGAACGCGAAGATCGCGAAGATCGCGAAGAAGAAAGAGAGGAACGCGGAGGAAGGCCGAGCCTCTTTAGCCACAGATGAACTCAGATGAACACAGATAAAGGCAGAGAGTCTGGGTTTGGGTGGTCAGGCGTCGCCTGACCTCAGTTTCCATCCGTGTTCATCCGTGTTCATCTGTGTTCATCTGTGTTCATCTGTGGCGAATCTGCCTTGCTGCCTTTCTTCGCGCCCTTCGCGCCCGTCGCGTTCGTCTCCCCTCAGCCCCACGCCCGGAGCGCCAGCACCCACGCCGTCGCGTGTACCGCCGCCGCCGCCCAGGGGGTCAGGCGGAACACCCACCGGCGGGTCTTGTGCCTCGCCCAGCGCATCGCCGCGAGTCCACCCGCGAACCCGCCCAGCCACACGAGCCCGAGCAGTGTCCGCTCGCGCACCCGCCGCGCACCCCGCGCCGCGGCCCGCTTGTCCCACGCGAACACCGCCAACGCGGCGAGGTTGACCGCCGCATACCACGCCGCGGCCGCGAGCCACGCCCAGTTCTGTTCCCAATCCGGCATGGGGGAGTTCTACCATCCCGGCCGTGACCACGCTGCCGCCCATCCCCGTCGCCACCCCGCTCCCGCCGTCCGACCCCACGATGCGGCGGCGGGAGAAGCTGGTCCTCACCCTGGCCAAGCTCATGGCCGCCTACGGCATCCCGGCGTACCGGCTGGAGGAGGCGGCCGCGGGGTGTGCCCGGCACCTCGGGCTTGATGCTCAGTTTTTCGCCACGCCCACCGCCGTGTTCGCGGCGATCGGCGAGCCGGGCGAGCAACGCACCCACCTGCTCCGCCTCGAGCCGGGGGAGGTGAACCTCCACAAGCAGTCGCAGGTCGACGCGGTGCTGCGCGACCTGCTCGCCGACGCGGTGGAGGTCGATGCCGCGATGGCCCGGCTCGACGCCATCGTCGCCGAGCCGAGCCCCTACGGGCCGGTGCTGATGGTCGCGGCCCAGGCGTGCGCCTCGGCGACGGCGGCGGTCTTCTTCGGCGGCGGGTGGCGCGAGGTGGTCGCCGCGGCGGGCGTGGGGTGCATCGTCGGCATCATCTGCGGGCTCGCGGGGCTCGACCGGCGGATGGCCCGGCTGATGGACTTCGCGGCGGGGTTCGCCGCCGCGTTCTTCGCCGCCGCGATGGCCGCGACGATGGACCCGCTCTCGGCGCCGCTGGTCGCCCTCGCCGGGGTGATCGTGCTTGTGCCCGGGCTCACGCTCACCACCGCGGTGGCCGAGCTCGCGACGCGCAACCTCGCCGCCGGCACCGCCCGGCTCATGGGGGCGCTGACGGTCTTCGTCTCAATCGGCTTCGGGGTGGCGCTCGGGCAGAAGTCGGGGGCGTTTGCGTTCGGCTCGGGCAGCGCCTCGCCCGAGGCGCTGGGGGACGCGGCGCACTGGCTGGCCCTGGCGGTCGCGCCGGTGGCGCTGGCGATCCTCTTCCGCGCCTCGCTGCGCGACCTGGTCGTCATTGTGCCGGCCGGTGTCCTGGGCTTCGGCGGCGCGAGGCTCGGGGCCGCGTGGCTCGGGCCCGAGCTGGGGGTGTGCGTGGGGGCGTTCGCGGTGACGCTGGCGTCGAACCTGTGGGCGCGGCTGGCCGATCGGCCCACCGCCGTGCCGGGTGTGCCGGGCATCATGCTGCTGGTGCCCGGGTCGCTGGGGTTCCGTAGCGTGACCAGCTTTGTCGATGCCGACACCATGGGCGGCGTGCAGGCCGCGTCGAGCATGGTGCTGGTGGCGGTGGGGCTGGTGGTGGGGCTGCTGCTGGCGAACGCGGCCTTTGCGCCGCGGCGGCCGCTCTAAAGCGGGCGGGCTACTTGCGCCCGAAGGGCCAGAGTCCACCTTTCTTCCTGCCCTGTCCCTTCGACTTGCTCGCCTCGACGACGCGGGTGTTCATCGCCTTGCCCGTCTGCGTGTTGTACCCGCAGTGCGCGCAGACCACCGTGTCGGCGGGCATGTAGCTCTTGCAGCTCGGGCACGGCGTGGCGTTGGCCATCTTGGACTTCGACAGCAGGGCTCCCATCACATCCTGCCCGCCCGTGTCCGCCGCCGTCCGGGCCGCCTTCTTCTTGTCGATGCACGACCGACAGACGACGCGCCCCTTGGCGTCCGTGGCGTGGGGCTTGCCCTCGCAGGACTGCTTGCAGATCGCACAGGTCAGCGTCTCGGTGTTGCCTTCGCTCATGGTGGTGAAGAGTAGCCGCGGACCCGCCGGGTGCGATCCCACCACAAAAGGCCCCGGCGCAAGCCTGGGCTTTCCTTGCTTCGGACCCACCATGCGCGACGAGCAGGATGGAGCCCAGGCTCGCGCCAGGGCCTCGGAGATCGGTCAGTCGGCAATCTCGAAGAGGAACTCGATCTCCACCGGCACATTCAACGGCAGCGCGACCGACCCCACCGCCGCCCGCGCGTGCCTGCCCGCCTCGCCGAACACGGCCTGCATCAGCTCGCTGGCGACATTGGCGATCCCCGGCTGCCCGCCGAAGCCCGGCTCGCTGGCGACGAAGCACCCCACGCGGACGACCTGGGCGATCTTGTCCAGCGACCCCACCGCCGCGCGGGCCGCCGCCAGCCCGTTGAGCGCGCACTGCCGGGCGCACGCCCGGGCCTGCTCTTCGGTCACCTGGTCGGGCACGCGCCCTGTGGCCAGCAGCTTGCCCCCGGCGATGGGGATCTGCCCGCTGACGAACAGGAGGTTCCCGCTGCGGCGGGTGGGGACATACGCCGCCACCGGGGCGGCGACGGGGGGGAGCTCGATGCCCAGTCCGAGAAGGCGGGCTTCCGGGTTCGATTGTTCGGACATTGTTCAGTCCTGTCGGTCGGATTGTGGTTCTCCGTGATGCGGCCGCAACACTTGGGGCTTGACGCACGGATAGGATGCTGTAGCTTATCGGCTACCGCATGCGGATGGCAGGCATGTGGAGACCAGGGTCGGTGTTGTGTAACCGTCCTCATTCCGCGGCTCGCATTTATCCGAGCCGCCATGTTCGTCCCGACCAGGGATCGACAGCCTGCCGACAACCTGGGCAGCCCACGCGGCTCGTTGGCCGGGTTCCCACCCGTTCACGGCCTGCGCCCCGCTGATCTGCCGAAATGTCGTCGGTTGGGTCGATCGATTCCCTCCCGCCTCACGCCCGCCAGTCTCGGCGGGTGCGTCCGGGATCGTCGGGATGAGACGCCCTGGATCAATCATGCTGAATCTGCCCGGGCGGGGGTGTGCCGCCGGGGCGCAACGAATTGTGGAGAACGACCCATGAAGAATCGTGCATTTACCCTCATCGAGCTGCTGGTGGTCATCGCGATCATCGCGCTGCTCATCGGCATCCTTCTGCCCGCGCTCGGCAAGGCTCGCGCCACCGCCCGCCAACTGAAGGACTCCAGCCAGGTCCGCGGCGTCATGCAGGGCATGGTCCTGTGGGCACAGAACAACAAGGACGACTACCCCTTCCCCAGCAAGCTCGACAAGGGCCACCAGACCATCGCCGACCCCGGCGGCGACAGCAAGGACATCACCCGGCACATCTACTCGGTCCAGATCTGGAACGGGTACTTCCCCGCCGAGATGCTCATCAGCCCCGCCGAGGTCTCCGGCGATGTCCGTGAGTACGAGGACTACCAGTTCGACGAGCCCGACGCCGCCGTGGACCCCGAGCTCGCCCTGTGGGATCCCGCCTTCCGCGCCACCCCCGAGGACCTGGCCATCAACGGCTCGGCCACCGGCGCCGGCGGCATGTCCTACGGCCACTCCATCCCCTTCCTCCGCCGTAAGGCCAAGTGGTCCAACACCTTCGTCTCGACCGAGGCCTCACTCGCCAACCGCGGGCCGTCCTACACCCTCGAGAACGGCACCGGCAACGACGCCACCTGGGAGCTCAAGCAGGATACCGGCAACAACCCCAGCTACGATGTCGAGGTCGGCAGCAGCTCCAACACCCTGCTGATCCACGGCACCCGCACCAAGTGGGAGGGCAATGTGGGCTACAACGACAACCATGTCGATTTCGAGAGCACCCCTGATCCCGACGGCATCACCTTCGTCTTCACCGGACTCCCCAACAACGAGAAGTCGCAGCGCGACAATGTCTTCGCCAATGAGAACGATGTGAACCGGACCCCGGACCAGGCCCAGACCCTCGGCGGCACCAACAAGGACAACGGCAACGCCTACATCCGGTCCTTCTCCAAGGCGACGGTCACCACGACCACCGTCACCCTCGATGTGTTCTTCGACTAAGCACCACGCCGAACCGTCGGAGTGACCCTCCGACTGCTTGAAACCCGACGGGTCCGCCGCCTCACCGCGGCGGACCCGCTTTTGAATCCGAACGACCCGCGGGCCGGATAGTCCGGCAGCCGCCACGGATCGCCGGGCGCGCACGACCAGGGCCGAGCCGGCGCCGGGCCGGTCGGAGGGAGGCTCAGCCGATGTCCAGCCCCATGTCCAGCCCGATGTCCAGACCACCCCGCCGCACCCCCCCCGCCGCGCCGCGCGCCGCCTTCACACTCATCGAGCT